>NZ_CP096258.1:3210184-3852221 GCF_023205015.1 Providencia rettgeri | reverse complement strand
GAAAATAAACGTATTCTACGCATTAAAGAAAAACTAGGTTGCTCTTATACTTCACCTAGTGGTTTATTTCAGGCTTTAAAAGAAAATGGCATTACTCTTGCGTGTTTGGAATCTTTGGTGAGTTATCCTTAAATATGAGAATATTTTTCTACAAGGAAATTGTTTAATAGAAAAGGGATAAATAATGAAATGGAGATTCATGTTTGGTGCCGTCGCAGGTAATGCTTTAAAGTATTATGATATTGCTGTGTTTGCGGCTATATCCACTTATTTAAGTACGGAATTAACTAATTTAGGTTATACACAAGCAACGGAAATGGTATGGGGGATTTTTGCATTACGTTTTTTAATCCGCCCACTAGGTGGGTATGTTATAGGCCGATATGCTGATACGGTAGGGGAAAAATCAGCTCTAGTATTAACAAGTATGATAACCGGTACGGCAACATTAATGATGGCACTGTTACCCATTGAATTATTAGGAGACTATACGCCATTAGCAATATTAATTTTACAATTGGCCCTTTCTTTTAGTTTTGCAGGTGAGTTTCCTTCTCTAATTACGTATTTATTTAAGGATTTAGATGGAAATATTCTGTCTAGAGTTTCGTCAATTATTGTTGGTAGCTCTTTATGTGGGGTCATTGCATCATTAGTTATCGTTTTCATTCTAAAGAATACGTTATCTGAAGATGCTATGCAGTCAATTGGGTGGAGGATCCCATTATTAATTGGTTTAATTAATATTTTAATTAGCTTTTGGTTTAGAGCTAAATTACCAGATTATAAAAGTGATTTGAACAAAAAAATAATGTTCAGCTGGTACCATGTTTTTTGGGTGTTTTTATTTACCATCCCTGGGACTGTCACTTTTTATTCTCAAAATTTGTCAACTTCACTAATTATTCAACAATTAAAGATAGACGAGATAAAGAGTTTTTATGAAATATTTTCGTCCGGCCTATTGTTAGTTTTTATGCTGATATGTGGTTGGCTAACCGATAAATATAGTTCGGCTAAATCTGTTTTTAATATGGGCGTCATTGGAATGGTATTGTTTTCAGTACCACTCTATTTTTCATTGCAGCTAGATAATTTACTTCTCGTCTTTTTCGCTCAAGTCGTTATGTCCGCATATTCAGCGATGATATTGTGTAATTTATCGGCCGTACTGATGGATAAATCTAATGGGCAGGCAACAATATTAGGAGTGGGTTATAACAGTGCGGCTGCATTTATCGGTGGGATCACCCCTCTGATTGTTAGTTATTTAAGTCACTTTAACTTAGGCTATGTTGGGCTATTTATTGCGGGTTGTGGGCTTTCTTACTTTATATCTACTTGGTTGCCAAAACCAAATCCTGTTTAGTATTAGCTATGATTTAGTCCCCCCGCAAGGGGGATTAAATAACAATACACGATAGGGTTATAGTAACGAAAAATCAGCTTGTTACCTTATTAACTATATAAATATTTTGCCTTTCGACATAGAGTTTGACGCTATTTTTACACAAAGATTTAAGCTTAGATGATGGATTCATCAGGTCGTCTAGCCTTTCTTCTACAGGTTTCGTTCTCGGCTTTTTAGGTTGTATTGTCATTGAAATATCTCTTAACGTCATGTTCCAAAAGCAAATCTGATAAGGCCATCATTGCACTTAATGTTGGCATGCTAAAACTTAGCTCTTTGGTAGTTTTGCTGTTTCAACTATCTGGCTGCTATTTCTATGAAAAGATAAAATAAATGCGATCAATAAAACATACATCATCGCACCAATCAGCCATACCCAGCCATCCCATGTTGCGAGTGTTTGACCAAAAATAAAACTAAATAATAATGGACCAATAACCCCAGTGGCATTGGTTAAACTGACTAAAATCCCTTGTAATTTACCTTGGTTAGCTTGATTGACTTGAGCGGACATTAGCCCTTGTAGTGCGGGTAACGCAATACTGCCACCGGCGAGTAAAATTAATGTAGGGAAAATCATCCAGCCCTCTGTGAGTAATGACAAAATAATGAATGCGGTGCCATCTGCGATAAAACCGACAATAATTGTCACTTTCTCATTGAATTTTTTGGCTATCGCCCCGGCAATAAAGGCTTGAAATAGGGCATGCATGACGCCTAAACCCGCCAGAGATAACCCAACTTGCATACTGTCCCATTGAAAGCGATTTTCGGTAAATAACACCCAGGTTGTTGCAGGGATCTGGCCAATTAGCTGCGCCATAAAAAAGACAAAAAGGAGCAAAATGACAGGTTTTATCAGCCGTATGAAGGAAACCGGCTGCTCTACAGTTTCATTTTGATCATTCTGTATAGCACGTCTGTTTTGATCTTTAAAAATAAGCAAGATCACGCGTTCAAGGCGGCTGCAATAACAAAAGGTAAATGTGGAGAGAATTGCCCTGCAAAGCCGCCAATCGCAGGGCCAGCGATTAGGCCAACACCAAATGCTGCACCTAGTCGTCCAAACCATTTTGTACGCTCTTTTGGGGCTGTGTTGTCAGCAATAATAGAAGCGGCAACAGCGCCTGTTGCACCAGTGATCCCCGAAACTAAACGGCCTAAATACAGTATCCAAAGTGAGCTAGATAAAGCCAGTAAAGTATAGTCGAGAGCGGCTCCCGCAAGGGAAAGCAGTAAGATAGCTCTGCGACCGAATTTATCGGACCATTTTCCCAGTATTGGCGCAAAAAACACCTGCATGACGGCATACAGGGCTAGTAAGATGCCGTAGTGGTTTGCCAGATTTTCTATTGTTACATACTCACGAAGTAAGGCTGGCAAAACAGGCATGATCATGCCGATCCCCATGGCATCGAGGGCGGTGATCGTTAAAGCAGTGATCGCAAACTTATTCATAATTGATTTCTCTATCGGTGATAGAGTTGGAATATATCCCTATCAGTGATAGAGTGTCAATAAAAATAGGGGAACATGATGGCAAGGTTAGATAGAGAAACCATTATTAGTGCTGCATTAGACTTGCTGAATGAAGTGGGGATGGAAGGGCTGACAACTCGAAAATTGGCTCAAAAACTGGGCGTTGAGCAGCCTACACTGTATTGGCATGTGAAGAATAAGCGCACGTTGTTGGATGCATTATCGGTTGAAATGCTAAAACGGCACCATGACCACCCATTACCTGCCGAAGGGGAAACGTGGCAGGAATTTTTGCGTCATAACGCATTAAGTTTTCGCCGTGCCTTACTTCGCTATCGTGATGGGGCAAAGGTACATTTGGGGACTCGCCCTAGTTCAGAGCAATATGCTACTGTGGAAAAACAATTACAGTTTATGGTCGATAACGGTTTTTCATTACAAAACGGTTTATATGCAATTAGCGCGGTGGGGCATTTTACGTTAGGTTCGGTGCTAGAACAGCAAGAACATATTGCCGCAATCAGTGAGCGGGATGTAGAACAAGATAGCTCAATGCCATTGTTATTAAAGCAGGCGATACACATCATGGATAGTGATGATGGAACGGTAGCTTTCTTATTCGGTTTAGAATCACTTATTCGAGGCTTTAAGCAGTAGTTTTTAAGCTCTAAAAAAGAAAAGGTATGGCCATTGCTGCCATACCTTGTATTAAAATAATGTGCGATTGAATTATTTACAGTGTGAATACGCCGATAATTGCAATTACGCTGATGATTGCTGAGCCGCCATAGAAAACCCATTTTGTCGCTGGGACATGGATTTTAAAGTCGTGCAACGTATGGTGGATACGGTGCATACCACACCATACTGGCAAAATAATCATCAATAATAAGAAAATACGGCCGATAAAGCTTTGGCTAAATGCCATAATGCGCTCATAGCTCAGCATTTCTGGTGCAACACCCAGCGGAATTAAAATTCCTAACAGAATGATGATAGCAGGGCCAATCACGGCACTCCACATACCACCTGCACCAAATAACCCCCAGAAAATCGGCTCATCGGAACGTTTAGGCGTTAGATTCATCAGATTCTCCTTAGATTAAAATAACAATGCGATTGCTAAGATTGCCGCAGTTACAACAATCGTGAGTGCCCAGAAGCCTTTAACGATAGGCTCCTCTGACATTTTCTTATCTTTTACAATAATACTGACGGCTTTTGGTGCAAGTTTGAACCACGTTGTGGTGTGCAATAGCGTTGCTGCCAAAGTAATAATGTTAATGATAAGGATGATTGGGTTACTTAAGAACCCAACAAAACCCGCCCATGATTCAGGGCCACTTTTCAGTGCAAATACCCCATATAGGACTAAAATACTGAACCAAACTTGAAGGACTGAAGTACTTTCACGCATGATGTAAAAGCGATAAAAACCCAGCTTTTGCCACCAATCGCCCTTCATTTCCCTAACATAGGGTTTACGTTTCGTTGTCATGACTTCAATTCTCCTTATCGTGGCTTCAGCATGGCGATAACAAAGTCTTGCGCACTGGCAACTTTACCTTGTTGGATCGCGCCCGCAGGGTCGACATGCTTAGGACAGACTTCAGAGCAGTAGCCTACAAACGTACAGCTCCAGACACCATTGTCACCGTTTAACAAGGTCATGCGTTCTTTCGCACCATGGTCTCGGTTATCTAAATTGTAGCGCTCTGCCAATGTGATCGCGGCTGGGCCGATGAACTCTGGGTTCAGTCCAAATTGTGGGCAAGCTGCATAGCACAGACCACAGTTGATACAGCCTGAAAATTGATGGTATTTCGCCATCTGCGCAGGCGTTTGCTTATTTGGGCCTTCAGAAGGTTTACGGTCATTACCAATAATGTACGGTTTGATCGCTTCTAAACGCTCAATAAAGTGTGTCATATCAACAACAAGGTCGCGCTCGATTGGGAAGTTACCTAATGGCTCAACTTTCATGCCTTGCGGGTATTCACGCAGGAATGTTTTACAAGCCAGTTTAGGTATTTTATCCACCATCATGCCACAAGAACCACAAATCGCCATACGACAAGACCAGCGGTAAGACAGGTCTGGAGCGAGGTTATCTTTGATATAGCCTAACGCATCTAACAAAGAAGTTTGCTCATCGTAAGGGACATCATACGTCACCAAATGGGGCTCACTATCCGTTTCAGGATTGTAACGCATGATCTCCATTTTTAGGTGTTTCATATCATCCATTAGCTTGCTCCTTCTTCGCCTTATCTTGAGCTTCAGCTTCGGCACCGTAAACACGTTTAGCTGGCTGAGATTTCGTGATTTTTACGTCACTGTATTCTAAACGAGGGGAGCCCTCTGGGTTATAGAATGCCAAAGTATGTTTAAGGAAATTAACATCATCACGCTCAGTACAGCCTTCATCGAGACGTTGGTGTGCACCACGTGATTCTTTACGGTTGATTGCAGAGTGAGCCATACATTCCGCCACATCAAGGCCAAAGCCTAACTCAATGGTGTACAGTAGGTCAGTGTTAAAGACGCTGCTATGGTCGGTAATTTCGACGTGTTTAAAGCGTTCTTTCAGTTCAGCAATTTTATCAACGGTTTTTTGCATTAATTCAGGAGTACGGTAGATACCGCAGCCTTCTTCCATTGAAATACCCATCTCGTCACGGATTTTCGACCAGCTCTCCTTCCCTTTTTGGTTCATGAGCTTACTCAGGTCAGCTTCGATATCACGGGTACGAGCTTCGATAGCATTTGCATTAGCTGGTGTTGCTTCAGCAGCATGGCGAGCGGCTTCTTCACCCGCTAGGCGGCCAAATACCACTAATTCAGCTAATGAGTTAGAACCTAAACGGTTTGCACCGTGCAAGCCAACAGAAGAACATTCACCGACAGCAAATAGGCCTTTGATACGTGTTTCTGTGCGTTGATCCGTTTCGATACCACCCATGGTGTAGTGAGCGGTTGGGCGAACAGGAATCGGGTCTGTTACTGGGTCAACCCCTACGTAGGCTTTCGCCAACTCACAAATAAATGGTAAACGCTCATGCAGTTTTTCTGCGCCAAGGTGGCGAAGATCTAAGTAAACAACATCACCGCGGTGGGTACTGATAGTGCGGCCTGCACGCCATTCGTGCCAGAACGCTTGGGAAACTTTGTCACGCGGACCCAGTTCCATATATTTGTTTTCAGGTTTGCCCAGTGGCGTTTCAGGGCCCATTCCGTAGTCTTGCAGATAGCGATAGCCATCTTTATTGACAAGGATCCCACCTTCACCACGACAACCTTCAGTCATTAAGATACCAGAACCTGGAAGACCAGTTGGGTGATATTGAACGAATTCCATGTCACGCAAAGGAACACCATGGCGGAATGCCATCCCCATACCATCACCAGTCACAATACCGCCATTGGTGTTGTAGCGATAAACGCGTCCAGCACCGCCAGTTGCCATCACGATGGCATTAGCACGGATCTGGACTTTTGTTCCTTCCATCATATTTAACGCGACAAGACCACGGACTTGGCCTTCATCAACAATGATATCGAGGACGAAGTGTTCGTCAAAGCGTTGAATTTGTGGATATTTTAATGAGGTTTGGAAGAGTGTGTGGAGCATGTGGAAGCCTGTTTTATCGGCTGCAAACCAAGTCCGCTCAATTTTCATCCCACCAAAGCGGCGAACGTTAACTGAACCATCTGGTTTACGGCTCCACGGGCAGCCCCATAGCTCTAGCTGGGTCATTTCTGTTGGGCAATGTTCGACGAAATAATCGACGACATCTTGCTCACACAGCCAGTCTCCACCAGCAACAGTATCATTAAAATGATAGTCATAGGAGTCATGAGCCTGAGTAACTGCTGCTGATCCCCCCTCTGCGGCCACAGTGTGACTACGCATTGGGTATACTTTTGAGACCAGAGCAATCTTGATATTGGGATTTGCTTCAGCGGCAGCAATTGCTGCACGTAAGCCTGCGCCCCCGGCCCCGATAATCGCTAAATCGGCATTGAAGGTTTGCACTGCGCTTCTCCATTGTTCAAGTGTAAAATTGATAAATTCTTTTAAATACTTTTGATAATTAGCTATGTCATTTTCAGTTCAACTTAAAGCTAAACTACGAAATATCTGTTTTTTAATAGTAAATAATATAATAGCTAATAATGACTTATCATGCTGTGAATTATAGCGAATAGTACTCAAGATAAATTTGATATAGAGGGGGGTTTTGGCCAAATTTAGCAATAAAGTGTGAGGTAGATCTTCTTTTTGTAAATTGTTTTTATATTACTCGATTTTGTAGGTGGTTAACATCGAATAAAAAGGAATTTCAAATGATTATCATTAAATTCACAGGGAGTTTTAGTGTATAAAACCAAGTGGATTAGTCGGGTTTTATCAATAATAAGTGAATAATACTATTATTATAGCTGAAGAGTTTAATTCATATTGAATGCTAATTTGCGAGGAGTCTCACTATTTATTTTTAGAATAAATTTATTTTCTAAGCGAAAATTTTAAAATAGATTGAGAAAGCGAATCGTTTCGTTTTTTTAGTAACAGTTATGTCACATAACATAAGAAATAATCATGTTTTAGGCGGTTTTATTTACGTCTCCCCATCAGTCTATGTAAAGCTAAAAGCAAAGGCTTTGCCTAATCGTATAAAGCAAGGGATAATCAGGCTATCCCTACTTACTCATTATGTCGACAGTCACAAGCGCTGACGCTCAGATAAATGCGCTTTATCAGTGTAAATGCATTGTGTGTTGCAAGTGAGGTGGGTACACTGCACGACTAAGTTTATTTTGGAGTCATCTTAATGAGTGATATAGCGAATTGGCAGCCAACCGCCCCCATCGCTAACCTGTTACAGCGCGCAAAAATAGTTGCGGAAATCAGACGTTTTTTTACTGATCGCTGTGTACTTGAAGTCGAAACCCCCGCAATGAGTCAGGCAACAGTCACTGACATTCATCTTGTTCCATTTGAAACGCGTTTTGTGGGGCCAGGTGCGGCACAAGGCATTAATTTATATTTAATGACTAGCCCTGAATACCACATGAAACGTTTATTAGCTGCAGGTAGTGGTCCTATCTATCAGCTAGGTCGTAGCTTTAGAAATGAAGAAGCAGGGCGGCATCATAATCCTGAATTTACCATGTTAGAGTGGTATCGTCCGCATTTTGATATGTATCGTTTGATTAATGAAGTGGATGATTTACTGCAACAAGTTTTAGAATGTGAGAGTGCAGAGCTACTTTCTTACCAACAAGCGTTTTTACGTTATTTGGATATTGACCCGCTGTCCGCTGAAAAAAGCGAATTACGTGAGGTTGCCGCCCGTTTAGATTTGAGCAATATCGCGGATCAGGAAGAAGATAAAGACACTTTACTTCAGTTGCTATTTACCATGGGCGTTGAGCCTCATATTGGTAAAGAAAAGCCTGCAGTCGTGTATCATTTCCCTGCGACTCAAGCTTCTCTTGCTGTAATCAGTACCGAAGATCACCGAGTCGCCGAGCGTTTTGAGGTGTATTTCAAAGGGATGGAGCTGGCGAATGGCTTCCACGAGCTAACGGATGCCAGTGAGCAACGTCAGCGATTTGAACAAGACAACCGTAAGCGTGCGGCAATGGGGCTACCGACAGCACCTATTGATGAGCATTTACTTGCGGCTTTAGAACATGGTCTACCCGATTGTTCGGGGGTCGCTGTTGGGGTGGATAGGCTGATTATGATTGCTTTAAATGCAGACAAAATCAGTGATGTGATCGCATTCCCTGTCACTATCGCTTAACTAAGGCGTCCAACTTGAAGAAAATGCAGCCAAATGGCTGCATTCTTATTTGGTGCAGAAACTATTTTTGTTTCTGTTGTTCTAAGAACTTAACCCCTAAGTCAGGGAAGTCGGTGAAGGCGCCATCGACATCGGCTTGGTTATAAATGATGTCATAAAGCTGTTGCCCATCTTTGGCGTATTTTGGCAGCTTATCAACACGGATAGTGAACGGATGAACCGCCATTTTGTTGTCATGGGCTTCTTTGACCATACCATTCACCTTGATATTGGTAGGTGTAGATTCTTCATTAATTAGCATATGATAATCAGGACCAATACCATCTGCATAGGTCGCAATTTCTTTCATGGCACCGGGTTTCATCATCCAATCATAATTGTAATTAACCCAAGTTCCGTCAGGTTTTTGCTCTTGAGTCTCATTCCAATCGGTGTAAGCAATCAATTGAATTAATTTAAGATCCATTCCCATTTCTGGCATCAAGGTATTTTTGATACGTTTTAGGTCATTAGGGTCAAATGACTGTAGATAAACGTTGGAATCCTTGGTGGTGTAGCCATACTCTTTAAGGACTTCGAGTGTTTTCTTGGTGATATCTTTGCCTTCTTGTAAGTGGAACCAAGGGGCTTTAATTTCTGGGTAGATGCCAATATTTTTACCCGTTGATTTGTTTAATCCTTGAACAAATTCAATCTCTTCTTGGAAAGTATGAACGCGGAAATCTGATTTCCCCATCGGGAAGCGGTTCGGATAGCTTTGCACTTTTTTACCATCAACAATATCAAATCCTTCTGTAAAATTGAGTGATTTGATCTCATCAAGGGTAAAGTCAATCGCATAGTAACGGCCATCTTTACGAGCGCGGTCAGGGAAACGTTCAGCAACATCAGTCACGCGATCGAGATAATGGTCATGTAAGACCACAAGCTCGTTATCTTTCGTCATAACTAAATCTTGCTCAAGAAAATCAGCACCTTGTGCGTAAGCCATAGCTTTTGCAGGTAGGGTATGTTCCGGTAAGTAACCACTTGCACCACGATGTGCAATGACAACTTTACTTGAAGCTTGAGCTACAGCAGACACTGACATCACTAAAACCATACTAGCCACCAATGTTTTTAATGGAAAGCTCATGATTATATCTCCTTGGCACTTTATTTGGGTAAAAAAATGGGCTACATCATTTTTGATATAGCCCACGAGTCTAGCGATTAACAATGAACATTTGATGAATGTTTATTGTGAGTTTGCTAATTCACGTTTATGTTTGCTTTCGCTCAACATGACGATAAACAGTAGAACAACCGCTAATGCTGAACCACCGATCATGACAGCGAAGCCACCGTCCCAACCGAAGTAGTCTACGGTATAACCAACGATAGCACTTGCTGCTACAGAACCACCGAGGTAGCCGAACAAGCCTGTGAATCCTGCGGCTGTACCTGCTGCTTTTTTCGGTGCAAGTTCAAGGGCGTGCAAACCAATCAACATAACAGGACCATAGATTAGGAAACCGATGATCAACATACATGCCATATCAACATTTGGGTTACCCGCTGGGTTCATCCAGAATACGATAGTTGCAATGGTTACCAGAACCATGAAGAACACACCAGTGGCTCCACGGTTACCACGGAAGACTTTATCCGACATCCAACCACACAGTAACGTACCTGGGATACCTGCGTATTCATATAAGAAGTAAGCCCATGAAGATTTGTCCATTGCGAAGTGTTTAACTTCACGCAGGTAAGTTGGAGACCAGTCCAAAACACCATAACGCAGTAAGTAAACGAACACGTTCGCAATCGCAATCATCCATAATAGTTTGTTAGGGAAAACATACTTCATGAAGATTTCTTTTGCAGTTAACTCTTGCTCATCTGATGCTTTATAGTCAGTTGGATAGTCGTTTTTGTACTCTTTAATTGGAGGAAGACCACAAGATTGTGGGGTGTCGCGCATTAACGCAAATGCAATGATTGCAACAAGAATAGCAGCCAATGCAGGCATATACAGCGCAGCTTTCCAGTCGTTAAACCATGCCATACCTAACATGAACAGTAATGGCGGGATACCACCACCGACGTTGTGCGCACAGTTCCAAACCGAAACGATACCGCCACGTTCTTTTTGTGACCACCAGTGAACCATGGTACGTCCACAAGGAGGCCAACCCATACCTTGGAACCAACCACAAAGGAACAGTAATACGAACATGACCATGATGCTTGATGTTGCCCATGGTACGAAGCCCATGATTAACATCACTGCGGAGGCGAGAATCAAACCTGCGGGTAAGAAATAGCGCGGATTTGCACGGTCGGAAAACGACCCCATGATAAATTTAGAAAATCCGTAAGCAATTGAGATCCCTGATAATGCAAAACCAAGGTCACCTTTAGAGAAACCTTGTTCAACAAGATATGGCATCGCTAACGCAAAGTTCTTTCGGACTAGATAATACGCTGCGTAACCAAAGAAAATACCCATGAAGATCTGCCAACGAAGCTTACGATAGACAGGATCTATCTTATCCGCTGGCAGCCTCTCTATATGAGGTGCTGGTTTAAAAATGCTTAACATATACGCCTCCGATGGCATGCTAATTTTTATTTACACTTCCATTTCTCTATCTCAGAGAAATATTGAGTGTTTATTATTGGTGAAGTAACAAAAACGAAAGTAATCGAGTAATTTAAGAGTCTTTGTTTTCTTAATTGCTCTAAATTGTAGTCGTTAAAAAACAATTTATCTGTAATCCAACGCACAATTATTGATTTTGTTTATGAAGTTGCATAGTAAATGACATTTGTGAATAGAATGGAACTGGAAATGTTAATTATTTTGTGATTCTCATCACGATTTTGTTCTTTTGAACACTAAATACGCATTAAATGCTTTCGTTTTTGTTCCTTATCAAACATTGATCGCGTTTCTGGACTATATTTAATAATAGATTATAAAAATAGAACCTATACTTATTTATTATAGAAACGTTTATTAATGTGAGGAATGCGACATGAATGGCTCATCTGTGACTGAAACGGATGTCATCATTATCGGTGGTGGCGCAACAGGTGCAGGAGTCGCTCGTGACTGCGCTCGCCGAGGTCTAAGAACCGTTTTACTCGAAAGGCATGATATTGCGACTGGCGCAACAGGTCGTAACCATGGATTATTGCATAGTGGCGCGCGTTATGCCGTCACCGATGGTGAATCTGCCAGAGAATGTATCGAAGAGAACAAAATTTTAAAGCGTATCGCACATCATTGTATTGAACGAACGGACGGTTTGTTTATTACTCTCCCTGAAGACAGCTTAGAATATCAGCAGCAATTCATTACGGCCTGCCAAGCGGCGGGTATTGATGCGACTGCGATTGACCCTAAAGAGGCAATTCGTCTTGAACCTTCTGTTAACCCACATCTCATCGGTGCGGTTCGTGTTCCTGATGGTACGGTTGACCCATTCCGTTTGACTGCTGCAAATATGTTAGATGCCAGAGAGCATGGCGCTAAAGTATTAACTTATCATGAAGTTATTGGCTTGATTCGTGATGGCGATACGGTACGTGGCGTGACGGTTTATGATCACCATGCTAAAAAACAATATGATATTTACGCAGAAATTGTCGTCAATGCAGGCGGGATCTGGGGACAAAAAATTGCAGAATATGGCGAACTAAAAATTAAAATGTTCCCTGCGAAAGGGGCATTATTAATTTTAGGTCACCGTTTGAACAACATGGTGATAAACCGCTGCCGTAAGCCTGCTGATGCCGATATTCTTGTGCCTGGCGACACCATTTCACTGATCGGTACCACATCCACGCACATTGAATATGACCAAATTGATAATATGTATGTCACCCCTGAAGAGGTGGATATTCTGATTCGTGAAGGTTCGATGCTGTCTCCTGCACTCGCGACAACGCGCATTCTACGTGCATATGCCGGTGTTCGGCCATTAGTTGCCAGTGATGATGATCCATCAGGGCGTAATGTCAGCCGCGGTATTGTGTTGTTAGACCATGCTAAACGCGATGGCTTAGAAGGGTTTATCACTATCACTGGTGGTAAGTTAATGACATATCGCCTGATGGCGGAATGGGCTACTGATAAAGTTTGTGAAAAATTAGGCTACAGTGCCAAATGTACAACAGCAGAAGCGCAACTACCGGGTTCGCAACATAGTGCAGAAGAAGCCTTACGCAATGTTGTTTCCATTCCAGCCCCTATTCGTGGTTCAGCGGTTTACCGCCATGGCGACAGGGCTTCTGCAATTCTCAGTGCGGATAGGCTCGATAAAAGTTTAGTTTGTGAGTGTGAAGCCGTTACTGCGGGTGAAGTGCGCTATGCCGTTAATTCATTAACAGTCAATAATTTACTTGATTTAAGGCGCCGTACTCGTGTGGGGATGGGAACTTGCCAAGGTGAGCTATGTGCATGCCGCGCAGCTGGCTTACTCAACCGTTTTAATGTCACAACGCCCCATGAAACGGAGCAGCAATTAAGTCACTTCCTGAATGAACGTTGGAAAGGTGTACGTCCAATTGCTTGGGGTGACGCATTGCGTGAAAGTGAATTTACCAGCTGGGTATATCACGGGTTATGTGGCATGAATGAAGCGACACTTGGTAAGGATGCACAGAAGGAGGCGGACAATGAAATATGATGTAGTAGTCATGGGCGGCGGTTTAGCTGGATTAATGAGCGGCATACGCTTAACTCAGTCTGGGCTATCTTGTGCAATTGTTAGTGCAGGGCAAAATGCATTACATTTTTCATCAGGCTCCTTGGATTTATTAACCCATTTACCAAATGGACAAGTGGCTGAAAAACCACTAGAAATGCTTGATGCGCTAAAGGAACAGTCGCCAGCACACCCTTATAGTTTAATTGGAAAAACGCAGGTTACTGAGTTAGCGCATGTGGCTCAGTCGATATTACAGCAAGCAGGTGTTCATTTAAAAGGTTCGTGCGAGGAAAATCACTATCGGATTACCCCTCTAGGCCATAAACGCATGACTTGGCTTAGTCCTAAATCGGTTCCAACTGTCGGCTTGCACCATAAAATGGATGCTAACAAAATCGCGGTGGTTGGTATCGAAGGTTTCTTGGATTTTCAACCCCAGATGGTGGCTGATGAGCTACAACGTGAAGGGCTACAAGCAACAGCTCACTACGTGCATTTACCCTTATTAGACAGACTAAGAGAAAACCCGAGCGAATTTAGAGCTATTAATGTTGCTCGTTGGTTAGATCGTCCAGAAAACATGACTCAAATGGTGGCTGAAATCTCTCCGTTGGTCGCAGATGCAGAAGCGATTTTCATGCCAGCGTGTATCGGACTCGACAGTGATGAACCTTTACAGGAGTTACAAAGGAGCTTAGGTAAGCCTATATTTTTATTGCCGACTCTTCCGCCTTCTTTATTGGGGATCCGTTTACACGAAATGTTATTGCGTCAGTTTCGGCGTCAAGGTGGCATAGTGATGCCAGGTGATAAAGTCACCGCGGTAAACTGTGTGGATGGCCGAATTGAATCTGTCCAGACTCGTAATCATGGTGATATCTCTTTAAAAGCTAAGCATTTTGTTCTGGCAACGGGGAGTTTTTTCAATAATGGATTGGTGGCAGAGTTCGATCGTGTGTATGAACCATTGATGCAATTGGACCTGTGTGAAATTTCAGAACGTGCAAAATGGACTAACAAAGAGTTTTTTGCTTCCCAACCGTATATGGCTTTTGGTGTGAAAACCGATGAAAAATTGCGCGCTCAAAAAGAGGGCAACGCTATTTCAAACCTTTATGTCGCCGGCGCTGTATTAGGCGGTTTTGACCCTCTCACCCAAGGTTGTGGGGCGGGGGTATCAATAATTAGCGCATTATATGCCGCTAATGAAATCATTAATGAACGGATTAAGAGTAAAGCCCAGCAGGTGGAGGTGGCACAATGAGTATTCAAGATGCAAGCTTTGAAAGCTGTATTAAATGCACGGTGTGTACCACTTACTGCCCGGTTGCAAAGGTCAATCCATTGTACCCTGGTCCTAAGCAAGCAGGACCTGATGGTGAGCGTTTGCGCTTAAAAGACCCAATGTTATATGACGAGGCACTTAAATATTGTACAAACTGCAAGCGCTGTGAAGTGGCTTGCCCGTCGGATGTGAAAATTGGCGATATTATCGCTCGTGCGCGTAATACTTACAGCCAGCAAAAACCTAAAATTCGTGATGCAATTCTCAGCCATACTGATTTAATGGGGTCATTATCGACACCATTTGCACCCGTGGTGAATACCATTACAGGGTTAAAACCTGTACGTCAAATCCTTGATAAAGCATTGAAAATAGACCACCGCCGTGAATTACCTAAATATTCGTTTGGGACTTTCCGCCGTTGGTATGCAAAACAAGCCGCTGAACAAGCTAAATTTGAAGAGCAAGTTGCGTTCTTCCATGGCTGTTATGTGAATTATAACCACCCTCAATTAGGTAAAGACTTAATTAAAGTCTTTAACGGCATGAATATTGGTGTTCAGCTACTTAAACGTGAAAAATGTTGTGGTGTGGCATTAATAGCCAATGGCTTTATGAAACAGGCTAAGCGCCAAGCCAATGTTAATTTAGAGTCATTGCAAGAAACTATCCTTGAAAAACATGTACCTGTTGTTGCAACTTCATCAACCTGTACGTTTACCATCCGTGATGAATATACGCATGTCCTTGATGTTGATACTTCCGCAATGAGGGATAACATCGAGCTTGCAACACGTTATATCTACCGTTTACTGGAAGAAGGTCGTGAACTTAAACTGAAACATACGCCTTTAAAAGTGGCTTATCACACACCATGCCATATGGAAAAAATGGGGTGGACTTCCTACACATTAGAGTTAATTAAGCGTGTACCCGGCGTTGAACTGATTGTGTTGGATTCACAATGTTGTGGTATCGCAGGAACCTATGGTTTCAAAAAAGAAAACTATGAAGTCTCTCAAGGTATTGGTGCAGGGTTATTTCGCCAAATTGAAGAAAGTGGCGCGGATATGGTGATCACAGACTGCGAGACTTGTAAGTGGCAGATTGAGATGTCGACGAGTAAGAAGTGTGAGCACCCGATTTCACTTCTAGCAAAAGCTTTGTGATCTATTACTTATCAAATTGTAGGGTTGTTATTTTTTGTTTTAGCTCAGTTAAACTTATTTGGAGATAGCATTTAGCTATCTCCTTTTTTTGTTTTTAGTGTTGATTGACTAACTGTTTTTTATCTGAGTTTGCAAAGAAATATTTCAAAATAAAATTCAAAAGTACACCGTAAGCTGGTAAGAAAAACAGCATACAAATAAGTAGTTTGAAGACATAGTCAACTAATGCAATCTCTACCCAGTTTGCGGCCATAAATGGGTCGCTACTACGGAAAAATGCGATAAAGAAGAATGCGATAGTATCAATTAAATTACCAAAGAACATGGCACAAGCAGGAGCCACATACCAACGTGCATTTTGACGTAATCGATTAAAAACACTGACATCTAATATTTGACCCAACACATAAGCCATAAAGCTTGCTGCGGCAATACGTGCGACAAATAAGTTAAACTCAGATAATGCGGTAAAGCCTTGCCATTCCCCTTGGAAAAATAGCGCTGAAATTACATAGGATATTAATAGTGCGGGTAGCATAACTGCAGTGATAATCTTACGTGCAAGCGGTGCGCCATAAATACGGACGGTTAAGTCAGTTGCTAAGAAAATAAATGGAAAAGTAAATGCGCCCCAAGTGGTATGGAAACCGAAAATATTAATCGGCAATTGCACTAGGTAGTTACTAGAAGTAATAATTAAAATATGAAACAACGAAAGCCAAATTAACGCAGTGGCTTTTTGCTGCGCAGTAAAATTAAACATATTGTACCTTTTTAGTGACAATGGGGTGAGGGAACCCATGAAATTCATCCCAACAGTTGGGAACTGCGCATAATACGCCTGTTGCGCAACAAAAGCAAAACAGTTCATTCATTGAATGTTATTTTATTATATAATCAATTTATTGTTCCCTTTTGGAAGTGTTTTTTAATGTCTGATTCTTTTGATAATGCCACTAAAACCCTTGACACACTTGGGTTGCGTTGCCCTGAGCCTGTGATGTTAGTGCGTAAAACGGTTCGTAATATGGCAGATGGGGAAACGTTGTTAATTATTGCGGATGACCCAGCAACCACACGCGACATTCCGGGCTTTTGCCGTTTTATGGAGCATGATTTATTAGCCGTAGAGGTTGATGATACCCCGTATCGTTATTTGTTGCGTAAAAAGTCGAGCTAGTAGTCATTAGCTAATTTCATTTTGTACGTTAATTCTTGCCAAGAAGTAGGGATTAACGTAGGTTTAATACTTCCTGATAGCTTAGCCCTGTAAGTTGACAGATAAGTTCAATACTTGTACCAAGTTGTAAGCCTTTAAGAGCAATTTCATATTGTTTATTGTTTGCTCCGATATCAATGCCCCTATTTACACCGATATCAATGCCTCTATTTACACCGATATCAATGCCTCTATTTACACCGATATCAATGCCTTCTTGTAACCCTTGGTTTTTTAATCGTTGTGCGATGTTCATGATATCCTCTTGGTTATTTTCTAGTTGGTGTATAAGTTGATTGACCACTGTTTCAAAATGTGGTGAATCCATAGTAATAAATAAGTAATTGAAAATAGTAATTATATCATCACTATGATGATAGTTTCGATTCATCGCTTCAGCTAGTAATTGCGTAATTTTTTCTATGTTATCTCTTAGGTCTCTATGTTTCATCGCGAGTTCCATAACGGCAACTTTGCGATGGTTCACGAGTTCATTGTCATCAATAACAGTAATATCGACGAGAGGAAATGGCTGACTGTATAAGTTTGACGCAATTTCAGGCCACGGAAAACAGTGTGTCCACGGCTGAGCATATGGGTAGGGGGTTATTTTCCCATGATAAAATAAAACTGGGACAACCAGTGGTAAATCGCGATGACCTTGTTGTAAGTGCTGATTCATGGCAAGGAACGCATAATGCATCATCCTCCAACCCATTAGTTTATCGGGTGTTGATTGATGTTCAACTAACATATAAATATACCCCTCACCTTGCTGTGTCTCGACAGTGTAGAGAACATCCGAAAGACGAGTACGTAGCTGATTATCAATGAAAGATGAATTTGTTATTGCTAATGTTTTGAAATCACATAATTGCTTAATATGGTTGGGTAAGTGAATATCAAAAAAATCACGTGCATTATCAATTTTGGACATAAACCCTTTAAATGCAGCATCATGCGGTGTTGAACTGTGATTTTTTACCATACTCAGAACCCACTAAACGTTATACCAAAATAGTCTATTAATAAAACGTATTTTAGCGAAAATTGAGGTTCGTGGAGAAAAAGTTAGTCCTAATTATTTAATTGAATTTGTATTTAACATATTGTAATACAGACGTTTATTGGAAGGGTTGTAAATGAAAAACGCCACTTAGCGTGGCGTTTAAATCAGTTGATTGAAACTAGATTGATTGAAGCCCTGTTAATTAAAGCTATTTTTTCACTTGGGGTAATTTAACGCGTAGTAGACGCACTGCATTTGCTGTGACGAGTGCTGTTGCACCTGAGTCAGCAAGTACAGCAACCCAAAGCCCGGTAATGCCTAATAAACTGGTCACGAGGAAGACCGCTTTTAACCCCAAGGCAATCGCGATATTTTCACGAATGATTTTTCGCGTTGCACGAGAAAGCGCGATGATTTCAGCTAGCCCCGTTAAACGGTTATGGGTTAATGCGGCATCGGCGGTTTCTAACGCAACGTCCGTACCACTTCCCATGGCTACCCCGATACTGGAGGCTTTCATTGCCGGAGCGTCGTTAATGCCATCACCGACCATCATGGTGCTGTGGTTACGATTAAGTTCCATTACTGCAGTCACTTTATCTTCAGGTAATAAGCCAGCACGGAACTCCATGCCTAGTTGCCCTGCAATAGCACTCGCAGCACGAGGGTTATCACCCGTTAACATTACCGCATTAACGTTAAGCGCTTTAAGCATGCTCATCGCATCCGACGCGTCACCACGTAGTGTATCTTGCAGCGCAGTTAAACCGATTACACTGTCATCTTCGAGTGTGACAACAACCGTTTTCCCTTCTGCTTCTAGAACATCGACCTTATTTTTCCATTCACTATTGAGTGGAGTATCAAGGCGGTTTGGTGCACTCACCAGTATACGTTTACTACCCAGTATGCCTTCGACGCCTTTTCCTGCTAACGCTTTACGGTCTTGAGCTTCAGTAATGCTCAGTGATAGCGACTCTGCTTTATTCACCACTGCTTTAGCGAGTGGGTGGTGAGAGCCAACCTCAACAGACGCCGTGATTTGAACTAATTCACTTTCTGTCATGCCTTTTACAGGAACAAGGTCAGTGACATGAGGTTTACCTTCCGTTAGTGTGCCTGTTTTATCTAAAGCAATTGTTGTGATTGTACCCAGTTGCTCAAGTGCTGCACCGCCTTTAATTAATGCACCGCGTCGTGTCGCCGTTGCGAGTGCAGAGGTGATGGCTGCAGGTGTCGAAATCACTAGTGCACAAGGGCAACCGATTAGTAACAGTGTTAAACCGCGATAAATCCATGTTTCCCATGGTGCGCTGAAAAAAATAGGCGGAATAACAATTACTAATGCGGAAATTAGCATGATGATTGGTGTGTACACACGGCTAAAGCGGTCAATAAAGCGCTCTATTGGTGCGCGGCGTTCTTCAGCTTCTTCAATGAGCTGTAAAATACGGTCGATGGCATTTTGGCCTTGCTCTGATACCACCTGCATTTGAACAGATCTATCGACAGATAAGCAGCCTGCTGCCACTTTTTCGCCCGCATTGCGTTCTACAGGAACGGATTCACCTGTTAGCGCACTTTCATCAAAGCTAGCAAAACCTGAGAGTAATACGGCATCGGTCGGTAAACGCCCACCCGGAGCAATCTCAATAATGTCTCCTGGGCGTAATTGCGCAACAGGGATCGTCAATTTTTGCCCATCTTTGATTAAAACAGCATCTTCTGGAACCAGTGCCATTAAGGCACTAACTCCTCGTCGGGCTCTACCAGCAGAATAAGACTCCAACATTTCGCCTAACATAAACAGTAAGATAACCATCGCGGCTTCTTCTGTTGCTTGAATGAAGATAGCGCCTACAGCGGCAACAGTCATCAAAGTTTCGATAGCAAAAGGTGAACCTGTACGCATTAAGCGGAGTGATTTACGTGCGATCGGATACAATCCAAACAGGGTTGTCAAAATAAAGGCGATGTTACCAATTTTTGGGTTGAATGATTCAATACCCCAGCTAATTGCCATCAAAATCGCTAATATAATGACAGGCTTAGCTTCACTGAGTAAGCTTTGTGGTGGCGCAATAGCCGCCGCACTGTTACCAGTCACTTCGAGCAATTCATAGCCAGCAGCTTCAACCGTGGAACGAACCGCTGCACTAATATCCGTATTGGCATCAACCACTAATTTTTCAGTAGCGAACAACACCTTAGCTTGTTTAACTTCACTAATTTGGCCGACTGCGGTTTCAATCTTATTGGCACAACTAGGGCAATCCATACCGCGAATAACCCAACTGAATCGTTGCCCTGCGGCTTGGGTTGGCTCAACGTCATTGATGATATTCGAGCTTAATCCACAACTATCACCGTGTTGGTGGCCATGGCCTGCATGGTTATGGTGCGTATCGTCTGTATCATGCTTATGGGGTGAATGGCATCCTTGATGCTGGTGAGATTCTTCATCGTCATCTGAGTGTTGCTTTGTATAGCCATGTTCGTGAGTATGTGAGTCATTACTCACTTCTTTGCTATTTTCTGTTATTACAGAAGAACAGGTCGCGCTACTTGAGCAGCAAGAACTGGTATGTACATGATTTTCTTTATGAGAGTGTGAGTGCATAAGCGCCCCCTTATCTAACAATAATTCGTTTCATTATTCATTGCAGATAAGTCTACACTCTGGAGTCTACTCCAGAGTCAAACTAAAAGAGGAGCTGCCAACTGATAAAATTCTCAAATAGCACTTTTTATCAATTGGCATGGTATTTACTAACCGAAGAGTTACAAATAAATGGCCCGGACAATAAAGAATTGCCCGATGAAATAGAGCGCAGCAACAACGGCTTTTGAAGCTTTAAATGGGATACGGAATCGAGCAATTAGCCATACGCAGTTAGAAAGAAAGAGGAGTGACGCACCAATCATGATTGAAAAATTGTATTCACGACCGAGACCAAAATATTGGTCGCCAGCAACCCATGCCATAATCATACACATTATTAATGATGCAAAAACAATGGCTTGAAGATTTTCAAGTTTACCCCAAATAAACACTAAAGTAATGGCAGCGACAATCAGAGGGGCGGCCAACCAAGGTAGATAGAGCCCAAAATTGAGTTGCATTCCGAAACTAATGGTATAAATCAAGTAACTCAAGAACATCAACGCAACGGAAGCTAGTAAGTGCTCACTTGAAAGCATACGAGACAGATCTGCGACGAGCGAGACTAGCAACCCCGCAAGAATGAGGTAATTCTGCAGGTTAAGATCGTCGGAACTCCAGCCCCAAAGTAATAAAAGTAGCAGTGTGATCGGGCGAAATAACCACCGTTGCCACCCGGGTCCTCGATAGGCGGCATCGACATATAACCAACCGGAAAAGAGTACAGCGAGGAATGGCCAACTAATCATATACACATCCTTATATGTTCAATGAATGACACGACAGTGATCCGGCAACTTATACTCGTTTATTTCAAGCTATTTAGAGTATAGAAATGTGTCCAGCTTAGTTAAATAAGATAAACTATAGCGACTGACTTTTTAAGTGAAAAGCATACATTATGAATAAGCCTATATTATTGATCATTGTTTTAGCAGTCATTGCTGTCCTAGCAACTAAGCGTTTTTTTGATCAACGCAAGCAAAATGAAATCAACGATAACGCCTTGCCTGTGAGTTACTTAGTCAAAGTTGATAGCAAAAAAGACTATCCATACCCAAATATGCGCTCTCGAGAGCGGGATGTTGTTTCTCCTGAAACTTTTCGCTATGAGATTCACTTTAAGACGCTATCAAGCGGCGAAATTATTAAAACCATTGTAACGGAAGAACAGTATCAAGGCGTTGAGCTTGGCCATGAGGGTAAGCTGATTATGCAAGGTACCCGCTTTATTCGTTTTGAGCCAGCTTAGCATAACTCATTCACCTGATTGTTTTTTCTTCGCTTCTTCTAAATCAGTTTTATTTTTTTTCTGCATCGCTAGCATTTCGAATACGCCAAAAAAGAAAATGCGCAGTTGAGCTAAACCCGATATTTTCTCGCCTTTTGGTAGCGTTGCTTTTAGGAAAATAGTTTGTAATGCGTGCATGAAAACCATAAAAACCATTGCAATATCCATAAAGTATTTCAATGGTTTAGGGAATGGATGGACAAGGTTAAAGACCATAAAGCCCCAAACGCAAATCATGAGTAGGCGCCCAATATTGATAAACATGTTTTTTGTTCCTAAAGTGAAGTCCGAATAAAAAGGCGATATGCGACTTGCCCCGCTATTTTTTCGCGATGAAGCTGCCAATTTGCCGGAATGTCAGTAAGTGGTGACTCCGCTTCTGACTCAACGTATATCCAGCTTTCTTCAGCTAACCATTGGTTTTTTTCTAACAATTGAATGGTTTCATTGAGCAGCCCCTTGCGAAAAGGTGGGTCAATGAAAACCACATCAAAAGGGGTTCCAGCTTGGCTTAAAACAGCGAGGCTATTGCTCTGAATAATAGTTGCGTTATCAGCTTGTAAGCGAGCTTTGTTTTCAGTTAACAGTTGTGTGTTTTGTTTATCAAGCTCAATAAAAGTGACCGTTTCTGCAAAACGAGAAAGAGCTTCAAAGCCCAGTGAGCCACTTCCTGCGAAGCAATCTAAGCAACGCGCATCTCGAATAATTGGCATTAACCAGTTAAATAACGTTTCTTTAATTCTGTCTGTGGTTGGACGTAAGCCCTCACTATCACGAACTGGCAGCTTTCTTCCGCGCCATTTTCCACCAATAATACGAATTTGCCCTAAAGAGGGGGATTGTGGTTTTTTTGCCATAATGTTTATTGTTACTTAACGGGTTTATGTACTTAAATTTGATTGTTACTATTGTATACCTGTCAGGCGATAAGTTGCAGTGTTGTTATCTCTGATTGGTCATTTTTCAATTATAGAACTTCATTTTCACCGTTTTAACACGGAAATTCAGATTAAATTGGCAGGATTTTTCTTTCAGATATGTGTTGCTGAGCGATGAAATGGTAGACTGCATATAATTTTATTGCGATTTGATTATCGAGTGCCATATTTTTACCGCGAGGAGTGTAGTGGCAAATGGCTAAAGACAAGAAAAAAGGTTTTTTCTCATGGTTGGGGTTTGGGCGTAAAAATGAAGAAGAAACTCAGCAACAAGAAGCTCAACAGTATGATAATGATGTAGTCAAGGATGTTGAAAACAAATCACCCCATGAAACTGCGGTTGATGCCGCAACCGCCGAAGCGGAACGTCAAGCTCAAGCAGAGCAAGCTGCTATTAAAGCCGCTGAAGATGAAGCAGAGCGTCAGTATGAAGCGCAGCAAGCTGCGATTGATGCAGCAACCGAGCAAGCAGAACGTGAGCGAAAAGCTAAATTAGCGGCGCTCCAAGCAGCTCAAGATCAAGCGGAACAAGCGCATCAGGAAGCCCAAGAGAAAATACTCGCGGAAGAAAAAGCAGAGCGTGAACGCCAAGAAACTGAAGCAATACGTATTGCCGAAGCAGAAATGGAACGTCAGCGTCAAGTTGAGTTAGCAGCGATCCAGGCTGCAGAAGAAGCCGAAGAACAGCGTCGTCAAGCAGAGTTAGCTGCAATCCAAGCGGCAGAAGAACAAGCAGAACGTGAGCGTCAAGCGGCAGAAGCCGCGCGTCTAGCGGAAGAACAAGCAGAACGTGAGCGTCAAGCGGCAGAAGCCGCTCGTTTAGCGGAAGAACAAGCGGAACGTGAACGCCAAGCGGCAGAAGCCGCGCGTCTAGCAGAAGAACAAGCAGAACGTGAGCGCCAAGCGGCAGAAGCCGCGCGTCTAGCGGAAGAACAAGCAGAACGTGAGCGCCAAGCGGCAGAAGCCGCACGTTTAGCGGAAGAACAAGCGGAACGTGAACGCCAAGCGGCAGAAGCTGCGCGTTTAGCCGAAGAGCAAGCGGAGCGTGAGCGTCAAGCGGCAGAAGCCGCACGTTTAGCCGAAGAGCAAGCGGAGCGTGAACGTCAAGCGGCAGAAGCCGCGCGTCTAGCCGAAGAACAGGCCGCCGAAGAAGCGAGAATTGCAGAGGAAGAAGCTGAACGCTTACGTTTAGAAGAAGAAAAAAATAATTCACCAACAGAGCAAGAAAAACCTAAAAAAGAAGGTTTCTTTGCTAGGCTAAAGAAAGGGCTATTAAAAACTCGACAGAATTTAGGTTCGGGTTTCTTTGGGCTGTTTTCAGGTAAAAAAATTGATGATGACTTATTTGAAGAGCTCGAAGAACAATTATTAATAGCGGATGTCGGGGTTGATACCACGCGAAAAATCATTGATAACTTAACGGCGCATGCGAGCCGTAAAGAACTCAAGGATGCAGAAGCGTTATATGGCAAATTGCGTGAGGAAATGTCTGATATTTTAGCGAAAGTGGATAAACCACTCGTGATCGAAGACAAAAAACCCTATGTTATTCTTATGGTTGGTGTTAATGGGGTCGGAAAAACGACAACAATTGGTAAATTAGCACGTCAATATCAATCAGAAGGAAAAAGCGTCATGTTAGCTGCGGGGGATACTTTCCGTGCAGCTGCTGTTGAGCAACTTCAAGTATGGGGTGAACGCAATAAAATTCCTGTGGTAGCCCAACATACAGGCGCAGATCCTGCATCGGTTATTTTTGATGCGATTCAATCAGCGCAGGCGAAAGGGGTGGATGTTTTAATTGCAGACACCGCTGGGCGCTTACAAAATAAATCGCATCTGATGGAAGAGCTGAAAAAAATTGTCCGAGTGATGAAAAAACTCGATGAAAATGCTCCCCATGAAATTATGTTAACGCTAGATGCAAGTACTGGACAAAATGCGGTAAGTCAGGCCAAACTTTTTGATGATGCAGTCGGTTTGACGGGTATCACATTGACTAAGCTCGATGGCACAGCAAAAGGTGGCGTAATTTTCTCTATTGCCGACCAATTTGGTATTCCAATTCGTTATATTGGTATTGGTGAGGGTATTGAAGATTTACGTCCATTTAAAGCAGATGACTTTATCGAGGCTCTATTTGCCCGAGAGGAATAATTTTCGATGATTCGCTTTGAACACGTTAGTAAAGCTTATCGCGGTGGCCGCCAAGCACTCCAAGGGGTTGATTTCCATCTTCAACCTGGAGAAATGGCATTTCTAACAGGCCACTCAGGCGCAGGTAAAAGTACATTACTTAAACTGATTTGTGGTATTGAGCGCCCAAGTGCGGGCCATATTTTATTCAATGGTCATGATATCAGCCGCTTGAAAAATCGAGAGATCCCATTTCTGCGCCGGCAGATCGGGATGATTTTTCAGGATCATCACTTGTTATTTGATAGAACCGTCTATGACAATGTGGCGATGCCATTAATTATTTCTGGCGCTAGCACGGAAGATATTCGTAGGCGGGTTTCTGCGGCCTTGGATAAAGTCGGGTTATTGGACAAAGCTAAAAACTTTCCAATTCAGTTATCTGGAGGGGAGCAACAGCGTGTCGGTATTGCCCGAGCCGTGGTGAATAAGCCAACGATGTTATTAGCGGATGAACCAACAGGTAACCTTGATGGCGAATTGTCTGAAGGGATAATGCGTTTATTCGAAGAGTTCAATCGTGTGGGGGTGACTGTTTTAATGGCGACCCATGATATTGCTCTGATTGAGCGTCGTAACTACCGTGTTCTTACACTAAGTGAAGGTCGTATGCTTGGAGGTCAACATGGCTAAGAATGTCCGTAAAAGCAAGCCAGTACGCGCCAAGCAATCGAAAAGCAAAGCATTAAAAGGGGGCTGGAAAGAGCAGTGGCGCTATTCATGGCTGAATGCACTCGCTGACATGCTTAGACAGCCTTTAGCGACCTTTTTAACTATTATGGTTATTGCGATTTCACTTACGTTACCAAGCCTTTGCTATATTGTGTGGAAAAATGTGTCGCAAGCCGCGGAGCAATGGTACCCAACGCCACAACTTACTGTTTATTTAGATAAATCTCTTGATGAACAAGGTGGGCAAAATGTGGTAACACAATTGCAGGCTCTGGATGGCATTGATCATGTGAATTACCTTTCTCGTGACCAAGCCATGAGCGAGTTTCGCAGTTGGTCCGGCTTCAGTACCGCACTCGATATGCTAGAGGAAAACCCACTGCCAGCAGTCGCAATCATTACGCCTAAAATTGATTTTGAAGGTTCTGATGTATTAACAACTTTGCGTGATAGAGTCAGCCAAGTCGATGGAATTGAAGAAGTTCGCATGGATGATAGCTGGTTTGCTCGGTTAGCCGCACTTACGGGCTTGGTTGGGAAAGTCGCTTCTGTTATTGGGATTTTAATGATTGTGTCCCTGTTCCTTGTAATAGGTAATAGCGTTCGGCTTAATATTTTTGCTCGCCGCGATACGATTAATGTGATGAAATTAATCGGTGCTACCGATGGGTTTATCATGAGGCCATTTTTAAATGGTGGTCTTGTATTAGGTGCATCAGGGGCGATTATTTCCCTAATTATGACCTTCTTACTTGTTTGGCAATTAGCTGACGGTGTGGCAAAAGTGGCCAGTGTATTCGGTACACAATTTCTGATTGAAGGGCTGTTATGGGAAGAGTCTTTATTGGTCTTATTGTTATCCGCTATGGTTGGCTGGGTAGCGGCATGGTTGGCAACACTTCAACATTTACGACACTTTACACCTGAGTAATGAGTTGTTTTTCCGTCATTTTTATCAAAAGGTAATGATTTGATTGTTTTGTTACCTTTTGAATTTATTAACTATTTGTGTTAAAAGTGAACTCAGTCTGAATTGTTTTGTCTTACATTGACCTACTGCTAACAAATTTGTATATAATTTATTTAACGCGGTTAAGCTGGTAGACTAAAAGTGTTTACTTCATGCGTTAACCAAAGTGGTTATTAATACAAACTAATCTATTTCCTATTATTTTATTGAGGATCTGAATGACCAAAGACATGCAATCATTAGCTCTTGTTCCACAAGGAAGTATTGAAGCCTATGTTCGGGCTGCTAATGCTTACCCGATGCTTACCGCTGAGGAAGAAAAGGAACTTGCTGAACGGCTGCATTACCATGGTGATCTGGATGCTGCAAAGCAACTGATCTTATCGCACTTGCGCTTTGTTATTCATGTTGCTCGTAGTTATGCAGGGTATGGTTTGCCGCAAGCTGATTTAATTCAGGAAGGTAATATTGGCCTGATGAAAGCTGTGCGTCGTTTCAATCCTGAGGTTGGTGTTCGCCTTGTTTCCTTTGCGGTTCACTGGATCAAAGCTGAAATTCATGAATATGTTTTACGTAACTGGCGAATTGTCAAAGTTGCAACAACAAAATCGCAGCGTAAACTGTTCTTTAATTTAAGAAAGAATAAAAAACGTCTTGGTTGGTTTAACCAAGACGAGGTCGATATGGTTGCCCAAGAGTTAGGTGTAAGTCCTAAAGATGTACGTGAAATGGAATCACGTATGGCTGCACAAGATATGGCATTTGATATGTCAGATGACGATGACAGCAGTGATTTTGGTGGCCCAGTGGCCCCAGTCTTATACTTACAAGACAAAGCATCAGATTTTGCTGGCTCAATTGAAGATGATAATTGGGAAAGTCATGCGACTGACCGCCTAGCAGAGGCGTTAGACTCTTTAGATGAGCGCAGTCAGGATATCATCCGAGCTCGCTGGCTAGACGATGACAACAAAACCACGTTGCAAGAACTTGCTGATAAATATGGTGTTTCAGCAGAACGCGTTCGTCAGCTTGAAAAGAACGCCATGAAGAAGTTACGTTTGGCGATGGAAGAAGACGAAGACAGCGAAATGTGATTTATTACTTGCCAATTCGTTGTTCACTAAAATTATCTGCATTTATTGCCTGTTAAGAGGTGGATAAATGCAGATAATCATTTCTACTTTTACAATTTTTAATTGTTCAATTAATCACTGTATAACTCTAGCGGTAAGCCATCTGGGTCTGTGAAAAATGTAAAACGCTTTTGCGTGTAGGGGTCAACCCGTATTGCTTCACAAGCCACATCTTGTTCAGTTAAATAAGCGACCCATTTATCTAAATCATCGACACTGAAGGCTAAATGACGTAGCCCTGTGGCTTCGGGGTAACTTAGTCTCGCTGGTGGATTAACAAAACTGAATAACTCAATTTGGTAATGCTCACCAAAGGCTAAGTCCGCTTTCCACGAATCATTTGCTGGACGGTAGTGTTCTTCAAGCAAATTTAATCCCAAAATACGGCAATAAAAATCCTTACTGACTTCAAAATTGGATGCAATTATTGCAACATGATGAATTCTATTTAGTTTCATGCTGTTTCTCCCAGATATCAGGCAGTGTGGTGGCATTGAAGCCATGAGCAGTCAAAAATAGCCGCATCACGTTTTTTTCTTGCGGTGCAACTCCGTTAGTGTCGAATTTCCATAGTGTAATATTCGGGATTGCTTGGCAAATTTCTGCTAATAAATATGAACCGACACCTCGTCGACGAGTGATTTCTCGAATATAAAAATCCTGCATAGTGGCTGTATTATGTTCTACGGTAATTTTTGCGGCGCCAAGAAGGCGGTCATTAAAGCGGGCAGCATAGATCTGTTGCCCAGTTGCAAGCTGTTTTGCTAGTAATGCTTGGCTCTGGTCAGGCCAGATTTTATGTAAGTCCAGAGATTGTTGCTCAGTAGGATTGACCAAAGGGATAATCGTGAGTCTCATGATATTTTGTCTGTTTCCCTGTAAGAGTTGCAGTCACTCATCCTGCCAGAGTGATCTACAACCGATTTTTTGATTTTAGAGAGAAAAATTTGGTGATACTGAATTTTCCGAATTTCACTCGGATTAATTTAAATTTAACCCGAATATAACACTAGTATTTACAAAAAAACCACTTTAACACATCAGTTTTTTATTCTGCATCTAATGTAAAAACCTGCCATATCCATTTGCTATTTAGCATAATTATCTTGTTTAATGTTATGAAATATATAGCCTTATTCGCTGTATTTTGAAATATCAGGCATTGTACCTGTCAACCATAATAATCTACTACAAATCAAACACAAACACTCAGAACCATGAAGACGGGGACGATAAAATGAAGAATATGAATAAAGCATTATTAGCGGGCTGCATTGCGATGGCATTCAGTTCTGCAGGATGGGCAAAGGAAATTAAAATAGCGGTTGTTGGCGCAATGTCAGGACCTGTAGCGCAATATGGTGATATGGAATTTACAGGCGCACGACAAGCGATTGCGGATATTAATGCTAAAGGTGGCATTAATGGAAATACATTAGTTGCTGTTGAGTATGATGATGCTTGCGACCCAAAACAAGCGGTTGCGGTCGCAAACAAGGTCATTAATGATGGTATTCGCCATGTCATTGGGCATTTATGTTCCTCTTCAACACAGCCTGCATCCGATATTTATGAAGATGAAGGTGTCATTATGATCACCCCAGCGGCCACTAATGCAGATTTAACCACCCGTGGCTACCAAATGGTTCTGCGTACAACAGGTTTAGACTCAGACCAAGGTCCAACTGCGGCGAAATATATTATGGAAGATATTAAGCCATCTCGTATTGCTGTTGTTCATGATAAACAACAGTACGGCGAAGGCCTAGCACGTTCGGTACGCGAAAGCTTAAATAAAGCGGGCGTCAAAGAGGTGATGTTTGAAGGGGTAACTGCAGGGGATAAAGATTTCTCTGCATTAGTCGCTAAACTGAAAAAAGAGAATGTCGATTTTGTTTATTTCGGCGGTTACTACCCAGAAATGGGGCAAATTTTACGCCAAGCGAAGCAAGCTGGCTTGAATATTCGCTTTATGGGGCCTGAAGGCGTCGGTAACTCTTCATTATCGAATATTGCAGGTGATGCCTCTGAGGGCATGTTGGTAACTTTACCAAAACGTTATGACCAAGTCGCAACGAACCAACCTATCGTAGATGCCATTAAAGCGAAAAAAGAAGACCCAACAGGACCATTTGTTTGGACTACTTATGCTGCGATCCAAGGTTTAACGACGGCAATGGAGCGTACTGGCAGCATCGAGCCTGAAGATTTGGTGAAAGACCTGAAAGCAAATCCAGTCGAAACGGTTATGGGGACATTAAGCTGGCAGCCAAACGGTGACCTGAAAGGGTTTGAGTTCGGTGTATTTGAGTGGCACAAAGATGGGACTTCCACCTCTGTAAAATAGTACTCAGCAGTGTTCCAGCATAGTGAATAAGAACCGGAAGTGAGTTAATTGCTTCCGGCTTCTGCTCTCTATATAGGACAGGTAGTTAGAAAGGATAGTCTTATGTCAGATCAAATTCTCTATTTTATTCAGCAGCTTCTGAATGGTTTAACCCTTGGCAGTACCTATGCACTGATAGCCATCGGATATACGATGGTATATGGCATCATTGGGATGATTAACTTTGCCCATGGCGAAGTGTACATGATAGGCAGCTATGTCTCTTTTATTGTGATCGCAGGCTTGATGATGCTCGGGATCGATATCGGCTGGATCCTTGTTGCAGCGGCCTTTATTGCCGCGATTGTGGTCTCTAGCACCTATGGTTGGAGTATTGAACGGGTTGCTTATCGTCCAGTTCGCCATTCTAAACGTTTGATTGCACTGATCTCTGCGATCGGGATGTCTATTTTCCTACAAAACTATGTCAGCCTGTCACAAGGTTCGCGTGATTTAGCCCTACCCAGCTTGATCACCGGGCAATGGGTTCTGGGTGAAAGCGATGGTTTTGAAGCCACGGTGACTAAGATGCAATTGACCATCTGGGTGGTTACCGTGCTTGCGATGTTAGCTTTGACGCTATTTATTCGCTATTCAAAAATGGGAAGAGCCTGTCGAGCATGCGCAGAAGATCTTAAAATGGCCAGCTTATTGGGCATTAATACTGACCGCGTTATTTCATTGACCTTTGTGATTGGTGCAGCCATGGCTGCTGTCGCGGGGGTGCTATTAGGGCAATTTTATGGCGTGATTAACCCATACATTGGTTTTATGGCAGGAATGAAAGCATTTACCGCGGCGGTATTAGGGGGGATTGGAAGTATTCCCGGTGCGATGCTAGGTGGGTTGATCTTAGGCGTTGCGGAAGCAATGACTTCTGCATATTTAAGCACGGAATATAAAGATGTAGTGTCATTTGGTTTATTGATTGGTGTGTTATTGATCATGCCAACCGGCATTCTGGGACGCCCGGAGGTCGAAAAAGTATGAGAAAAGAAAATTGGATTAATGCCATTGTAGCTTCAGTGACTTTTTTTGTATTGGCATTGTTTATGATGGGGCTGCAGCTCGCGCTGGATGGCACGAAGCTGGTTGTGACCGTTGGAGACTCAGTGCGTTGGAACTGGATCATTGCAGGTATTGTTGTGATCTTTGTGTACCAATTGGTTCGTCCAACCTTAAGAAAAGTGTGGCAAGGCGTTCCTAAGAAAGCGTGGGCTATTCCTGATTTTGATGGTTCGACAACGAAGCAAAAAATCCTTGCGGTTATAATTATTATTGCTGCAATTATTTGGCCGTTTATTGTTTCTCGTGGAAGTGTGGATATCGCGACCTTAACGCTAATTTACGTGATGTTAGGGCTAGGCTTAAACGTGGTGGTTGGGTTATCTGGCTTACTGGTTTTAGGCTACGCAGGCTTCTATGCGATAGGGGCTTATACCTTTGGTTTATTAAATCATTACTATGGTTTTGGGTTCTGGGAAAGTTTACCGATTGCAGGATTAACCGCTGCATTAGCGGGCTTTTTATTGGGGTTCCCTGTTCTAAGGCTACGTGGGGACTATCTCGCAATAGTGACACTTGGGTTTGGGGAAATTGTTCGTATTTTATTACTGAATAATACCGAAATCACTGGCGGGCCAAATGGGATCAGCCAATTACCAAAACCGACTTTTTTTGGTTTGGAATTTAGCCGTACAGCAAAAGATGGTTGGGATACCTTCCATAACTTTTTCGGCTTAGATTACAGTCCTGGCGACCGAATTATTTTCCTGTATTTTGTCGCTTTGCTATTAGTAGTTTTAACTTTGTTTGTGATAAATCGATTACTGCGTATGCCATTAGGCCGTGCGTGGGAAGCACTACGTGAAGATGAAATTGCTTGTCGTTCATTAGGGCTAAGCCCAACTCGAATAAAATTAACGGCATTTACTATCAGCGCAGCCTTTGCTGGGTTTGCAGGTACATTATTTGCTGCACGGCAAGGGTTTATTAGCCCAGAGTCTTTTACTTTTGTGGAATCGGCATTTGTGTTAGCCATCGTCGTTTTAGGAGGAATGGGCTCACAAACTTCCGTTATTTTAGCTGCGATTATCTTAGTCGTATCAAGGGAAATGATGCGTGACCTTAACCAATACAGCATGCTGCTATTAGGGGCATTAATGGTATTGATGATGATCTGGCGGCCCCAAGGCTTATTACCAATGAAACGTCGTCAAATGCAGGTGAAAAAAGTCCCTGAAGGGGAGGGCGTATGAGCCATAACACAACGCCTTTGCTCCAGGTGAATGGTTTAACGATGCGTTTTGGTGGGTTACTTGCTGTCAATAATGTTGAGTTAACCATTAACCAAGGGGAAATTGTCTCACTGATTGGCCCGAATGGGGCGGGGAAAACCACCATTTTTAACTGTTTAACGGGTTTTTATAAACCGACCAGCGGCACTATTTTATATCGTGAAAAGCACCTTGAAGGGCTGACTGGGCAGGCGATTGCTCGTCTTGGAGTGATAAGAACGTTCCAACATGTGCGGTTATTCAAAGAAATGACGGTGATTGAAAATCTCCTTGTTGCACAGCATCAACATTTAAAAAGTGGCATTTTTTCTGGGTTATTGAAAACGCCTGCATTTCGTCGTGCAGAATCAGAAGCGCTTGATAATGCAGTAAAATGGTTAGAGCGCATAGATTTACTACCATTTGCAAACCGACAAGCTGGAAATTTAGCTTATGGGCAGCAGCGCCGGTTAGAAATTGCTCGCTGTATGGTAACTCGCCCTGAAATTTTAATGCTAGATGAACCTGCTGCGGGGCTTAACCCTAAAGAAACCAATGATTTGGATGATTTAATTGCCGAACTACGTGCTCATCATAATGTTTCCATTTTATTAATTGAACATGATATGAAATTAGTCATGGGAATTTCAGATCGCATTTATGTGGTGAATCAAGGAACGCCATTGGCCAATGGGACGCCAAGTGAAATTCGTCAACATCCTGATGTGATAAAAGCCTATTTGGGGGAAGCTTACTGATGCTTGAATTTAAAAAAGTGTCTACCCATTATGGAAAAATACAAGCGTTACATGAAATTAGCTTGAATATCCAAAAAGGTGAGATTGTGACCTTAATCGGAGCAAATGGTGCAGGGAAAACAACGTTGCTCAGTACCCTTTGTGGAGACCCGCGTGCATCGGAAGGTCAAGTCATCTACCGAGGGGTGGATATCACTCAATTGCCCACTTCGAAAATTATGCGTGAAGACATTGCAATAGTGCCAGAAGGGCGGCGTGTCTTTTCTCGTATGACCGTGGAAGAGAACCTCGCAATGGGGGGCTTTTTTGCAAATCGCCAACAGTACCAAGAACGTATTGAGCGGGTTTATAAGCTGTTTCCAAGGCTTTATGAACGCCGAAGCCAACGTTCAGGAACGATGTCAGGTGGAGAGCAACAAATGCTAGCGATAGGCCGTGCTTTAATGAGCCAGCCAGAGCTGCTGTTGCTTGATGAGCCGTCCCTAGGCCTTGCCCCCATTATCATTATGCAAATTTTCGATACGATCCAACAGCTACGCGAGGAAGGCATGACAATTTTTCTTGTCGAACAAAACGCCAACCAAGCGCTGAAACTCGCAGACCGTGGTTATGTGTTGGAAAATGGGCATATTGTGTTGGAAGATAGTGGAAAGGCGCTTTTAGCCAATGAAGCAGTAAGAAGCGCGTATCTCGGCGGCTAAAATTTTCGTCATCCTTCGTGCTGTGGCGTTGTTGGCTTCATTCGGCTACTCGGGTCACATACTTGTGTATGCTCCCCGAGATATCCTCATTTTGCCGCCTAGCCACAACGCGAATGATTTAGAAAATTACATTTTCGTCATGGTTATATTATGTGCTGTGGTGTTGTTGGCTTCATTCAGCTACTCGGGTCACATACTTGTGTATGCTGCCCGAGATATCCTCATTTTGCCGCCTAGCCACAACGCGAATGATTTAGAAAATTAAATTTTCGTCATGGTTATATTATGTGCTGTGGCGTTGTTGGCTTCATTCAGCTACTCGGGTCACATACTTGTGTATGCTGCCCGAGATATCCTCATTTTGCCGCCTAGCCACAACGCGAATGATTTAGAAAATTAAATTTTCGTCATGGTTATATTATGTGCTGTGGCGTTGTTGGCTTCATTCGGCTACTCGGGTCACATACTTGTGTATGCTCCCCGAGATATCCTCATTTTGCCGCCTAGCCACAACGCGAATGATTTAGAAAATTACATTTTCGTCATGGTTATATTATGTGCTGTGGCGTTGTTGGCTTCATTCAGCTACTCGGGTCACATACTTGTGTATGCTGCCCGAGATATCCTCATTTTGCCGCCTAGCCACAACGCGAATGATTTAGAAAATTAAATTTTCGTCATGGTTATATTATGTGCTGTGGCGTTGTTGGCTTCATTCAGCTACTCGGGTCACATACTTGTGTATGCTCCCCGAGCTATCCTCATTTTGCCGCCTAGCCACAACGCGAATGATTTAGAAAATTAAATTTTCGTCATGGTTATAATCCACTTGGGTTATCTGTTGATGCAGGTAGCCCATTTTTGTTTCTGGCGTATACCATTTTGAGCGGTACGGCATGGGTCTTCTCGCTATACATCGTTGCTACGTTCTGTGAGGCGACTCGCAATTTCGCTATTTGCTTGTTTCTATGTAAAAAATTAAATGTATATACAACTTTTTCTCTATAAACAGAGATCTACTTGTTGTTGTATAACTCCCTAGGTATTCCAATCTTCACTCTTCCTGCAAAAATTCAAATTTAAATGTATATACTTTGTGAAGTAAATGTATATATATTTGAGTCATAGATAAACATCGTCAATGAATAAATAGTCTCGAGTGAGTTAATATAAGATTAATTATTTGATTTTTAATCAATTAATAGGTTTGAAAATACATGTGCAAAGCCACTAACTAGGTATCTCGCAGATTATTATAAATAAAATTGTTAATTTAACGTTAATTAGAAATGGATGATAGGGGATACAACCATGTTAAATCGTACTGACTCAACTCGAGTGATCCGCGCACCGCGTGGCAGTGAGAAAACCTGTAAAAGCTGGCTGACAGAAGCGGTATACCGCATGCTGCAAAATAACTTAGACCCAGATGTTGCTGAGCACCCTCAAAGCTTAGTGGTCTATGGCGGCATCGGCCGTGCGGCACGTGATTGGGAATGCTATGACAAAATTTTAGAGGTACTAACAACGTTGGAAGATGACCAAACTTTGCTAGTGCAGTCAGGTAAACCTGTCGGTGTGTTCCCTACCCATCCAGATGCGCCGCGTGTATTGATTGCAAACTCAAATATTGTTCCTCACTGGGCGAATTGGGACCACTTCAATGAGCTAGATCGTAAAGGCTTAATGATGTATGGCCAAATGACGGCTGGTTCTTGGATCTACATAGGTTCTCAAGGGATCGTACAAGGCACCTATGAAACCTTTGTTTCGCTGGCGAAGCAGCACTTTAATGGCAACGCAGCGGGACGTTGGATCTTAACGGGGGGTCTCGGTGGAATGGGGGGCGCACAGCCATTAGCTGCAACGATGGCGGGTTTTAGCATGATAGCGGTGGAATGTGATGAGAGCCGTATTGATTTTCGCCTAAGAACGCGTTATGTGGACAAAAAAGCCACGTCTCTTGATGAAGCATTGCAATACATTGAAGAAGCCAAAGCCAATGGCCAGCCAGTTTCTGTTGGGTTATTGGGTAATGCGGCGGATGTATACAGTGAACTGGTAAAACGCAATATCACCCCAGATTCAGTCACTGACCAAACGAGTGCCCATGACCCAGTACACGGTTACTTACCACAGGGTTGGACTCTCACCCAATGGCGTGAAAAACAACAAACAGCGCCAGCTGAAGTGACGACAGCCGCGAAAAAAAGTATGGCAGTCCAAGTTGATGCCATGTTAACGATGCAAAAACGCGGCTCAGCAGCCTTTGATTACGGCAACAATATTCGCCAAATGGCAAAAGATGAAGGCATTAGTAATGCCTTTGATTTCCCTGGCTTTGTTCCTGCTTATATCCGACCACTGTTTTGTGAAGGTATTGGCCCATTCCGTTGGGTTGCGTTATCTGGCGACCCAGAAGATATCTATAAAACAGACCAAAAAGTAAAAGAATTATTACCCGATGACAAACACTTACATAATTGGCTCGATATGGCTCGTGAGCGTATCGCATTCCAAGGGCTTCCTGCACGAATTTGTTGGGTAGGCTTAAAAGACAGAGAAAGATTGGGTCGTGCTTTCAACGAAATGGTGAAAAGTGGCGAGTTAAAAGGCCCAATTGTGATCGGCCGTGACCACTTAGATTCAGGCTCTGTTGCTAGCCCACACCGCGAAACGGAATCTATGAAAGATGGCTCTGATGCGGTATCAGACTGGCCGTTATTGAACGCATTGTTAAATACCGCAGGTGGTGCAACGTGGGTTAGTTTACACCACGGCGGTGGTGTTGGAATGGGCTTCTCACAGCACTCAGGGGTCGTCATTGTGTGTGATGGTACGGATGCAGCTGATAAACGTTTAGCTCGCGTTTTACATAATGACCCAGCAACAGGCGTTATGCGCCATGCGGATGCAGGTTATGACATCGCCATTAACTGTGCGAAAGAGCAAGGGCTTAATTTGCCTATGGTGAAGTAATGTCGTGTGCCAGCTGACGTTGAGCTGGCATCTTTCTGGAATAGAAGGAATTCAGTATGAATGCTGCGTTAACTCAGAAAAGACAAGGGCCACTGGCGGGGATCAAAGTGATCGATTTAAGCCGTGTGTTAGCCGGCCCGTATTGCACCGGTATGATGGCCGATCTCGGTGCTGAAGTGATCAAAATCGAAGTGCCCAACCACGGTGATGACAGCCGCCATTTAGGACCATTCATTGATGGCGAAAGTGTTTATTACGGTTTGATTAACCGAGGTAAACGCAGTATTGAATTGGATCTCAAAGCAGATGAAGACCGGGCTATTTTGTTCCAACTAGTCAAAGAGAGTGATGTGGTGGTTGAAAACTTTCGCCCTGGTGTGACTCAACGGCTTGGCATCGATTTTGATAGCTTAAAGCAGCACAACCCCCAGTTAATCTACGCCAGTATTTCTGGTTTTGGACAAAATAGCCCATTAGCCAGTTATCCCGCTTATGACATCGTGGCACAAGCGATGTCGGGACTAATGAGTGTCACGGGTTTTCCAGAAACAGGGCCGACACGCAGTGGTGAGTCAATTGGGGATGTGTGTGCTGGGATGTTTGCATCTTGGGCGATAAGCAGTGCGTTATTTGCGCGAGAGCGTCATGGTGAAGCGGCACAGTATATTGATGTGGCGATGGTGGATGTCTTACTCAGCATGCAATTAACAGGGCTTTCAAACCTATTTGCTCATGACAAGGCCCCGAGCTTAGTGGGTAACCGCCATCCAGTCTCTACGCCTTTTGATACTTATCAGGCAAAAGATGGTTTAGTGGTGATCGCGATTGCCAGTGAAAAGCTATTTCAACGTTTTTGCGAATGTATGGAAAAACCGCAGTTATGCCACGATCCACGCTACCTTAATGACCCGGGTCGAACACAGCACCAAGCTGAGCTTCGAAAAGAAATCGAAAGTTGGACGTGCCAAAAAACCGTTGAAGAGGTATGCGACATATTATTAAACGCGGGTGTGCCTGCCTCACCGATCCATAATTTACACCAAGCCACACAAAGTGAGCATGCCCAAGTGAGGCAAGTGCTCACACACCTGAATGACGGAGGAACACCATTGGTTTCGCAACCAGTTTTTTTTAATGGAAATAAACCTCACTCGACTCGTCGGGCCCCGAAATTAGGTGAGGCAAATGCAGTTTATAAGCCAGAGAAAACAACAATTAAAAATGCGGAGACGATGCAATGAGTTTTAAAATTAATGAAACAGAACAAGCGGTTGTGGATGCGATAGAAAAAGTTTGTCACGACATTTTACAGCCGAATGCACAAAGATACGATGAAACCGAAACCTTTTGCGCTGAAAGTTTACAAGCATTAGGGGAAATGGGGTGTTGGGGAATTAATTTACCTGAACAATATGGTGGCTTTGGTATTGGCAGTGTCGCGATGAGTAAGGTCGTGGAAGCGGTTGCAGCGGCTTGTGCTTCGACGTCATCGGCGCTAACAGCACATTTTTTGGCGACAGATTCAATTTTAATTGGTGGTACAGAAGCGCAAAAACAGCATTGGTTACCCAAGGCCGCAGCTGGGGAATTATTAGGTGCATTTGGCTTAACTGAGCCAGCAGCTGGCTCTAACCCTGCAGATATGCGCACCGTGGCAACTCGTGAAAATGGTGGCTGGCGCATTCGGGGTAATAAACACTATATTACTAACGCCAAAGAAGCTGATTTCATCGTGTTATATGCGAAAACGGATGTAGAAGCAGGGGCTCGCGGGATCAGCGCATTTGTGATCCCTAAAGGGACTGAAGGTGTGGCATTTTCTCAACCTGAAAAAACTATGGGGTTACGGGGTAGCACGATTTATGAATTAGCACTGAATTGTTGGCTACCTGAATCTGCATTACTGGGAGAGGAAAATAAAGGGTTCCATACTGCTATGGAAGTTTTAGATAAGGGGCGCGTCGAAGTTGCAGCAACTTCACTCGGTATCGCTCGAGCCGCGATGGAGAGTGCTTTAGGTTGGGTAAAAGAACGCCAAATTGGTAAAAAACCATTAGCGGCTTACCAAGGAACCCAATGGCGTATTGCGGATATGCATACGCAATTGGAAGCTGCTCGTATGTTGACATGGCAAGCTGCCGAATTACGTGATTCAGGGGAACGTTTTAGTTTGCAATCCGCTACGGCGAAATTATTTGCTGCGGAGTGCGCGGGGTTTGTTACGGATGCCGCATTACAGCTTCACGGAGGCTACGGTTATATTCGTGACCTTCCCCTTGAGCGTTATGTGCGTGACGCACGAATTTTACGAATTTTTGAAGGAACGTCTGAAATACAGAAAATTATTATTTCACGTGCTGTTTTAGACGCCCACTAACTTATTTTACATATTAAGCGAGTAAGCGGGACAGGCGTTTACTGGTTTATGGAGCACCTTAGGAAGCACTACCTGACAACAGGATCATGGAATTAAAAACACAACAACAATCAGGTTTAAGAATGTATTTCAATTAGTTATTTAGGGTGAATAATAGATAAAACATCACCCAGCGTAATGCTTAATAACTGGACCTTACAACTGTAGTTATTACGGTTTCATTACGATTAATTGGTTCATTCTTTAAGCCAGCCTTGCTTAAAGAGGAGTTACCATGACAGTTTCAAACGACATCGCAACAGGGCAAAAAGCTCGGCAGGAGAATGTACCTTTAATCGAAGCGCGTTCCATCGACTACATACCCGAGTCTGAGCGCCACGGCACCTTATCAAGCCAATTCACACTTTGGTTTGGTTCTAATTTGCAAATAACCGCAATTGTCACCGGTGCCTTAGCTGTGGTACTGGGGGGAGATGTATTCTGGTCACTAATTGGTTTATTTATTGGCCAGCTGTTAGGTGGTGCAGTGATGGCCTTGCATGCGGTGCAAGGACCTAAATTGGGGTTACCACAAATGATTTCGAGCCGTGTACAGTTTGGCGTATACGGTGCAGTTATCCCTATCTTACTGGTTTGTATGATGTATGTTGGGTTTTCTGCCAGTGGTACGGTATTAGCGGGTCAGGCAGTTGGCCAATTACTGCATGTGACTGACTGGGTTGGTATCTTAATTTTTGGTGCGGTGATTATCGGCATCACTATTTGTGGATACCGGATTATCCATATTCTCGGAAAAGTGGCGAGTGTAGTGGGTGTGATTACATTCTTCTATTTATTTTTCCGTCTGTTTTATATGAATGATGTTTCAATACTACTCGAAAACCGTCATTTTAGCTGGACGAACTTTCTATTAGCGATGTCATTGTCAGCTTCTTGGCAAATTGCATTTGGGCCTTATGTTGCTGACTACTCTCGCTATTTGCCGACTAAAACCCCAACCATTAAAGCCTTCTTGGCCGTCGGTTCAGGTACTGTGATCGGTACGCAAGCCTCGATGATTTTAGGCGTTTTTGCCGCAGCGCTTGCTGGCAATCAATTTGCAGGTAATGAAGTCTCTTATATCGTAGGCTTAGGTAGCACAGGTTTAATTGCTGCGTTGCTGTACATCAGTATTTTTTATGGGAAAGTGACCATAACTGCACTGAATGCTTACGGTAGCTTTATGTCTATGGCGGCTATTTGGTGTGGCTTCCGTGGGAAAAGCCAAATTTCTCGCGGACAAAGGTTATTTTTCATCATTCTGATGGTGAGCTTCTCGACAGCTTTAGGGTTAGCGGGGCAGCACTCATTCTTAAAGTTATTCTCTGCTTTCTTACTGTTTTTGCTAGCATTTTTCACCCCTTGGAGCGCAATCAATCTTGTTGATTACTATTGGGTCACTAAAGGGCGTTACGATGTACCTGAGCTCGCCAATCCAAATGGCCGTTATGGACGTTGGAATAAAGTTGGGATTATCACTTATATCGTTGGGGTATTGATTCAATTGCCATTTATTTCCACGGGCTTCTATACCGGGCCTCTAGTTGAAAAACTGGGTGGGGTTGATATCTCATGGATTGTGGGCTTAGTAGCAACCAGTGTTATTTATTATGTTGCGATAAAACAATGGCCTATGTCAGTGGCAGACAGATTGATATTACCTACGAGTAAATAACCATTTCATAAAAATTAGCATTCAAAATAGTAAAAATTGAGATAACCAGTAGCAGTGTGAATATCACTGTTACGGTTTCTCTCAACCTAAAAAACGATTTTAGAACATTACCATACCCACCAATCGCGGAAGAATTGGGATAGGAGTTGCTATGAAAATTATAGTCGCAGTGAAGCGAGTGATAGACCATAACGTCAAAATAAGAGTGAAATCCGATGGCTCAGGCGTTGAGCTGGCAAATGTCAAAATGGCCATCAACCCCTTTGATGAAATCGCCGTCGAAGAAGCTGTGCGTTTAAAAGAGGCGGGAAAAGCGACAGAAGTTATTGCGGTTTCCGTTGGTGATATTGGTTATCAAGATACATTACGCAGTGCGATGGCGATTGGGGCAGATCGCGGGGTTTTAGTCCAAAAGCCGGAAGAGTTAACTTTAGAACCACTGGATATTGCCCGTTTACTTCAACAAATCGTGGAAAAGGAACAGCCGGATCTTATTTTATTAGGCAAACAAGCGATTGATGATGACTGTAATCAAATCGGCCAAATGCTTAGTGCATTATTGGATTATCCGCAGGCAACATTTGCCTCACAAGTGAAGCTTGAAGGCCAATTACTGCAAGTGACTAGGGAAATTGATGGTGGCTTAGAAACGTTAGAGATGCCATTACCTGCGGTTATCACAACGGACTTGCGACTCAATGAACCTCGTTATGCTACTTTGCCTAATATCATGAAAGCTAAGAAAAAAACGTTAGATATTATCGATATTGCTGAGATGGATTTTACGCCATTAGGGCAAATTAAAACGCTGAGTGTCTCAGAACCTAAAAAACGAGCGGGGCAATGCACATTGTTAAGCAGCGCGACAGAGCTAGTTAGTGCATTACAAGCGAAAGAAGTGATCTAATCGAGGAAAATATCTATGAGCCAAATATCGGTATTAGTGGTTGTCGAGCATGATAATCAAACAATAAAAACATCTACTTATCATAGTATTAACGCTGCAAAGCAACTTCTCACAGCTGGTGGTCATTTGCACTTATTAGTTGCAGGAAGTGAGACTGAACAGGTCGCTCAGTCAGCTGCAAGTATACAGGGCGTGAGTAAAGTCCTAGAAATACAATCAGATAACCTTAAAAACCAACTTGCAGAGCCGATGGGCCATGCAGTGGCAAGTATCGCAAAAGAGTATACCCATTTACTGTTTCCAGCGACGACATTTGGTAAAAACATTGCTCCACGAGTAGCTGCAACGTTAGGGGTTGCCCAAATTTCAGATATTACCCAAATTATTGATCCTCAAACCTTTATTAGGCCTATTTATGCAGGAAATGCGTTAGCAACAGTACAAAATAATGGCCAGCAGGTGGTCATTACAGTGCGTAGTTCGGCATTTTCGGGGGGATATGAAACGCAAGCTCCTGCTGAAATTGACACATTAACGGTAGCGGATTTACCTCAACCTACGCAGTTAAAAAGCCAATCTCTAACTCAAGTAAGCCGCGCGGAATTGAGTTCTGCAAAAGTGGTTATTTCAGGGGGAAGAGGTTTGAGTTCAGGTGACAATTTTGCGTTATTGGAAACGATAGCTGACAAACTTGGTGCTGCGGTGGGGGCTTCTCGTGCTGCGGTAGATGCCGGTTTTGTTCCAAATGACTACCAAGTAGGGCAAACAGGGAAAATTGTCGCCCCAGATTTATATATCGCAGTAGGGATTTCCGGAGCAATTCAACATGTTGCTGGTATGAAGGAAAGTAAAGTGATCGTTGCTATTAATAGTGATCCTGAGGCACCGATTTTCCAAGTCGCAGATTATGGCATTGTTGGTGATCTATTTGAGATCTTACCTGAATTTGACAAAGCATTAGCGTAAGAGGTGGACAAATGGCTATCGACAATATTGATAAGATAAACGAGGCCCCCGAGCGGGAATCGATGGAGTTCGATGTCCTGATTGTCGGTGGCGGGCCCGCTGGGTTATCTGCAGCAATACGCTTAAAACAGCTAGCCGCAGAAAAAGGCACAGAGATATCAGTTTGTTTAATTGATAAAGGTGCGCAGATAGGTGCTCACATTTTATCTGGCGCGGTAATAGACCCTCGGGCTCTTGATGAACTGCTGCCAGATTGGCAACAAAAGGTGTCAGCTTCTTTAACCCCTGTAAATCATGACCGTTTTTTATGGTTAAAAGAAAATAAAGCGAGCCATTTACCCCTATCCTTATTGCCAAGCTGTTTGAAAAATAATGGCAATCTCATTGGCAGCTTAGGACAGATAAGTGCCGCACTTGCCCTTGAGGCTGAAAGATTAGGTGTTGATGTTTTTGCCGGATTTGCTGCCACTGACGTGCTGTTTGATGATAAAAACCAAGTAATAGGTATCACCACTGGAGACATGGGGCTGGATAAATCAGGCAACCCAACAGCGATGTACCAACCGGGTATGAATTTACTGGCAAAAATGACCTTTTTTGCGGAAGGGTGCCGTGGTCAGCTAGGTAAGAGATTGATAAATCATTTTAATTTAGCCGCAGAGAGCGGTAAACAAACCTATGGTTTGGGCATCAAAGAGATTTGGCAAATTCCAAAAGAGCAGCATCAAGCTGGGCTTGTTGTACATTCTGTTGGTTGGCCCCTAGATAATCACACCTACGGTGGCGGTTTTGCTTATCACTATGGAGATAACCTAGTCGCAGTGGGTTTGGTGGTCGGATTAAATTATGAAAACCCTTATTTATCACCATTTGATGAGTTTCAGCGTTTAAAGACCCACCCTGAGTTTAGTGCTTTTTTATCAGGGGGGGAGCGTATTAGCTATGGTGCTAGAACGATGGTTGCTGGTGGGCTGGCCGCATTACCTGAATTGAGCTTTCCCGGTGGCGCATTAATCGGTGATGATGCCGGTTTTCTTAATGCGGCTCGAATTAAAGGTACACACTGTGCTGTGAAAAGTGGCCTATTAGCAGCAGAAGCATGGTTTAGCGCTAACCAGGATGGAATGATTGATTATTTACAATTTAAAAAGCAATTTCGCCAGCTATTTGAAGAGAGCTGGCTATATCAAGAACTTTATCAAACACGCAATTTTAAACCCTATATGAAAAAAGGGTTAGTGGTTGGTTCAATGCTATTTGGTGCAGAACAACTGTTATTAAAAGGCCGTAGTCCGTGGACTTTAAAGTTAAAACACGCAGACCATGAAGGAATAAAAGAAGCACGAAATTTTTCGCCAATAAATTACCCAAAACCTGATGGTAAATTAATTTTTGATAAGCCTTCTTCCGTGTTTTTATCGAATACGAATCATGAAGAGGAACAACCCTGCCATTTAAAACTGGCGGATATTAATGTCCCTATCCAAGTTAATTTAATTAAATATGCTGCGCCCGAAACGCGTTATTGCCCTGCAGGAGTGTATGAAATTGTAGGGGACAAAAGCGAAGAAAAACTGCAAATTAATGCGCAAAACTGCCTGCACTGTAAGGCTTGTGATATTAAAGACCCGTTACAGAATATCACTTGGACAGCCCCTCAAGGAGGCGAAGGCCCTATTTATCAGGGAATGTAAAACGAATTTGTTGTGATGTAGTTGTGCTTGATATTTTTTGTTTTATCAGTCGCTTTGGGGCAATTTTGCCCCATTTTTTTATTTTTGCATTAACTCTCAATTCGCGAATGTAATTTTAATTTGTAACGAGAGCCAGCAGTGATCATATTAACGTAGCTAATTAGAATACTGCCTGTCCAAGTACGGCGGCTAAGTTGTAGACAAGGTGAGTTTTCTTTAATTGATAAGGACTGAGCTATGGATTTTGTGGCTAGCGCTGCTTCTATTGTATGCTCCATTTCACTGACAGGAAAATGGCGTTGTAGATAACCGCTCGGCGTTTCAGTGTCACCATATTTTTGCTTAACAAAATCAGGCACAATGGCATGATTAACATAGCGTTCTTCTAACATTAAAGGAATATCATTTTCAAAATGTAGAACTTTACAGTAACCCACATCACTTCCTTCACTAATCCCTAGCTGTAATGCGATTTCTGCTGATGCCGAAATAATTTTCAGTTGTAATTGGTGACCGCTATATTTATTACCGCTCGTTGAGATTTCATCAAAAATATCAAATGCTTTTGTAACAGGGAGTTCATGTTTTAGCGTGGCAACAAATGTGCCTTTTCCTGCAATACGATTCAAGATCCCTTTTTGGCTTAACTCGGAAATGGCCTTATTCACCGTCATACGGCTTACATTAAACTGAGCGCACAGCTCAAGTTCTGTGGGTATTTGAGTTCCAGGCTTAAAAATTCCTAAATCAATACTGCGTAAAATGTAAGACTGAATTTGCTTATATGCAGGTTGTGATGTCATCGCTGTTATTCAAAATTATTGTTAAAGGAAAGAGTGGTAAAATTGTTTTATTGCCACATTTCACTCACAAACTTTGTATTAGGTGCAAGTTTATCAGTAATTACTGTCTTTGCTAGTAGGAGACACCTATTTCTAATGATTAAACTATCATTAGATAACTGTTCAATGGTGTTAATCATTATCTGAATTATTTTATTATAAGGTAAGTTTTACTAGGGCTATATACCTTTATTTATTATCATAATGTTAAATTTTCTTAGTGAAATAGGCATTTACTCATGCGAGTTCAATATTTCCATGTCAGTCTTACTCAATGTGATTATCAAAATGTCAGCCCAATGGGAATGGTAAGATTGATCGCCTCCGAAAAAGTATTTTTCTTTAATCAGGATGATTTTTCAAATAGCCAAATTTTTTTAGAGCGCATACAGCAAGGAGACCCCTTGGTAATTTGCGCAGAAGAGATGAATGATGGAAGCTATTGGGTGCAATGGGTTTGCCATGAAAAACATGGTCGTTTAGAGCCCGACAGAACAGTCAGTTTTACTCGAAAATTAGGAATACAATATTTAGTTTCATTGTTGTTAATGATGCTAATTCCTGCGGTGTACTATTGCTTTATTAATGCAGAAGATAGTTTTTTAATGATCATCCTAGTGGCAATTCTAGGTTTAGCAGCTTTCGGCGGGATCGTTCTGTTTGGCCTTGCATTGGCCGAAACCAAATATATTTTAAGTCCAAAACGAAAGCAAATTTTAAAGGCATTGGATTTGGTTATTGATGGGCAATACCAAAAAAGCGAACAAGAGCAGATAATTAACATTCCAGGAATTAAAAACTCGAAAGCTAAAGCCCATAAATTACGTCAATCAGTCGATAATTACCGTGATAAAACGTCTTTATTCGTCACTCGTGGGACGGTTAATATTACCTCAACCCTTAGCTTAACCGTTGCAAGAGGGGATACAGAACAAAAGCTCAATCATATCGGCTTGCAGATTAATAAAAGCCATATGGATGTACTGGTTTCAGCCAATGAGCCGTTATTTAACAACCATAATCTCTTTATTGCTCAAGGTGACGAACTTGAGGTTTTTCATAAAAATATCCAAGCGCATTCAAAAGAGCAGGTAATTTTTGGTATTTACAATCATCAAGACGGGCTTGCCTATAGCTTGATTGGTAAGGGGGCTCCTCAAGAAAGAGGCTTTTATTTCGGGCTGTGGGGGTTCACTTGCTTACTTTTAATGTTCTTTGTCTTTATGGCCGGAGGGTTATCAATTTCCGAAACCCTGGAGAAAGGCGGATATTGGGATTATTGGGACTGGGTTAATATTGTGGATACAGGTGTGCTATTTACCAGTTTCGCAGTCACGATTTTATTCGGTATCAGCTTTCTTATTGCTTTGTGCGTGGCGATATATTTTAAACTATCTCAGCGTGGCAATGGGTATTATCAAGCGCAATATATTTTGAAGCATCTACGCCGTAAAAATGGCCAAACGGATTATGTGACGGAGGTGCGCTCATGAACCCATTTTTGAGTAAACGTTTTCTCTTTTTGGTTTTGGTGTTTGCACTAAGTCTCGCTTTCACTTTTATTATTTTTATTCGTACTGGTACAGTTGATTGGCAGTGGAAAAACCACAATGAAAATAGCTTCCCGATTGGTAGTTATGATTTTGTAACAACATTTCCAGCAGAAAATGGGATGTTAGTTGTAGCTAAAAAAAGTGGCCGTTCTAATTATTATTACTCTTCTTATAATACTTATATGCCTTCAAGCGAATATGATAACCAGATTTTATTTGCAGATAATAATGGCGTGCATTTTATTACTCATAGCGATCAAAGTTTCTATAATGCGGTTTGTGAAAGAAAACAATGTTTAATGATGTTCAGTGATGGCTATCAAAAAATTAACTTAACTGATTTTTCAGTGAGTGAATTTACACCTTGGAGTAAAAAAACTGGCAAGCTATTTTCAACGTTGATTATGGGAAAAATCTACTTATCTAAAAGCTCTCCTTTCTATGTTGTTGCGGATAATGAAAATATTTTTATCAGTGCTGATAAAGGAATGACATGGGAACATTTTATCAATGTTCGAGATTTAGCCAAATCATTATATCCTGAAGAAATTGAAGGAAATTCAAATTTTTCGTATGCAACATATCGAGATAAAATAGTGATGTGGTATAGCTATGGCAACCAAATGGGATCTCTAGAAGTTATTATGGATATCCCAACAAAACAGGTTATTAGCAGTAAATGGCTGCCTGTCAGGATCAATGAATCAGCACAAAATCGTAATGGTGATATTTTTGTAGTTGCTCAAGAGCCCTCACGTCGCTTATTTTCTTTGATGCAATTTCATACTAATGGTAATTTTGAGGTGATCGCAGAAAGCGGTTATAACCACATGAACAGCTTAGAAGTCGGCAATCAAGGTTTAATTGTTTCGAATATAGTTAGAGGTTCGCAACAATATTTAATGATGGATTTTGCCACGAAAGAGATCCGTTATCGTCCTCAGTTTCCTTTGTATAACAAAATATACAATATGGCGGACCAATCCTTAATTGAAATAGAAAGTACATATTCGAATGAAAGTAAACTGACTAAGGGAGCGCAAGTTTCTTATCAATCTTTGCATTGATAGGCAATGGTGATTTAGCACGTTCTCATTCAAGGAGGATAGGGAAAACCCTATCCTTTTTTGTCATTATAGTGCGCGTTGTTTAGGTAACAAAATAACAGCCGTAGCTGCGATGACGGCAACGATAGCAAAAGCAATAAAATTCCAGCTAGTGGCAATCCCTAGGCTAGCAATATAAGCACCAAACATAGGGCCTGTCATTGCGCCGATTCGAGAAAAACTGAGGGCCCAACCTGTTGCGGAAGCACGTGCATTTGATGGATAATAATTGGCAATATAACCCGTTAATATGAGCGCGGCAGAAATACTTCCAACACCTGCAAAAGCTACGAGAACGTAATTCATATAGATATTTTGCTTGAATATCAAGCAACCCACACCGATTGCGCCCAGTAAAAAGAAAAATGCGACAGAATTACGTACACCATATTTATCTGCAATTTTTCCGAGAAATAATCCGCCTAATGCGGAAGCCAAACTGAACACAATTAAAAATGTTAAGCTAGAACCAAGGTTATAACCTTCTTTTCGCATAATAGATGGCAGCCAAGTATTTAGACCATAAACTAATAGCATCCCACAGAATAATGCAACCCAGAAGCAAGCGGTGGCACGCAAATGACGCCAAGCAAATACGACTGCTACAATCTCTTTAATACTTTGTGATTTATGTTGCACATATTCTGAAGATGATTGGTAATCAATGTCGAGTTTTTTAGCGAGAGCTTGAGCTTCAGAGTGTAAGCCCTTGTGTGTCAAATATTCTAATGACTCAGGCAGAATACGCGCCATTGGCCAAATAAGTAATAGAGGTAATGCTCCAAATGCAATCACACTACGCCAACCAAAGTGTTCTAATAACCACATTGCGACGAGCGCGGCACTTAATATACCTAATGAATATCCTGAATACATAATCCCATAGTTAAAAGAGCGTTTTTCTGTTGGGGAATATTCAATTGTGAGTGCCGCTGCAACAGGAATAACACCTCCTAAACCAATACCGCCAATAAAACGCATTAAACCAAAAAACCAAGGCGTTGGTGCGAATGCTGCGCCTAACATGGTCAATGAAAATAAGGTAACACAAGTGAGTAACATGCGGCGCCGACCATACAATTCACTCAAAGTACCGATGATAAACGCGCCGAAGAACATCCCAACAAGCGCATAGCTACTTAAAGCACCTAGCTCTAGAGGGGATAAATTCCACTGTTTATATTCAGCAAGTGTAGGTAAAACGGCCCCCATAACACCGACATCATAACCTTCAAATAAAATACTCATCCAACAAATGAGTAAAACTTTTGATGTTGTTTTTGTAGAACCAAATGATTTCACTGCGATTGTTTGCATTGTCATGGCTAACTCTCTTATGGTGAGGGTTTGTTTTTTTTAATTACAAGCCTATTTCTTGAGTCCAAGGTGACTTAGTTACACTCAACGTTTCTAAGGTAAAGTACAATGCTTAATGTTAAGTAAAGGTTAAATTAATGCAGGAAATGGATATAGTTTGCAGTAAATCTGCATATGTAAGGTGAGAAAGGCCTATTTCTAATGTCACATTGAAAAACAGTTAAAAAATAGACAACTTTAACTTATTATATGGAAATATAACCGCTAATTAGGAAATTATAATTAGAATCCAAGAAATACAGTTAATACTATATATTACTAATTATACGTGACCATATTAGATATCATCACTAAAGATTACCAATTAAATTATTCACTCTAAATCTATCAATATTAATCAAACGGTTGATTTTGTTTTGGAAAACCACTTTAGTAAACCTTAGTTACTTTATGAATACTATAGTAATTGAAAGTAAAACTAAATATAAGATAAAAAATAAGTAATATTGACTAGATTCGGTTTTTCATTTAATGCAAAATAACAATGCAAAAATTAATTCTAATTCTAATTTTCTTTTAATTGAGATAGCTAAATGAATATATCTAAAATCAGCATTGCATCAATCTTTATTGCAAGTGCATTATTAACTGGTTGTGCTAAAGAATCCTCTCGCTCCTTAGCCGTAGAAAAAGTTGCAACATATAACACTCAATATTCAGGTCCTAAAAGCCCAATATCAATAGGGAAATTTGATAATCGTTCTAGTTATATGAATGGCATTTTCTCTGATGGTGTTGATCGCTTAGGTAATCAATCTAAAACTATTTTGATGACACATTTGCAGCAAACGGGGCGTTTTAATGTATTAGACCGTGCAAATATGCAAGAACTTAAAGAAGAAGCTGGAATTAAAGGTCAGTCACAACAGTTAAAAGGTGCAACTTATGTGATTACTGGTGATGTGACTGAATTTGGGCGAAAAGAAGTTGGAGATCGCCAGTTATTTGGCATTTTAGGTCGCGGTAAATCACAAGTCGCTTATGCCAAAGTTAATTTAAACGTTGTTAATGTTCAAACATCTGAAGTGGTATTTTCTTCACAAGGTGCTGGTGAATATGAATTATCAAATAGAGAAGTGATTGGTTTTGGTGGCACAGCCAGTTATGACTCGACGTTAAATGGCAAAGTATTAGATTTAGCAATTAGGGAAGCTGTAAATAACTTAGTTTCTGGCATTGAAAGTGGTGCATGGCAGCCAGCTAAATAAGGGAATAAGATGAAAATTAAATTATTGGCTATTTTAGCAGGTACCATTTTATTAAATGGCTGTGCTAATGAACCAAAACCGCTATATCACTGGGACGGTTATCAAACAACGGTTTACCAATATTACCAACAAACAGAAACTAGCCCTCAAGAACAAATTCAAGCTTTGAAAAAGAATTTGGAAATGAGTAAAGCAAATGGTTTGGCAACGCCACCAGGGCTGCATGCGCATTTAGGGTTATTGTACTCAACAACTGGAGCGGTTGATCTTGCAATGCAAGAATTTACTGCAGAAAAAGCATTGTATCCAGAGTCTGCGGCTTACATGGATTTTCTCATGAAGAATAAAGGAAAAGTAAAATGAAACATTTACTTATAGTCTGTGGATTGATAATGACATGGTTATTAACGGGGTGTGCTCAGCCAACGAAAGTTGATTACACGGCATTTAATCAAAGTAAGCCCAAAAGTATTCTGGTGTTGTTACCACAAAATAGCTCACCAGAAGTACAGGCCAGCCATGGCTTATTATCACAGACAATGCTTCCTTTAGCTGAGGCGGGTTACTATGTCTTCCCTGTTGCCGTTGTTGAAGAAACATTTAAACAAAATGGGATAACAAATGCGGGCGATATTCAGGCTGTTCCACCTGCAAAGTTGCGTGAGATTTTTGGTAATGATGCAATCCTGTATTTGAATATTACTGAATATGGTACAAGTTATCAGGTCATTTCTAGTGACACTCGTGTCACTGCGGATGCGAAATTGGTTGATGCCAGAACAGGGACATTATTATGGAGCGGCTCCGCGACGGCATCGAGTGCTGAAAATAATTCTTCCTCAAATGGTATTATTGGCGCATTAGTCTCAGCGGTTGTTAACCAAATCGTAGATACAATGACAGACAAAAGCTATGCAATTGCGGGTATAACAAGTGTCAGGTTATTATCTGCAGGTAAGCCTAATGGTATCTTATATGGGCCTAGATCACCTAAATATGGTAAAGATGCTCAGTAATTATTAATTGTTTGAATAATGGGTAAAATAAAAAATATTTTACCCATCTCACTTAAGTTATAATTAATTTAAGTGAAATTAACCTGTCTAATTATCTTATTACGTTATTTATGCGTATCTTGATTTACGTGATTAAACGAAAATTCATCATATTAAGTTTTTAATTTAATATGGAGATTAATACTGTGATTTGAGTCAAGTTGTTCTGGCCTATGTCAAGAATAGTGTGATATAGGTACAATATTATGACAATGGTGATTACTTTGGTAATACAACTGTTATATATATAATAGCAGTCGGTTGTACTAATTCCTCGTTGATAGGAGTCATAGTATGTTCTTGTTAAACGAATCACTTATATTAAGGTGTTTCTTCTATATGAAGAAATGGTTCAATATTGATATTTCCTTAGCCTTCTTCTTTCCAAATAAATAACCTTTCTTTTTTCTTTCCTTAAAGTTTTTTTAACTTATTTAATTATAGGTTAAATCTCTAATGTTTATTATTTAATGAAAAATTAAAGGTATTATCATGGCTAAAAGAATTGTAGAACCATTCCGTATTAAAATGGTAGAAAATATCCGTATTCCATCAAGAGAAGAACGCGAAGCAGCGCTAAAAGAAGCGGGATATAACCCATTTTTACTACCAAGTAGTGCGGTTTATATTGATTTATTAACGGACTCAGGCACCAATGCGATGAGTGACCACCAGTGGGCAGCAATGATCACTGGTGATGAAGCATATGCAGGATCTCGTAACTATTATGATTTAAAAGATAAAGTGAAAGAGATGTTTGACTATGATTATATCATTCCAGCTCACCAAGGTCGCGGTGCTGAAAATATGTTGTTCCCTGTATTGTTGAAAGTTAAACAGGAACAAGGCGGTGCTAAAAAACCGGTATTTATTTCTAATTTCCACTTTGATACAACCGCAGCACACGTTGAATTAAACGGTTGTAAGGCAATTAATATTGTTACCGAAAAAGCCTATGACTCGGATACTTATGATGATTGCAAAGGCAATTTTGATATCCAAAAATTAAAAGATAATATTGCAAAGTATGGTGCAGAAAACGTTGTGGCTATCGTTTCTACAGTGACTTGTAATAGTGCGGGCGGCCAGCCAGTATCTATGGCTAATCTAAAAGAAGTTTATGAAATTGCTAAACAACATAATATCTTTGTTGTCATGGACTCGGCTCGTTTTTGTGAAAATGCGTATTTTATTAAAGAACGTGATCCTAAATATAAAAATTCTACTATCAAAGAAATTATTCTTGATATGTATAAATATGCTGATGCGTTAACCATGTCAGCGAAGAAAGACCCATTATTAAATATTGGCGGGTTAGTCAGTATTAAAAATGACGAAAAAATCTTTACCTTAGCAAGACAGCGTTGCGTGCCAATGGAAGGTTTCGTGACTTATGGTGGTCTTGCGGGGCGTGATATGGCAGCAATGGTACAGGGGCTTGAAGAAGGGGCTGGAGAAGAATATCTGCATTATCGTATCGGCCAAGTTAAATATTTAGGTGACCGTTTACGTGAAGGTGGTATTTCAATTCAGTATCCTACAGGCGGGCATGCGGTATTTGTTGACTGTAAGAAACTTGTTCCACATATCCCAGGAGATCAATTCCCTGCCCAAGCGGTGATTAACGCACTTTATCTAGAATCAGGTGTTCGTGCAGTTGAAATTGGTTCATTCTTATTAGGGCGTGATCCTGAAACGGGTAAACAAAAACATGCAGATATGGAGTTCATGCGGTTAACTATTGCGAGACGGGTTTATACTAATGACCATATGGATTACATTGCAGATGCTCTGATTGGCTTAAAAGATAAATTTGCAACCTTAAAAGGACTGGATTTCGAATATGAGCCGCCAGTATTAAGACACTTTACTGCGAGATTAAAACCAATTAAATAATAGGTCGCTCTTATGGTTCCCGTGCAATGCGGGAACCCCATCCTTATTCTTAGGGTAAACACCATGAATAATTCGGCAGCCAAGAAAGAACCCTCCATAATGGTAGGGGGTTTTGTGCTAGGCGGTGCCATGATCGGGGCGGGAATGTTTAGCTTGCCTACTATTATGGCTGGAGCTTGGTTTATTAACTCTGTAGTTATCTTGTTAGTTGTTTGCTTTTTTATGTTTCATTCGGGGATCTATATTTTAGAATGTATATCAAAATATGGAGCAGGAACGAATTACTTTTTTATCTCTAAAGAATTATTACCAAAATGGGCATGCTACATTGCCAATATAGCATTAATATTTGTCCTTTATATATTAATATATGCCTATATATCAGCAGCAGGTTCAGTTATTAAAGAAGCTGCTGCTATTTATGGATACAATATTAACTTAAGATTGATTTTTATTATCTTTACATTAATTCTAGGTGCAAGTATCTGGTGGAGCGGTGTTGGAGCCAGTCGTTTAACATCATTATTTTTATTTATTAAAATAGTGTTATTTATTTTGGCTTTCTCCGGTTTGTTTTTTATTGTAAAAACAGATTTGTTATTAACTTCACCCGTTGAAGGTGGACAAACAGCATTGCTACCTTTTGTCTTTATTATTATCCCTTATGCAATTACTTCTTTTGGTTATCATGGAAATGTTTGTAGCTTGTATAAGCTTTATCATGAGAATGAAAGAAAGGTTGTTAAGAGCTGTGTTATCGGTTGTGTATTGGCATTGGTTCTTTATTTTCTTTGGATCATGGGAACAATGATCTGGTCAAGCTAGGCCGCACACTTTTTCCTTACACTTTCAAACTCAATTGGCGACATATCATTTAATGAAGTATGAAGCCGAACTGAGTTGTAGTATTTGATGTATTTCTCTACATCAGTTTTCATGCTTTCTCTGGTTAAATGGTAAACATTTAATAGCCATTCATTTTTCAAGCTGCCGAAAAACCTTTCAACCACAGCATTATCTAAACATGCTCCACAACCACTCATTGATGGCGTAATTCGATTGCTCCATAGCAATGATTGAAAACGCTTACTGGTGTATTGTGAGCCTCTGTCGCTATGGAAGATCAAGCCTGCTTTGGGTTGACGCAGGTTGATAGCCATTTGCATCGCTCTCATGGTTAAATCAACCGTCATGCGTTTACTCAACGCCCAGCCAATAATACGGCGAGAATGCAAATCCATCACAACAGCTAGGTACATCCAGCCTTGATGCGTTCTTAGATAGGTGATATCACCCGCCCACGCCTGATTTGCTCTGGCTGGATTGAATTGGCGCTTCAATAAGTTATCAGCAACCGCATGGCTATGTTTGCGCATAGTCGTCACTTTATAAGCCACTCGCTGTTTAACGACTAAACCGAGCTTTTTCATCAAGCTCTTAACCCGACAAATACCAATTTTAAAGCCTTCTTTGCGTAGCAACTTCATTAAGGTTCTGGCACCAGCACTACTGCGGCTATCATCAAATAACCTCTTCATGCGACGATAAAGCATTAACTCTTCAACACTAATAATCTTGGCTGGTCGCCTCAGCCATGCGTAATAGGCTGACCGACTCACTTCTAGAACCTCGCACAAAACGCTAATTGGAAAGCGCCATTGCTGCTCTTTAATATATTCGAACTTTATTTCATTTCTTTCGCAAAGAAGGCACTCGCCTTTTTTAAGATCTCACGCTCCATCTGTAAGCGTTTATTCTCTTTTCTGAGCTTAACCAGTTCAGCTCTCTCATCTTTGCTTAATGCTTCGCCTGAAGTTTGCTTGGCTAGTTTGTCTTTCCAGTTGTAAAGCAGCTTAGTTGTTATGCCTAATGATTTGGCTGCTTCAGTAACACTGTAACCTTGTTCAGTGACTAGCTTTACAGCTTCTTCTCTGAACTCATCAGTATATTTTCTAGGTTTTCTTCGTTGGGTCATTTTCACACCTTTGTTGTTGGACTAATTATCCTTCACAAAAGTGTGCGGTGCCATTAAATCAGATCACAATGGGAAATTTACCGCGGGCAGAGTTTTTAACCATTATCAATAAAGGCGGTAATTTAGATGCATTTATTGAATCACTATATGCAGTATGATCTGGTCAAGCTAGGCCGCACACTTTTTCCTTACACTTTCAAACTCAATTGGCGACATATCATTTAATGAAGTATGAAGCCGAACTGAGTTGTAGTATTTGATGTATTTCTCTACATCAGTTTTCATGCTTTCTCTGGTTAAATGGTAAACATTTAATAGCCATTCATTTTTCAAGCTGCCGAAAAACCTTTCAACCACAGCATTATCTAAACATGCTCCACAACCACTCATTGATGGCGTAATTCGATTGCTCCATAGCAATGATTGAAAACGCTTACTGGTGTATTGTGAGCCTCTGTCGCTATGGAAGATCAAGCCTGCTTTGGGTTGACGCAGGTTGATAGCCATTTGCATCGCTCTCATGGTTAAATCAACCGTCATGCGTTTACTCAACGCCCAGCCAATAATACGGCGAGAATGCAAATCCATCACAACAGCTAGGTACATCCAGCCTTGATGCGTTCTTAGATAGGTGATATCACCCGCCCACGCCTGATTTGCTCTGGCTGGATTGAATTGGCGCTTCAATAAGTTATCAGCAACCGCATGGCTATGTTTGCGCATAGTCGTCACTTTATAAGCCACTCGCTGTTTAACGACTAAACCGAGCTTTTTCATCAAGCTCTTAACCCGACAAATACCAATTTTAAAGCCTTCTTTGCGTAGCAACTTCATTAAGGTTCTGGCACCAGCACTACTGCGGCTATCATCAAATAACCTCTTCATGCGACGATAAAGCATTAACTCTTCAACACTAATAATCTTGGCTGGTCGCCTCAGCCATGCGTAATAGGCTGACCGACTCACTTCTAGAACCTCGCACAAAACGCTAATTGGAAAGCGCCATTGCTGCTCTTTAATATATTCGAACTTTATTTCATTTCTTTCGCAAAGAAGGCACTCGCCTTTTTTAAGATCTCACGCTCCATCTGTAAGCGTTTATTCTCTTTTCTGAGCTTAACCAGTTCAGCTCTCTCATCTTTGCTTAATGCTTCGCCTGAAGTTTGCTTGGCTAGTTTGTCTTTCCAGTTGTAAAGCAGCTTAGTTGTTATGCCTAATGATTTGGCTGCTTCAGTAACACTGTAACCTTGTTCAGTGACTAGCTTTACAGCTTCTTCTCTGAACTCATCAGTATATTTTCTAGGTTTTCTTCGTTGGGTCATTTTCACACCTTTGTTGTTGGACTAATTATCCTTCACAAAAGTGTGCGGTGCCATTAAATCAGATCAGTATTGAATAGTAAAAATATTGCGACATTCTTACTGTGGTTCTCTATTAGTGCTGTATTTTGTTCGTTCTTAGGTGTCGCAATTGGGTTATTTGATTACATTCTTGCTTCACTGAATTTTAAAGATAACCCATCAGGAAGAATGAAATCGGCATTATTATGTTTTTTACCTCCTCTTATTCTTTGCATGTTATTCCCAAATGGTTTTCTTATTGCGATTGCTTATGCAGGTATGGCTGCATGTATCTGGGCGATTATTTGCCCTGCCGTTATGGCATTAAAAGTAAGAGAGCGCTTTCCTGATTCTAGATTTAAAGTGTGGGGCGGAAAAGGGTTAATTTATGCCGTTATCGCCTTTGGCGTCGTCGGCATTATTTGCCAATTGTTAGCGCAGTTTAATTTGTTACCGATATACCGTTAATTTTTCAAAACATAGGCTGTAAAGTAACTGCAAAGGTACAGTGAGGATCCGCTGTACCTTTTTTCCTATCCAACGAATAGCCAAATTTGCACTTTAACCATGTTTGTACTTTGACCATATTTGTACATTAACCATACTGTTTCCAACGGGAAAAATGTTTTTCATTAGTTCACTTATTCAGGTTGGATGTTTGCATTTAGCGATCTACTTCAAATTCCTCATATTAATTTCAAATTTTTACTATTCTCTGATTTCCAGGATCAAATAGTAACCCTTTTGAAATGTAAGTGTTTTTACTTATTTTGAGTGAAAACCAAGCAAATACAGTGGTTAAAATATTTCTCTATAGTGCCGATAAAGTTAAATATCCTCATATTATCCCACCGAAAGAGAAATTCTATGCAGAAACTTCGAAATTACTCAATCCGCACTGTGGTCTTCATATTATTAAGTATTTTGTGTCTGATCTTAGGGGGAACGAATGTATACAGTGGTTGGTCACTATCACGTATCGCAGATGGAAATGACATCGATAGACAATTAGTGCAGCAAATGACGGTGATCAGTCAGGGAAATGATCAATATTTTCGTTTTGTCACTCGGTTAACCCGAGTAATGGAAAGCCAAAGTGAAGGGAAAACGGTGGACTATGGTCCAGTCCATGAGGCGATGTCCAATATGGAAAAATATTTAGAGCAGATGAAATTGATTTCCCCTGGGCCAATGACGCCTGAAATAGCAGAGCAGGTCATTAATAGCTGGCAAGCACTACTTGATGATGGGGTAAAACCGCAATTAGCCCTGAGTATGGAAAGTGATATCAATAAATATTTATCTCACGCTCATAATGTCACTCCCGTATTGAGCCGAACGTTTGGTGCATCCATTCAAAAATTCAACCAAACTGCAGAAGGGTTGATTAGCCAAGCTCGAAATCATGTTGATGATGTGATGGATATTACACGAGTGGTCATGATCATCACGGCAATATTAGGGATCTTCATGCTCATTTTTACGGATCGCTATATGGCAGAGATGATGCAAAAACCACTAGGCTTATTAAGGCAGCATTTTGTCGATATCGCCAAAGGCGATTTAAGCCATCCTGTACAGCCATTTGGAAATAGTTGTGTAGGAAAATTGTTTCCAATACTTGAAGGGATGAGAAAAGACTTAAGTGAATCGGTCAATTCAATCCGGCAAGGAAGTGAAAACATTTATCAAGGCGCGAATGAGATTTCAAATGGTAATAGCGATCTTTCATCACGAACAGAAGAACAGGCGGCTGCTTTAGAAGAGACAGCGGCGAGCATGGAAGAAATTACAGCTGCAGTTCAGTTGAATATGGAAAATACACTTCAAGCCAATCAGCTTGTCAGCGAAGCGTTTGTGGCGGCTAATAAAGGGAATCGTATTGTTGATTCTGTTGTCGTTACGATGACTGAAATCTCCCAAAGCTCACAGAAAATCGCTGATATCATCAACATGATTAACGATATTAGTTTTCAAACTAATATCTTGGCGCTCAATGCTTCCATCGAAGCCGCTCGTGCGGGTGTGCATGGACGCGGCTTTATGGTGGTTGCTGCGGAAGTTCGTAAGTTAGCAAGTCACAGTGCGGAAGCGGCGATGGAAATTGAACGGCTTATCGCAGATTCAGGGACTTGCGTACAAAAAGGAACGGGTCTGGTGAATGAGATGGGGAAAACGATGGAGCATATTTTACAGGGAGTTAATGAAGTGACTGCAATTATGGCACAAATCACGGTAGCATCAGAAGAGCAGAGCAAAGGGATAGCCCAAGTTGGGGTCGCAATTACACAAATGGACGGTGTTACGCAGCAAAATGCAGCTTTAGTTGAGCAAGTAGCTACAGCGGCCAGTTCATTAGCGGAGCAAACGCAAGAATTACAGCAAGCGGTCCAGCAGTTTAATTTATCGCCACAAACGGTTTAACACATTATCTTGGCAACCCGCCATTATTTTTACAAACAAAAAGCCCTCACTGCATCACAGTGAGGGCCCACAAAAACACGGCATTAACCGACTAGGATTAGTTCATGCCGTATTTTTTCAGTTTCTTACGCAGAGTACCGCGGTTGATACCCATCATCAGGGCTGCACGGGTCTGGTTTCCACGGGTATATTGCATAACCATGTCCAACAAAGGCTGTTCTACTTCAGCCAATACCAGCTCATATAAATCATTAACATCTTGGTTATTTAATTGAGCAAAATAGTTCTTCAGTGCTTGCTTAACTGAGTCACGTAACGGTTTTTGAGTTACTTGATCTTGTGAATTTACAGTAGCAACGGTTAGTACGTCAGAATTTACGCGTTGTTCGAACATAGTTCTGTCAGCTCTTATCTTTATTTACGCAAAAATTTTCAAAAAATGCCTCCAACACCTCCAGCTGTTCGCTGGCATCCTCAATGGTGTTGAATGAGCGCCGAAACTGGTCATCAGGTGCATGTTCTTTTAAGTACCAAGAAACATGTTTGCGCGCTATACGGGCTCCTTTGCCTTGACCATAAAAGTCATGCAATTCCTGTACATGCGCTAGCATAATACGTTGAACCTCTGCCATTGGCATTGGTGGTAATATTTCACCTGTGTCCAGATAATGCTGGATTTCCCGGAAGATCCAGGGTCTTCCCTGAGCCGCTCTGCCTACCATCAAGGCATCCGCCCCTGTGTAGTCTAAAACAGCTCTGGCTTTTCGCGGGTCAGTAATGTCGCCATTGGCAATAACCGGAATGGTAACAGTCTGCTTAACTGCCCGAATGTTGTCGTATTCAGCTTCCCCATTAAATAGACAGGCTCTAGTTCTGCCGTGAATGGTGAGAGCTTGAATGCCGCAATCTTCGGCCAATTTGGCAATCTCTATGCAGTTTCGCTCTTCGGGTGACCAACCTGTGCGGATCTTAAGGGTAACAGGCACATCCACTGCTTTGACGACACCTTCAAGAATCGATTTCACGATTTCTGGGTAGCGTAGCAGTGCAGAGCCTGCAAGCTTACGATTCACTTTTTTAGCTGGACAGCCCATGTTGATATCGATGATTTGAGCGCCACTCTCAACGTTAATTTGAGCCGCGGCAGCCATTTCATCGGGATCATTGCCAGCTATTTGCACAGAACGAACCCCAAGTTCATCGCGATGAACCATTCTGAGTCTAGATTTGTCGGTCTTCCAAACTTGAGGATTAGAAGAAAGCATCTCTGATACTGTCATCCCAGCACCCATGTCATAACAGAGCGACCTAAAGGGCTTATCTGTAATGCCTGCCATGGGGGCAGCAATAAGACAGTTTCTCAGCTGATATTGTCCGATTCGCATAACTAAATGGGGGCCATACTGTGACTGCAAGGGCGCGTATATTACGCATTTTTTACGAGATATGAAAGGACAAACTTTGAGCAAACGGTTATTTATCACTAATTTTTTTATCTTGCATCTTTGCAATTATGAAATTAGCTATATTTAACAAATGGTTAAGTAAGTCTTATAACGATTTATTAAAATAACTGTTGTGCTGTTCAAATCTCGTGCAGAACAGATTATCACCAGCTATTGAGCAATATTTGAGCTATAAGATAATCTATTCTGGCGTTGTTTTCAAAGAAATTATTCTCTAATTTTAATAAAAATCTCACTAAAAATGCTTGACACCCGTAATCCGGCACCACTCTTCTTTTTCAGCAACAGGGTCGATTTCAAAAGTGGAACGATAAGCATCAGCGACTCCTTCTGCTTGAGTGGCGAGTACGCCAGAAAGTCCTAATAGCCCACCCGGACGGGGTAGCACGCTAATCATAGGAGAGAGCTCACGCAATGGGCCAGCAAGGATGTTAGCAACCACGACATCAGCTTGTAAGTCATTAGGCTGGTCTTGCGGTAGGTATAGGGATAAGCGCTCTGAAACACCGTTACGCTGCGCATTATCGCGGCTTGCCGTGATAGCTTGAGGATCGATGTCAATGCCAATCGCGTGAGCGGCACCTAATTTTAAGGCTGCGATCGCTAAAATTCCAGATCCACAGCCAAAGTCGATCACGGTTTTACCTTCGAGATCAAGACCGTCTAACCATTGAAGACATAATGACGTCGTTGGATGCGTACCAGTACCAAAAGCGAGGCCAGGATCTAACATGACATTGACTGCGGTCGGGTCAGGCACATCGCGCCAACTTGGGCAGATCCACAAACGTTTCCCAAAGCGCATTGGATGAAAATTATCCATCCATTCTCTTTCCCAATCTTTGTCTTCTAATTGTTCGATTTTATGGATAAAACCTGCACTCAATAGAGGGCTATTTTCCAGTTGAGCAACGACAAGTTTCATGTCGGTTTCTGCGTCATATAGGCCAATGACGTCGGTATCACCCCAAAGGCGGGTTTCCCCCGGGAGCGGCTCAAAAACGGGCGTGTCGTGGCTGTCTTGAAAAGTGACGGATACCGCCCCTGTTTCTATCAGTTCATCGCCAAGCGCTTCTGCCTGTTGAGCAGTGGAGTTAATTTTAATTTGGATCCAAGGCATTATTTTTTCTCTATTTATTCGTTTATATCAGGTAAAGCAAAATCACTTGCCTATAATAGGCGTTAGTGCGTTCTAGTTACCTGCTCAATTGGCGTCGATTGTACGGGATTTTTACCGAAAAGGTTACCCACTAAGAAAGCCACAAGGCTAAAAAATAGTGAGGGGACGATGGCATGGAAGCCCATGATCTCAATTTTAAAGCTAGCCAGTATGGCATAACTGACGCCTCCGACGACCATCCCACTGATAGCGCCTGTTCCATTGGCTTTTTCCCAATATAGCCCGAGGACTAATGGCCACAAGAAAACAGCTTCTAACCCCCCAAAAGCCAGTAAATTGAGCCAGATAATCATCTGAGGCGGGTTCCATGCTGCAACTAAAAGCAATGCACCTAAGACCAAAGTGGAAAGGCTAGAGATCCGCGCAAGACGCTTTTCATTTTTGATTTGTGTTGGCACGGTATTCAGATAGATATCTTTTACGATGGTTGCTGAAGATTGCAGTAGTTGTGCGTTGATCGTCGACATGATCGCAGCCATTGGTGCCGCTAGGAAAATCCCTGCTGCGAAAGGTGGTAGCACTTGAACCATCAACGTTGGGATCACTTGGTCTGGGATCGTCAGGTCAGGTAAAATTGCGCGACCGAGTGCCCCCGCAAAGTGCATGCCAAACATCAGCATGGCCATGACAATCGTTCCTAAGATAATTCCGCGGTGAACCGCTTTACTGTCTTTATATGAGATACAACGTACCGCGGTGTGAGGTAAACCAATCACCCCAAAACAGACCAAAACCCAAAACGAAGCTAAAAATGGCCCGCTTAAAATGTCATCTGCACCTTCAGGCGATACCAATTTGGGGTCTATGCTATGCATTTTTTCTATCGCGGCAGGTAAACCACCTGCATGATAAATTATCGCGACTAATAGGATCACCGTACCTAAAAGCATTACAAGCCCTTGCAGCGCATCATTTAGGACACTGGCTCTAAACCCGCCAATTGCGGTGTAGAGTGCGATGGATACCCCAAAAATTATTAACCCATAAGTATATGGAATACCTGCTGCGGTTTCTAATAGGCGCGCCCCACCAATAAATTGCACCGTCATGGCGCCAAAAAAGGCAATGAGCAGGCTTACACTGGCGAACCACACTAAAAACCGGCTTTGGTAGCGCGCATACAGCATATCGTTAAGTGTAACGGCATTATAGCGACGTGCCAAAATAGCAAATTTTTTACCGAGCACGCCAAGGGAAAGCCAAATCGCAGGTAGCTGGATCATCGCCAATAGCACCCAACCTAGGCCATATTTATAGGCAGCACCTGGCCCACCAATAAATGAACTCGCACTGATATAAGTCGCCGTGATGGTCATCGCAAGAACAAAACCACCCATCGAACGATTACCTAAAAAGTACTCATTTAAGAATTCGCCTTTTGTTCGTTTTTTATATGCATAAATGGATAGCAAAAAGACGAGAGCTAGGTAGCCGACGAGTGGTAGGAGAACTTCAATCTGCATCATTCTCCTCCAGAGAGATGTCTTTAAAAATCAGTTTAACCATCATAATGCAGAGCAAAATAAAAATGATGGGTAAGACGAGACAAGACCATTCAAACCACAATGGTAGCCCTGTAATTCCACGTGTATTGTCTGGGAGGTAGGCACTAATAACCCAGCCAATGAGATAGGCGATAGTCAAATAAAATGACCAGCGTGCTTCTTTATTTGATTGAAGAAAACGTTTATCCACCCGTTATTCCCCTTCATTCCTATAAAAATAATCAGGGATTGTACGATAATCCGAGTGTGTAGTGTAAAAAATTCAGGGAAACTCGAAAATATGAGCAACCTATACAAAGATAACTTGGCGTTAAAATTCATAATTAAGTTGATAAAATCTTAAAAATTAGCATAAGAGACATGAAAAAGAGTATTAGAGAGGTAAAAATCAGAAAGAAATAATTGTTTATTTTTAACCCTTTTTGGGGGTAATTAGGGCTCGTATGCCTTTTATAGCAAATCATTAAAAATAATAACGCTCCCGCCAAAGTCCCTATCAACATTGGCAATGAGTGATTAAGTAAACCTGAACGAAGGAACAGCAATATATTTAGAGCTAAAACGAGTAGTGTTCGGCTCCAAGCTTGTTGTGTTCTCTCTGGCTGTAATCCGGGATCTCGCATGGTGTTTTTACAGTAAAAGATGTAGAAGTGCGATAGCAGTAGCAGCTGTGACAAGTAAGGATATTAAGATCAAAAACGATGTGTACTGAAGCGGTTTATCTTGGCGCATAGCAATTTCATTTTGCTTCCAACGATACAATGCCATGATTGCAATAACCCCACTGGATGAAGCGAGTAGAAGTGTTAAGGTCAATTTGATCCATGGAAATTCAATAGACTGAAACAATTGCTCAATAGCAATTGCTCCCGCTAAAAATGCCAAAGCTGTTCGAATCCACGCTAAGAATGTTCTCTCGTTAGCAAGAGAAAATCGATAATCCGGTGTATTTCCAAGTGTTTTCCAGTTTTCTTTTTGTATAGTCATCGGCGTTTTCAACCTTTACTCATATTTCGACAAAATAAAAAGTGAGAAGAAAATCACAAAACAATAATGTAAGTGTGGGCTTTCTATTTTTGATGATATATTAATCTAAATGTTATAACAATATAACAAAGCATTTTACCTAATTATGCCCTAAGAGAGGCTCTATGGATCTCGATAAAATATCAAAAAAAATTATAGAATTATCAGGCGGTTCTGAAAATTTTATTCATGTCACAAACTGTATGACACGCGTGAGAATGACATTAAAAGATGAAGAAAAGGCTGATGTTGCGAGTTTAAAAGCACTACCTGGTGTACTGGGCGTTGTGAGTGATGAAACATTACAAGTGATTGTAGGCCCTGGAAAATGTAACAATATTGCTGACGCGATTAATCAGTTACTCGCAAATCACGAAATTGAAGGCTCAGGCTTAACGGATAAACAACCAGAAAGTGATGTCCTCGCTAAAGCAGAAATCGCCAGAAATAAGGCGAAGAAAAAGACACCCGTTAAAGCGGTGCTAAGAAGTATTGCGAATATTTTTGTCCCGTTATTACCCGGTTTAATTGCCGCAGGTACATTAATGGGGATCAACAATATTATTGTTAACTCTGCACATGCAGAGGCGCTGACTCAGGGAATTCAAGCGACTGCAAATATGTCGGCAGCCCAAGTTATTTTGCAACAAAAAGGGTTGTTAGAAATTAGTACCATTATGGGGGTTATCGCTAACGGTTTATTCAGCTTATTGGCAGTGTTTACGGGGATTTTTGCCGCTAAAGAGTTTAAAGGAACCGAAATCCTTGGGGGGATTTTAGGGGCAATAACGATTGCACCTCAAGTTGCTATTTTAGGATTAACGCCGGGACAGGGCGGGCTAATCGGGGTTATTTTTGCGGTTTGGGTAAGTTGCTGGCTAGAAAAGAGATTACGTCGCTATATTCCAAGTATGATCGATGTGATTGCAACACCAACTTTAACTATCATCATTATGGCTGCATTTTTGTTATTCGGCATTATGCCTGTGGCAGGGGTTGTTTCTAATGGTATTTTAGGCTCTTTATCGGGTATTTTAGAGCATGGCGGTTTAGCGGCTGGCTTCATTCTATCGTCTTTGTTCCCGTTCTTAATTTCACTTGGTTTACACCAAGGACTCATACCTATCCATCTTGAATTAATCCAAGCAACAGGAAGCTCACAATTATTTGCGATCCAAATAATGAGTAACTCTGGCATGGTGGGAGCTGCAATTGCTGTTTTATTGCTAACCAAAGATCCGGTGATGAAACGGGTTGCGAAAGGGGCTATTCCAACGAGTATTTTAGCGGTAGGGGAGCCAACTATCTTCGGTGTAAACATCCCAGCAGGCTTTGCATTTATTACCGGTTCAATAGGTGCAGGATTTGGGGGGATGATGATCGTCTTATTAGATGTCACGGCAAATGGTGTCGGTGCAGCAGGGTTATCGGCATTACCGCTGATTGCGGATGGAAAATATCTTCAATACATTTTTAGTTGGTTAGTGGGAGCAAGTATCGCATTTATACTGACTTATTTTGTTGGACGAATTAGAAAATACCAGTAAAAAGGAATTAATGATGAAAGCTGTAATGTTAATGTTTGATTCATTGAATAAACATATGTTGTCGGCTTATGGCTGTAAAACAACAATTACACCTAACTTTGAGCGTTTGCGTAAACGCTCACTGAAGTTTGATAACTTTTATGTTGGTAGTATGCCTTGCATGCCAGCGAGAAGAGAATTACATACAGGGAGATACAACTTTCTTCATCGTAGCTGGGGGCCTGTTGAACCTTTTGACGAGTCGATGCCTGAAATACTAAAAAAACAAGGCATTCATACCCACTTAGTGACGGATCACAAGCATTATTGGCGTGATGGCGGGGCAACTTATCACTCTCGTTTTTCAACCTACGAATTTATTCGTGGGCAAGAGGGGGATAATTGGAAAGGCGTAGTCAATAAGCCCGTTGTTCACTATGAATCTGGTGAGCCCGAAGAAAATAAACAACGCAAAATTGCCAGTCGTACACAGCACTTGATCAATCAGCAGTATATGCAAGATGAGAAAGATCATCCTTTGGTCAAAACCATAAATCATGGGATTGAGTTTATAGAGACCAATCAGAAAGATGACAATTGGTTTTTGCAGCTAGAGTGTTTCGATCCTCATGAGCCGTTTTATGTTCCTGAGAAATATTTAAAACTGTATGGGTTATCAAATACGGATTTTGACGGCTGGCCTCCATATTATATGGTGACAGAAAGTGAAGCTCAGCAAAAAGTCATCCGTGGATTTTATCAAGCACTAGTGACAATGGTCGATGCCTATGTTGGTCAAGTTTTAGATATATTTGATAAATATAACTTGTGGGAAGACACTCTGTTGATTGTGAATACAGACCATGGCTTCTTACTCGGTGAACACGATTGGTGGGGGAAAAACATTATGCCGTTGTATAATGAGATAGCCAACACACCATTCTTTATTTGCTATCCTCAAATTAATGCTGCAAATGAGTCACGCCAAATGTTGGCTCAAACCATAGATATACCAGCGACATTACTTGATTACTTTAATGCGCCAATCCCTAAAAATATGCAGGGTAAGAGCTTATTAGCCGGGTTAGCCACAGATGAGCCTGTCCGTGAGTATGCCTTATTTGGTTATCATGGTTGCCAAATTAACATTACGGATGGTGAGTATGTCTATATGCGCTCTCCAGTGGTACAGGGAACCCAAGGGTTGTATGACTACACATTAATGCCAACTCGTATTAATCGTCGTTTCACGCCTAAAGAGTTGCAAGGTACTCAATTGCATGACGGGTTTGATTTTACTCAAGGCTGCGCGGTTTTAAAAATACCGGCTACTAGTGTGATGACTACGGATTCAGATAGATTTGGTCATCGTTTATACAATGTAAAACAAGATCCATCACAAACATCACCGGTTGTCGATATGGCAACGGAATTACGGATGCTAGAAAATCTGCGTTTAATGATGATTGAAAGTGATGCACCTGCTGAACTGTATGCACGTTATGGCTTATCTAAAGATCAATCCGTTACTATTGAACAAATAGAAAATGAGCATCAGCAGGCGGGAGCGGCAAAAACGCAATTTGACCAATACTCGCTTTCTCTGGATGTTAAATATGGGGCGATGTCATTATTACAATATATTGAAACACGTCAATTAGATGAGATAAAAACACGTTTTATCAATCAATTATCTCATGGAATGACGCCAGAACAGCTGATGACTTTCATTATTGATAATTTCCCTGTTGAAAACCATAATGAGCTTATGTACCGGGTGGCTCTGGAAATGAGATTAAAATAAACAAGAGCCATTACCCGGTGAAGGAAGTACAACCGGGTAATGGTGATTATGGTTATATGAAAAAACAATTAGATTACAGCACGCATTCAAAACCGTTATATGCACAAGTTTATGACATATTAGTGGAGAAGCTCAACAAAGGTGAATATCGGAAAAATGACACATTTCCGACCGAGGCTGAGTTTCAGGAAATGTTTGGTATTAGCCGTATTACAGCAAGACGTGCGTTATCAGAATTAGAGAAAGAAGGGTACGTGAAACGCTCTCGTGGTGTGGGTACGTTAGTTATTCGTAATTCTAAAAAAGCCTATGCGACCATTCATACTCAAGTTTTAGGGGCGTCAACAGAACGCGTAAAAAGGAAAATCATTTCAATTACAAAAATGGTTCCTAGAGATGAAATTTGTGAGATCATGAAACTGCCAAAAGGCACTATGTTGACTCGTGTAGAGCGTGTGATTACGAAGGGGAAGTTACCCATTCAATATAACTGCTTCTACTTTCCACCTTGCATTGAAAGTGTCAGTGAAAACGATTTAGAAGATTCTATTTATCTATTTTTAGAGACTCAAGGGCTAAACTCTAACCGTTATACAGAGAAATTGTCTGCTGTTATTCCCTCCCCACAAGAAATGGCATTATTGAATATTGATGAGAAAATACCGGTGTTATCTCGCCGCCGTGTGGACTATAACAAAAATAATGAGGCTATTTTGTATATGGAAGGGAGCTATTTGAGTGATTATTACGAATATAAAGTGAATGGTAGTTAGTTTAAGCCATCACAAAAGAGGTTTTTATGAAAAAAGCATTTCACATTATGGCAAAGCCAACAAGTTACCAGTGCAATTTAAAGTGTGATTATTGCTTTTATTTAGAAAAAGAACATCAAACTGGGTTCAGTGATAAAAAACTCAAGTGTATGGATGACAATACATTGAGAGAATATATTCGTCAGTATATTGAATTATCACCTAGCCATGAGATTGATTTTACTTGGCAAGGCGGCGAGCCGCTAATGGCTGGCTTAGATTTTTTCAAAAAAGTTATCCAGTATCAACAACGCTATGGGAAAGGGAAGCAAATCTACAATAGCATCCAAACAAACGGCGTCTTGTTAAACTCTGACTGGGCTAATTTTCTAAAAACACATAATTTCTTAGTCGGAATATCTCTTGATGGCCCTCAATGGCTTCATGATATTTACCGCAAATCTAACTCAGGTAACTCCGTCTTTGATAAAGTCATCAATGCAGTTAATTTACTTAAAGAATATCAAATCGATTTTAATATTTTGACAGTGATTAATAATGAAACGGCAAAATATCCTGAAGAAATTTACCGTTTTATTACTGAAGAACTGCAAGCGCGTTATTTACAATTTATCCCTGTGGTTGAATATGAGATAACAAATAATGAATTTCAACATTTGAGCTATCCGCAAGAACAGGGCGAAAAGCACTTAACACCATGGTCAATTACAGGAAAGCAATACGGCAATTTTATCAATAAAGTCTTTGACCTTTGGGTAAGAAAAGATGTTGGCAATGTGTTTATCCAGCTATTTGATAACTCACTTGCTGCATGGTCTGGGGACATGCCAAGTTTTTGCGTGATGCAACCTTCTTGTGGATACGGGCTGGTGGCAGAGCAAAATGGGGATATTTATAGTTGTGACCACTTTGTTTACCCTGAATTTAAGTTGGGTAACCTATTAACTAAGCCTCTGAATAAACTGGTTTCTAGCAAACAGCAACAACGTTTTGGTCAGCAAAAACTCAACCTATCCTCTTTGTGCCAACAGTGTGAATTTAAGTTTGCTTGTCATGGGGGATGTCCTAAACATAGGACAACAAAAGTTGAAAATAAATGGCACAATCATTTGTGTGAAGGCTATAAAGCCATTTTTAGCCATATTGACCCCTATATGCAATATATGGCGAATGAGCTACGCTTACATCGTCCTCCAGCCTCTGTGATGGATAATCTACATTTATTCCAGCGCGCCGCACCTATCGAAAATACGATCCCAATTCAGCATATTCGTTGATTTTCACTCAAAAAAATACCGCAAAGCTCAGCTATGCGGTATTTATTGACGATGGGTAAAACAAGTTATCGCTGACTTATTCAGCAATACCCAGTTTTTTCTCTAAATAGTGGATGTTAGTACCACCTTTTTGGAAATTTTCATCGTTCATAATCATTTGGTGCAATTCAAGATTGGTTTTAATACCATCAACGATTAATTCGTTTAACGCATTTTTCATACGAGAAATAGCGATTTCACGAGTTTCACCATAAGTAATTAATTTGCCAATCATTGAGTCATAGTACGGAGGTACTGTGTAACCTGCGTAAATATGAGATTCCCAACGCACACCAAAACCACCTGGTGAGTGGAAGCGGGTAATTTTCCCAGGGCTTGGGATGAAAGTATTCGGGTCTTCAGCATTGATACGGCACTCAACAGCATGACCATGTACCACGATATCTTCTTGTTTCACTGATAATGGTAGCCCAGATGCAACACGCAGCTGTTCTTTAATCAAGTCGACACCCGTGATCATCTCAGTGACTGGGTGTTCAACTTGAATACGGGTATTCATTTCAATGAAGTAGAACTCACCGTTTTCGAATAAAAATTCGAAGGTACCTGCGCCGCGATAACCGATTTCAATACATGCATTAGCACAGCGTTCACCGATATTACGGCGAATTTCTGGCGTAATGCCTGGCGCTGGTGCTTCTTCAACCACTTTTTGATGGCGACGCTGCATTGAACAGTCACGCTCAGCTAAGTAAACTGCGTGACCTTGGCCATCAGCCATGACTTGAATTTCAATATGACGTGGGTTTTCAAGGAATTTTTCCATGTAAACCATATCATTATTAAAAGCGGATTTCGCTTCAGCGCGCGTTAGGTTGATAGAAGATTCTAAATCTTTTTCATTACGCACTACACGCATACCACGACCACCACCACCACCAGATGCTTTGATGATGACAGGGAAGCCGATACGTTTCGCGATGGCTTTATTTTTTTCAGTGTCGTTCCCTAATGGGCCATCAGAACCCGGAACACAAGGTACACCGGCTTTTTTCATCGCGTTAATCGCAGAAACTTTATCACCCATTAGGCGGATGGTTTCAGCTTTTGGACCGATAAAAACAAAACCAGAGTTTTCAACTTGTTCTGCAAAATCTGCGTTTTCAGCCAAGAAACCATATCCTGGGTGAATCGCTTGTGCACCTGAAATTTCCGCTGCGGAGATAATCGCAGGGATATTTAAGTAACTTTTTGCTGATGCTGCTGGGCCGATACAAATTGTTTCATCAGCCAGTAACACGTGTTTTAGATCGCTATCTGCCGTAGAGTGAACCGCTACTGTTTTGATGCCAAGTTCTTTACAGGCACGCAAAATACGTAATGCGATTTCTCCACGGTTAGCAATAACAATTTTTTCCAGCATGGAAACGCCTCGTTATTCGATGACAACTAATGGCTCGTCAAATTCTACTGCATCACCGTTTTGCAACAGAATGGCTTTAACAACGCCTGCTTTATCTGCTTCGATTTGGTTCATCATTTTCATCGCTTCAACGATGCAAAGAGGATCACCTACGCTGACCGTTTGACCAACTTCAACGAACGGCTTAGCTTCTGGGCTTGGCGCGCGGTAGAAAGTACCGACCATTGGTGAGCGAACCTGGTGACCTGCAACTGCAGCTGGTGCAGCTGGCGCTACCATTGCTTCAGATGGTGCAACCGCATTAGCCAGAGCTGGTTGTTGTGCAACCGGTGCTGAGTAATATTGTTGTGGTGCAGCCATAACCTGAGAAGCAGGTGAAACGCGGCTGATACGTACTGACTCTTCACCTTCAGAAATTTCCAGTTCAGAAATGCCAGACTCTTCGACCAGCTCGATCAGCTTTTTAATTTTACGAATATCCATGAATATGATTCCGTACTCTTATATTTGGATTGAATTAATTAGGCGCAGGTGGTTAACCGCTGCCTGTAAAGCAAAACTATAACCACCAGCACCTAGACCACAAATTACACCGATAGCTTTATCGGAGAAATAAGAATGTTGGCGAAATGGCTCCCTAGCGTGCACATTAGACAGGTGGATCTCGATAAACGGGATACTCACCGCGAGTAATGCATCACGTAGTGCAACACTGGTATGTGTGAATGCAGCCGGATTGATGAGAATAAAATCAGCATCATGACGTGCAGCATGAATTTTATCGATGAGTTCAAATTCTGCGTTTGACTGAAAATGACTCAATTTTATGCCTAGTTGACTCGCCTCTGCCTCAAGGTTGGATACGATATCAGCAAGAGTTTGGTTGCCGTATTTATCGGGTTCCCGTGTACCTAGCAGGTTTAGGTTTGGCCCATTCAAGAGTAAAATGTGAATATCTTCTGTCATTATGCTGCTAACTCCGACGATATTATCAATAGCCCGACAACATAACGCGATGCTAAGCGTTTGTCATCTTTTATCATAAAAATAAATGGATTTTCTACTGACAAGGTTCGCCATTATAATTATTTCGTGACATATAGCAGCAAAATACTGGTCTTATCAGAGAAATTACCCGAAATTATTTTAGAAATTGTGCGGTAATCCCTATTTTTGGCAAGGTACCGCAACATATTCATTGTTAAGCGCGCAGGTTGACTAGCGTACGCCCAGTGACTTCATTTTTTAAGATTTTTTTTGCATATTCGACAGAATCTTCTAACGTGATTTCATTGCTGACTTGCTCATAGAAAGACGGTGGGAGAAGTTCCGCGAGCCGTTGCCATACTTTAGGACGGTTTGCAGCAGGGTAGTAAACCGAATCGACACCTTGTAACCGGACATTACGTAAAATAAATGGCATGACACTGGTCGGTAAATCGAAGCCACCGGCTAAGCCGCAAGCAGCAACCGCACCATTATAATGTGTTTGTGCAAGAAGATTGGCGAGTAGCTCACCGCCTACCGTATCAATTGCACCCGCCCACAGCTGTTTGTCTAGTGGTTTCGCGGGATGAGTGAAATCACTGCGAGGTAACACTCTCTTGGCACCTAAACTTTGTAGGTAACTGCTGTTTTCTGCTCGACCTGAAATCGCGACAACGTCATAACCTAATAACGTAAGTAATTGTACTGCGGTGCTGCCAACACCACCACTTGCTCCACTCACAATGATTTCACCTTTATCTGGTGTCACCCCCGCGTCTTCTAGAGCATTTACACAGAGCATAGCGGTAAAGCCAGCTGTGCCAATTATCATCGCTTGTTTTAACGTTAAATTTTCTGGAAGAGGCGTTAAGTATTTGGCTGGGACTCTAGCTTGAGAGGCTAAGCCTCCCCAATGCGTTTCACCAACTCCCCATCCAGTCAATAGGACATGTTGGCCGATTTGAAAACGCGGGTCTTCACTGTGGTGGATCACACCTGAAAAATCGATACCAGGTACCATCGGATATTGGCGAACAACACCTGCTTTTCCACAAATGGCTAATCCATCTTTATAATTGAGTGTGGACCAATGAATATCGACTATAATATCTCCGGCTGGAAGCATTTCTGTAGTTAATGGTTGAATGCTAGAGACGATTTTTTCGTCAGTTTGTTGTAGGACGAGAGCTTTCATCTTTCACTCCTATATAATGATTAAATATGTATTTTGAAAATTACTAAAATTTGAGTGCATTTCATTGACGTAGTAACAGTATTTAAGCTATTAATATTGTAATTAATTTGTAAAAATTTATTTTTTTCTGGCATAAATAGGCTTTTATCATGCAAAATATCGCATCCTGACGGATTCATTTTGTATATCGACATAAATTTGCCGCGTTTCTGGTAGATAATAGAGCGAACACTCAGCGAATTCACCCAATTTGTATTGGAAATAGCCAGTGTGTAGCAATAATAAAAAGAACTAAATAATATTTGAACTTGTTGCCCCAATAGCTTGTCACACTGGGAAGAAAAAGATGGAGTATATAACAACCAAAGAGTAGAAATTTTTTTGTATCATTTTATCCTGTCGGTAAAAATACAATTAATCTCTATTTTTGGGGTTTTTATCTGCTTCGTTTATATAAGAAGCATGTACAGTACGGTACGTGAAAAGTAGATGAATTAACCATATTTGTAGAAGCCGCTCATTAACGCCTTGAGGCCGCTTCAAGTGGTTGGTAGAGTAGACGGGTTTAAATTCGTCCCCAGCTTGCAGGATAACTCTTTCGTTATGTTTAAAAAATTTCGTGGCATGTTTTCTAATGACCTGTCTATTGACTTGGGTACGGCCAATACCCTTATTTATGTCAAAGGACAAGGCGTAAAATTAAATGAACCCTCTGTAGTTGCTATTCGTCAAGACCGCTCTGGATCGCCAAAAAGCGTTGCTGCTGTCGGTGGTGAAGCGAAGCAGATGCTGGGACGTACACCTGGTAATATTTCGGCAATCAGGCCAATGAAAGACGGTGTTATCGCTGACTTCTTCTTGACTGAAAAAATGTTACAGCACTTCATCAAACAAGTTCACAGTAACAGTTTTTTACGCCCAAGCCCGCGAGTGCTTGTTTGTGTCCCTGTTGGGGCAACACAAGTTGAGCGTAAAGCCATTCGCGAGTCCGCATTAAGTGCGGGCGCGCGTGAAGTCTTCTTAATTGAAGAACCGATGGCAGCGGCGATTGGCGCTGGGCTACCTGTATCAGAAGCAACGGGCTCAATGGTTGTTGATATCGGTGGTGGTACAACAGAAGTTGCTGTTATTTCTCTGAATGGCGTTGTTTACTCTTCATCTGTGCGTATTGGTGGTGACCGTTTCGATGAGTCTATCATTAACTATGTACGCCGTAATTATGGCTCACTCATCGGTGAAGCGACAGCCGAACGCATTAAACATGGGATTGGCTCTGCATTCCCAACAGATGAAGTCTACGAGATCGAAGTTCGCGGTCGCAACCTTGCAGAAGGTGTGCCTCGCGGATTTAAGATGAACTCCAATGAAATTTTAGAAGCATTGCAAGAACCGCTTACAGGAATTGTCAGCGCAGTCATGCTAGCACTTGAACAGTGCCCTCCTGAATTGGCTTCAGATATCTCAGAACGCGGTATGGTCTTAACCGGTGGTGGCGCGCTTCTTCGTAATTTAGATCGCCTATTGATGGAAGAAACGGGTATCCCTGTTATCGTTGCTGAAGATCCGCTAACGTGTGTCGCTCGTGGTGGCGGTAAAGCGTTAGAAATGATTGATATGCACGGTGGTGACCTGTTTAGCGAAGACTAAATGGCCTTTTAGAAACAGTTGGGGACAGTTCTCCAACTGTTTTGACTATTTTTTGTTCCTCTGACATTAGCGAAACTTAGCCACACATGAAGCCAATTTTTAGGCGAGGTCCATCCCTACAGTTACGCATTTTTTTTGCGGTAATCATTGCACTTGTACTGGTGGTGATTGACCATCGTTTCGAGCCTTTCAATAAAGTCCGTAACTATTTAGACACGGCGGTTAGCCCATTCTATTTTTTAGCGAATGGCCCACGGCAATTTCTCGATAATATCTCTGAAAGTTTCTCTTCAAGAAACCAACTGCAATTTGAAAACAAAGCATTACGCCAAGAATTGTTACTGAAAAAAGCGGACAACTTACTTTTAGAGCAACTTAAGCAGGAAAATGCACGCTTAAGGGAGTTGCTTGGCTCGCCACTTCGCCAAGATGAACACATGATGGTCACGCAAGTGATTTCGGGGGCGAATACACCTTATCGCGACCAAGTTGTTATAGACAAGGGCAGTAACGAAGGTGTGTATGAAGGGCAGCCCGTTATTAGTGATAAAGGCGTTGTTGGCCAAGTGGTCGGGGTGAGTAACTTTAATAGCCGTGTCTTGTTAATTTGTGATACTGCTCATGCCTTGCCTGTACAGGTATTACGTAATGATGTTCGTGTTATTGCTGCGGGTTCTGGCTGTTCTGATGATATTCAATTAGAACCGTTACCTGAAAATACCGATATTCGTGTTGGTGATGTCCTTGTCACATCAGGACTAGGGGGGCGTTTCCCTGAAGGGTATCCAGTCGGGGTGGTATCAGCCGTAAAACATGACACACAACGCGCTTATACTATCATTAGCGCGAAGCCGAGTGCGGAATTACAACGTTTGCGTTATCTTCTGTTATTATGGGGAAATGATAACGACCCTAAAACGCCACTACAGCCTTCGGAAGTTTATCGTGCAGCAAATGAACGCTTGATGAAAGTGTTGCCGCAAGTATTACCTAACCCGAATGAAATTCAGGGGCCTCCATTGCCACCATCAATGGCTCCGACGTCACAACCATAAGTAGAGGAAACACAGTATGGTTATGGGCAAGGGAGTAAATTAGCATGGATGAGTATCGTGGAAATGGCCGAGCCATCATTTGGTTATCATTTTTTATTGCGTTGATTTTACAAGTCATGCCTTGGCCGGAGCAACTCAGCTTTTACCGGCCATCATGGCTTCTGTTGATCCTCACTTATTGGGTGATGGCATTACCACACCGAGTGAGTGTTGGCACAAGCTTTATCTTAGGGATTATTGTTGATTCCATTCAGGGCTCCGCGCTAGGAGTGCATGCTCTCTCTTTTAGTATTATTTGCTATCTCGTCTCTTATAAACACCAGCTGTTGCGCAATATGGCGTTGTGGCAGCAAGCGTTGGTGATTATGTTACTCACTATCATTCAAGATCTTGCTGTTTTTTGGGCTGAATTTCTATCATCACAAGTATTATTCCACCCGCAAGTATTTTGGAATAGCGTAGTGAATGGTATTCTATGGCCATGGCTATTTTTGCTTTTACGTAAAATTCGTCGGCAATTTTCAGTATGTTAGAGTGCTAGTTGTCGGTCTGACTGGGAATTCAGTTTATGTGTTTAATTTATCTTGCGTCCGGCTCACCCCGTCGACGTGAACTTGTTCAGCAACTTAATTATACCTTTGAAATTTTACGTCCTGAGGTAGAAGAACAGTGGCAGGAGGGGGAGACGCCTCAAGACTATGTTCAGCGTCTTGCAAGAGATAAATCTTTAGCTGGTGTTGCGATAGCACCCAATAATCAGCCTGTTTTGGGCGCTGATACTATCGTTGTTCTTGCAGACAAAATATTGGAAAAGCCGCAAGATAGCCAGCACGCAGAAGCGATGCTAAGTGCATTATCGGGAAGAACCCATCAAGTCATGACGGCGATTGCCTTATCCAACCGTCAACAGACGATACAGTCACTAATTGTGACAGATGTGACATTCCGCGAGTTATCTTTGCTCGAAATACAGGATTATATACAGTCAGGTGAGCCAATGGATAAGGCAGGCGCTTATGGAATACAAGGAATTGGTGGGCGTTTTATACGTAAGATTAATGGCAGCTATCATGGGGTTGTTGGTTTACCACTGGTTGAAACAGACGAGCTAATTCAGCGATTTTTAGCGTTAAGTGATGGTAAGGGGAAGTCATGACAGCGGAACTATTAGTGAACATTACACCATCTGAAACGCGTGTTGCTTATATTGATGGTGGGATATTACAAGAAATTCATGTTGAACGAGAAGCAAAAAGAGGGTTAGTAGGGAATATTTACAAAGGCCGTGTGAGCCGTGTCTTACCGGGAATGCAGGCGGCCTTTGTTGATATTGGTCTAGATAAAGCGGCTTTTTTGCATGCTTCTGACATTATGCCTCATACGGAATGTATTGCAGGAGATGAGCAGAAAAACTTTCATGTCAGGGATATTGCAGAACTGGTTAAACAAGGACAAGATTTAATCGTCCAAGTTGTTAAGGACCCTCTTGGTACTAAAGGCGCTCGCCTGACTACGGACATTACTCTTCCTTCTCGCTATTTGGTCTTTATGCCAGGGGCTTCCCATGTTGGCGTCTCACAACGTATCGAAAGTGAAGATGAAAGAGAACGCTTAAAAGCCTGTGTTTCACAGTATTGTGATGAAAATGGCGGTTTTATTATCCGTACGGCAGCAGAAGGGGTCGGGGAAGAGGAAGTTAAACAGGATGCTGCTTTCTTAAAGCGCCTGTGGGCGAAAGTGATTGAACGAAAAAAGCGTAATGTGACTCGCACAAAAATTTATGGTGAATTAGCGCTTGCCTTCCGCATTATCCGTGATTTTGCTGGCGCTCACCTTGACCGCATTCGTGTTGACTCTCGTTTGACCTATACTCAATTACAAGAGTTTATCGAAGAGTATGTGCCAGAAATGACCGCTAAGCTCGAGCTCTATCAGGGAAACCAGCCGATATTTGATTTGTTTGACGTTGAAAACGAAATTCAGCGAGCAATGGATCGAAAAGTGGAGTTGAAATCAGGTGGTTACTTGATTATCGATCAAACTGAAGCCATGACGACTATTGATATCAATACAGGGGCATTTGTTGGGCATCGTAACCTTGAAGAAACCATCTTCAATACCAATATCGAAGCCACTCAAGCGATAGCAAGACAGCTGCGTTTGCGCAACTTAGGCGGTATTATTATTATTGATTTTATTGACATGGCTGACTCAGAACATCGTCGTCGTGTGCTAGCATCATTAGAGCAGGCATTGAGTAAAGATAAAGTCAAAACAACCATTAATGGTTTTTCGCAGCTAGGCTTAGTCGAAATGACGCGCAAGCGCACAAGAGAAAGCTTAGAACATGTGTTATGCGATGACTGCCCAACTTGCCAAGGACGTGGAACTGTTAAATCAGTCGAAACAGTATGTTATGAAATCTTACGTGAAATAGTTCGTGTGCACCGCACGATAGATGCTGATAGGTTCCTCGTTTATGCCTCTCAAGCTGTGGTGGATGTCCTTAAAGGGGATGAGTCACACGCTCTTGCAGAAGTTGAAATTTTTGTTGGGAAGCAAGTTAAAGTTCAGACTGAGCCACTTTACAGTCAGGAACGTTTTGATGTCGTGATGATGTAATAAAGGAGATATGAGTGAGACGACTGCCACGTGTAGCACTGGTGACGACTGCGGTTATATTATTGCTGTGCGCATTAGTGTTGTCTGGGCTGCGTTTTCTTCTGCCAAATATCGATAATTATCGGCAAGATCTGATTGATTACGTTGAAAGAAAGACCGATGTATCCGTACAAATTGGTAAAATCAAAGGGGCTTGGCAATCTTTTGGCCCCGTACTGACGTTATCTGATGTAGTTTTACAGAATCAAACCACCGATATCACAGCGAATACTATTAGGGTTGAATTAGATATCTGGAGCTCGTTGTTTTCTCTACGCTGGCGTTTTCGTGATTTAACCTTTTATCAATTAAATGTGGATTATAAAATCCCTTTTAGTTTTGGAGACTCAACAAAAGGCGAGTCTTTAGATGGCATTGAAGATCTATTTTTACGGCAATTTGACCATTTTGTATTAAAAGAAAGCCGATTAACCTTTCTCACACCTTCTGAACAAAAAACGACGCTGATTTTGCCCGAACTCTCGTGGCTTAATGATAATGAACGGCATCGTGCTCAAGGCTTTGTTAGCCTCGAAACCATTAATAAACAGCATGGTTATCTGCAAGTAAAGCTTGATGTGTCAGATAAAAATGGCGTGTTAAGCGACGGTATTTTTTATCTGCAAGCGGATAATATTGATATGCAGCCATGGCTTAGCCGCTGGTTACGGGATAACACGTCATTACGGGATGCCAACTTTAGCCTGTCTTCTTGGGTAACCCTGAGAAATCACCGCATTGATAGCGGCCTTATTCAATTACGGCAGGGGGAAGCTAACTGGGGAGAGGGCAAATTAGCACAAAACTTACAAGTTAATGATTTGCTTTTGCGAATGAAAAGGCAGGGGAGTGGGTGGTTATTTAATATTCCCGAGCTTGATACCTTAAAAACCAATGAATTTATTTGGCCACAAGGGAGCGTCTCGGTCTTGTATTTGCCTGCTAGCAAAAAATATCAGGATAATGACCATTGGCGCATCCGTGCAAAAGATATTGAACTTGAACGTTTAAGTGAAGTGTTACCCACATTTTCCTTTTTAACCCCTGAAATGGTACAGGATTGGCAACATCGCCAACCAACGGGGCTGGTGAGTGAATTTGCACTTGATATCACGCCAAATCTGCCTGAAAACGTACAATTCAACATGGACTGGCAAAATGTTAGCTGGAAAAAATGGAAAGAATTACCTTCGGTTAACCATTTTTCGGGGGCTTTAATTGGTGGAATGCAAAGTGGTGGTGCAACGGTCCGCTTACAAGATAGTGAAGTGGACTATCGTGATGAATTTAAAGCCCCTTTTTCGATAAAGACGGCAACGGGCCAATTCCATTGGGTCAATAATGACAGTGAATTTAAATTGTGGAGCCCATCATTAGAGGTACAAGCAACGTCATTATGGGCCAATGGTGAGTTTCGTTACGCAAAAGCGAAAAAAGGAAATTATGCCGATCTCGCTATTCTTGCCGGAATTCGTTTAGATGATGCGGGAGATGCATGGCGTTATTTTCCCCAAAAGTTAATGGGCCAAGATGTGGCGGATTACCTGACGAAAGCGATTATCGCCGGTAGTGTAGATAACGCCACTTTAGTCTATAAAGGCGACCCCGCTCATTTTCCTTATGATAACAATGATGGGCAATTCCAAGTTTACGTTCCTCTGCGTGATGCCACATTTGAATATGACAGTGAATGGCCTGCGTTGTTGAACTTGGATATGGATTTAGACTTCAGGCGTGCAGGGCTATATATGCATGCACCAGCCGTGAAATTGGCCGATGCCACCGCAACTAACCTTGATGCCAATATTCCTGATTACACGAAAGAAATGCTGTATATCAATGCGGATATCCATGGAACAGGAAAACAAATCCAACAATATTTTGTGCATACCCCGATGAAACACTCAATTGGCGATACGCTTGAAGAGTTACAAATTGGGGGAGCCGTTAATGGGCAGTTGGGATTGTCTATTCCACTGGTAGCGGGTAAGGACGTTGTTGCTAAAGGGAAGGTCAATCTCAATAAAAATGATTTATATATTCAGCCCATTGATAGCACTATTTCCGCTTTAACGGGCAGTTTTGAGTTTAACAATGGCGATCTACGAGGGGAAAACCTGCGGGGTCATTGGTTCGAACAGCCGATTACTGTCGATTTCACCACCACAGACCAAGCAAAAAATTATTTAGTGGATGTGAATATTAACGGAAACTGGGCCGTGAATAAATTGGCCATGTTGCCGACTGAGATTAAGCAAAAAGTGTCAGGAACCACTAACTGGAAAAGCCAAGTTGCTATCACGATTCCAAATACGGCGAAAGAGCCAGTAGGCTTACAAATAGGCGTCACCGCAGGGTTAAAACAACTGAAAAGTCAGTTACCCGCTATTGATAGCACTCTATTAGCGGAACTTGGGCAAATTAACGTTCAGGCGAAAGGGACGACAGAGCAGTTGGAAGTTGGTGGTGATATTGGCAAGCGCATTGGTTTTAATTCGCAGTGGGGGCTGAGTGATAAGCCTTTAAGCTTATTAAAAGCCCATATTGCCCAATGGCGTAATGGCATTCCTGAATTACCTAAAGGCTCGTCTTTTGTCGTTGATTTACCTGCTATTACCGACATGAACTGGGAGAAATTAGCTGGGTTGCTAGTGTCTTCCCATAGCCGTGAAGGCGGTATGAATATTCGCTTACCTGACATGCTTGAGGTCAATATTCCATCTATTTATCTCGCTGGGCAGCAATGGAATGCAGTCAATTTTTCCTATGACTTACAACAGGCTGAGCAATTAGTCAGTATCAATAGTGAAAACCTAAAAGGTTCGTTACAAATATTTGCTTCACAGCCTTGGCAGGTCGCTATTGATTATTTGTATTACAATCCCAGCGCTTCCACGAGCGCCGAAATTAATAACCTTGCCACAAGCCAATTTGATTTTAGCCAATGGCCGCAATTACAGTTGCACTGTAAAGAGTGCTGGGTTGCTGGGCAGAAATTGGGTGAGATTAGCGCGAATATCAAACCTAAAGGGACATTATTGCAATTGACTGATGGCACGTTAGATAACAGTGTTACGAAATTAAAGTTAGATGCGATTTGGGACAGTGAAAAAGGCAATAAAACTCAAGTTGCAGGCTCATTAACCGGTGATGCTTTTGACGAAACAGCAGCCTATTTTGGTATATTAGTTCCGATTATCCAATCACCTTATACTATTGAATTTGATTTAAATTGGGCTAACTTGCCTTGGTCACCCGATATTGCCTCTTTAAATGGTAAAATGTCTGCAAAATTGGGTAAAGGTGCGATTGCTCAAATGGGCGGTGGCCGCGCAGGGCAAATATTGCGCCTAGTCAGCTTTGATGCCTTGTTACGTAAGCTACGATTTGATTTTAGCGACACGTTTAGTAATGACTTCGATTTTGACTCGATTAAAGGTGATGCGACGATTAAAAATGGTGTGTTGGTTTCGAAAAATACCTATGTTGATGGCTTAGTTGCAGACATCTCATTTGATGGTCAAATTGACCTTGTTAAACGCCAAATTAACGTCGAAGCCGTTATCACACCAGAAATATCTGCTACAGTAGGAGTAGCAACCGCGTTTGTGGTAAATCCATTTGCTGGGGCTGCCGTATTTGCAGCAACAAAAGTGCTCGGTCCATTATGGAGTAAAGTTTCCGTTATTCGTTACCGAGTAACAGGTAGTTTGGACGAGCCGAAAATTGATGAAGTATTACGTCAACTTAAGGAGACTCAAGAGTAATGAAAAATGGCAACGTTGCACTTTTGCAGTTATGTAGCGGAAATAATACTAAACACAATTTGGCGCAAATCGAACAGCAGATCAAACAGTTACCCGAAACCGTTGAGTTAGTACTGACACCTGAAAACGCATTGTTATTCGCGGATGCTGCAACGTATCGCAAACAAGCAGAAGAGCAAGGAAAAGGCCCTTTGCAAAATGCGATTAGCGCAATGGCTAAACGTTATCATGTTTGGATTTTAATTGGTTCAATGCCAATGGTTAGCCGTGAAGATCCTGAGCGTATTACAAGTAGTAGCTTATTGTTTGATTCTGAAGGAAATATTAAAGCGCGCTACGACAAAATTCACATGTTTGATGTCAATATCGAAGACGAGCAAGGCACTTATAACGAGTCTGTAATTTATCAACGCGGTGAACATATTACCGTCGTTGATACACCCGTTGGTCGCCTTGGCATGACAATTTGCTATGATTTACGTTTTCCAGGTTTATTCCAAGCATTACGCGAGCAAGGCGCAGAAATTATCTCTGTACCTGCTGCATTTACCCGTTACACCGGCCAAGCGCATTGGGAGCCGTTATTACGTGCTCGTGCGATAGAAAACCAATGCTATATTTTAGCGCCTGCTCAAGTTGGTGTGCATGGTACGCGTCGCACGTGGGGGCATAGCCTTGCCGTTGACGGTTGGGGTAAAGTGATGAAAAAGAACGTGGATGCAGTTGCTTCTACGGTACTGAATATTAAAACAGACAGCTTAAGTGTCATGCGTGAGCAAATCAAAGTGGTCAAACACAACCGCTTTAGACCGCAATTGACATCATTGATTAAAAAAGAAACCAAAGAGTAACGAATATGAGTTTAGTTTCTGTCAGCGAACACTTGCTGGCCGCCAACCGCCTTGGGCAAGAAAATCTGTATGACATTTTAGGTTTGTTATCTGAGCGCCATCTGGATTACGCGGATCTGTTCTTTCAATCGAGTTTCCATGAGTCGTGGGTACTTGAAGATAGGATCATCAAAGATGGCTCTTATAATATCGACCAAGGTGTTGGCGTAAGAGCTATCAGTGGTGAAAAAACCGGGTTTGCTTATGCTGACCAAATTTCACTTCATGCGCTGACACAAAGTGCAACCGCTGCACGCAGTATTGTGAATGAGCAAGGCACTGGTAAATCACAAATTTTAACTAACGTTGAATATAAAAAATTGTATTCAGCAGCAGACCCACTGCAAAGTTTATCGCGGGAACAAAAGATTGATTTACTGCATCGTGTTGACCAAGTTGCTCGTGCAGAAGACCCGCGTGTCATTGAAGTCAATGCCAGCTTAACCGGTGTTTATGAGCAAGTGTTAGTCGCTGCAACAGACGGCACTTTAGCGGCAGATATTCGCCCATTAGTGCGTTTATCGGTCAGCGTGCTGGTGGAACATGATGGCAAGCGCGAGCGTGGTGCGAGTGGTGGCGGTGGCCGTTATGGTTACGAATATTTCCTGGAAATTCACCAAGGGCAAGTAGTTGCTGAGCAATATGCACGTGAAGCGGTGCGTATGGCGCTGGTGAACTTGTCTGCGATCGCAGCGCCTGCTGGAATGATGCCAGTTGTGCTGGGCGCTGGTTGGCCGGGGGTTCTATTACATGAAGCAGTAGGCCATGGTTTAGAAGGTGACTTTAACCGTCGCGGTACCTCTGTTTTTTCAGGCCAAATTGGTGAGCAAGTGGCATCGCCACTGTGTACGGTCGTGGATGATGGTACGATTACAGGCCGTCGAGGTTCTCTCGCTATTGATGACGAAGGGGTGCCTGGGCAGTATAACGTCCTAATAGAAAATGGTGTTTTACGTAATTATATTCAAGATAAACTGAATGCACGCCTGATGGGAGTTGCTCCAACAGGTAATGCACGCCGTGAATCTTATGCACACTTACCTATGCCGCGTATGACCAACACCTACATGTTAGCAGGGACATCAACGCCAGAAGAAATTATCGCGAGTGTGGATAAAGGCATATATGCACCAAACTTTGGTGGTGGTCAAGTCGATATCACCTCAGGTAAATTTGTATTTTCGACATCAGAAGCTTACCTGATTGAAAAAGGTAAGATTACTTCTCCTGTGAAAGGGGCAACGTTAATCGGCTCCGGTGTTGAAGCTATGCAGCAGATTTCAATGGTTGGTAATGATTTGGCTCTTGATAAAGGCGTTGGTGTTTGTGGTAAAGAAGGCCAAAGTGTGCCGGTTGGTGTGGGGCAGCCTACATTAAAATTGGACAAACTGACCGTTGGTGGTACCGCGTAATTTTCACGGCGATTGAGATAAATTAGGCTTTGCTCGCCCTTGTGACAAACTCTTGGAGATGTTGTGACTAGGGCGTTTGTGTGCCTGCAAAGCACAAAAAACTGAGGTGTTATGAATAAACGTATTTTACCCGTCGTGTTGATGGCTATTTTGATTGTCATTAGCCTTTATTTTAATGGTGGCGATAAAACGGCACCAGAAGCCCCAGCCACGCAGAACAACCCTCCGGCTCGTGAAGCAGTCGCGCCAAAAGAAACCTCACAAACCATCGATAAACTGACCGCACAAGATAATGTGGTCAGCTTTATGGAGAAATACCAAAAACTTCCCGCTTTCTATATGACGAAAAAACAAGCCCGCGAAGCAGGATGGGATGCGAAAAAAGGCAATCTTTGTGATGTATTACCAGGAAGAGCGATTGGCGGCGACCGTTTTTCTAACCGTGAGAAAGGGTTACCCATTGCACAAGGGCGCCAATGGTTTGAAGCAGACATTAATTATCGTTGTGGCCACCGAGGAGCCGATCGCTTGTTATACTCATCGGACGGGATGATTTTTGTGACGCATGACCATTATAAGAGCTTTACGCAAGTCAACTAAAGGAAAACCGTGATGAGCAAACAGGTGATCTTTGATTTCAGGCAGATAAACTCATTGAATGATTTTTATGACCAATTTGCTCGGCAATTTTCCCTTCCTGACTGGTTTGGTCGCAATCTTGATGCCCTGTGGGACATGGTTTCCGCAGGCATTGAGTTACCTGTCACTATCACGTTTTCACACATGACTGCGGAACAACGTATCCAATTCGCAGATGTTATTGATGTGATGAATGACGCACAAGATATGTGGGAAGAAGAGTTCATTTTTGCTTTAGATATAACAAAAAGCTCTAACTAATATTCCTATCACTCATGGTAAAGTCTAAATAAGATAACTGAGCTGATAGGGGTCTTTAGGATGAATAACGTTACCTGTACTGCTTTTCCGCTAAAAGAAAAAAAATTCCTGATTGTTCACGGCTATACCGCATCCCCTGAAAAAAACTGGTTTCCATGGTTGAAATCAGAGCTCGAAGCTTTAGGCGCTTTTGTTAACGTGCCCACCATGCCTGACTCATTAGCCCCAGACCCTAAAAGGTGGCAGCAGCGCTTACAACACTTGCCTTTTGATATTGATGAAAATACGGTTTTGATTGGCCATAGCTTAGGTTGCGTCACCGTATTACGATTTCTTCAAAATGCAGGGCAGCCGGTAGCGGGTTATGTATTGGTATCAGGGTTTGATGAAAAACAGCAAACATTGCCTGAATTACAGCACCACACAGTTGAACCATTGAATTATGACGAGCTCATACAGATAGCAAATAATCGAATATCGATTATATCAACCAATGATGGGATTGTATCACCAGAGTCTTCGAAAGCATTGGCTTACGCCTTAAAAACACAGGTTATTATTGAAGGCTCAGCCGGTCATTTCCTTGATAGAGAAGGCTATACGGAATTTAAAACACTCCTTGATACAATCAAAACGCATTTTAGTTAGTTATGGTTGGTAAGAATACTAGGTACATTTACCAAGAAAAATCCCCTAGCCGCAGCATAGGGGGTAATTCATTAAGCCATTTCAGAGAGATCTTTCAAGTATTGAAAGATTTGTCGATAGGCTTTTGGTGGTTTGTTACCTTCACGCTCTTTTTTAGCATTACGGACTAATGCACGCAGTTGTTGCCTGTCTGTTTGTGGGAACAGGGCAACCACGTCTTCAATGACTTCATCACCGCCATCTAATAAACGGGTACGTAAGTCTTCCAGTTTATGTAAAATGACCACTTGTTGGTTGTGACGGTTTTTAAGCTTATCCAACGCCTCTGTAATCGGCTCAACTTCACGTGAACGTAATAACTTACCGATCAGTTGCAATTGGCGACGACGGCCTTCACGTTTGATTTTTTGGGCAAGTTCAATGGCTTCAAGTAATTGAGTATCTAACGGGATGCGCTCTAACTCACTTTTACTTAAATCTACGAGCTCAGCCCCTAATTTTTTGAGGATCTCAGCATCGCGTTTAATTTCGCTTTTACTGACCCAAATGATTTCCTCGTCTTCTTCGTCTTGCGGCGCTGGGATATCATCCAGCCAGTCATCAGGCTGTTTGGCCATATCGATTTTCCTTTTTACCGAACACAGTCGTTTAATTACGCGTAATTAATATGATTTACTGTGTTGTGAGTGTTAACATTCATCTATTATATATTGTAACTGGGAAAACCCCTCTATGACTACCTAGCATTTGCTTGCTAGGGCAGAAAATCACGTTTCCCCCACATTTTTGATTGGACTAAAGCATGAGTGTAACTGAACAAGTCACCGAACAACGCAAAAAACTCGAAGAAGCCGTCGCGCACGCATTAGAATTCGCCAAGACACGTTGTGATGCTGCGGAAGTCGCAGTAAACAAAAGCACTGGAATTAGTGTGAGTACCCGCCAAGGGGAAGTTGAAAATGTTGAGTTTAACAGTGATGGAGCGCTAGGGATCACCGTTTATCATCAACAACGTAAAGGCAGTGCGTCTTCTACAGATTTAAGTCCTGAAGCTATTGAGCGCACAGTTCAGGCGGCAATTGATATCGCTAACTACACCTCAGAAGACCCGTTTGCAGGGCCGGCAGACAAATCGTTGCTGGCTTTTGAAGCACCTGACCTCAATTTGTTCCAAGCGAGCGAACTTTCTCCTGAAGCCGCGATCCGTTTAGCGTCGGTTGCGGAAATGTCGGCACTAAATGCAGACTCCCGCATTGTGAATACGGAAGGCGGTAGCTTTAATGGGCACTATGGTGTGCGTGTGTTTGGAAACTCTCATGGCATGTTGCAAAGCTACTGTTCAAGCCGCTATTCGATGTCGAGCTGTGTGATTGCTGAGCAAAATGGTGAAATGGAGCGTGATTACGCTTATACGATTGGCCGGAGCATAGAGGCATTGCAGTCCCCTGAGTGGGTTGGGCAGGAGTGTGCTCGTCGCACCTTATCTCGTTTGTCACCTCGTAAATTGCCAACGATGAAAGCCCCAGTGATTTTTGCGGCAGAAGTGGCTACGGGTCTATTCGGTCACTTAGTCGGTGCCATTAGTGGTAGCAGTATTTACCGCAAATCGTCTTTCTTATTAGATAGCTTAGGAAAGCAAATTTTACCAAGCTGGCTGACCATCAACGAGCAACCCCATCTAATGGGCGGGTTGGCGTCATCTCCTTTTGATAGTGAAGGTGTCCGCACCTGTGAACGCAATATTGTTGAAAATGGTGTGCTACAAACGTGGCTAATGACCAGTTATTCCGCAAGAAAGCTCGGTTTGCAAAGTACAGGCCACGCGGGTGGCATCCATAATTGGCGTATTGCAGGCCAAGGCCTTTCTTTCGATGCATTGCTGAAACAAATGGGGACAGGGCTAATCGTTACAGAGTTAATGGGCCAAGGGGTTAGCGGTATTACGGGGGATTACTCACGTGGTGCTTCAGGCTTTTGGGTGGAAAACGGTGAAATTCAGTACCCTGTGAGCGAAATTACCATTGCGGGTAACTTAAAAGATATGTGGGCGAATATGGTCACTATCGCTGATGATATTGAAACTCGTAGTAATATTCAGTGTGGTTCGGTATTGATCCCAGAGATGAGTATTGCGGGAGAGTAGTTTTCTTATTTGTCCATTTAAAAGCAACAAAAAAGGCACTCAATTGAGTGCCTGAATATGTCAGAGGACTTACCTGAGTTTTTTAAATAAAACTTTTTTCGCTAAGCCTTCCTTAATCCAGTCGTTGTCGAAATTAACGGTGGAACTCACCAGCCGCTTCTGGCTGATAAACGATTTCCAGTACACGAACACGTGTTTGAACACCGTTTGGCAATTCCCAGCTGATTTCATCGTTTACATGCAAGCCCAACAAGGCTGCACCAATCGGTGCCATAACAGACAGCTGCTCTGCGCTATCTTTCAGTGACGCAGGGTAAACTAAGGTACGTGTGCGTTCTTCGTTGCTGATTAAATCCAAAAAGCGAACGGTACTGTTCATCGTGACCACATCAGCAGGCATTTCTTGTGGGGTCAGAATATCCGCACGGTCCAGTTCATCATTGAGCGCTTCGGCAACCGGTGTGCCCGCATAAGCCGGCTGTTCCATCAGTGTATCTAAACGTTCAGCATCTAAATCATTGATAATAATTGTTGGCTTTTTCATACCACACTCCAATAGAGACATACAAAGCAAACACCCCCCACCCATAAGGTAGGGGGTGTCGCTAGAAATAAGTTTGTTTAAAATATTAGGCGCTATACGCTTTAAAGGGAAGAGATCAGGATCACGATCTCTAAGCCTACCTTTGTAAAAAATACAGATTGATATTTTTATCGCTAGGTTTGAATTGACTACTCTTCGTCAAACCCACTTTCGAACAGGTTAATAATTGCGGATAATGCCTGATTTTCATCTGGGCCGCTAACCTCAATATCAATATTACTACCTTGTTCTGAGTCTAACATCAACATCGCAATAACGCTATCGGCCTCAGCCTCAATTTGGTTATTATTCCGCAAAATAACTCTTGAGTTAAATTGTTGAACTAAATCATAGAGTAACATCGCAGGTCGTGCATGCATCCCAAGCCGATTTTTGAGCGTTATAGTTGTTTTTACTGTCATTTACGGGTTACTTGCGTTTTTCCAGCGTTCTGTGGCGTGATTGCACATTTTTACCACGAGAACGGAAATAGTCGGCAAGTTGTTCAGCAACATACACGGAACGATGTTTACCCCCTGTACAGCCAATTGCGACAGTCAAGTAGCTACGGTTATTGGTTTCTAACATCGGTAACCATAATTCTAAATAGCTACGAGTTTGGTAAATGAAGTTATGGACTTCAGTATGCCTATCTAAGAATGCAGCCACGGGTCTATCAAGGCCTGTCATTGGGCGCAATTTTGGATCCCAGTGCGGGTTTGGTAAAAAGCGCACATCGAATACATAATCTGCATCAATAGGAATACCATGTTTGAAGCCAAAGGATTCAAACACCATCGTCAGTTCACGCTCACGTTTGCCCATCAAACGTGTTCTTAGCATCTCAGCTAATTCATGAACGGACATTTCAGAAGTATCGATAACTAAATCAGCTCGAGAGCGTAAAGGCTCAAGTAGCTCATTTTCTTCATCTATTGCGCTCTCAAGTGAAAGATTTTTACTTGAAAGTGGGTGCAGTCGACGAGTATCACTGTAACGGCGAATAAGCGTGTTACGATCGGCATCTAGAAACAATAACTGAGGAGAGAAGGCTGAAGGTAATTTATCAATCGCTTCTTCGAAAATCTCTGGATTGTCGGGCATATTACGCACGTCGATGCTTACTGCTGCTGAAATATTACGATCAGCCAGTGAATTCGCTAACTCCGGTAGTAATACAACCGGTAGGTTATCTACGCAATAGAAACCCATATCTTCCAGCGCACGTAAGGCAACGGATTTCCCCGAACCGGAACGGCCGCTGACTATCATCAGCACCATGAGCTTGCTCCCTTTTGTTTCCTAATAATATGCTTCTTGAAAAGCAGTATTTGCCAAATAATATTACTTAGAAACCATAACAATATCATTTGCATATGGCAAGATACATAATTTATCTATTCTATAATTATGCGGTATAGCTCTTCGTCACTTTGTGCACTGCGTAAGCGTTTACAGAGCGTTTTATCGGCTAGTTTTTTGGCGATAAGCGACAATGTATGCAAGTGCGTTTTACATTGGTCTGATGGCACAAGTAGCGCGAATAGCAAGTCAACAGGCTGATTATCAATTGCATCGAACGCAATTGGCTCCTCTAAATGTAAAAAGACACCGACAGCACGGCTGCTTTCACCTTCGTTCAGCTTTCCATGAGGAATAGCAATACCACCGCCAATGCCTGTTGTACCAACTTTTTCTCTGGTTAATAACGCTTCAAATACCGTATTTTCAGGTAATTCCAATTCAACGGCAGCCAGCTCACTAATAATTTCTAAAGCTCTTTTTTTACTGGTGCACACAATATTATTACGTGTACAGGCTGATGATAAAACAACGTTTAACTGGATTTCTATATCACTATTCATTTTATTGTTCACTTAGGACTACAAAACCAGATGGTGTACCCACCATCTGGTTTGAAACATTATCCGGCTAATTAATAAGCCGCATCAATGTATTAATGTTGTCTCAGTTTTTCTTTATGTTTGGTTAATTGGCGCGACAGCTTGTCTACGAGTATATCTATAGCAGCGTACATATCGTTTTCTTCCGCTGAGGCGTGGAGATCCGCTCCATTGACTTGCACGGTTGCTTCCGCAATTTGTTGAACTTTTTCAACTTTCAAGACAACTTGGATACCATTAATGCGATCAAACAATTGTTCCAATTTTTTGAGTTTTTTCTCAACAGTCTCGCGCAATGCAGGAGTAAGTTCAATATTGTGTCCAGTAATCTGAAATTCCATACAATCTTCCTTATTTTATCAATTAAACCAGCTGTTTACGCTGATTAGAGGGCGGAATGGATAACGATTCTCGATACTTAGCAACAGTTCTGCGAGCGACTTGAATGCCTTGTTCAGCCAGCATACTCGTCAATTTACTGTCACTCAATGGTTTTGCTGGGTTTTCAGCAGCAACCAGTTTTTTCACCAATGCTCGAATTGCGGTTGAGGAGGCTTCGCCACCTGTGTCCGTATTAACATGGCTGGAGAAAAAATATTTCAACTCAAAAATGCCTCGTGGGCTATGGAGAAACTTTTGAGTTGTCACTCGTGAGATAGTTGATTCATGCATGTCCACTTGATAGGCGATATCGGCCAGTATCATTGGCTTCATGTACTCCTCTCCCAGCTCAAAGAATTCTTGTTGCTGTTCTACAATACAAGTCGCAACTTTTAATAGCGTTTCGTGGCGGCTCTCAAGGCTTTTAATCAACCATTTTGCATCTTGCAGATGACTCCGAATATATTGAGAATCATCTTCATTTGCTGAATTATGTAACATCGAAGCATAATGGTTATTAATACTTAGTTTAGGGATGCTATCTGTATTTAACTCAACTTGCCAGTGCCCTGCGATTTTTTTCACTAAAACATCAGGAATGACGTATTCCGATTCCCCGGTATTGATAGATTGGCCTGGCTTTGGATTTAACGTTAAAATCAGGTCTATCGCGGTTTTGAGTGCATCTTCTTTTAAGCGAGTTAATTTAGCTAACTGGCGAAAATCACGGTTAGCCAGTAAATCAATATGGTTACTAATAATGAGCTTTGCATCTTGTAGCCCATCAGTTTGCGCAGGGTAGAGTGACAATTGAATTAATAGACACTCTTTTAAGTCTTGTGCTGCGACACCCAGTGGGTCGAAATGCTGAATACGTTTGAGAACAGCAATGACTTCCTCAATACTAATCTCTGGGTTATCAATCCCTTCATGTATATCAGAAATTGCGGTTGTCAGATAACCGGAATCATCTATTGAATCAATAATAGCGGTGGCAATTGCCTTGTCCGTATCAGTAAAAGGGGTCAGCTCAGCTTGCCACGTCAGGTAATCTTGCAATGTTTGCGTTGTTTCACCTTGATAAACAGGGAGTTCATCAAAACTATAATCGTTACTGGTCCCTGACGGCGTGCCTGCCGTATATATTTCATCCCAATCCGCATCTAAAGGGAGCTCATCTGGCATATCTTGGTTTTCGAGAGCATCTTTGGTATCGAGCTCACTGGTATCGGCACTTTCATTTAGTGAATCAAGAGATTCGGACTCGGAATTTAACTCTTCTTGCTCAAGAAGTGGGTTAGTTTCCAAGGCAAGTTGAATTTCTTGCTGAAGCTCAAGCGTAGACAGCTGCAACAAGCGGATGGCTTGCTGCAATTGAGGGGTCATTGCAAGTTGTTGACTGACTCTAAGCTGCAAACTTTGCTTCATGAATCTGTTTTATTCTCCCTAAAAAATAACGACATACTAAGTTTATAACCGGAAACCTTCACCCAAGTATACACGTTTCACTTGTTCGTTCTCTAAGATCATGGTTGGTGACCCATGAGCAATTAAGTGTCCTTGGCTAACAATATAGGCTCTTTCGCACACATCTAAGGTTTCCCGCACGTTATGGTCGGTGATTAAAACGCCGAGGCCATAATCCCTTAAGTGCTGAATGATTTTTTTGATATCTAAGACGGAAATAGGGTCAACACCCGCAAAAGGTTCGTCTAATAAAATAAATTTTGGGTTAGCGGCAAGTGCTCTAGCAATTTCAACACGGCGACGTTCTCCACCGGATAGAGATTGCCCCATGCTGTCTCGAAGATGGGTAATACTAAATTCTTCCATCAGTTCCTCAGCACGATCTTTACGTTGCTGAGAATTTAAATCTTCACGAATTTCTAATACAGCCATTAGGTTATCATAAACACTGAGACGACGGAAAATGGAGGCTTCTTGAGGAAGATAGCCTATTCCACGGCGTGCACGTTCATGCAACGGTAGAAGGCTGATATCTTCACCATCAATCATAATTTTGCCAGCATCCCGCTGAACAATACCCACAACCATATAAAAAGTCGTTGTTTTACCGGCCCCGTTTGGTCCCAACAAGCCAACGATTTCACCTGATTTAACTTCCAGGCTGACATCTTCAACGACCTTACGTTTTTTATAGGCTTTAGCTAGATTTTCAGCGGTTAGTGTCGCCATAACAGTTATTTACTCTTACTTGCTGATGAATTTTTATTTGCTGCAGGGCCTTTTTCTTGCAATTGCGCTGGCAGTATTACGGTAGTGACGCGTTTGCCTTTATCACTAAATGCTTCCATTTGTTGCGTTGGCACAATATAGGTAATTTTGTCACCCTGAATATTGCTGTCTAATTGCTCAAGATAGGCATTGCCTGTTAAGGTGACGAGCTGTTTATCGACCTCATAACGGGCTTTGCTGGCATGGCCTTTAATTGGCTTGCCATCATCCTGTAATTGGTAAAAAGTAACTGGGGTACCAAAGGCCTCAATCACAATTTTATCCGAGTCACTACTTGGACGTGTTACAACCACTTTATTGGCTCTGATATCAATAGAACCTTGTTTTATAACAACATCATCAGTAAAGGTGGTGACGTTTTTTTCTAAATCAAGAGATTGTTTGACCGAATTAATCGTCATTGGCTGCTGCGTATCACTTTTTAATGCCATCGCAGGTAGGCTAAGAGCAAAAATTGCACTGGCAACAGCTCCTTGAATAAAACGTTTCTTAGTTACTTGATTCATTTTAATGCTCTTCTGGTTGTAACACATAATGAGTTTTTACATCTTCGATTAATTCAGCCGTTCTTGTACGAAGGTTTCCCTTCATTTTCATACCAGTAGAATTGAGACCTTGTCCAATAATGGTCACTTTATCATCAGATGAAACGTCTTGTGTTGTCAAATTGACAACTGCACTCTCAGTTGTAATTCGTTGGATCTGCGAGTCTTTAGTTAAACTATCAACTTGAACATCGCTGTATAAATAGAGAATTCTATCGTTCGTTAACCTTGCTTTGAAAGCCTTAACCGTCCAGGTAGGTTCACCTGCTTCGTTATAAGTGGTAAGAACCGGTTTCGAAAACCACGTGATTTTCCCTTCAGTGTAGTTATCTATTTTATCTGAAACGAGTTTATACGCTAAATTACCCGTTGGATTATAGACAAAAGTCACTGAATCATCAGTTTGATAATTAGGTTGCCCATCATTAATTACTTTATCCTCTGCGCTGTCGGAATCATTACCTGCTAAATTCCAACCGATAAGCCCTAATACCACTAAGGATAAAATAATGATTAACCACTTCTTCGCATTGCTCATGAATTCAATCTATTCGTTATATTGATAAACCTTTTGCTTCTTCTAGTTTGTCTTGAGAAAGCAAAATAAGGTCACAAAGTTCGCGGACTGCCCCTTTTCCGCCGCCAATACGGGTCACATAATCCGCTTTCGGTAATAGCAAAGGGTGGGCATCAGCAACGGCGACGGATAAGCCGACTTTGGCCATAACAGGCCAGTCAATCAGGTCGTCCCCAATATAAGCTATTTCTTCATCTGATAATTGTAGTGTATCTAACAGTTCGTGATACGCCAAAAGCTTATCGCTTTGCCCTTGGTAAAGATATGTAATCCCTAATGTTTGGGCTCTATCTTCAAGAAGCTTCGCTTTTCTTCCTGTAATGATGGCGACTTCAATACCGGACGTTAATAAGCAACGTATTCCATAGCCGTCACGGACATTAAAGGCTTTGAGTTCTTCGCCATTATTTCCCATATAGACCAAACCATCGGACATGACACCATCAACATCGCAGATCAGTAATTTGATTTTTTCTGCTTTGATTAAAACAGTATCGGCGACAGGGCCATAGCAGGTTTCCAAAAAGGTAGACGTCATGGTATTTCCTTATGTTATACAACACCTGCTTGTAGCAGGTCATGCATATGTAATACACCAACTAATTTGTTATCATTTGCGACCAGTAACGAAGTCACGTGTCGAGATTGCATTAAGTTGAGCGCTTCGACTGCTAACATGGTTGGCGATACTCGTATTCCACCGGGTGTCATTAAATCAGCAATTTTAGCGTTATTCAGGTCGATACCCATATCAAAGATACGGCGTAAATCCCCATCAGTGAAAATACCTTCAATATTCATGTCATCATCACAAATGACCGTCATCCCCAGTTTTTTGCGGGTAATCTCCACGAGTGCCTCACGTAAAGACGCGCTTTTAGGAATATGGGGGATATCATCACCCGTATTCATTAAATCACGAACGAGGAGTAAAAGTTTGCGCCCAAGTGCGCCACCTGGATGCGAAAGCGCAAAATCATTCGCCGTGAAACCGCGTGCAGTTAATAAGGCAATCGCTAATGCATCCCCCATCACAAGCGTCGCAGTTGTACTTGTGGTAGGTGCAAGCCCCAAAGGGCAGGCTTCTTGAGGCACCTTGATGCACAAATGCACATCAGCATATTTCCCCATATTACTATCAGGGTTATTAGTCATGCAGATTAAGGGAACCTTAATTCTTTTTAAAACAGGAAGCAGGGCCAAAATTTCCCCTGACTCCCCTGAATTCGAAATGGCTAACACAACATCTTTATGCGTAATCATCCCAAGGTCACCGTGGCTAGCTTCTCCTGGGTGAACAAAAAATGATGGCGTACCTGTGCTCGCTAGTGTGGCTGCAATTTTACGACCAATATGCCCCGATTTCCCCATTCCCATTACGACGACTTTGCCTTCACAGTTAAAAATAAGCTGGCAAGCGCGGTCAAAATCAGTATTGATATATTGTTCGAGGTTTTTTAGACCTTCGTGTTCGATATGGAGAACTTCTTTACCTACTTTCTGAAAATCGAAGTTTGACATTTCTAGTTCCATGCGTAGCTTTCAAGTTAATGGGATTAGCGAAATCAAATTGTATAACGAATACTTGGTATCAGTAAGTATTTTGTCAGTTAAGCTATTTTTAATGTTAGCTTTAGACTTTATAAGTATTTTTGGCACTTCGGTGTAGAATTTAATCTGTATTAGAGGGTTTCATTAGCACCTTGAACCAAAAATAGATATGCAAATTCGCGTATCCTCAGCTAGGTAAATTATAGCATTCTAAGAGCTATCTGCTGTTAATCGCGAAAGCTTTTGCTGACTATAAAGAAATTATATTGTTTTTTCTCTGTATTATTTAGGTAAAAACAAAGTTGTAATACTAAAAGTCATATTTTCGACGCTATAATACTATAAATTCTATTTTGTTGTGATATTTGACGATTTTCAGTTTATCTTTCGGTAACATCTGAAGGGATAAAAATGTTTACGCGTGGTGTATAACGAGTTATTTAACAATGCAAGCACAGACAGACAACTTAATTGAAGTACGGAACATGTCCTTTACTCGAGGAGATCGGAAAATATTTGAAAATATTAATCTGACTGTTCCTCGTGGGAAAATTACGGCAATTATGGGGCCGTCAGGGATCGGTAAAACCACATTACTGCGCTTGATTGGTGGGCAATTACGGCCAAATGAAGGTGAAATTTGGTTTGATGGTGACAATATTCCGGCTCTATCACGCTCAAAACTGTATCAGTCTCGTAAAAAGATGAGCATGCTGTTCCAGTCTGGAGCACTATTCACAGACATGGACGTATTCAATAATGTGGCTTTCCCGCTGCGTGAGCACACTAACCTGCCTGAATCGCTGATCCATACGACGGTGATGATGAAATTAGAGGCGGTTGGCTTGCGAGGCGCTGCCAAATTAATGCCATCTGAATTATCGGGTGGTATGGCTAGGCGGGCCGCTTTAGCGCGAGCTATTGCTCTAGACCCAAATTTAATCATGTTTGATGAGCCTTTTGTTGGTCAAGATCCGATTACTATGGGTGTTTTGGTTAAATTGATTGATGAGCTTAATCAGGCGCTGGGTGTCACCTGTGTCGTGGTTTCCCATGATGTTCCAGAGGTATTGAGCATCGCAGATAATGCTTATATTGTTGCGCAGCAGCATGTCATTGCTCAGGGAACGGGTGAAGAATTGCGTGAAAACCAAGACCCTCGTGTGCGACAATTCCTTGATGGTATTGCGGATGGGCCTGTTCCATTCCGTTTTCCCGCCAATGATTATCTAGCTGATTTATTAGGGTAAAATAAGATGATAATAAAGGCGATAGCAGCCTTCGGACGCCGATGGATTGATATATTTTCCGCGTTTGGTCGAGCAGGCTACATGCTGTTTCGCGCCTTACTTGGCAAACCAGAGTTTCGTAAACAATGGCCATTATTGATGAAGCAATTGTACGCCATTGGTGTGCAGTCATTGCTGATCGTTGCCGTCTCTGGGTTATTTATTGGGATGGTTTTAGGGTTACAAGGTTACTTGGTTCTCACGACGTTTAGTGCTGAAGCTAGCTTAGGTATGATGGTGGCGCTTTCACTATTGCGTGAACTCGGCCCCGTTGTGACTGCGTTGTTGTTTGCCGGACGAGCGGGTTCTGCGTTAACCGCGGAAATTGGCTTAATGAAAGCCACTGAACAGATTTCTAGCCTTGAAATGATGGCCGTTGACCCCCTCAGGCGAGTCATTGCCCCACGTTTTTGGGCCGGTTTTATTAGTATGCCATTGTTATCTCTGATTTTTGTTGCTGTCGGTATTTTAGGTGGTGCATTAGTTGGGGTTGACTGGAAGGGTATTGATGAAGGCTTTTTCTGGGCTTCAATGCAATCTTCCATTGATTGGCGGTTAGATTTAGTCAACTGTGTGATTAAAAGCTTAGTCTTTGCCATCACGGTTACTTGGATCGCATTATTTAATGGCTATGATGCCATCCCAACTTCGGAAGGGATAAGCCAAGCTACAACAAGAACCGTTGTGCATGCGTCATTGTCTGTTTTAGGACTGGATTTCGTACTTACCGCACTGATGTTTGGGAACTAAGTCATGCAAAGTAAAAAAAGTGAAATATGGGTTGGTTGTTTTATGTTGTTGGCGATTGCCGCAATTATCTTTTTGTGTTTAAAAGTCGCTGATTTAAAATCGATAGGAAGCCAATCCACCTATCAAGTATCAGCATCTTTTGAAAATATTGGTGGCTTAAAAGAAGGCTCTCCAATCAAAGTGGGCGGTGTGGTGATTGGTCGAGTTGCCAGTATCACATTAGATAAAAAAAATTATGTTCCTGAAGTGAAAATTGATTTATTGAGTGAATACGACAATATCCCTGATTCGAGTTCACTGTCAATTCGCACATCAGGTTTGTTGGGTGAACAGTATATTGCGATGAATATCGGCCCAGATGACGAAGAGTTAGGTATCGCAATCTTAAAAAATGGCGGGCGCCTTGAAGATACAAAGCCCGCGATGGTATTAGAAGACTTAATTGGCCAGTTTTTATATAAAAGTGGTGATAGCCAAGGTGCAGAGCCAGAGTCAACTGCACAGTAATTTGATGCTCCCTTTGAAGAATAAAGGAATGAATTATGTTTAAACGTTTAATGATGGTTGCTATGTTGGCCATTGCGCCATTTGCCATGGCAGTAGACCAAACCAACCCTTATAAGTTAATGGATGAAGCGGCGGCGAAAACGTTTAACCGCTTGAAATCAGAGCAACCCAAAATTAAGCAAGACCCCGAGTATCTCAGAACAATTGTTCGTGAGGAATTACTACCTTATGTACAAGTTAAATATGCAGGGGCTTTGGTGCTAGGAACCTATTATAAAGGGGCTACCCCTGCCCAGCGCGAGGCTTACTTCAAAGCGTTTGAAGATTACCTTGAGCAAGTTTATGGCCAAGCATTGGCTATGTATCATGGCCAAACGTATCAAATTGCTCCAGAGCAACCTCTGGGTGATAAAAACATTGTGGCTATCCGTGTAACGATTATTGATACTAACGGCCGTCCTCCTGTACGTTTAGATTTTCAATGGCGCAAAAATAGCAAAACAGGTTATTGGCAAGCTTACGACATGATTGCAGAAGGTGTAAGCATGATCACAACTAAGCAAAATGAATGGGGTGATATTCTACGTAAACAGGGTGTCGATGGCTTAACAAAACAGTTAGAAATCAGTGCAAAAGCGCCAATTACTTTAGAAGAGACAAAGTAATATGAGTCAGTTGTTAGCATGGGAAGTCAATGAAACAACGCTGTATCTCACTGGGACATTAGACCGTGATTCGTTAATGTCGTTTTGGGATAAAAAAAATTCATCGCTGGAACAGGTTGAAAATATAGATGTTTCTGGTCTTAAGCACGTGGACTCAACTGGGTTAGCGATGCTAGTTCGTTTAAAAAGTGAATTCCAAGCTAAAAACCGTTCACTGAATATTACCGGTGTTAGCGATAACTTAAATACATTGATTGAACTGTATGGGGTTCAAGCGATTATCCTCAATTAGGTTAAACATCCGAAATTGGGTCAAGTTATGTAAAAATAAGCGCCTCTATGTGCTTTTCGGCACAAGAGGCGTTTTCTTTGGTTTAAGTGTTGGGCCTAATCCTTTAGGATAGAGGATTAAGCTCTAAGTATTCTTATTGGGATGCTTCTGTACGCTATGCATGCAATTTTCACTATTTAGAGTAAAATTATAAATCACAAATAATTAATAAATTGAGTCATTATGGATACCAACGAAATTAAGCAAGTATTGATGGAAAAACTGTCTCTGAATGAGGCTATTGTTACTGGTGATGGTAGCCACTTTCAGGTTATTGCTGTCGGTGACATGTTTGACGGTATGAGCCGTGTTAAGCAACAGCAAGCAATTTATGCGCCTTTAATGGAGTATATTGCGGATAACCGCATTCATGCTCTGTCTATTAAAGCGTACACCCCTGCGCAATGGGAGCGCGATCGTAAACTTAGTGGCTTTTGATTTCAAAACCTAAGCGAACAGACTGTAAAATTCGACATACGAGAATACTTTAATGGATAAGTTTTTAGTTAAAGGACCAACCCGCTTACAGGGTGAGGTCACTATATCTGGCGCAAAAAATGCGGCATTACCAATCCTGTTCGCTGCTCTGTTGGCTGAAGAGCCGGTAGAAATACAGAATGTCCCTCACTTGAGGGACATTGACACAACAATTAAATTATTGAATCAACTAGGAACAAAAGTAAAACGCAATGGCTCAGTTTACGTCGATGCAAGCACTGTAACGACATACTGTGCGCCTTATGACCTCGTTAAAACTATGCGTGCATCTATTTGGGCTTTGGCACCATTGGTTGCTCGTTTTGGTCATGGTGAAGTTTCTTTACCTGGCGGCTGTGCTATTGGTGCTCGTCCTGTTGATTTACATATCTCTGGTTTAGAACAATTAGGCGCCAACATTGTTCTGGAAGATGGTTATGTGAAAGCGACAGTCGATGGGCGTTTGAAAGGTGCGGATATCGTAATGGATAAAGTCAGTGTGGGTGCGACTGTCTCTATTATGACAGCTGCAACGCTAGCTGAAGGCACAACAACGATTGAGAATGCGGCACGTGAACCTGAAATTGAAGACACCGCCAACTTCTTAAATACTCTTGGCGCAAAAATTACAGGCGCAGGTACTGACCGTATTGTTATAGATGGTGTTGAACGTTTAGGTGGGGGAGTTTATAAAGTACTGCCTGACCGTATTGAAACGGGAACATTTTTAATTGCTGCAGCGGTTTCACGCGGCAAAGTCATCTGCCGCAATGCACGTCCAGATACACTCGATGCAGTGTTAGCTAAACTACGTGAAGCAGGGGCTAAGATTGAAATCGGTGATGACTGGATTAGCTTAGATATGGAAGGTCAGCGTCCAAAAGCGGTGACATTACGTACAGCACCACATCCAGGGTTCCCAACGGATATGCAAGCACAGTTTAGTTTACTTAATCTTGTTGCTGATGGGGCTGGTATGATCACCGAAACGATTTTTGAAAACCGTTTTATGCATATCCCTGAGCTAATCCGTATGGGCGCTCACGCTGAAATTGAAAGTAATACTGTGTTATGTCACGGAGTTGAAAAATTAACCAGTGCACAAGTGATGGCAACAGATTTACGTGCTTCTGCAAGTTTAGTTATTGCTGGCTGCATTGCTGAAGGGACAACAACCGTTGACCGTATTTATCATATTGACCGTGGTTATGAGCATATCGAAGATAAACTACGTGGCTTAGGTGCAGACATTCAGCGCGTGCATTCAGATGATTAATGCTTTGATGAGGTGAATAGGCGCTGGCTTCATTCATCTATTTTTAGTAAATCAAAAAAGGTTGTTCGATATTGAACAACCTTTTTTACGAAAGACCGTTTAAAAATGATTATCCTGCCTGCTCATCAGGAATTTCTTCGATAATCACATCAATATTTTTAATTTCGCCATCTCGTAAAATCTGTACTGCGGTTTTGCTTCCAGGGCGGATTTCTGCGACTAAGTCCATGGTTTCTGCGGCTGAAATGGCCGGTTTGCCATCAACGGATAAAATGATATCCCCTTGCAATATCCCCGCTTTGGCTGCTGGCCCGCCCGGGGCAACCTGGAAAACGCGTAATCCTTGTATTTGATTAATATTATTATGATTTGATCTGATTTGAGGCAATTCGCGTGCTGTAATACCAATATAACCACGGATAACTCGACCATCACGAATCAGTTTATCCATGATCTTAGTGGCAAGGGCGGTAGGAATGGCAAAGCTTAAACCTTCAGAGCTAATGCCTTGACCTGCAGTGAAAGAAAGTGTGTTGATACCAACTAACTCGCCTTCGGTATTAATTAATGCCCCGCCAGAGTTACCCGAGTTGATTGAAGCATCTGTTTGCAGGAAATTTTGCCGGCGAGTCGAACTTAGCCCTACGCGACCGGTTGCACTGATAATCCCTTGAGTAACGGTTTGACCTATATTGTAAGGGTTACCGATTGCAAGTACGACATCACCAACATGAGTGACGCGTTGTGTATTAATTGGAATGACAGGTAGGTTATCAGCGTCAATTCTCAGTACAGCGAGATCTGTTAATGGATCAGAACCAACCAGTAGGGCATCAAAAATAGCACCATCTTGTAAAGCCACTAAGATTTGGTCTGGGTTATCAACAACATGTTTATTGGTGATAATGTAGCCATTTTGGCTCATGATCACACCTGAACCGAGGGATTTTAATTCACGTCCTGACTGGGAAAAACTCCCTTTTGAGCTGCTGTAAACATAGACTACTGCAGGTGCAGCACGGCGTACAGCTTTGTTATAACTGACGGGTTCACTGTTTGTTTTACCATATAGTAAATCGGCTAAACCTTGAGGGCGCAAAGAAGGAACCGCAACGATAATAATCAATGCAGTCAACAGGCCAAGCATGACAGATAAAGTTAGCTTTTTCACCATAGGATATAAAATATTGAGTTATCGCTTAAACATGTTCTGAGCATAACACAAAAAAACGGGCACAGCAGAGTGATACTGTACCCGTTTATTGATTTTCAGAGGGTTTTTGATGAATTAATTTCTCATCAGTAAATATAAAGTTTCGCCATCACGTAATACTTTCATTGCTAACACCGGAGGTTTAGCGTCGATAATCTTACGGAATTGTTCAATAGTCTCAACACGAGCGTCATTGACACCAAAGATTAAATCACCTTTTACGAGGCCAATGGCTGCGGCTGGCGATTTTGGCGCTACGCTGTCTACTTGTACACCTTTAGTGTTGCTAACGGTTGCATTAGAAATTGTTGCACCTAATAACGATTCACTCAGTTTTTCTGCTTTTGTTGTTGAGCCTTCGTCGTTCTCCAGAACCACTTTGACTTCCATCGGTTTGCCTGAGCGAATTAAACCAATCGTGATCTCTTTACCGATTTGGCTGGTGCCGATTTTGGCTCTTAGCTCAGCAAAGCTATTAATGCGTTTACCATCAACAGAAACTAAAACATCACCGGATTTAATACCCGCTTTAGCCGCCGATGATTTAGGTAAAACTTCACTCACGAAAGCACCGCGCTGTGCATCAATATTAAATGCTTTAGCGATATCGGAGCTCATTTCAGTACCTTTTATACCTAAGATCCCGCGTTTGACTTCACCATGCTTAATTAACTGCTCGCTCAGGTTTTTAGCCATATTACTTGGGATCGCAAAACCGATACCGATATTGCCGCCACCTGGTGCCAAAATAGCGGTATTAATACCGATTAATTCACCATTTAAGTTAACGAGTGCACCACCAGAGTTACCACGGTTAATGGAAGCATCGGTTTGGATAAAGTTTTCTAACCCTTCAAGGTTTAAACCGCTACGGCCTAATGCTGAGATAATCCCTGATGTGGCTGTTTGACCTAGGCCAAATGGGTTACCCACCGCGACAGCGAAGTCGCCAACGCGTAATTTGTCAGAGTCTGCAATACTAACAGCCGTTAAATTTTTGATATCTTTTGCATTGCTTATTTTCAATAAGGCGATATCTGTTTGTGGGTCTTTACCAATTAAGTTAACTGTAATTTCTCGACCATCATTTAATTGAATTTGAATTTTGTCAGCACCATCAATGACATGGTTGTTAGTTAAAATATAACCTTGCTGGGCGTCAATAATGACACCAGAACCTAAGCCTTCAAATGGACGCACGCTTTGTTGTTGCTGTGGTATATTTGGGCCAAAAAAGAATTTAAGTTCTTCTGGAATTTGTTGGCTCTGTACGCGGGTACCAGACACATGAATATTCACTACAGCAGGCAATACTTTTTCAAGCATAGGGGCCAAGCTAGGCATGTTCTGGCTTTGGGCTGTAGCAGGTAAAGTGGCGGGCAATGCTGCACTGCTAACCGCAGGAATAGCCGCTAAAGATAACCCTAAACTCATTGCTACTGCGGTAAGAAAAAAGTTTTTTCTTTTCATAATTCAGTCGATTCTCTCAAGAATAAATTATTAACTCACTGTGAATGCAACTTAGAAGAAACACAATGCGTTGATATAATATTGGTTGGTATCAGATTCAATTTTACTGATGACTATGACTACCGATTATGCGCAAAAGTTCCCATGACGGGTAGCGAATATCTACTCTTTTACATCTATTTACACGTGCTTTAAGTGAAACTTTAATTTCTATACAGTAGATAAATGAATTGTTAAATTGTATTTGGATGGAAATCTTGTTCAGAATTATTAAATAAAAATTTAATAATGAAAGACACACAGAAAGTGATTAAATTTAGTGTGTTTTATAGTAAATCACCAGTAAAAGGTGCTTACTGGTGATAAAAGATAAAAATTTACTTTTCTTTCTCTTCGATAGGGCGGAAAAGACCCGAAGCACCATCTGAGTAATCTCTTGGTGGCATCTTAACCGGCGCTTGGTCGTTATCTGCTTCAGATTCGGTTAAACGATAGTTAAATGGGTTGTCTTGCTCTGGCATATCAGGCATTAATTCAGACGAACTTTGTGCCATGTGTTGGTAAAGCTGGCGGTAATCGCGTGCCATTTTATCCAATAATTCTGCGCTACGGGCAAAATGGCTAACAAGTTCTTTACGGTACTCTTCGAGTTCAGTACTTTTTTTGTCTAGCTCAGCTTGCGCTGTTTTTTGTTGGCGAAGCTTTGGGTTGCCATAGCGCACAACTAATGCACCGATGATAAAACCCACAATCAATCCGATTAATGCATACTCCCAGGTCATGCTGACTCCTTCATTACTTCAATGTTTACAGATTCAATGTTCGCAGAAATTAGTGTTGTTACCGTTACTATACCTTAAATAATTCAAGTTGCATGTAAGCGTCAAGTAAAGCGTCTTAACATATTGCCATCTGACGAGTTAAGTGATGAAAAAATCTACAAGCCTTGAAGTCGATAGGTTTAATTAGCCAACAACTTATTAAGAGTGGAATCTTAAATCGAATTTCCTTACTCTATAGCGCTCGTTAACCGAAAGTTAAATGATAACTGAATCTAGTTATAATAAAGGCAGTGTATATCAAATAACGGTAAAAAAACCGAAAAATTTTTAAGGATTATTCAGTTAATGTCGCCGATGACCCCTACAATGCGTTATCAACAAGCGCTTGCTGATGGCAACTATCAGCCAGATGACGTACAAAAGCTTGCTGTGGAACGCTTGGATAAAATATATCAGCAGCTTGTTGATGCCAATTTTTCCACTTTACAAGATAAGCCTTCAGGTTTAAAGCAACGCTTTAGTCGTCTTTTAGGTAAAACGTCAACAGCGCCGATTATTCCCGTACAAGGACTATATATGTGGGGCGGCGTTGGTCGTGGGAAGACTTGGCTAATGGATATGTTTTACGAAAGTTTGCCAGGTACTCGTAAACTTCGCTTGCATTTTCATCGGTTTATGAAAAAAGTACAAGAAGATTTGATGGCGTTGCAAGGCCAAGAGAACCCGCTAGATATTATTGCAGATGAGTTTAAAAAACAAACGGATGTGTTGTGTTTTGATGAGTTTTTTGTGTCGGATATTACCGACGCTATGATCCTTGGCACTTTGCTCGAAGGGCTCTTTGCTCGCGGGATCACACTGGTCGCAACTTCAAATATCCCCCCTGATAATCTCTACCGTAACGGTTTGCAGCGAGCGCGTTTCTTACCTGCTATTGAGCAAATTAAAAAATACTGTGATGTGATGAATGTCGATGCAGGCATTGATTACCGTTTAAGGACCTTAACTCAAGCACATCTTTTTTTATCTCCGATTAATTCTCAAAATCGCCAGCATTTGGATGAAATTTTCATTAAGTTGGCTGGTAAGAAAGGAGAGCAACATCCCGTTTTAGAGGTTAATCATCGTAAGATGCAAGCCATTCATGCAGCGGAAGGGGTATTAGCCATCGAGTTTAAAGTGTTGTGTGAAGAGCCTCGTAGCCAAAATGATTATATTTATCTATCAAATTGCTACCACACCGTGTTGTTGTACAATGTCCCCGTGATGGGAACAATAGATGAAAACCCAGCACGTCGTTTTTTGGCATTAATTGATGAGTTTTACGAACGAAAAGTTAAATTAGTTATTAACGCGGAAGTGCCAATGGAGTCGCTTTATCAAGGGCAACTTTTGGCTTTTGAGTACCAGCGTTGCTTGTCTCGATTGCAAGAAATGCAAAGTGAAGAGTACTTGAAAATACCGCATCTAACTTAAAGTGAGTAATCAAACAGGGTTGTTAGCAAAAAGTCACCTGGATTGCATGATTTAAGTACAAAGTGCGATGTTTATTCGAACAAACGTAAAAAAAATGCATTTGGGGTCGATTTTTGTTTCTGACTTCTCTATAATCTTGCGACCCCACGTTACAGCGTTGTTTTTTATTTCCCAAAAAATAACGCATAAATGCCAGTTAGGCTGCTCGAAGGGGTAGGTTTACTGGACAAAGAGTCGTGTGAACCTCAGAAAGCTTATGAACATGAGTGTTCACCAACGTGTAACTTCAATATTGGGTAAGTTTTAATGAAAACTTTTACAGCTAAACCAGAGACCGTAAAACGCGACTGGTACGTTGTTGATGCAGATGGCAAAACTTTAGGCCGTCTTGCAACTGAAATTGCTAGCCGTCTGCGCGGTAAGCATAAAGCGGAATACACTCCGCACGTGGATACTGGTGATTACATCATCGTTCTGAATGCAGAAAAAATTGCTGTTACCGGCAATAAACGCGAAGACAAAATCTACTATCGCCACACTGGCCATGTAGGTGGAATCAAGCAAGCAACTTTCGAAGAAATGATTGCTCGCAGTCCTGAGCGTGTGCTTGAAATCGCGGTTAAAGGCATGTTGCCAAAAGGACCTCTGGGTCGTGCAATGTACCGTAAACTGAAAGTTTACGCAGGTAATGAGCACAACCACGCGGCTCAACAACCGCAAGTTCTTGACATTTAATCGGGATTATAGCAATGGCTGAAAATCAATACTACGGCACTGGTCGCCGCAAAAGCTCATCTGCTCGTGTCTTTATTAAGCCGGGTAGCGGTAACATCACAATCAATCAACGTACACTGGAACAATACTTTGGTCGCGAAACTGCGCGCATGGTCGTTCGTCAGCCGTTAGAATTGGTTGAAATGTTGGAAAAATTGGATCTGTACATCACTGTTAAAGGTGGTGGTATTTCAGGTCAGGCAGGCGCAATCCGTCACGGTATTACTCGTGCACTGATGGCTTATGATGAGACTCTTCGTTCTGATCTGCGTAAAGCTGGTTTCGTTACCCGTGATGCGCGTTCTGTTGAACGTAAAAAAGTGGGTCTGCGCAAAGCACGTCGTCGTCCACAGTTCTCCAAACGTTAATTTATTACCCTTTGGGTATAAAATTGATGAAAAAACCCGTCTTAGTGGCGGGTTTTTTATTGTCTATTGTTTTACTTACATTTTTATTCTAAATGATAGAATAACGGCGTTGAATCATGATGCTTTATATAAGAACGAATATATAATTTAAAGAGAAAATAATAATCTAAAATTAAACGTAATTATGAGTTAACAGTATTCGTATATTTTTTATGAATATAGCTCAAACTATAGAGTTAACTTTAAGGTTTTTATTCTTTTGTTTTTGTTTTTGTGTTAGTTAAATTCTGAGTTTCTTCTTTTTCTTTATTTTTTATGAAATAAATCGATGATTTTCTCTAGGTAGCCCCCCTAAGTTGTACAAAATCTGTTAGAATATGTCCCTGTTTTTTTATTTCACATTTCTCGCCTTTACTGTGCGGGAGGGTTGTGTTGACTTTCAATATGGATAAATGAAAGTTAAACACAGGGGATTTTAAAATGGGTAATGGGTAATTAAAAATTAATTACATTTCGTCCATTTTGTATTTTGGAGGTTTTAATGGCTGTCGCTCCTAATAAACGTTCGGTAATGACATTGTTCTCTGGCCCTACTGACATTTTTAGCCATCAGGTACGTATCGTTTTGGCTGAAAAAGGGGTAAGTGTTGAAATTGAACATGTCGAACCCGGTCATCTGCCTCAGGATCTGATTGATCTCAACCCATATCAGAGCGTTCCAACATTAGTTGACCGTGATCTGACTCTCTATGACCCACACATTATCATGGAATACCTTGATGAGCGTTTTCCTCATCCACCATTAATGCCAGTTTACCCTGTTGCACGTGGTACTAGCCGCCAATTGATGCACCGTATTCAAAATGATTGGTATTCATTAATGGGTAAAATAGAGAATGGTAGTGCGCAAGAAGCCGCAAATGCCCGTCGTCAGCTGTCTGAAGAACTGATCGCTGTTTCTCCTGTTTTTGCTGAAATGGAATTCTTCATGAGTGATGAATTCAGTTTAGTTGATTGCTATTTAGCGCCGCTATTATGGCGTTTACCCGTACTTGGTATTGAATTGAACCCATCTAGCAGCAAATACTTGCAGTTATATATGCAGCGTGTGTTTGCTCGTGACGCATTCTTAGCATCGTTGACTGAATCTGAGCGCGAAATGCGTTTGTCTACAAGAGGCTAAAAGAATGATGGAAATGACAGCAATGTCACCACGTCGCCCTTATTTGTTACGTGCCCACTACGAGTGGTTACTTGATAACGATATGACTCCGCATTTGGTGGTTGATGTCACCGTTCCTGCTGTTAACGTTCCTATGGAGTTTGCCCGTGATGGGCAAATTGTGTTGAATGTTGCGCCAAGAGCTGTTGGTAATTTTGAAATAACCAATGATGAAGTGCGTTTTAATGCTCGTTTTGGTGGGATACCGCGTCAAGTTTATGTCCCTATGGCCGCAATTATGGCGGTATATGCACGTGAAAATGGTGCTGGAATGATGTTTGAGCCTGAAGCTGCCTATGATGCAGAATTATCTACAGGTTTTGAGAACGCTGAAGAACCTGAAGACAACATTACTTTAGTTCATGAAGCTGAATTTGTGGATGAAAATTCACATGAGCCGTCAGAGGATGAACCACCACGACCACCAAAGGGTAGGCCTTCTTTAAGAGTTGTAAAATAGCTCATTAGGCGGGTTAGTCGCAAATTAAAAACAGGGGGGACCCCCTCTGTTTTTATATACCTTCTATTTCATATAAATAGCTAACTAAACCCCTAGAAATAACAAAATACCTTCAGCAGCATTACGTCCATCAGCAATCGCAGTCACAACAAGATCTGAACCTCTTATTATATCCCCACCGGCAAACACTTTTTCATGGGAAGTTTGAAAAGGTATGGGACTATTACGGTTTGCCAAAATATGGCCATACTTATCACGCCTGACTAATGCGTTATCTAGCCAAGCTTGTTGGTGAGGTGCAAATCCATAAGCCACAATTACGGCATCGGCTTCTATAAAAAAGGTTGAATCATCAACGAGTTCTAATTGATGTCGACCATTTTCTAATTTGCCATTCTGTGTGCGAGTGGCGTAAACCCCTGTAAGCTGCTGTTGTTCATTAACGGCAAACTGGGTGACTTGCAAATTAAAATGGAACTGAGCGCCTTCATCTAATGCATTGGCAACTTCTTTTCGTGAGGCTGGTAGACTTTGTTCATCTCTACGATAGAGACAACTAACTTGTTTCGCTCCTTGGCGAATGGCGCTACGGACACAATCCATCGCAGTATCTCCACCTCCTAATACGATAACGCTTTTTGAGTGTAAATTGATATAGGGCTCGTCATTAGGAATAGGAAGCTGCATTAAATAACGCGTATTTGCGATTAGATAGGGGAGTGATTCAAAAACGCCCTGAATCGATTTTTTAGGCAAGTTACCTCGAATAGCTTGGTAAGTACCAGTGCCAATAAAAATAGCGTCATAATTGCAAAGAAGCTCATCTAGAGAGATATCTGTACCTACCTCGGTGTTCAATTGAAACTGAATGCCCATTTCTGTAAATATTTCTCGTCGTTGGATCATCAGCTTCTTTTCTAACTTAAATGAGGGAATACCAAAGGTGAGTAATCCCCCTATTTCAGGGTGTTTATCATAAACGACGACATTTACACCATTTCGAATAAGTACATCCGCGCAAGAAAGACCTGCAGGACCTGCACCAACAATGGCGACACGCTTGTTCACTGCACGAATAGGGGAAGGCGTTGGGCGCCATCCCATCTCAAAGGCGGTATCATTAACATATCGTTCAATATGACCGATAGTGACGGAACCTGTTGTATCATGAAGTACACAGGCTAATTCGCAGAGTTTTTCTTGTGGGCAAACACGCCCACAGATTTCAGGTAAGCTATTGGTATGGTGGGATAATTCTGCCGCTTCAAGTATTTTGCCTTCGGCAGCAAGCTTGAGCCACTTTGATATTGGGTTATGTAACGGGCACTTCCATTCACAAAAAGGGCTACCACAAGATAGACAACGGCTCGCTTGCTGTTGTACATCAACGGCATTATCGGGCTCATAGATTTCAGTAAACGCTATTTTGCGGATTTCCAACGCTTTTTTGAGCGGTTCGCGACGTTGGTGACCGAAAATATTTGAATTCATGGTATTCCTTACTGGATTTTGTCTGATTTTACTTGAGATAGCTTGGGATTTTACTGTGATTTTAGCGGCCTTACCCAAGGAACAATAGTGCTATTATTTTGATTTTTATGTAATTGTGATTAAAAGTTATCCAAAATGAACTTTTACTTTATCTAATAGAAAGAAAATACCTGATTGTTTTTTATCATTAATCGTAAAAAATGGCTATTGAATGAGCGGGATCGACATTTCGAGTGAATAATCATCCGAAACTGCCTTGTTTGATATATGATTCAAAGAGAATTTAACTAAGGGGTGGTTATGAAAGTACTTCGCGGCCTTGCGCAATACTATGTCGATTTAATGATGAAGCTCGGTCTAGTGCGTTTTTCTCTGTTACTCGCAGCTGCACTGGTTGTTCTTGCCATGATAATGCAAATGGCAGTGACAATTTTTTTAAGGGGGCATGTAGATAGCCTCGACATGGTGGGGTCAATTTTCTTTGGGTTAATCATCACTCCATTAGCCGTCTACTTTTTGTCGGTGGTGGTTGAGCAACTTGAAGAATCTCGGCAGCGTTTATCGCGAATGGTTGATAAACTTGAAGTTATGCGAAAGCGTGATGCGGATTTAAACATTCAACTTCAGGGAAATATTGAACAGCTTAACCTTGAAATCTTAGAACGAGAAAAGGCTGAGCGCGCTCACTTAGAGCTTCTTGAGCAATTAAAACAAGAAATGAAATACCGTGAGCAGACACAAATTGAACTTGAGCAGCAATCTGTATTACTTCGTTCATTCTTAGATGCCTCACCTGACCTAGTCTATTATCGCAACGAAAATAATGAGTTTTCGGGATGTAACCGAGCAATGGAACTGTTGACTGGGAAAAGTGAAAAACACTTAGTTGGGTTAACGCCATTAGATATTTATGATGTTGAAATTGCCTCCAAGGTTATGGAAACCGATGAAAAAGTTTTTCGGCATAATGTTTCTCTCACATATGAACAGTGGCTGGTATATCCAGATGGCCGTAAAGCCTGTTTTGAGCTCCGTAAAGTGCCTTTTTATGACCGAGTTGGCAAACGACATGGTCTAATGGGCTTTGGGCGCGATATAACAGAGCGTAAACGCTATCAGGAGGCGTTAGAGAACGCGAGTAGGGAGAAAACCACCTTTATCTCTACAATCAGCCACGAGCTTCGTACACCCCTTAACGGCATCGTTGGTTTGAGCCGAATTTTATTAGACACCGATTTAACTTCGGAACAATCTAGCTATTTAAAAACGATCCATGTCAGTGCCGTAACTTTGGGTAATATATTCAATGATATTATTGAGATGGATAAAATTGAACGCCGTAAAGTTCAGTTAGATAACCAGCCAATCACATTATCTGAATTTGTGAATGACTTAGAGAATTTAAGTGGGTTATTGGTGCAGCCAAAAGGGCTAAAATTTGTCATGGATGTTGCGCCTGCATTACCCAAAACGGTTTTAACCGATGGGACTCGTTTACGGCAAGTCTTATGGAATTTAATTGGCAATGCAGTTAAGTTCACGCAGAAAGGTGAAGTGAAGCTTAGTATTTGGCAAGAAGCTGAAAATAAATTGTTTTTTAAAGTTCAGGATAGCGGCATAGGCATACCGAAAGACGAGCTAGATAAAATTTTTGCAATGTATTATCAAGTAACAGATTCTGCTGGTGGTAAACCGGCTACGGGAACGGGGATTGGGCTTTCTGTATCTCGTCGTTTAGCACAAAATATGGGAGGCGATATACAAGTTGAAAGTGAAATAGGCCAAGGTTCCACTTTTACGTTATCCATTACCGCGCCTGTTGTTGAAAATGATGTTACTGAACAGCAAGATAGTGAAGACGATTACCCATTGCCAGCATTGCATATTCTACTCGTAGAAGATATTGAACTGAATGTCGTCGTTGCTTGCTCTGTATTAGAAAATTTAGGCAATACGGTTGATGTGGCAATGAATGGTAAAGATGCCCTCGAAATGTTTGCCCCTGGTGAATATGATTTAGTTTTATTGGATATTCAATTACCTGATATGACAGGTTTAGATATCTCTAGGCAACTAAAACAGCAGTATGATAAGCAAGACTTACCACCATTAATTGCATTAACTGCAAATGTTCTCAAAGATAAAAAAGAATACTTTGATGCAGGTATGGATGGTGTATTGAGTAAACCATTATCCGTCCCTGCATTGACTCAAGTTATTGAGCAATTTTGGGGGGAACAATCGACTCAACTTGAAAAAGTATCGAATGACCGTGATGCTTCAAGTGTTGATGAGTCAATATTAGATTGCGACATGCTAGAGCAGTATATTGAATTAGTTGGCCCTAAGCTTATTTATGATGGGCTAGATGTCTTTGAAAAAATGCTTCCAGGCTATTTGGCTATTCTTGACTCGAACATGGTGGCTAAAGACCAAAAAGGCATTGTTGAGGAAGCCCATAAAATCAAAGGGGCAGCAGGCTCTGTTGGTTTAAAGAATTTACAGAAAATAGCACAACAAATTCAGTCTCCTGATTTACCAGCATGGTGGGACAATGTACAGGAATGGGTGGATGAACTAAAACAAGATTGGAAAGCAGATATAGAAACTTTGAGAAACTGGGTTGATGAACGTACAAAAAAATAACCCCAACCGAAGTTGGGGTGCGCGAATACTGCGCCAACACCAGGGAAATCATTGATCTGCATGTGCTTTTTGTTTTTTGCAAATCATTAAATTCGGTATATCACTGTAAGGAACAACATCAAGATACCAAAATTTAGCGAATCTGTTACAAGATTCATTAAAATCTGTGATGAAGATTGATGTTTATGCGCCTTAGTGCTTGAGAGATAATTTACTACAAATGGAGGAAGATATGAAATCAATTGCGGTTATTTTAAGTGGCTGTGGTGTTTTTGATGGAAGTGAGATCCATGAGTCAGTGTTAACAATGCTGGCTTTGAGCCAAAATAATGCTGAAGTTCAATTTTTCGCACCTGATGAGCTGCAACCTACTGTTATTAATCATATGAATGGTGAATCTAAAGCAGAAAAACGCAATCAAATGGAGGAGTCTTCACGTATTACACGTGGTAAAATATCGCCTTTGTCGTCAGCTGATGCTTCAAAGCTAGATGCCCTCATAATTCCTGGTGGTTTTGGTGCTGCAAAAAATTTATGTGATTTCGCTGTTAAAGGAAGTGAGTGTGTAATTAATAAAGAACTATTAAGTTTAGTTCGCCAAATGCACCAACAAAAAAAGCCGTTAGGGCTGATGTGTATTGCACCGGTGATGCTCCCTAAAATGTTAAATACATCAGTCGTACTAACTATTGGCAATGATAGTGAAACGATTGCTCAAATAGAAATGATGGGCGGGAAACATATTAAATGTGCTGTTGATGACATTGTAATTGATGAAGTTAACCGAGTTGTTACAACACCTGCTTATATGCTTGCTCAATCAATTTCTGAGGCAAATACAGGTATTAATAAACTCGTTAAGAAAGTATTGGAAATGGCGTGATTATTTGAATGCGAACTATTGTTTCTAGATTATGGCACTGGTTAAAGAAGATCACATTTTCATTACTTGTGGTGTGGATTTGTTCAGTCGTCTTATTTAAATATATACCAGTGCCTTTTTCCGCAGTGATGATTGAGCGGCAAATTACCGCATGGATAAACTTAAATTTTTCTTATGTGTCTCATTCGGAATGGGTAGATGAAAATCACATTTCTCCGTATATTTATTTAGCTGTAATTGCAGCAGAAGATCAAAATTTTCCTCATCACTGGGGTTTTGACCTTGATGCAATCGAGCGAGCTTACAAGCATAATTTGAGCAATAAACAAACAATCAGAGGGGCTTCAACGATCTCACAACAAACAGTAAAAAACCTATGGTTATGGGATGGAAGAAGTTGGTTAAGAAAAGGGTTAGAGGCAGTAATGACTCCTATTATGGAGTTGATGTGGTCAAAGAAAAGGGTTTTGACTGTTTATCTCAATATAGTTGAGTTTGGTGATGGGGTTTTTGGGGTTGAAGAGGCTGCAAATAAATTCTTTAATAAGCCTGCTAGTAAGCTTTCGATGAGTGAAGCTGCACTATTAGCTGCGGTTCTTCCTAATCCTCATAGATATAGCGTAAAAAGCCCATCCTCTTACGTCCTCAAAAGGCAAGCTTGGATCTTGAATCAAATGCACTTACTGGGGGGTAAGAATTATCTGAAAATAAATAAGTTAATGGATGAATAAGAAAAAAGCCATGGTTTTTCACTCACGGCTTTTGTTTTTATAACGATATATTATTGTTTATGATTAATTAAGATAAGTGAAAGCGGTAGTAACTCGACGAACACCATCTGTTTCACTTGCAATTTTGGCCGCTGCATCGCCTTCTTGTCTTGTTAGTACACCTAGTAAGAAAACCTCACCATTTTCAGTAATGACTTTTACACTACCTGACTTAACGCTATCACTAGCAAGGATTTTAGATTTAACTTTGGTTGTTAACCAAGTGTCTTTCGACGCGGTACCCAAATCAACGGGTTCTCCACTACGGACTTCATTATAAACTGCGATGGTGCCATCAACATTAGAGGCTATTTGTTTTGCTCGTTCAGCCCAAGCCATATCAGGGCTTTGGCCAGTTAACAGCACATTACCTTTATAAGCGGTTGCAATGATACGGGCTTTACCTGAAATATCCTTATCTTTGTTTAGTTGTCCACTAACCCTAGCTTCTAAGGTCCCATCGTCAACCTGTTGGCCAACAGTACGAGGGTCCGTGGCACTTTTCGTTGCAACAGCCGCAGAACCTACGACGGCAGCGCCTATACAGCCTTGTAATAGAACAGTACTGATGACTATGGCAAAAATTGGTATTAATCGCATTTTGTCTCCTTAATCGTCCTGATGTGGGAAAAGAGTATTATCTATGAGGTCACACAGACAGTTTACAGTAAGAAGATGAACTTCTTGAATTCGAACACTTCGTTGGGATGGAATGCGAATTTCAACATCTTGGGGGCCAAGTAAACCCGCGAGTTCCCCTCCGTCATAGCCTGTTAAGGCGACAATTGTCATGTCTCTAGTGACTGCAGCTTCAACAGCTTTAATAATATCACTGCTATTACCATGAGTTGAAATCGCCATCAAAACATCGCCATGTTGACCTAGTGCTCTAACTTGTTTCGCATAAATTTCAGAAGGTTGCTTACTACCCGAAATGGCAGTTAACACGGCATTATCGGTATTAAGTGCTAAAGCGGGTAAGCTGGGGCGCTCGGTTTCAAAGCGATGGATCATACTCGCCGCAAAGCGTTGTGCCGTAGCAGCGGAAGCGCCATTACCACAACATAAAATTTTGTTGCCATTGAGTAAAGACTGAACCATCATCATGGCGGCTCTAGAAATGGCATCAGGCAGCGCTTCAGCGGCTGCTATTTGAGTTTGGATGCTTTCAGTAAAGCAAACTTTTATTCGGTCTAGCACGAGTTTTTCCTTTGTCGCCTCGATATAATTCAAATCATTTTGTGCATTGCCATTATATTTGAACTATAGCGTTGTTGACTGCATGATCAGAGTATAAAGCTGACTATCTTATCTGTTAATAAACATCATTTTCGTTGAATGCATTTTGTAACCAGTCAAATTGGTCTCCCGTGATGGCACAGATATCAAAACGGCATGAGCTGGTTTCAAAGCTTTCTTGTCTTTGTGCGAGCCAAAATTTGGCAGCCGCTAATAGTTTTCGACGTTTGTGCCAGTTTACTGATAAAAGTGCATCGCCATAGTCACAATTTTTGCGAAAACGAACTTCAACAAATACCCAACCTGTATTATCTCGCATAATGAGGTCGATTTCTCCACCTCGGTTCCTTGCATTACGTTCGACAAATGTTAATCCTTGTTGTTTCAAGAAAGCGAGCACTCGGTTCTCATAGTACCGGCCTGTTAACCATTGTATGGCTTTTGGCATAATTTTCATGACGTCCTTGTCTGAAAAAAAATGAAATATTGAATGGCCCTATTGCGCCGAAACCACTTGACCTTGTTTAAATTGTAGCCAAGGTAATTCACGGTACACCACACAGTTTGGTGTTGTGCTTAAGGTCCCGGATGCACCATTGATACGAAATTGCCCAGATTGTTGCAGCTTGTCATAATTGTTGGCTAAAGACCATGCATCAATACCCATGGCATATAAACGAAATAAAGAGTAATCATTATTCAGCGTTTGTTGGGCCTGTTTACGTAAGTTATTGTTTGCACCTGCGAGTAAAGGGATTTCGCTAAATTTAACGCCATCCATTTCAAATCGGTAGTCAGCACCAGAACCAGCTTGGTTGCTACGGGAACTTGTATAAAGGGCTGGGCGGGAACGAGAGCTAATTGCCATTTCAATCATTGGTTTGATTAAGGTGAGCTCATCACGAGTAGCGACAATATAAACGCCGTCAATCGCACCGGTTGAATCGATATATTGTGGCTCTATCGATTGCGTATCTACTGATTGTGTATCTATCGGCAGTGTACCGTTATTCACTGGCGTTCCAGTCATACGGATACCGGCCCCACGATTAATTGATTCTTTTAAAGAAGGAACGGAGCCAAAGGTTTGCATTAAAACGGTTCCCCCCCCATTTTCTTGCCACCCTTGGGCAAAGGCTTTGGCTATTCTATCACCAAAAGCATTCGCGGGAACTAATACTAATGGCATTTGCTTGCCTTCAGCTTTCATGTAAGCCGCTGCATTTTGTGCTTCATCTTCTGGTGATAATGAAAAATAGCAAAGATTTGGGCGAGGCTGTAATTGGTTCGCATCAAGTTCATTGAGCGCGAGTACACTAATAGGGGCGCCCATTTGGGTAATGGTTTGAACATCGCTTTTTAGTAATGGCCCAACAATGAGATTAAAGCCTTCATTTTTTGCTTGCTCAATAAGCGCAGGCATTTGCTTGTTTGTCGTATCAAACACCTTGACGCTTTGGGTGTTCACAGGGGCTGCATCGATACGCAAAGCGGATGCTACTACATCGCTATCGCTAGCAGTAGGGGCATTACCTGTTGTTGCCGCGACTTGTTCATAAATTTGGTCGAGGACATCATTTCCACTACTGGGTGGTGTTACGGTAGGTTGAGGCGTTGATCCTTCAGGCAGGCCTTTTTGTGCATCCATAAAGCCTTGCATAATCGCTTGGCCAAATACTTGCCCTTGGCCACTCATGGGTAAAAATAAAGCAATCTTAGGGGTTTTACCCACTTGAGGTATCATGGCTTGCTGCAAAAGAGTCGGCGTTGTCGTCACCGCAGGGTTATTGGAGTAACGCATTTTCCAGTCGTTATAGCCTGCGAGTAAGGCATCGGCGTCATCACGGTTGTTTTGATAAATATCTAAAAGATCGATCCAGCCTTGGAGAATATTTTCATCGGCGCCAACGCCATGAATTTGTTCTGGCGTTAACTGTGTTAACATCTGCCATAACCCATCAATATTCGCTTGGCGCTCAGCGGCTGTTTTTAATAAAGGTTCCTGGCTAATGTAGGCGCGTATCGCCTCCATTGAAGGCTTACCTTGTGCAGCATCGATGATTGCTTGGTAACGGCTAGCATTATCAGATGTGCTTTGCTCAGGTGTTTTTTGGGTTGACGGAAAATATTCCGAGACAATTTGGCACCCTGACAGTGCAAATGTGGACAGCATCGCTGTGCACATTAACCCTTTTTTCAAATGCAAAAAAATTGAAGGACGCATACTGTATCCAATGGTGTATTTTTCAATTGCTTAATTTTAAACCGGCTATTTGGATGAAACAATGAACCAACCTAATCAAGCTGTGGTTATGGCATCCACGCTGTATATCGTTCCTACCCCAATTGGTAATATGAGGGATATCACGCAACGCGCGTTGGATGTTCTTAAACATGTTGACCTTATTGCTGCAGAGGACACTCGGCATTCAGGCATTCTATTACAGAATTTTGCGATAAATGCACGATTGTTTGCTCTGCATGATCATAATGAACAGCAAAAGGCAGATCAATTAATTAGTCGACTTCAACAAGGCGATAGTATCGCATTAGTCTCCGATGCGGGTACACCTTTAATTAATGATCCGGGTTATCATCTCGTCAATCGTTGCCGCGAAGCGGGTATTCGAGTTGTACCTTTACCGGGGCCTTGTGCTGCTATTACTGCGCTATCTGCCGCAGGTTTGCCCTCAGACCGTTTTTGTTATGAAGGATTTTTACCCGCAAAAACAAAAGGTCGCAAAGATGTTTTACAATCACTCGAACAAGAAACTCGCACGCTGATTTTCTATGAATCAACCCACCGTTTGTTAGACAGTTTAGCAGATATGGTGGAAGTCTGGGGACCGGAGCGCCATGTTGTTTTAGCGCGAGAAATCACTAAAACATGGGAGTCCATTGAAGGCCGCCCCGTAGGGGAGTTGCTCGCTTGGGTAAAAGAAGATGAGAATCGTCACCGCGGCGAAATGGTGTTAATTGTTGAAGGGTATAAGAAGCCTGAAGATGATTCTGCAATTTCACCGGACGTAGTTCGCACCTTGAATTTGTTGCAAAAAGAGTTACCACCGAAAAAAGCGGCTGCAATCACGGCTGAAATTTATGGTCTCAAGAAAAATATGTTGTATAAATTGATGCTTGATAATCAAGCTGATGAATGATTATTGAGCAAATAGACGAGTTCATTTATATAAGTGGTAAATGAAAGTCGTTAGAGTCTGTACAAGACTCAGTAAAGTGCCTATAATTCGCCGCGGAGTTGGCCAGACAACCGCTGCTTTATCGTAGTCCCTTCGGGAGACGGGTAGAGGGGAGGAAAGTCCGGGCTCCATAGGGCAGGGTGCCAGATAACGTCTGGGAGGCGCGAGCCTACGACTAGTGCAACAGAGAGCAAACCGCCGATGGCCTGTTTACAGGATCAGGTAAGGGTGAAAGGGTGCGGTAAGAGCGCACCGCGCGACTGGTAACAGTTCGTGGCACGGTAAACTCCACCCGGAGCAAGACCAAATAGGGGTTCATATGGTGCGGCCCGCATTGAACTCGGGTAGGTTGCTGGAGCCAGTGCGCAAGTGCTGGCCTAGATGAATGGTTGTCCATGACAGAACCCGGCTTATCGGCCAACTCCCATTTTTTCGTCATACTTCAAGCTGTGCCTGTGTTGGCTTCATTCGTCAACCCTAGTCACATACTGGTGTATGCTCCTAGGGATTTCCTCATTTTGCCGCCGTGGCACAACTCGAATTATTTAGAAAAAATCATAATCTTTTTATTTAATATCAAAATACTTATCTTGTTTGTCTTCACCATTCGCTGCATCAAAGTATCAAAGTATCAAATCATCAAGATCACAACCCTCTGATGCAAATCAATATGCTATGTGAATATGTAATTACAATAGTGGTATTTATAATGCATGTTAAAGAGATGTGCGGACATGATAGAAAAACCACGTATAAGGTACCAACGCCGCCCCGGTACAACAGGAGGAAAGCTTCCTTGGAATGATTGGCGAAACGCGTCAACTTGGCGGAAATTTGTACAGATAACACTGTTAGCAATTAACCTTTACATCGGTATTACTTTCTATTATTGGGTTCGTTACTACGAAACGGGTGGGGCAACACTTTATCTTCCTCGTCCGGGAGGGATTGAAGGCTGGCTGCCGATTGCTGGGTTAATGAATTTAAAATATACGTTGGAAACAGGCAGCTTTCCGGTCATTCATGCGGCATCAATGTTTCTTTTAGTTTCTTTTATCATGATTAGCTTGCTGTTCAAAAAAGCATTTTGTTCATGGATGTGCCCGATTGGCACAATATCAGAGTACACAGGTAAGTTAGGGAAAAAACTCTTTCGTTATCAAAACCAAATCAGTTTACCTAAATGGCTCGATATCCCTTTAAGAGGCCTAAAATATTTGTTATTAGGTTTCTTTCTTTATATTGCATTTTCCATGTCTGCGCAGATGATCCAATATTTTATGATGTCCCCTTATGGGATCATTATTGACGTAAAAATGTTGGATTTCTTTCGCTATATTAGCTTGTTTGCGCTTATCACTGTGGTCGTTTTAGTGGTGGCAAGTTTGTTTATTCGTAACGCTTGGTGCCGTTATTTATGTCCTTATGGTGCATTGTTAGGGCTATTTTCGTTATTTTCGCCATTTAAAATTCGGCGAAATGTGGAAAGTTGTATTGATTGCGGAAAATGTGCCAAAAATTGCCCATCACGGATACCTGTCGATAAGTTAATTACGGTAAGAACGGTGGAATGTACGGGATGTATGACGTGCGTTGAATCTTGCCCTGTTGCATCAACGTTAGATTTTTCATTGCAAGTACCAACAAAAAAACGTCAATTTCGGTTATCGGGCATGATAATGGCCATTTTAACTTTGGCAATTTTATTTATAACGATTGGAATTGCTATGTATTTTGGCGTTTGGGGTAGCCCAGTGCCTGATAATTATTGGTTTCATATTATACCGAATGCAAGAATGATAGGTCATTAACTTACAATAAAAAATCCCCCACTCACACTTGATGAGAGGGGGATTTGTTGTTTCGTCATTGTGACAATGACTTATATTATAACGTTTCGCTTATATTTATTTTCTTATTTACGACTTACTACTGCATCAATTAACCGCTTGCTTAACCATCTGCAATAATTGACGCACATCTTCTGGGCGAGTATTGCCCGATTCTTTATCAATGATTGAACTATAAATATGAGGAATGATTTTCTTCACACCTGCATCGAGGGCAATTTGCAATATTTCGGCAAAATTATCTAAATCAATACCGCCTGTAGGCTCTAAAGAAAAATCAAATTCAGCACACGCTTTGGCAATGGCTTTATATTCTTCAATATAAGTTAACCCTTTCATATTAAAGAATTTAACAGAATCAGCTCCCATGTCTTTAAGCATCATAATGGCAGTTTCAATCGGCACAATGCCCTCTGGCGCTTGAGAACTTAATGGGCCTGTGGAAATTTTTACCATACCCACTGTGCCTGTCGGTGATATGAGTGCATTCACGAAGGTTTCGTTTTGGCCTAATAGTGCACGGCTAATTGGAGCGCCAGTAAATACTTGGTTAACGTGCTGCGGTTGCACTTCTTTTGAAATCAACGATACCATGGTTGATTGGTTTGGATCGCCAGCACCCAGACCAACCGATAAAGCATTATCCGTTTCTTGGGCATAAATACGCATATCCGCAATCGCGCTTTCTAAGTCAGGGTAATTTTTAGATAAAACACCAACAACAACAAAGGTTTCTGCGGCGGCATAGATATCTTTTGCATTTTGATGGCTGCCCGCCAGAACGTTTAAACACACACGGTCACGATAAAAATTTGGTGACAATTTCATTTTAAATTCCTTCTACTAACAAACGAATATTCTGTGAAATAACATCAAGTTGCTCAGTGCTAACACTGCGAATGTCAGCTTCCACTTTTCCTTCGTTGGCTTTGTATTCGCGGAAGTAAATCGCGGTATCACCTTGCTTTAATTCAGCCATAATTTGGTAAGTGGTTTTGCCTATCGTTTTTTCATCAAAGCTAATTTCGGTGCGGGCGATATCACGACCTGCAGCATCCCAGACAACTTGCGCGGAGATACCTTTAATTGCATTCAAATCGCTGATGAATTTACTCATTCGATTGACCATCTCTGCGCCAGTTTCTTTTGTTGCAGTCAGGTACTGTTCGATAGCGAGTGTCAGACCTAAAATACCTTCTTTACCCACTTTCATCGCGCGGCCAATACCTTGGCTTTGGCGTTTGACCCATTCAACATACTGCTTTTTACCGATAACAAGGCCGCTTGTTGGGCCTTCAATCGCTTTTGCGCCACTGTAAATCACAATATCGCCACCAGCTTGGTAGTAAGCCGTGAGTTCTTCTTCAGCGGCCGCATCAACAATCAGGGGGAGCTGGTGGTCATGAGCCACTTTGGCGGCTTGTTCAACCGTTAGCATGCTTTTTTGTACGGTATGGTGCGATTTGATATACAGAATAGCAGCAGTATTGGGGGTGATTTTTGCCGCTAATTGAGCTGCGTTGCACTCATTAGCAAAACCCGCTTCTACCACTTTACCACCACCTAAGCTCACCATTGTGTCGACAGGGGCTCCAAAGTTAACGTTATGGCCTTTAGGTAAAATAATTTCACGTGGAACAACTTTGTCGGATGAATGCAAATTGAGCAGTAAATCATCATCATCTTTTATAATCACTGCTGCAACAGCTTGTGCAATACCGGCAGATGCACAGGAAACAACAACTGCCGCTTCAACGTTTAATAAACTCGCAATATATTCGCCAGTTTTGTTAACTAAATCTTTAATTTCAAAGTAATTATTTAGACCGTAAGCAACACGTTCGACAACTTCTGGCGTTGGTGTTGAAACACCCAGAATTGTCATGCGGCCAGAAGCATTAATAACGTGTTTTAACTGATACTTATCATAAATCGATTGCATGTTCGGATTCACCTTGTGCATGAATAATGTGTTTTCCACCAACGATAGCGGCCAACGGTACGAAGCGGTGTGTGCCTATACGCTGTTCGCCTTCTGCATCAGTGAGCTCAGTTTGCTCTTCTTTGAGGTCAAAAAGGGTAATATCGGCATCAAAGCCTGGTCTTAAATACCCTTTCGCTGGCAAAGATAAGAAATCGGCCGCTTTTTCGGTCACACAGCGAAGCACTTGTTCCGCACTAAAACCCATACACAGAAATTTAGTCATTACAAAAGCGAGACTATAAACTGGGCCATTAACGCGGTTGCGCTGGTAAATATCTGAACTGATAATGTCAGGATAAGTGCCGATACGCATGGCTTGTTCGGCAACTTTAAAGCTGAAACTTTCACCGCCGTGGCCAACATCTAATATGACACCGCGTGCTAAGGCGCGAGCAATTGATGGTTTTAGGTAGCCATCTTCACCTAAAATTTTATTGGGCTTACCGTTAAAGCAGTGAGTGATGATATCGCCGCGCGTCAGTAAATCAGCGACTTCATCGATATTAGGTGGGTTATTACCAATGTGTACCATGAGTGGAAGGTGATGTTTTTTTTGCATTTCTTTGGCTTTAACCAGTGGGGCAATGCCATTTTCACCCACCACGCTTTTACTCATACGGGCTTTCATACCAACGACAAAGCCTGAGTGGCGTTCGATAGCGTCTTGAAAGCAGGTTTCATTGATGTTGTTCATATCGGACAGTTCATTTTGTGCAATGATGCCAATACGCGAAATATTCAGTAGAGAAAAGACATTCGTTTTTGATTTCTGGGTGAGCTGATAAAATTTATCTATATCATTAGCACCGACACTACCTGCATCAACCAGTGAGGTAACTCCGCCAGCAGCTCCTGCTAAATCAGGGTCATCGAAGTAGATAGGCGACTCAACAAAACAGTGTGCGTGAGAATCAATCCATCCGGCGCTGACATAGGTTTTGCCTTGGAGATCAATGATCTTGTCAGCTTGTTGGTTGGAGGCTAACTCAGGACCTGCCGCTTCGATTTTTCCATCTTTGATGAGAATATCGATAATGGTGCCATCGATACGCTTAGCTTGCTTGATGATTAGAGAATAGTACATAGTTGCCCTCTTTATATTCGGTGCTCGTCATACTCGTCATACTTCAAACCGCAGCGTTGTTGGCAGCACTTCCGCTACCCTAGTCACATACTAGTGTATGCTCCTAGGGATATCGTCGTTTGCCGCCTAGCTGCGATTTGAATTATTTAGAGTATGCTTAAGTGCGTATTCTAAATGATGTCAACCGCAGCGTTATTGGTTACTCTTACGCTACTCTTTGAACTATTTCGAGCCTGCTTTTAATGATGTTATTCAGTAACCCGGAGCCGATGCTCCGGGAGGATACGAGTTAGGCGACGATTGGGAAGAAATAACCGAACAACATCGCCCCTAAAATTGCCCCGCCGGCAACGGGTTTTTGCCATACATAGAAAATCAATGCGCCAATTAAAGAGCCAATTCCGATTGGAATAGATGCGGCCATCGCAGCTAAAATAATCAATGGGCCTAAGAAACGGCCGGAGGTATTACCCGCGCCCATCATGACGTCAGCACCAAAGGTTGAGTTAGCCTGAGCAATCGTGAATTTACGTGCAAATACAATCAGTAAGCCGATTAATACGCCAAGGAATAAGCCAGTTAGTAACGACATCCAAAAGTTAGTGACTAAAAAATCCCAACCCGCGGCTAAAAATAAGGCAGGAACACCGAGGCCAATACCAGTTTGTAGTGCGCCACCAATATCTAAAATACCCACCAGTGAGCCTTCGATAATCCGAGCAAATAGGAAACTCGCACCAAATGCGGCAACCGCACCAAATGCGGCAACCGCACCATATACGCCGGTATCTAACCCTGCACGTAACATGGCAACGAACGCCACTTCGTTAAATGCCCCAAAGCCGTAGACGACATACATGTGGGTACCTGCGAAGATCCCTGCGGATAACAGCCCGACAAAAATCGGGAAGGACCACTCTGCATACCAAAAATCTTGTTTGTTAATTTCAGTTGTCATGATTATTTCCCGCTCAGCAGACCGTGGACGTATTCAAGCCACAATGGTTTATCTAGGTTGAAAGAGGTGATCATCTTCAGATCGAATTCACGGAAGAAGCCGCTAAGAACGAACAGTAGAACGACGGTTACCATCATTGTGCGAGTGATACGGTTCCAGCCGTTGTCATCAACGCCTTTACCAATCAAGATACCTAAAACTAAACCAGGGATGGCATTCCCCATGATTAATTGGGCGCAACCACCAAATAGCGTTGCCCAGAAACCTGAACGACGGCCTGCATCCATCGCGGCTAACCAGAAGATAACAGGCATCACTGTGTTAACGAGCAAGTTTGCGGCAGGTACCAGTACGTTAATGGCTGTTGTTTGCAGAGCAGCCGGAACAGCAGAAGCGGTGGTGTTTAAGAAGGCGACTACTAATGCCCCGATGATGGCACAAGCGATAGCCATTTTTTTCGGGTTATGCAGTGTGTCAGCAACGCTACGGTTTTTGGTTAGTAGCGCTGCGGCCCCCCAGTTTGGGATGATGCGGTGGTCAACGTCTTGTGTAAATGCCCCTGCGGCAACTGACGACGCCCATGCGTTAAAGAAGAACCCTAAGCCGAAAGAAAAGTGAGAAGCTGGGTCGCCTTCGCACGCGTTCAGCTCACCCAATGTACGGAATGCCCCCATACCTTGTACGGTTGGTGCGTGGAACATACGCGCAGCCCCTGCGCCTAAGCCAAAGCCGCAAAGCCCACCGATAATCAGGGACATACCCAATATTTCTAAAAAAGATGCAGTTTCACTCATGGAATTAACTCCAGACCTGATTGCTATTATTGTTCTGTAAATGGTATTTCGTTGACAGAAAGTAAAGTGACATCCAGCGAAACGTCGAGTACAACACGAAAATGTTCACGTTTGCGTGGCAAAAAGAGAAAGAGAAATTTTTCTGTCCGCGAATGAGAGTGAGCACTAATCACTTCAACATCCTTTGGTTCTATCCGTAGGATGATGTCTGTGCTGTTTTTCAGTACGGTTTTTTGAATTGAATTTAAGGCGTCAGCTATTGCTTTTTGCTTAGTGTCGCCTTGCCCTGTAACCCGCACAACCGTTTCGATAGATTTTTTCATTAAGCGTTGCCGTATTTTTTATTGAATGCTTTTACCAAGCGCTCGCCTAACTCTTCCTTGTCCATAAAACCGAAACCTAGTACGTTGCAACCATCTGCAATCGCGGTTTCTCCCTCTTCAATAGAGCGCATCCCATAGCGAGCTTTATAGCCATATTTAGTTTGTGCTGTGATTGCGCCAGCGCCACCACTACCACAAAATGAGATACCCAAATCGGCTTGCTCTGCGTTCATCACATCACCGAGTTTCATGTCAGCAGCGACACCCGGAACAACAACCGCTTTACCACCCGCAGCTTCAACACCTGCAGCTACTTTTTGGCCTTTACCTAAACGGTCACCGATAACAACAACGATCTGTTTCATAAAATATTCTCCAAATCCTACAAAATTAGTAATTAATCATTTGAACGTGCGACTTCAAAGTGAACAGAGAGTAAATAGGTCTCTTCAGGTGCTAAACCGGGAAGTGTGTCAACAACCCGTTGTGCGAGCGCTATCGAATGTTCAGAAATTTCATCGAATAAGCTGATATCGACCTCTGGTAAGGCTTCACCCGTTTTTGCTCTACCAACCATGGCACGTAAATGAGACTCCAACATTTGTTGTTGTACATCTGTGGTGTAGCAGCCCTCCTGCTTGAGCCAGTCAGTAATCACTGCTAGCAGTTTTTGTGTCACCTCATCAATATCAAGGTTATGTTCTAACATTTTAAAAACGACAACTGATTCACTCATAACTATTTAAAATCCAAAGTAATATTGCAAGTTAGACTACTCTGTTCCTTCATGTCTTATACATTAGACGCTTATTCGTATTTTTTGCAGGCAGGGAATTTCCACTTGTAAGTGGAAATTGTTTGGAAGCTAAAGAGTGTATTTTTTGTTCTATTTGGAAGTTAAGTGGAAAAATTGACATCAGTCAACTCTCTAAAAAGGATAAAAATAACAATAGCGTGAATAAAATGTGTTATTTATCAATTGATTATTTTTTTAACTACAAAATGGAAACAAAAAAATGAACTGGAAAAGAAAGTGGAAATTATAAATGGAAATTATTTTATATTAGTTGTAATTGCTTCCACTTAGTCGTTTTGTGTGTAAAACAGATCGTTTAGGATAGGGAAATATTTGCGAGAGTTGTGGCTAGGATCACGTAAAAATTAGCAACTCCCTCTTTTCCACTCCAAAGTGGAAGTTGCTATCAAATTAAAGAATACGCGCTAAGCTATCTTTAGCTATCACTTGGAATTCATTGAAATTTTTGACGCTGACTAAGCGACGAGTCGTTTTTTCTTTTACAAAGGTAACGAATAAATCATAAATAGCCATTGCTTCTTCATAGTCTGTTTTGCTAATTGCCAGTAAGAAAATGACATAAGCGTTCTCTTTGGTTTCTTTATTCCACTCAATGCCTTTGGGGGCGACAACGGTTGCAACTACCGTTTTATTGGCGAGTAGTCCTAAAGAGTGGGGCAATGCAATGCCTTCCCCAAGCAAAGTGGACACAATTGATTCACGCTCTTGCAGTGAAGGGTAAAAATCGGGTGTGACATAACCTTCTTGCTGTAATTTATGGCAAACCATTTGAAAGAGCTCTTCTTGGCTAATTTTTTCATTGATGACCATGAAGAACCGTTCATCAAAAAAACGCTCGATAATATAAGGGCGAGTTTGGTCAACCATCGCTAGGCGGCCAACTTGCTCTAGCTGATAGGGGGTTGGAAAAGGTGCGATTTTAATGACAGGTTTGTTTTTCTCTGAAATTCGCACCGTGGTAATGACGAAATCTTCAGAGACTTCATCCAAAGACTCATACTCTTGTAGCGTTAACCCTCGGCTAAATTTGAGTTGTGGAAATTCACGCATGATTTTAGATTCAACCACGCGAAACGTGGAGTTTCCAGCATCCGTTACCACCAGTACTTCCGTTTGGCGAATAGAGCCAGCGCCATAATTTCTTTCAAGACTGACACCGATATGCACCGCTAAATAACCTAACTCGTCCTCGCTAATAGGATGAGGGAGTAACTGTTTGCTGGCACTGGTCAACGCGCTCAGTGTGACATCATAAGCAAAAGGATAATATTGTTTAATATCAGAAAGTAATGGGTTTGGTGTGGAAATATGGTATTGCAAGCGAGTGATCAACGCAGCGAGATGCGTATTGAGATCTTTTTTGAGCTTTTCATCGTTACGCAAATCATAATTATATAATTCATTAATATAACTTAAAATATATTCGCATAGCTCATTATGCGTTCCATTTTTTTGCGTGCTTGAGTCTTGGTGACTAATGCGTTGGGCGATAATTTGGTCATGTAAATAGCTAAGCTCTGCGCCTGACAAGTCATTGCCAAGGAAGTAGATTAACCCTTTAGATATTTCACCACAGGCTTTGCGGATCGCTTCTTCACTGTCATCATCTTTGACAGCGGTGGTGAGTTCATGTCCGCGAGTGATGCGTAAAATAGTGACTGCACAATTAAAAACCAAGTACAAATGCCCTTCATTACTAATGCGAATATCAAAGCGATTCATACTGTTATGCAAAACTTTATCGATGTATGTCAGGTCTAAATTATCAAGGCAATCTGGACGGAAAGTGGATAAATCAGGCGTTATCTGTGCGGAATAACGACGCCATAAAGTTTCGGTCATACAAGCGCGAACCGCCCACTCGCTACCGTTTAAACGAATGCCTTGATGAGGAATGCTTTCTAACGCAATTTGGTATTTTTGGAGCTGTTCTCGTACCGCGCCCATATCTTGCTGTAATGTACCGCGGCTGATAAACCACTCTTCAGCGATATCATCAAGTTTTACGGGGAGTGATAGCATTAAGAGTTTTAATAGCAGGGCATCAATGCGTTCTTTGCTCGTGCGAGGAATATGGCTGTCTTCATCATTTTGTTGCGTAAAAGTGGCAAATAGGGCTTCATCTTCAATTTTCAACCGGTAACCACGACCTCGCTCATACACAATATGTGCACTATATGGCTGTATCAATTCATTGATTTCATTGATATCAGAACGAATCGTTCGAGTAGAAACCGAAAAGTTTTTTGCTAATTCGTCTTGAGGCACAACCTCATTAAGAATTTGAGCAAAAATTTGATTATGTCGCTGTTGAGTGAATAGAGCCACGGAAACACCTTTAAAATCAAAACAAAAAAGCATTTGAGCAAGAAAATCACGTATTTTTTGCTCGCTAATGGCAGGACTCTAACACAAGCATGTCAATATGTAGGATATGTAAATCATGAAATTTGCGGATCTGTTCGCAAATTTCATGCTGTTATAGCTGGAAGGGACTGGTTTTTATTCCCCAAGGTCAATTAATAGACCTCTAAACGGTTTATCTGCACTAATAATGACTTGATTATCGTCTTGGATAAACGCCCCGTCATTGCAATTCATTCCTAACTGCTCGCCTTTTGGTGTACGCAATGTTGCTCCACCATGTATAGATTGAAGAAATGAGTTTCTTCCTTTTAGCGTTATAACTAATGATTCATTGGCTGCCAAATGAATTTGGGTGATCCAAATTTGTTGACGTAATTGAATACTTTGTTGCTCCCCGTCAGGAGATGCGATCAGTCTGTTCTCATTTTCATTAATGGTTATTTTTTGCAAAGGTAACGATTCTAGCTGTGGGCAAGCATTGAGCCAGAGCTGTAAACGTGTTAGCGGTGTTTTTGGGCACACATTTTGTTCACTGTAACTGAGATCTGGGCGCGGTGAAAAACGCACACATTCCCCTTCATTCGCTTGGATAGTATTACCTGAGCTATCACGATACTCCGCATGCCCTTTTAATATGATATTTAAGATATCGACATGTGGGTAGGTTCTTGGCTGTAATGCATTTTGTGGCGCGATAACTTCTTGATTTAGCACTCTGAGTGTTTTAAAACCCATAAAGTCTGGGTCAAAATAATGGCCAAATGAAAAGGAATAACGCGCTTGTAGCCAACCATAATCAGCTTTGCCGCAATGATTAGCGGGTCTCAGTATCATCATAATGGTTACCCCCCATCAAAAATAAATAAGTTAATAATCTATTGTTATAATAAATAGCTGGACGTTGAATTGTTAGCCAGTTAATCTGTTTCCCTTGTTCAAATTTCCTGAAAGAGAAGCTTCATGAGTAAAGAGAGAGCATTAACGCTTGAATCATTAAGAGTTATGGATGCAATCGATCGCCGTGGTAGTTTTGCTGCAGCCGCTGAAGAGTTGGGGAGAGTCCCTTCTGCGCTGAGCTATACCATGCAAAAATTAGAAGAAGAGCTTGATGTCATTTTATTTGACCGTTCAGGGCATAGAACTAAGTTTACTAATGTCGGTAGGATGCTACTTGATAGAGGTCGGATCCTACTTGAAGCCGCTGATAAGCTAACATCTGACGCAGAGGCCCTTGCCAAAGGATGGGAAACACATTTAACCATTGTGTGCGAAGCGTTAGTTCCTGCTCATTCTCTTTTTCCGCTGGTGGAACGATTGGCGGAAAAGTCAGAAACCCAGTTATCTTTGATTACTGAGGTCTTAGCGGGGGCATGGGAGCGACTTGAAAGCGGTAAAGCGGATATCGTGATTGCCCCTGATATGCATTTCCGGTCATCTTCAGAGATTAACTCTAAATCGTTATATACCATTAACCATATTTACGTAGCGAGTCCAGATCATCCCATCCATCAAGAGCCTGAACCGTTATCTGATGCGACTCGAGTGAAGTACCGTGGGATCGCCGTGGCTGATACCGCACGTGAGCGACCCGTGATAACGGTGCAGTTGTTGGATAAGCAGCAACGATTAACGGTGTCGACGATTGAAGATAAACACAATGCGTTATTGGCAGGCCTGGGTGTTGCGACAATGCCGTACCCCATAGTTGAACAAGATATTCGTGAAGGGCGTTTGAAGGTGGTTGGTGCAGAGTATAGCCATGAGACGAATATTATTATGGCGTGGCGTAGAGATAGTATGGGGGAGGCTAAGTCGTGGTGTCTCCGAGAGATCCCAAAATTATTTAGAGTGTAAACTCGTTATATTTTGAGCGGTAGGGGTGTTGGCTTCATTGAGTCACCCGAGTCACATACTTATGTATGCTCACGGGATGACTCAATTTGCCACCTACCTACAACTCAAACTATTTAGAGTTTACGAGTGTGTTTGATTATGCAGCTCCTAAAACAATAACTGAAAATGCCCCATCTAAGTGATTTTCTCTTCAACTGATTCAATACCTTTATTTTAGACAAAAAAATACCTCCCGAAGGAGGTATAAATTGGACGGATAAATGAAACTAAATCAATAAGGGTGATAATGAAATCGGAGTTACCATTTTTTATTTAATAAATGGTCAATACTAAATTTCCCTGGGCCGGTTACTGCTAATAGTAAGAAACCGCCTGCGATAGTAAAGTTCTTCATAAACATTAAACTATTTGGTGCCACGCTAAAGTCGATATGGAACAGTAGCGCCGTTAATACGGTAAAGCCTGCAGTAAATAGGGCTACAGTTCGAGTTAAGAAACCGAACAGAATAGCTAAGCCGCCACCAAATTCTAATAAAATGGTTAAAGGTAATAAAAAGCCTGGAACACCCATCGCTTGCATGTATTGTTGTGTTCCTGCGTACGCATCTCCCAGTTTTCCGTACCCAGCGACAATGAACAGAACCGGCATCATAATGCGAGCTAACAATACCGCACCATTTTCTAAATTTTTCATTGAAATTCTCCAGACTAATAAGCCATTAAATATAATTTTTTTGTGATATATATCGATTTGTAGTGTTGTTTTCAGCACAAATAGGTAAGAAAACATTTGATGGGCTTATAGTAGTCATTTGCTTATTCAATAAAAAGCAAAGCTTATTAACAATAATGGTCAAAAAAATTGAATGATAATGAGTGGAGAACGAGTTAAAGGGATGGTGCTTGGTTTAATTTGTTGATTTTAAACTAAATTATTTCTTTCCTGCATTGATCGTACTTTGAATTGTTCTTGCTATGCCCCACATCGTGAAGGCTTTTTTCCCTAATTGGAGTATGCGCTGTGGTCTTTTCAGTGAATAAATTGAAAGCAGGCCTGTTGCCGCAATAAATAAAGGGCGGAAGGTAACCAAGGTTTTCCATGTACGGTCATAAGGGGCCGTCACATGAAGCCAATCTTCAGAACTTGCAGCAAGGTCGTTCCGTTGCTGCTCAATTCTGTTGAGTAAACGCTGTTTTTTTGCGGCAAGTAATTGGCGTCTATTTTTGGTCATTATCCTTACCTGCTAATGCACTTGCATCTTGGCTTAGTTGCTCCCGCGTGGAGCTCAATAAGGTAGATTGTTTCGCTTTTTTGAGAGCCCAAATGGCGAAGGCAATGGCGAGTAGAACCAAGCACCCTGTTGTAATAGCCAGTGCTTGATAGCGGTAAACAGGGTCTACAGACCAAAAAATGAGTCCAATTAGACACATTAGGCCAAAAGCAGTAAAAAGAAGCGCTAGCCCAACTAACAACAGCAACTGGATAAAATTAACTTTTTCTTCTTCGAGCTCAACGGCTATGAGCTGAAGGCGAGTTTCAACGATATTAACGGTGATACTGGCAATGCGTTGCAGTATTTCAAGGACCCCTTTACCGGGGCCCTGACGTTGTTGATTTTGTTCCATAAGCAATTAACGTTTTGCGAGAAGTACGCCAAGAACCACACCAACCGCAGCACCGATACCGATACCAGTCCATGGGTTTTCTTTGACATAGTTGTCTGCACGACCCGCAATTTCTTTTGTTTGTTCAGTGATCCTTTCAGTCGTTTGACCGAGTTTAGCGCGAGATGAGCAAAGTGCGTCTTTCGCTTTGGATTTCAAGCTTTCAATCTCTTCTTTCGATTTCTCGCCCGTATCATTCAATACGGCTTCAAGAGAGTCAGCTAACGCTTTGAGTTCTGCGCGTAGGTCTTCTGATGAATGACTTGATGACATATAGAACCTCCTATCAATAGAAAAGAAACTTTACTGTATTAACAATAACCGTTTTTACATTAAGTGCAATGACTTATTCAATAATAAATGGTGGGTTCAGAAAAAATGTAAAAAATAGTATTAAGGTAAATATTTTTATTTTCAGTGAATTAGCTTTATCGTGATGAACCGAAACATTGAGAGGTAAAATTAAGTAAAAATGAAAATGCGGGAACAGGGCGTTCCCGCACGGAGGATTAATTTGCTTTTTTACTTGAAAACTTTTTCTTGACGACAACGGCAATGCTACCAATTAGGCCAAGGATCAGTAGCCCTACAGGGATCAACATCAATATATTCATAATATGATGTTCATATTGTAGGAAAATCGGGCTTTTACCAAAGCCATAACCAATCGCAGTCAAAATTAACACCCACAGTAAGCCACTTAACCAATTAAATACTTGGAAACGACCATTTTGCAAGCCTGCAAGTCCTGCAATAGTTGGCAGTAGGGTTCTGACAAACGCTAAAAAACGGCCAATGAGTAGTGCAGCGAGGCCATGACGGTGGAATAAACCATAAGCGCGTTGGTGGTAGTGTTCAGGTAGGTGCTCAAGCCAGCCTTTAACAATTCGTGTGTTCCCCAGCCATCGGCCTTGTATATAACCTACCCAACAGCCTAAACTAGCACCAGCGGTTAAAATTACGATAGTGAGCGGATAACTTAATGTGCCTTTAGCAATGAGTACACCAACTAAAATCAATAAGCTATCGCCAGGTAAAAACGCTGCAGGCAATACCCCGTTTTCAAGAAACAAGATAGCAAACAGCATGAAGTAAATCGACCACACTAACGCAGGGTTAGATAGGGTGACATAATCTTGGTGCCAAAGGGCGAAAAAAAGTTCTCTAACTAATTCCATTAATGTTTCCTAAACGGCAATAACAACAACAAACTTGTTGTTGGGCAGGGAGAAATGGATTAAGTGAATGCCAAAGTGAAAGTAGTGTTTCCTCAGGCTGTTAGTGTAAAGCACGCTCACTTTAACAAAACAGAAAATAACTAAACAGCAAATTTTAAGCTTATTTTTAGAATTCATTTAAGTTTTGGCTTATTTTTACAATTTATCGTGTGGTATGTAACGATGTAAAGTGCTTAAAAACGGCATTTAACCTGTTTTTTTACGTAAGGTATACTAAATATACTGGTTAATTTATCTTTTAATGTAAGAAAATAACGATAAAACAATAACGGCTAATTATTGCATTTTAAGACTATTTACCGTATCTTATCGCCATAGCAAAGGGGAGTAACTTCTTCTTGTCGGTTTATCGTCATTACGGTGTACACATTACACCCGGTAGCCGAGCACCACAGTTCCCTATTTTCTGGGTGTTTGTGTTGTAAGTGAGACCTTGCCAGAAGGCGAGGTTTGCTCATAATTTACAACCTAAAGAAATCACTTGTGGTTAACGAATTTTAAGCGGCTGATGTCTTCTGGATATCAGCCGTTTTTTGTTTTTTAAGGGAAAGGAAAATGCACTCAGTTGGTAACCCGATTTTATGGGGTAGTTTTGCCGTTATTATTTTACTTATGTTGCTCATTGATTTGTTCTGGCAAGGGAAACACAAGGGCCAAGCAATGTCGATGAAACAAGCTGCGGCTTGGAGTATTGTGTGGGTAACTCTTTCACTGCTCTTTGCAGCAGGCTTTTGGTGGTATCTTAATGAGAACGTGGGGCGTGAGTTTGCCTACAGCCAAACCATGGCGTTCTTAACGGGTTATTTATTGGAAAAAGCATTAGCTGTTGATAACGTATTCGTTTGGTTAATGTTATTTAGTTATTTCGCGATCCCAGCCAATTTACAACGTCGAGTGTTGGTCTATGGAGTATTAGGCGCTATCGTACTTCGTACGATTATGATTTTTGCAGGTAGTTGGTTAGTCACGCAATTTAGCTGGATTTTATATGTATTTGGCTTGTTCTTGCTATTTACGGGTTTGAAAATGGCTTTTGCTAAAGAAGATGATTCGCCAATTACCGATAAACCGTTAGTCAAATGGGTTCGTTCTCATTTACGTATGACAGATGAATTGCATGGTGAAAAATTCTTCATTAAACGTAATGGCGTTTTATTTGCGACCCCACTTATTTTAGTCCTGATCTTAGTTGAAATTAGTGATGTGATATTTGCAGTGGACAGCATACCCGCTATTTTTGCGGTAACAACTGACCCATTCATTGTTTTAACATCGAATTTATTTGCTATTTTAGGCCTACGTGCCATGTATTTCTTGTTGTCTGGAGTTGCTGAGAAATTCTCAATGTTAAAATACGGTTTAGCGGTGATTTTAAGCTTTATCGGTATAAAAATGCTATTGATTGATATTTTCCACATCCCAACACCAATTTCATTGGGCGTGATTGCGTCAATCTTAGTTATAACGCTGGTTATTAATGCCATTGTTAATAAACGTAATGAAGCAAAAAATTAATTTACCTTTTTCATTTTTTAAATCCTCTGCTGTGAAGCAGGGGATTTTTTTTAACCCTCTGAAAACACTCAACCATTTTAGTCATACCATTCTACTATAAGAAACAAAACTCTATTGAGATCACAGTTATGTAAAATGTTTGTTAAACAAAGTCAATCATTGTGTATATTTTGAATAATTGCCTTTTCAGGCGACTATTATTCCTTATACTTGCTGTGCAAACACATTTAATTCCTAATAAAGATAAATAATATAGGTCTATTATGGATACAAATAAAACAGGGTTATGGCGAGTTATTAGCCAAGGTAGTCTAGTCAAGCAGATACTGGTTGGCTTGATAGCAGGTATTTTGCTTGCATGGTTATGGCCATCTGCTGCAAAAAATGTCGGGTTGTTAGGGGATTTATTCGTTAGTGCATTAAAGGCTGTTGCGCCTGTATTAGTATGGGTGTTAGTGATGTCATCTATTGCTAACCACCGTCAAGGTCAAAAAACCAATATCAAACCTATACTGGTCTTGTATATTTTGGGAACATTTTTTGCCGCGGTTGTCGCCGTTATTGGTTCTTTTCTATTTCCATCAAATTTAGTGTTAGTGGTCGGTGATACACAGCTAAATCCACCGGGAAATATTGCTGAAGTGTTAAAAGGTTTGCTAATCAATATATTTTCGAACCCTATCGATGCACTGATTAAGGGCAATTATATTGGTATTTTAGCGTGGGCGATTGGGTTGGGTATTGCATTGCGCCATGCAAATGAAACCACAAAAAATTTAGTTCATGATTTTTCTAATGCGGTAACACAGCTGGTACGTGTTGTGATCCGCTTAGCGCCTTTAGGGATTTTTGGCTTAGTTGCTTCCACTATCGCAACGACTGGCTTTGAAACCTTAAAAGGTTATATCCACGTTCTCGCTGTTTTAATTGGCTGTATGTTGGTCGTTGCTTTTATTGTTAACCCACTGATTGTTTATTGGAAAATGAAACGCAACCCATATCCATTAGTTTTAGCTTGCTTACGTGAAAGCGGGGTAACTGCATTCTTTACACGTAGTTCAGCAGCGAATATCCCTGTAAATATGGGGATGTGTCGTCGTATGAATTTACACGAAGATACCTATTCTGTTTCTATTCCATTAGGTGCAACCATCAATATGGCAGGCGCTGCGGTAACAATTACGGTATTGACGCTAGCCGCTGTGCACACTTTAGGTGTACCAGTGGATATCCCAACGGCACTATTATTAAGCGTGGTTGCTGCAGTATGCGCTTGTGGGGCCTCTGGGGTTGCAGGTGGCTCACTGTTGCTGATCCCATTGGCTTGTAATATGTTTGGTATTTCAAATGAAATTGCGATGCAAGTGGTCGCGGTTGGGGTGATGATTGGCGTATTACAAGATTCAGCTGAGACAGCGCTTAACTCTTCAACCGATGTGTTATTTACTGCGGCTGTGTGCTTAGCGGAAGACGAAAAACTGGCTAACGCGGAAGCGCAGTTATCTCATCGTGATTAATTGTGTGAACCAAAGAAAGGGCAGGGACTGTGAAAGCAATCTCTGCCTTTATTTTTGAATATGTGATAAAACCTAGCGAAAATCCCGAACAACGGAGCAGAAAAATTAAAGCTGATACGCAATTTTCATCCCTTGCTCAATTGCTCGGCGTGCATCCAGTTCTGCGGCAACATCCGCACCGCCAATCACATGGGCGTTGATCCCGTGTTCTGCTAGTTGTGTTTTTAATGGGCAGTAAGGCTCTTGCCCTGCACACAAAATGACATTATCAACGGGCAGGCACTGTGTTTTATCTTGATAGCGAATATGGAGCCCTTCGTCATCAACTCGCATGTATTCCACGCCATTTAGCATTTGAACACCGCGTTTCATTAGTGATAAACGATGTACCCAACCGGTTGTTTTACCGAGGCCTGCTCCCACTTTACTGTTTTTCCGCTGTAATAAATACAATTGGCGAGCTGATGCTATCGGGGTTTTTTGTGGGGGAAATACACCACCTTTTGAATGGATCGAGGTATCAATATTCCACTCTTTATTAAATAGTGATGAATCTAAACTGCTACTTTTTCCTTCTTGGGTTAGCAGTTCAGCAACATCAAACCCAATCCCCCCAGCCCCAATAATGGCGGCGCTTTTCCCCACGGAACGTTGTTTGGTGATGACATCGATATAAGAAATGACCTTATGATGGTCAATCCCTTCGAGCTGGATTTTTCGTGGGACGACGCCTGTTGCAATAATGACCTCATCAAATCCCGATAAACAGTCAACATCAGCTTGTTGTTCAAGGCGTACATCAACATTCAATAATTGTAATTGGCGGCAAAAGTAACGGATGGTTTCATGGAATTCTTCTTTGCCGGGTATCTGTTTAGCGAGGTTAAATTGACCACCTATATGGTTAGATTTTTCAAACAAAGTGACTCGGTGCCCACGCTTTGCCGCGTAAATTGCACAAGATAACCCAGCAGGCCCTGCGCCAACAATTGCGACAGATTTACTCTGTGGCGCTTTTTCATTGGGGTAATCCATTTCCCTAACGGCTTGTGGGTTAACCAAACAGCTGGCGAGCTTGCCACTAAAGATAAGGTCGAGACAGGCTTGATTACAGCCAATGCAGGTGTTGATTTCATCTGCTCGATTTTCTGCGGCTTTACGAACAAACGCTTCATCGGCAAGAAACGGCCGGGCCATTGAAACCATATCTGCTTGATGATTGGCAATAATATGTTCTGCAACAAAGGGGTCATTGATGCGATTTGTGGTTATCAGCGGAATATTCACTTTTCCCATTAATTTTTGCGTAACCCAACTAAATGCACTACGGGGAACTTGTGTTGCTATCGTCGGTACTCGAGCTTCGTGCCAACCAATACCGGTGTTGATCATACTGGCACCTACGTTTTCAATTTGTTTGGCAAGAAATTCAACCTCTTCCCATGTTGAGCCTTCTTCGACTAAATCCAACATGGAAAGTCGATAAATAATGATAAAGTTCTCCCCAACGGCTTCCCTTATTTGTCGCACGATTTCAATGGGAAAGCGAATTCGGTTTATGTAACTCCCACCCCATTCATCAGTTCTATGGTTGGTGCGCTTGGTAATGAATTGGTTAATTAAATAACCTTCGGAACCCATAATTTCAACACCATCATACCCAGCTTGCTGAGCTAGCTTGGCGGTTGTCACGAAGTCATCAATCGTTTTTTCAACTTCACCAGTTGAGAGCTCTCGGGGGGCGAAAGGAATAATTTCTGCTTGAATTGAGCTTGGCGCAACTAATTTAGGATGCAGCCCATAACGCCCTGCATGCAAGATTTGTAAGGCGATTTTACCATCTGCTTGATGGACAGCATCTGTGATTTGTCGATGAAATGAAAGCTGGTTTTTATCGTTTAATACCGCGCCATGAGCGGTAAGTGCCCCTTCAGGGTTAGGCGCTATGCCACCGGTAATGATGAGGCTGACACCATTTTCAGCGCGTAGGCGATAAAAATGTGCTAGCCGCTCACTGCCTTGTGGGTGCTCTTCAAGCCCAGTATGCATTGAGCCCATCAAGATGCGATTTTTTAGGACGGTATGGCCTAAATCAAGTGGGGCAAAAAGGTGTGGGAAATTGCTCATTATTATACTCCCATTCGGGATTTTATTAACAGGTCAGATGAGTTAACTGTAGCCTAATGAAGGGATAATTTGGTAAAGATGTTAAAATTTTGTGATTTTTATCATATGTTTTCGGTTAAATAGCTGAGTGTCATAAAAAAATAGGTGTTTTTTGGTTTTTATGTCATAAAAAGAGATTAAAAAAGAGGCATACAGCATAAAGAACGATATGGGGAAACGATGATGAAAGAGATTTGCCAACCTATTATTTTAGAAGGTGAATGCGTTCGCCTTGAACCTCTATCTCACCAATATGATGTCGAACTGGCAGATATTATTCGGCGAGATGGACTGCATAATTTGTGGTATGCCTTAGTGCCTGAGCCTGAACATTTCTCTCAAGATGTGGAAAAACGCCTGGAAAATTTCCAGAAAAAGGAATGCTTACCTTTTGTGGTGATCGATAAACGAAGCGATAAACCAGTTGGTATTACGTCTTATAACCGTGTAGACCATGCGGTAAGACGGGTTGAAATTGGCGCCACGTGGTATGGGGTGGAGGTGCAGCGTACCGCATTAAATACAGAGGCTAAATATTTGCTGTTAAAACATGCCTTTGAGGAATTAGACTGCGTTGCAGTGGAGTTTCGTACGCATTTTTTAAATAGCCAAAGTCGCCGTGCCATTGAACGTTTAGGGGCAAAACTCGATGGTGTCCTTCGCAATCATATGAAAACTAAAACGGGTGAACTGCGTGATAGCTGTATTTACAGTATCATCGAGTCAGAATGGCCAGCGATTAAGCGCCATTTAGAATGGCAAATGGTAAAGCCGCGCTAAAGTTAGGTGTCGGCAAAAAGCCCACCGAAAGGTGGGCAATGTTAGCTATAAATACTCATGCATTGGTTTGGTCATAAACACATTATTAGGCATTTTCTCTGTTGTGATATAGCCTGCGGGGCTATTAATCAGTGCAGGGATGCGGTTCACTAAATTTGCACAAGTTAATTCTACGGTTGCTGGGTTATTCACCTCAATTGAGGTGTCGGGTTCGCCAATTAACTGCCAGCTATTTTTATCACACTCATCCGCTGTTAAGATTTTCCCAATACACTCTGTTTCTAGGGTAATCCCTTCTGCGGTTTCGGTGATCACCACTGCAGATAAGCCTAAGACATCCCCTTTTTTAACAGTCATTTTGAGCGTTTCGGAGTAAATATCTTGCTGAGCAATTTGTGGCACACAGCGCTGAGTTTGGCTGGTGATCGTTAGCCCAAGGCGGCTACATAGCCAGCCGTTTTGGGTCCACATATACGGTGGTGCATATTCACCGCTTTCAATTTTTTGTGAAATCACTTCATAAGGTAAATCATTATAGTTGCCGATTTGCTTATCGAATTCATCAACGGTTAAGCCTGCACCATGGCCAATGGCTAAAGCAATACCGTAATCTTCAACGTTATAGCAGCTTGAACCTTTAATTTTCACCAATTTGTGCATGGAGCCTGCTAAGGTATCGATTAAGACACCCCAATACATATCAGGGTAACCACTGCCCGCCAGGGTACAGTTATTTTCTTTGGCTAATGCATCAAGCTTTTGTGTAATTTCAGGTGATGAATTCCATGGGTAAAGGGCTTCTTCTCCGGTTGAAATGGCGTTTACACCATGACGAGCAAATAGGGAGAATGCATCTTCTAAATCCGCCATGGTACTTAATGTGGCGATGATGCCAACATCAGGTTTTAATGCCGCGAGAGTTTTATCTGCTTCATGTAGCGGCTGGACTTTTACCCCTGTTGGCGTCGTTCCTGCAATTTCACCTATATCTTTGCCAATAACGGCTTCATTGATATCAAAAGCCGCCACAACTTCAGCACCATGCTCTTGCAAGTAACGGATCAAAAATTTACCCATTTTTCCGCAACCATATTGAACTGCACGTACTTTTTTCATCATTATTGTCCTATATGCGAATTATCTATAGACCATATTGTGAGATTTGAATGTAAAAAATATTGTTCTATATCAATTATTTGAATAAAGAATTTTTAATAAAATTGATTGCAATTATGATGTTGTTTTTATTGTTAATTTGATATTGGTGAGAATTAAATATAGATAAAGTGCGAGAACGTGATTTAAATAAAAAATAGTAGGGCTCATTAAAATTGCAAAAAACGACGCTCGAATGATAGTAATTGCCCATGCTATCGCATTGAATTATAAGAAGGGTAACTAGGTTGAACACAATTTCATCATACGGTTTCGAAACACTAGACCTAAGCTAAAACTACACGTATAATCCTCTCCACTTTGGCCCCTTAGCTCAGTTGGTTAGAGCAGTCGACTCATAATCGATTGGTCACTGGTTCAAGTCCAGTAGGGGCCACCAAATTTTAGCTGTTAAATCAGCGTATTAAGCCACTTTTAACGAAGTGCTTTTTTGTTTTTAATAGTCAGTGGCAGCAAAATGGCAGCGGCTTTTTTTTGGCAGCGGTTGTTTTTTTCGTGACATGTCACAGCGTGATTTATTTTTTCTAAGTATGTCACGCTAATTCCCCCAAATAATTTTCCAGTTCATTTCAGTTTTTCATTTCTTCTAAAGCCGCATGTTTACTGGCTTTTTGAAATTATGCGGCTAATATCGCGATCCAATGAAAGCCACGTAAAATTGAAATTTCTTTTATCTTTCATTGTGTTGTATTTTTTGCGCGATCCATTTTGTGATCTAAAAACTGAAATCTATTGAAATTCTTTTCACACATTTCAGTTTGAAGTTTTTGGCAACTCCCTAGTATTGGCGCGGCTTGGCGATATGTTTTGTAGAATTTTAAAACTGAAATAATTTTTAGATCCAAATTGTGCAGGCGGGTGCGGTGTAGTGCGTTTTACGTGGTGAAATCTTTTCTTTCGTGGGGGCTGTGCTTTGCCTGCATCATGTAGGGAACGTGATCCAATTTAATGATTAGGGTTCTGTTAGATAATTATTGATGCGCGCTGTGTGGCGTATAGGCTGTTATATTGCAGGTATAAAAAAGCCCACATGATGTGGGCAAATGGTGGACGAAAACTTTACTTACCAATGACGGGAGAATACTTTTTATTCAAGTTGTCTGACTTGGTGCCAGTGCCTTTGATATCTTGCGCGTTTAATGGCGCACCTGTATTGCTGTGAGTGTGCGCGGCTGTCAATTCTGCTAATTCCTTCACTACATCAAGTGTGTCTATCATTAGCTGTGCGACGTTGATTTGCTGGCTACCTATCCAAATAACAGGCGCTATAATTTGTTGCTGTGCGCCTGCAATGCTTTGTTTTATTTGACCAACTTTCTCTATCAGCTTTTGTCCCACGGTGAGACTTGAGTTTTGCCCAACATCAAGGGTCATGTCTTTTTCAATACTGGCGACATAATTTGATGATGTAGCGATTGAGTAGTCACCCTCAGATAATTGCTGTATCGCGCCTGCTAATAATTTCTTGGTACCTAAAATGGTTAATGTATCATTAGCCTGAACCGTGGTTTCCCTCGCGACCAGTTCGCGCTGTTCTTTGTCCGCTTTGATAATACGTAACATTGACGCTTCATTAATGCTTTGGTCAGTTTCACGGTTCCAACTACCCTCTTGGGTTACACGCTGAAAAACTTCTTTTCGCTGTTGCTGCAATTGCTCCCCGGGTTGTATGTCCGGTAGGGTATTATTTTGACTGAGCGTTTGCCGGATAAAGGGTTTATCTGGCCTGCCGCCTTCAAAAGCAATTTCGACTAATGTTCCCTCGGGTGGAAATTGAAACATACCGCTTTCACCGCCTGCCATTGGTAGTGGTAAAGGTACGGCTTTGTAAGTTGGTGCGGCTGATTCGTTACCGTCACTATCCAGCAATTGCACGTCAACGGCATATTTCGGTCTGAATGGGTCAGAAATATCACCGGCACTCACTGACTCGCTCGGTGATTCAATTCGCGCGAATTTTGGTAAATGCAAACCCGCTGATAATTCGGGGTAAGCTTTATCAATTTGTTTTTGAATTGGGCTCTTATTTTCGGCTTTCCCTGTCAGTGGATTTGCGGCTGTCCAGTAGAGCGTAATATCGTCATTTTCAAGCTGAATTTTATTAACCCGCTGATTATTTACCACGGTTCCAGCACGTAAGGCGGGGATTAATGGATAAGTGGCGCTATTCCCTGCGGATTGATTCTTTGAAAATTCAGCGGGGATTTCGTGGCTATCGGATTTAAACATCGAATCAGCCCAACTGCCGACAAAAACTTTACCATCTGGCATTTGGTACCACACATAATCGCTGATACTAAAAACTTCGCCTAAATTAGTTAATAGCTGATATCCGGTGCCGTTGTGGGTAAAATGCGGAATAGGCGTATTGATGTATTTTGCATCGGGCAAAATAAAGGTTAAGCCGCTATTTTCCTGTAAGTAGTCGGTGATGGTTTTTAATGTTGGGTGCTGAAATGAACATGGCCACATTTTATCAAACAGGCCAACCAGCTCACGAACAAACAATTTTTGAAAGCCATTATCGGCAGGTTGTGAGCGTTCAACGTACCCAGTGAAATATCGATACAGTGAATCTGTGTAACCCGTATCAAATCGCACTAATTTACCTGTGTAATCATTTTCTGTCTCAACCGTCAGAAACCCACGACCACACGCTGATAGTTCGAGCATGATTTTAGCGTCCACAATATGGACTTCATCATTGGATAAATAACAGCGGCTAATTGGTTTCATGATTATTTATTCCCAAAATCATCAATTGGTTTTAAAACTGTACTTTCAAACCATGTTAATTCGTCTTTTTCTTCTTTTGACGCAGCTGTCGGTGCTTTAGGGTTGCCCGTCTGTTTTTTCGCTTTGGCTTGTGCTACTGCTCTGGCGTCTTTTTTCTCAGAGACAGATAAATGCTCTCTTAATGTGAATGTGACTTGCCATGCCATTTGCCCGTCGATTTCGCTGGCATCAATATTGTTGGTAAAGGTACCAATGCGAAAATTAATTGCTTTAGCAGTGTGATTTGCTACCCGATAACGTTTTAGCTTTCCGTTTTCGGTGGCTCTCGCTAATGTAAATAAGCGCGTGAGGATTTTTTCATCAATAAAATTAATCACGCCCGTTATGCGCAACTCTTGCGGCTTAATGCCTTGCTCTGCTACGGATGTGCTGGACGTTTGACCGGACTGGTCTTTGTCTTGAAATTGAATGGACGAATTAACTTTGATGTTTTTCAGCGGAATAGCTTCACCGTCAAGGGCGAGCGTGATTGTCGGGTTCTGTGCTGTTGATTGATTTTGTTGGATCATGAAGCATTCCCTGTAAAGATGAAAGTTCGCTTCCTGCGAACAGTGTGGCCAATGTAAAAATGGCATCTGGCTCAGGGATATCTTTTTGTAGCCGTTCCGCTAAATAATCGCCTGTGCCTTTGCCCGTAAAACTCCAAATAACTACCGATTTTCCAAGTAAATCAGTCAGTTTATTACCAATGTCTTTGAGTGCATTCTCTCTGGCTGATTTAAAGCCAGACATCGCGGATTTCATGGCATCGATACCGCTTGCACTGCCTGCGCTATTTTTGGCTTGTTCTATCAACTGAGCGTTAATAGTATCACGGCTGCTTGATGTTGATAGTGCCTGTGGGTTGGGTAAACCGCCTAGTTGCTTGCCCGGTAACTGCATTTTTGTTATCTGCAGTGATTCCGCTGTTTTTGCCATGCGTTCCACTTGCGAGAAAACGGGCAATGGGAACACGGTCGAAAATTGCTGCAGCAATCCCATAAATTCCGTTTGCGTTTTTGCACAGACCATCATAACCGTAATTTCTGTTTCTGCAGTACCTGCCAATTTTTTTGCAATATGCTTGATTGCGTTGGTTGGGCTTAAATAGCTGCCTGTATCTGTTTTTTGCCCAAGCCCATAAATAAACGGATGTGCTGGTACCATCGAACAGGTTAACCCCGACATAGTCGGGGACATTTTCATCAATGATTTACGCCACCTTGGGTGGACTAAGGTTTCACTGGCCATTCGATATCCGGTGCGGTTGTTGTATCAACTCGGTTTAAATCCACACGGTAAGTTTTCCAGACGTTTAGTGATGATGTTTCTTTATCTGTTGCTATACCTAAATCAACAGCATCTTGCAGCGGTGCAATCGCACTTGCGGCATCGACAAGCAGAGCCTTTTTTTTCTGCTCAGCAATTGCAATCAATTGCTCTGCTGTAATAATAATATCAACCCATACAGGCTTACCTTTTTTAGCACCCAAAACTTTATTTTCAGGCGGTGACTGTTTGAAGTATTTATCTTTTTCAGCATCAGTCAAAAGTACCGCATCATCGGGAATACACTCATAACTCCCATCATCAATCATTTGTTTTAAAAAAAAACTTAGCGTGCTTGCGCTGAAATATACACGCCCATCGATAACTGGCTCTCTACCTTCAAATATCGTATCCATTTTAAAAACCTATCGCTAAGAAATAACATGAAGTTGTTACAATCGTTGTGCTTGTGTATCTAATGAAACCCGACTTATCAAAGCTTTTCACTGCATGCCACACAAGGCCATGCGGTTCATTAACATCAACATTAGGAACTTGAATCATCCAAAGGCACTTGTTTGGAAATTGGATAGGAAAATTTATTCGTTCACCGGTGTTTTTTCCCCACTGAACTATTAGCCCTCCCGGCTCATCAGGAATTCTGATTGAGTCATTTTCATTGAAAGAACGCTTTGGAAGGTAGTCACTTGTTAGTACTTTTAACCCATCATATCTAAGCCCCCCATCAGCACCTAGTGATAGTGGTTTCCCTGTAATAGAATTAACGAGAGCAAATTCATTTCCCGTACCCGGCAACCCTACATAACCCTGTCTATTTCCTTCGTTATCTAAAAATGCCAAGATTAGAGCTTGCGTAGATGCGAATTTTTGTAATGAAAATGGGGATGATGCGCCTACAACAGTGGTTTTTCCTGTTATTTCTCCACCTGACTTATCAAGTTTCTTATCTAATTCAGATGTAAATAAGCTAAGGCTGGGCACTTTTTGAGCATCATTACCCTTTACAGTTGAGACATTTTCAGTCTCAAATTTTTTATTAAGCTCTCGAGTAACCGCTGACTGGCTCATAACATAGGTTATATACCCGCCCGTTTCTTGAGTAATGCTGCTTGTTGATACCTTGCTAGTCAGTTTCTTGTCGACGCTTTCGTTTGTTGCATAATCACCTTTAGGTTGCAACTTACCAACTTCAGTTGTTAAAAGGTCAAGACTAGGCACTTTGTCGTTATCGTTGCCTTTCTGGCTTGAAATATTGGCTTTATCAATTTTTTTACTTAAATCAAGCTTAAAACGAGTTTCTAACGCGCTAATTTCTTGGCTACTTAATGCACCCATTGGGCGTAAATCTTTTACATTCCCTGACGCGTCAATACTCGCAATAGCAAATACTTGGTGAGTAAATCCAGCCGCATCAACATAATTATTCAATGTTGCCGCCGCTGTAATTTTAACAACCGTATTCCATTGACTAACAATATTTCCTTGATAGCTGAAATCGGCATATACCTTTGTATTACGTAAGCCATTTAAAATTTGGTTTTGTGTCAGCTCACCGCGTAAGCCGCCGATATAGCCTAGGCCTTTTTTGACGGTGAATTGTTCTCCACTGCGAGTCACTTCAAAACTTTCATCAAAAAAAGCAGCTGCACCGTAGCTATCTAAATTTATCAGGCGCTGCATTTCATCAATGCCAGATAAACGCGCAGTGAAATCAATTTGCCACGTTTCCGCACTGGTTTTGATTTGGGTTTCTTCCGCTGCGCCTTGGAATTCCAAGATAAATGAGCGGGTTAATACGTTCCCTTGCTGCCCGTTTTGATTTTTTAGCTTTTTTTGGGTTGGCGCATGAGTAATCATGGCCACGGTGCCAGACGCTTTATTTAATAAGCCTATCCAGTTGAAATCAAAGTTACCGACATCCGCACCCATCGTGACGCTGTAGGCCACGGCATTTTCACTGGCTAAACCTGCTTTATTGACCGCTTGACGGTGAACAATTTGATTTGCAGGGGGTAATTTTTCATTTCGGTCAATTGGTTGTGTCGGGTCTAAATTCGGCACATTAGCGAACACGAATTCATCCAACAACACGGCCTTACCGCTTGCCGCTTCTTGGGCTTTCCAATTTTCGAAAGCTAAAGTAATAACTGATGCCATGAATGTAGTCCTTTACATTAATGATGCGCCAAAGGTTTCATTTGACGCGGTAATTTGTCCAATTCGAATAAATAACGGCTGATTTGGCAGTATGGCGTAATAGCAAATATAATCGGCCTCAACAAAGCCTACGCGCATTCCTAATTCATGTACTGCCATGACCTCAAAGCGATAGCGGCGGCAGGTTCGCCCGTACTGACGGATAATTTGCAACAACAAATCAGGGTTATTCGCAATTTGCCCATCACTGACCCGTAAAATAATGACATCCCAATCAATATCCGGTTGTCGCTCATTAATTTCGACATAGCCGACGCCAAGGCGTTTAAATATCTCAATAAACCCCGCGACGCTGCCGGAGTCTTTTGCGTTAATAAACGCATATTTCACGCGCTTACGGTATAAATCCAACGGTTCATTATTAAAGCGGTGGATATCTCGCTGATAGGCCAACAAGTTTAATAATGGCTCAGTGCATGTGTCGGGGTCTAACTGCGCCAAAGGCCACGTTAACCAGCTATAAACAATTTCCCAAAATCGCTTAGCTGACCGTAATAAAGTGGCGAGTTCGCCTTGGTTCATCCATGACGGTAACTGCAGTCGCTTTAATCGTTCTTTAAACTCGGGCATTTTGCACCTCTATCGTGAGCGATTTTAGACGTGGGACGCTTAAATCACTGACAATATCGGGAATGCTAAACACAATAGAATCCAAGACGGAAAACTGTTTATGTAGCTCACGACCTAAATTTGAGAATGAAAAACGCGAATATGGCCATGTTTTTTTAACGTCATAATTGGTGTTCTCCCGAAAGGCACAGCGCACCAAATCACCCGTATCTTGTTTAAGTTTTTGCAGTTCCTCAGCCGTGAAGTTTTCCACGCTTTGCACAAATAAAGTCACTTTTAATACGTGCTGTGTTTCTGGCATGGGAAAGCACCGCATATCATCACCGTGTCCGTGGTGGCCTTGTGCATTAATATAATCATTCACTTTGTCGATAAATGGCTGACTGGTGACACCGCTGTCTAATAATAAATAGGCGTTAGCGGTTCCCGCCCCGCGCGGCGCATCATGCAAAAAGAAAATGCGGTCAATGCTTAAGCCGACAACATTTGCAATCATGCCGCGATATACGGCGTCAGTGTGATATTGACCGACTAAGTTATATTGGTTGCGGCAGCGGTCACGCAAATCATTGTCACTTTCGGCATTCGCACCCGGAACTAATAACCAATTTTCTTCACTTTGAACGCGCTCAATACCTGCTATCGCCACGGGTAAAATACGAAAATAACCAGGAGCAAGATTGTAAGCCCCTCCGGCATTTTCAGCGATAACCGGCACTAATGCGCTATCGGTATTTATCGCTTTCGTTTCAACGGTTTTCATACTGTAAATAATTCCGTTGATGCGTTCTGTTTGCACAATGGTTCCGGCTGGAATGGTGACCGTTCCCGCACCTGCGGCACGATAAAAACGAATAACACCTTTTGCTTCGGTAGCAGGCTTGCGCGTTAAATTGACGCCCCATGCAAACATATCTAGCCATTGCCCTGATGCGGTGGCTAAATACATATTTTTCAAGGTGACATTAATTAATGCTTCCGTGAGCCAGCGAACAGGCTTTGTTACAATGGTATTAATCAAGCGCCAAAACGGTGACATGTCCGAGGTGTTAGTAACAAAGCCCTCATCGTGGACAATTTCTGCAAATTTGTCGCTAATTTCTTCCTCTGAGACAGGCATCCCGCTATCACGTAAAGCCTGTTCATAATCAATTTCAGGAATGTTTTTACTGTTCATAATTCACCCCTAAATTGATACGGCCAAAATCATAAGTATCTGCGGTTACCCAAAGTCGCTTAGTATTTTCTTCATCAATCACAACGGTACCCGGAACTAACCGTTCATCACTTTCAACCAAGATTTCCATTTGCGTGCGAATGTCTGCGCGTAATGTTGGGCTACGCTCCGCCACTAATTGGGTGGCGAGTCCGCTTTCAATAATGCGGTGTGCCACATCTTGGGTGATTGATTGACGGTTATTGCATAACTCCGGCTCATTGCCGGAGTTTAATGTCAAATCTCGGTTTGTAATTAATAAATCAATGTAGAGTAAATTATCCATTATCAAGCGCAGTCCATTCCGCTAAATCCGTTGGTGACATTCCGTTTGTCACATTGATATTTACTGTATCGTATCGCTTGCTGTTATCAATCGATTGGGTTCGGTTATTGCTGATTTGCCGACTAATGCCGCCTTTCTCTACACCACTAAGTTGCCCACCGACTAATAAACCTGCCGCGCCTGCTGGAGCGGGTGAGCCGTCAACGGTTCCTGTGGCTTTGGTTTCAATATTGACGCCCGGCAAGTAATTTAACAGGTCGATAATGCCGTTAAATGTTTTAGCAAAGGATGATTCGATAGTTTCCCATGCGTCAAAGAACAGCTTAACGACACCCTCAATCATACTGTTGAATGTGTCAATTAGTGAGAAGTTTTCAAATGCGCCCCAAAGTGCCGCCCAACCATCTGCAATGGCATTCCATGCGGTATTAAACGCTTGGTTAATTAATTCAGACATGGCAATAATGGTTTTGAAAACTAAGGTATCACCGAAATAATCTTTAAATTCTTGCCATTTTTGTGCCATCCATTCCCACGCTTGTGCGGCAACTAATCCAACCATACGAACAGCTATCGCCACCACTTTAAACGCTGTCGTGTTCATTACTGCGGCTTTTACTGCATCCCAATGTTTAATAAGTTTATAGATGCCGTAAGCGAGTAGGGCGATAGCGCCTACGACTAACAGCATAGGCCATGTCATAAAGCTAATAGCGCCACCCGTAGTGACAGTAACAAGCCGTAATGCAATTAATGTACGACGCAAGTAGTTCATTGTGCCGTTCCATGCTTTCATGGCTACATTACTTAACCAAACAGCACCGGGGATTAATTTCAACGTGGCTAGGCTGATTTTCCAAATAGCAGTTAATCCTGCCCAAATAAATTTAGAAATACCCAATACAATATTTGCTATCGCCCCTGCGGCAGCTATGCCAACAATCCCTGTCACCAAATAACCTACCCACCGCGCGATATTAGGGAATAACGTAAACCAACGCACAAGGGTTTGACCGCCTTCCGCGAGTTTATCGATTAATGGGGTAATGACAGGTAATAACGTCATACCAATGGCGATACGGATAGATTGCCAAATAGACATAAGCCGTTCCCACGGATTGGCTAATTTTGCGGCTTGCTCCGTGGTGCGTTTCATTCCATCACTGGCACCTAAGAAACCAATATTTTTACGCAAAATATCAACATTGCCATAAAGTTGTTTGACCACGACGGCAGAATCACCGAAGGCCGCTTCAATTTCTTTCTGGGCTTTTAAATTGCCCTCAATGCTTGCGCCATATTTAGCCTGTAATTTATCCAACATTTCAGGCATGGATAACATCTGGCCTGACGCATTGACGAATGACAGGCCGAGTTTTTTACCGCTATCGGTAGCTGTTTTAAGGAATGCTTCATACGCTCCCGACGACTCACCGCCTAGCGTTCTTTGCAGTTCACCCAATACCGCAAGCTGCTCATCAATCCCGACGCCAAATTGCGTACCTGCATTTTTTGCGCCCTCCATCAAACCTGTTATTTCAGCCATCGATACGCCAAAGGCTTTTGACATATACACGGCCTTACCTGCCAAATCTTCGGCAAATTTAACATGCCCAACGGCATTTGCTTGGCTCTCAAACTGGTTAAACATTTGCCCCATATATTCGGTGGCTTCGGTTGATGTAGTTTTTAATGCCGCGGCTGTCGTATTGGTAATACGGGTTAATTGCGGCAAATCTTGCTGCGTGACATTGTTAATGGCTTTGCTGATTGCCGTAGTGGAATTGACAAAATCAATGGATGATTTTCCGTATTGGGATGCGAATTTCAGGGCGTCTTTAGACACTTTAGACATAATGCCATCATCAATACCCTGTAATGATGCACTCATCATGGCGTCATTCATTTCAATGGCAGGGTCAAGAATGCTTTTAATAGACCAGAACGCCCCGGCAAGACCTGCACCGCCTACAGCAATTTTACCAAAGGCGACTTGGCTATCTCTAGCAAAATTAGAGACAGCCGATTGCACTTGTCGAATAGGCTTTGTGATATTGTCGATAAGGCTGAGAGTAAAATCTAACTCGCTCATGAGTCACCTTTAAACGCTAATACAATTCCGTTTGCGACTGCAATTTGCGTGTTTTCCCAGTGACGGTTATCTAACCAGATTGCAGTAGCGATATTTTCTTCCGTGTCCGGCTCATGAGGTAAGTAGTGTTTTCTGAGCGCAATGATTTGCTCTAACTCATTACGCTCAATTGCACGAACACGGTTTTTTAGTTTTTTACGCTAATTTCCAGTTTTGGCGCGTATTCTTTGTTTACTGCTTCGGCAAGTTGTGCGGCAGCCCCGGGAAAGCTGAGTAATTCGTCTAAATATTCTTTGCTTTCAGCGGTGACAATGCGTTTTAAATAAGTGGTGAGCGGGGCAACTTTATTGTCCATCGACATATCGTTAATCATGCCATTATAAGCCGTGATATTTGGCTCAAAGCTAACGTCTTTTTCATTGATAGTTAACGTAATAATTTTTTTAGTCATGAGATAGTTCCTTTCTCTTTCTGATTTCGTCCGTTAATTGGTTGTGCCGTGCGGCACATTGACCGTATAAAATAGCCATTTTTTCTAATGGCTCTGAGATATCACGGCCTGTTGTTCCCGCGAGTCTCGGAATGTCCGTCGAGCATTTTTTTAACAGGTTTTCCTGATAACTCACGCTCGATATTTTCTGCGGTTTGGTTGTACATGCTGACAAACTCATCACTAACACAAACGTTAGTAAACACAGGCTTAATAATTTCAGTGCGTATTTCTCTGGGGGCAGCATTGGCAATCCCCTCCAATTGTTCTTCCAGCTTTTGACCGGACTCACTTGATATTTTTTCAATATCCCCTTTGATTTTTGCTGCTGTCCTACTTGCGGTTAGCTCAATGCTATCGTGATATAAGCCGTTGACTTTCCAACCCGCGCCAAAGGCACAGGCCAATAAAGCAATTATCAGCGCGAGTTGTTTTGTCATATTAATGCATATCCTTTTTCGAATTCGGCAATGCCCCAAGGTTGCTGCCCCGCATTTTCGACACGAGTAATGGCATCCGCTAAAGCAAACAAAACGTCTTTTTGCATAACAGATAAGCAATCATCAGGACTAACCCCTAACTCTTTTGCGACCCGCTGAATATAGGCCTCCGTGTTATTTTCCACTGGCGGTGCATAACGGTTAATAATTTCACGAATAGAGCAAATCTTGTGTTTTCGCTCATAGGTACGCATTAAAATAAACAGCGCCCGATACCCCCATTCCGGTGCGATAAATCGGCAAAATGATTTATCTGTTTGCTCAGGGTGTAAACCTCGCCATTTATCACCGTGGCGGATATTACCGGGGTTATTGTTACGAATGCCTCTTGGTGGTAATTTGCTCATTGCTTAAATTTCCCTTTTAACAGTGCGCTTCCACGTTTTCTAATCCACATTTCAACCGCTTGATATCCGGCAATCCCTAATGCAGACGCACACCCAACAAGGGCAAGCGGTGAAAGGTCGGGGATCCAAATTAAAAGTGCAGCAGCAGCGACAGAGGTTGCCGCCCCTAAAATCACCCGACTCACAAATAACTTAATCGTAATGGGCTCAGCCCCTGTTAGCATTTGACCAATGCTAATTAGCGCCCCGATAATAACCATTGTAATAAATGTTTTTTCGTGTTCTTCCATGAACAAATTATCCCTATTATCCGATAAGGGTTTGAGTTAACTCAGATTCCAAATAAGGAATGCCTTTAATACGCACAAAATCAGGACTCGTAACCAGATATTTAATTTTGTGAGTAGTGAGTGCGCCACCTTTGGGATCGGTATCTAAAATATCAGTCAAAATCAATTTATTGCCGAATGATTCGACTTTCATTTCTTCATTGCCTGCCTTGGCGTACCAAAGGAAATCCATTGGCTTAATCCCACGCCATGAGCCTGCCGCCCGCGCTTTTGCGACGATAATCTCAAAATATTTTGTACTAATTTCGATTTCACCCTCTGCGCTCACATCACCCGCGACAAAACCGTCGGGCATACCTTTGGTTTGCGCGGCTGCGGTATTATCAGTAATGGATAGGCTCACTTTTTCGACGTGAATTAAGTCACCATCAATATTAAAGTCAAAGGATTGACCAGATAAACGTTGGCTCATTATGCGCTCTCCAAGCTAGCATCCAGTAAGATACTGACCGTAATTCCTTTCGGACATTCATACGTTCTTACTGTGATATAAATTTCAACGGTATTTTTGGTTTTCCACACAATCACGACGTCATTGTCTTGTGGCGGTTTACATTCACCGGGGAACGTGACACCGTTGATTTCTGCACTACGTGACATTTCACGCATAGTGCGAGCAAAATACGATTTGTGGGTTTCAATGCTGTTTGGTGTACTGTTTAAGCTACGGTCTGCAATTTTTGCAATAGCTTGTAAGCGAACGCGACGCGCGACTTTATCAACAATACGCAGGTTTTCAATTGCTTGAAAATCGCCGCCCTCAACATCTAAGGTTCGACCATCTGACCAATACATGCCGTCATAGTCGGGGTACCACATTGGCACGCTATAACGGAGTTTTTCCAACGCTTGCAAGGTGGCTAAGTCAATTTCCACACCGCTATCGTCTTTGGGTTTATCAACGCTGCCTAAATCAAGCAGAGCGCCTGTTTTTACCCGAGCCGGGCTATCGGCAATGGTAACCGCACGATTACATAAACGACCCGCCAATACTCCCGCTTCATTTCCCCAAAACGTGGGCACTAATTGAATAGATTCAACCGCTTCGCCTTTTTGGAGTTCACCAAGGCGGGTTAATGCTAGCTGCCATGTTTCTTTCGCTTGTAACCCTGCGACAGAAAGAATTGCCCATGTCCAGCGCCCAAACTTCGCCATTAAATTGGCGCGGAGTGTTTGCGCAGCTTTAATTGTTGCTTTGGTGGCATCACCGATATAGACATAGCCCTCAACACTGGCAACAGATTGCGCTTTCATTACCGCATCAACAAAATCGGTTTCGGCTGCGCTCTCGGGCAAGACGTGAACATAACCAAACCAATTCTGCCCAGCATTCGCCATTGCTGCCTTGATATTCGACTTTAAAGGGCTATTTTCTACCCCCAATAATGTATCTAAATCAGTTTGAGTATTAACAGGTAAGGTTTCACCAATATGGCTCTTCCCTTTGCCCACAAACAGCAAAACACGCTCAATTTCTTTGGTTTCGCCTTGTAACTGATTGACTTGATTAACCTGAATGTTAGGCCACATAGTTAAGTCCTTTTATTTAATATCCTGCGCTTTAACATCAGCGCCAAATCCAATCCCTTGTAACTGCCTTGCGAGTGCCTTTTTAAAATCGCTGTCGCTCATGCCGAGGAAAACACGTGAAGGTACTTCAATAGTCCAAAATGTTTTGGCTGTTTTTTTACTTAACGTTCGAATTATTCCACCTGCTTTTATAAAAGACATATTTGTTGTGATATCTTTAACTGATGGTTTTTTAATTCGTTTTCCTTTGGTTTCCTGATAACCAAGCTCCCGTAATTTTTTAGCTTGTTTGATAGTTGCTCTTCTATCTTTATCCGTCGGTTTTGATTTATTTTCTTGCTCTGAGTCTCTTTTTCTTCGGCTCATGCTCATTCCATTTTGCTGTGCATAACCAACTACACCAGCAGGAACAGGTTTTTTACCATTACGATAATGACCACCTTGTAAATAAATCCTAACGGCTTCTTTTTCTGGCATTTCCCTGATATGTAATAACTTAGGCATATTACGAAGCATTTTTTTCTTATAATTACTTTGCCTTTTTTTCCAAGCTTGACCATCAGGCGATTGTTGATTTTTAACATTTCGTTTTGCTGATGCAATTACGCCATGTTTCGCCATGCGCCATAAAAAACGCTGTTTTTTCTTTTCTGGTAATTCAAGGTTTTTTAACGCTTTTTGCATTTCTGCAAATTGCTCTTTGCTCAATTGGCCTTTAATTATCATTTTTCACATCGCTATAAATTTCAGCGTGTTCGGCATAACCAAATTCGGTATTTGCCAGCGACCAACGTTTACCATCAAATGGAACGATACCATTTGGATCTTCTTTCATGACAACGGGCTCAGCGAGTGAAATTGACACAATGACAACGGCTGTTTCGTCATCAACTTCAACAATCATAGATGGCGGTTCTTGTTCGATATTGCTATTGCCTAACTCGTTATCTTGTTCACATGCCCACGCATCAATTAGCAAAGGGATATAATCAGGATGAATCAGTCGATAAGGAAAACGCCCCCATGAAATGACAGCTTCACTCTGTCGTATCATCATTTGATACTGGTCTAAGCCTAAATCTCGATGGGCACGAATAAACTGTATTTCGTCCATTTCGCTTTTAAATTCAACCTCGCAGACGCGTGGTGGTAAATTAGCTTTTAAAAAATTGGTTAGGCTTTTTAATTTATTCATATCATTGCTACCGTGACACGTTTTAAGCCTTTCATATTACGGATCACAAATGCGGCTTCTGCGAGTAAATTACTTTTTGTTTCTGGGTTCTCTTGCTTCGGATTTGCCGCACGGCTGACAATTGAGGTGTACTCTCCAATTAAGTCAGCTTTTGCACGGGCATAGAGCGCTTTTTTATATTGCGCACATAATGCGTTTTGTCCGTTAGCTTTAGCACCCGGTGCATCACTGGCAGTGTTATAACCTTTAGACATTAATTGTCTTTTCAGTGATTCCAGCGATAAATTAATTTCAGCAACACTGGCTAATAACGCATCCGTTAATAACTCATGATTTAAATCCGGTGGTATTTGGCGCTGTCTTTGAAAGTCAGCTAAATTAATATCAGGCCAGAAACCATCATTCGTTATTTCAACTGATTGATAATTTAAATCGTTACCGTTGAACATGATATTTTCCTTACCACAAATTTAATTAGATATCGCGATACAACACTCAATACAGCTAGGCTTACAGATGTAATAATGAACCCTGATAAAAACAATAATACAATTGCTAATACATTATTTATTAAATAGAAAATGGTTCTCGTTTTTGAATTATCTGTATTAAGCATTAAAACATATTCTTTAATTTTTTCTTTATCTTCTGCATCACCAAATGTAAAAGCAAATAGAGCTAAAAATAACGAACCGGAAATAATGTAATAAAAAGCAATACACACCCATGCGAGTGAAAACCCAACGTTTGATAATATTTCAATATCAAATGTATTACCCACAATTAAACTCATTAAAAATACCAGCGCACCAAATACGCCTATCATCCATGCTTTCATTTTTTATCCTTAAAAAACGGGCAGTCCGGTTTCCACGGTTAATGACATGATTGTCATACCTCCACCGCGCCCGTTTCGGCTTGCGGTAGTCGTTTTTATTCGGCTGTTAACGCTCGAATGCGCATTGCGATTCGTTTTAAATGCGTATCAACACCCACTTTAGGATTAAGCTGTCGTGCTTTTTCCATGTATGATGCGGCTTGCTCGAGTGTATCAACACAGTCAATGGCACTGGCTTTCGCATCTTGATTGATATTGCTTCTTAGCAAATTCAATGCAGCAAATTTGTAGTATTTCGCCCTGATTTTTTCGTGAACTCGCCACTTTTCAGTAACATTTTTAAACGTTCTTGAAAAATAAGGCTCAATACTGTTTCCCGCTTCATTTTCCAATGTTGCCCACGCTAGGATAGTGTCAGCAACAAAGGCCGGAAAATTACTGCGGAAATTGTCTGGGGTGAGCTGTCCTTGCTCAATGGCAATATCTGCCCAATCCAACCCCTTGTCGAAATCCCCAATATCAAATAGCCAAATGACGCAATAAGCAAAAATTGGGTTTCGGTAGACTTCCCCCTCGGACAAGTAGCGTTCAGCGGTGGGAAGATAAGCGGGGAGTAATTCCCGCTTTTTCATTTCCACTCTGTCAGCCGTTGTCGGTTGCTCACGCAATCTTTTGACATCCCGCTCAATCGCCCTCGCTTGTAAGTGCATACTGGCACCATCAGCGATAGTGACGGCCTCTTGCCGTTCTAGCTTTTGGCGTAGCTCTACAGCTTGGCGGTGGCGTTGTGCGGGTGATAGCATTACTCTACGGTTTCCTTAGGCTCTAACACTTCACCAATGGTGACCGCACTTTCATCATAAGCACCGTATAATTCGTAGTACTCAAGCGCATAACCTTCATTACGCAGGTATTTATTTTCAAATTGCTTACGGTCTTCTACAAACTCAGCTTTACGCTGGCCTGTGCCACGTTGAGTGTACAGATGCAGGTTAGATAATGGCGTGACTACCATACGTTTACCCGGCATGAATGGCGGGATAATCGCAGGGCGACCCGCAATTGTGGTTCCCAGCATTTGAGCCGCGATTTTCTCCGTTGGACGGTCTGCCGCTTGATATAAGCGATATTGTTCAGCAGCCACTAAATCAGCACCAACAAGCACTACTAAACGCGGGTCATTACGGAATTCAGCAGGAATACAGGTATTAACAATATCTGATGCCATTGCATCCAATGATTTAAAATCACCTTTTTCATCAAGAACTACAGGCGTAGTGATAACTTGTTTACCACCTTGCCACTGCTTAGCCAGTGCGTGCCAACCGATATTAACGTCTTCGCCATTTGGGTACTTATGCGGATCCGTATTTTCAGCAACATGTGTTCCATTAAATCCAATGCGTAATTGGTCTAATGCAAATGATTTCAGAGTAAACCCTTGCATTTTCTGGAAAAACTCGTCTTCACTACCTGAATTCGCCCAGACGGATAATAAGTGCCACTCTAATGCCGCACATGAATCAGTCTCATAAAGTTGATAGGTATTTCCATCAACACCTAACTTACGAGAAAAACGACCATCTTTAACGCGACCTGTAAAAATACCCGGATTGCCTGTACTGACCACTTGCCCTTGAAGTTGGTCAACGTACTGCACATTAATCATGCCGAGAAAGTCAACTTCCTCTAACAATGCATCACGTAACTGAATTTCTTTTGGGTCAGTAATCGCGAAATAGCGTGAGACATCATCAACGCCTGATTCGGTTGCTAACGCAATTGCATAATTTCGTAGAAACTCACGCGCTTTTTGGTTTAATAACATGGAAATCCCTCTCCTAATTGTTCCAATTTCAATTTTTTTAGTTTAATCAAAGCATCATTAAACTAAGTGATTGAAACGCTTTTCTTTGCTCTTATCGCCGCGCGGGTTTTTGTTAGGTAAATTAGTAACTTTCGAATCTAATTTACTGAAATTTTTAACAATGTTTGAAATGTTGTCTTTTAGTTGTTTGAATTCAGCGGTATCAACAACATCTTTGACGACTTCAATGTCTTCTTGAACCTCTTCAACATCGGTTTCAGTTGAATCAAGACGAGATTCAATACTGGTCAAACGTGTATTGAATTCTTGAAGTGCTTCTTTGATGTTTTCCAATGTAACTTCATCAGTAGAAGATGAATTGCTATCATTTGCATCATCGATATTGAAAAAACTTTTCCAACCGCCTTTTTTCTCTTTAGCCATTTTTGGTTTGTCCTTAAACTGTTTAACTTCATCGATAACAAGTGGTTTCAGTGAACCATATCGATATTGGTTTTTTCCTGATTTAAAGCGTAATCGTGTTGTTCCAACACTTGCAGGGGAGCAAGTAACCCCGAGCCCCTCTAAATACGTTTTGCCTGTACCTCTAAAATTTCCATCTGGTGTAAATTCAGCGGAGGTAAATAAAAGTTGCCCATCGCGATTGGCTTGTAACAAATGATGGTTTGGGCACAATTGTGCATATAACCTTAATAACCCCTCATCATCTCTCTCAGCTTTAACGGCTAACACTTCCCCCATTGAGCCAAAATAGCGCTCATGTTCAGGCCAAATACAGGCGGTATATAAATTCGTATCGTAAAGCTCTGCCGCTTCCTCTATCCATGCAGCTTCAATTTTACGACCATCAACCGTGTCACCCTCAGTCGCAATGCAAAGCCAATTCGTCATTAATTGAGACATATTTACATGTTGCTCCCATCCTTGGGTTTATTGCTTCCATTTCGTTAGGTGCTCAGTATTGCCCACATTTTTTTCACTTGCGACAAGTTCGATTCGGTTATAAATGCTTTGCCGAAAGCCGCTTAATGCCAGCGTTTAAAGGTCGGGGCACAATGCATCTACTATGGCTAAATACACGGATGCAAAAATACAGGTCGCAAAATCGTTATATTTGCGACGCTATACTCCAGCGGAAATCGCGGAGGAATTGAGCCTGCCTAATCGTCGGATTGTTTACTATTGGGCAGAAAAATGGAATTGGGCTGATATGCTCAGTCATGAGAGTGTGATTGAAGCAATTAACCGTCGCATTGTTTTATTGAGCGAGCGAACTAAAAAAACGGAGCTTGAATTAGATGAGTTAGACCGCTTAATTGCTAGCCACGTTAAATTAATGGCGCAAGCGAATAAGCACGCTGAAAAAATGGCAGCATTAAAATCTCAATCGTCAGATATGGAAGGGCGTGGCAATTACGTCTTAGATGATGATGGGGAACCGAAGAAAAAGAAAAAATACCGCAAAAATGATATTTCTAGCCTGACGCCAGAAGATTTCCAACGCTTTGCTGATGAAATGCTGTTTGGTTATCAAAAGCATTTGCGCATTAATATCACGCAGGCAGTACGCAATATATTAAAAAGCCGTCAAATTGGGGCGACGTGGTACTTCTCCTTTGAAGCCTTTGAAAATGCCTGTTTGACGGGTGACCCGCAGATATTTTTATCCGCATCAAAACCCCAAGCTGAAGTATTCCGGTCATATATTGTGAATATTGCAGAGCAATTTTTTGGGGTAACATTAACAGGTAACCCAATCCGTTTAAGTAATGGGGCTGAATTACGCTTCTTATCCACCAATAAAAACACAGCACAGTCTTACAGTGGCCATCTTTATTGCGACGAATATTTTTGGGTACCTGATTTTAAACGCTTAAATGATGTTGCATCAGCAATGGCAACGCATGACCGCTGGCGTATCACCTATTTTTCCACGCCTAGCTCTAAAACGCATCCGGCCTATCCGTTCTGGATGGGGGATGAATGGCGCGGCAATGACCCTAAACGTAAAAACGTTGAGTTTCCCAGTGAAAAAGAAATGCGCGACGGGGGGCGTGAGTGCCCCGATGGGCAATGGCGCTATATCATCACCCTTGAAGATGCGATAAAATGCGGTTTTAACTTAGCGTCCATCGATAAATTACGACAACGATATAACCCTGACACATTCAACATGTTGTATATGTGCGTATTTATTGATAGTGGTAAGTCTGTCTTTAAATATGACACCTTAATGAAATGCGGTGTTGATGTGAATTTATGGGAAGACCATAAACCCGACGACCCGCGCCCATTTGGCAATCGCGAAGTGTGGGGCGGGTATGACCCTGCACGCTCTGGCGACACATCAACATTTGTTATCGTTGCACCACCCATGATGGCACCCGAAGTATTTCGGGTATTGGCAACATTTTACTGGCAGGGCTTTAGCTGGCGACATCAGGCAAAATTGATTGAAGACTTAACCAAAAAATATCGTTTCACACACATTGGCATCGATACCACAGGGATAGGTCAATCCGTATATGAAATGGTGCAAGATTTTGCGCCACGTATCACACAGCCCATTCTTTATAGCCTGCAAATGAAAACTCAACTTGTGATGAAGATGATAGATATTGTTGATGAAGAACGCATTGAATGGGATATGGATCAGAAAGAAATCCCCGCGTCATTTTTATGCATACGTCACACAACTACGGGTAAAGGTGGCGCAATGACATTCGTCGCAGATAGAACACAAGAAACAGGCCACGCGGATGTTTTCTGGGCAACGTCTCACGCAGTAATTAAAGAGCCGCTTAACACGGATAAAAAGCGCAAATCTAAATATATATTACCAAAGGCTGCATAATGAAAAAGAAACGGAATTCACGCAAACAAATGGCGCAAACCACTAAAGCCCCCTCGAAAGGGTTTAGTATCACACTGGGCAAGCCAACGCCTATTCTAACGACACATACTGATTATAAAAATATCTGGTATGACAATGATTTTGACCACTGGACACCGCCAATAGACCGTGAAGCACTGGCGCAATTGGTAAATTTAAATGGCCAACATGGGGGCGTTCTCTATGCCCGCCATAATATGGTCACCAGCGATTATATTGGAGGTGGCCTAACTCATGAGCAATTAAAAGCGGCTGTCTTTAATTACTTTTTATTTGGTGATGTGGCCATTTTAAAAGTGCGTAACGGTTGGGGGGAAATCATCGGATTGGAGGTTTTACCCTCACTTTACTTGCGTAGGCGTAAAGACGGTGATTTTGTCATTTTACAAGAAGGTGAGCCGCTAGTTTATACCCCTGATGAAATCATTTATATCAAGATGTATGACCCACAACAGCAAGTCTACGGTTTACCGGACTATATTGGCGGTATCCACGCAGCTTTACTAAACAGTGAAGCAACTATATTTCGTCGTCGTTATTACCATAACGGGGCACACACGGGCGGGATGATTTACTGTAATGACCCGAATATGACCGACGAAGTAGAAGAACAAATCATCCAAAAACTCAGCCAAAGCAAGGGAATCGGTAATTTTGAAACCATGTTTGTGAGTGTGCCAAATGGTGACCCTGACGGCATCAAATTTATACCCGTTGGGGATATCTCTGCAAACGATGAGTTTAGCAATGTGAAAAGTATTAGTGCGCAAGATATCTTGAATGCTCATCGCTTCCCCGCAGGCCTTGCTGGCATCATTCCCGGCTTAGGCTCTGGCGGCTTAGGTGACCCCTTAAAAGCAAGAGAGGCTTATCGACAAGATGAAGTTATCCCTGTACAAAATTTATTTATGAATGCGGTCAATAGTGAAATCGGTAGAAATGAGTCTTTGAAATTAAATTTCCGTCAAAATATCATTAAGGAAAATGAATAATGTCTAAAAATAGGGTAAAATTAAGACGTTATCAACAATCGGAGGTCTGGAACGTGCGAGTATTAAAAATATTCTGCCCCATTTGCGGCCAACGCGCGACAATTCGCAAATCGAATCGTAAACATCGTGAAATTTCAGACCTTTATTGCGCCTGTAATGATGTTGAATGCGGTCACACCTATGTTTTAAATCTAACGTTTAGTCACACTATCAGCCCTAGCGCCCACTCAGATGATTTGATTCAATCCATGATTGAAAAATTTAACCCTGAACAGCGCCAATTGGCGCTAGGGTTATTAACCTCAAAGGGTGCATGATTTCTGACTTACATCAGGGCTGCTATTTAGCAGCCTAATTTTTTGGTTGCTCTTTTTTGCTATTTCTTCCCTTGCACCGTCTGCAAGTTCAGTAATCAGTGTGAGTACAACTTGACGCTCATAATGGTTGCAACCCTCTAAACTCCCCAGCTTTGCAATAACACTAATGCGTTCAAACGCTACCGATTCCTGTAATAAATCGCTCATATTCAAATTCCCATTTGTATACTGGATATTTATACAGTATACATAAATTAAACCACAGGGGAACACTGTATAAGCCAAAAAAATAAAAAAATCTTTTTTATTACAGAGTTACGTTAAATGCTTCCCTAACTTTTAATTTCGTGACATGTCACGCCAATTTTACTTAACGATAATTCATGCCAACCTTTGGTGTTCCAACAGTCTGCTGCTCCCGACAAACAACACTCAGCAACAGGCAAACTCTCTCCACACTTACCGCAACACTCATTAGAAAGCTGTTTGTATTTTTCCGTCAGTTCTTGGTTGTCTTTGATAATGAGTAATTGAATGTATTCATTCATATCGTAAGGCTCTCGCCCTGGTCGCCGTAATGCACAATTTTGGCGTAACATTTCTAGTTCTTGGCTATCAACAATCAACTCAAATTTCATTTCACCACTGTCTTTTTGTCGTTTACGCTGTTCCGCTTTGCGCTCTGCTGCTGTTTTTGCCATTTTCTTTTATCCTCTGCTGAATTCGAGATATAGCCGACTCACACCGAGCCAGTGATTTTTTGACTTTATCTGACTTAAATACGATTTTTTGGATATGGCCATTAGCATGAAACTTCACGCTTTGGCCGTTTTCTGTATAAATTGCCCCTCTTGCTATCGAATGGATCATGAAAGGGTCTTTTTCGGGGTCTAAAGTGATGCCAATTTCTTTGGCTTTTCTCACAATATCGGGAATAACCGTTTCTTTGTCTTTAATCGTCCTCCGTGCCTGCGTACAGTTATTGACAGAACTCCAAGGGGCGCTAATCGCGCCATCAAAACCAGCCTCCGCTGTCGCTTCGGCTAACTTCGGCACAATCTGCCAGTTCTTAATACGAGTGATAATTGGGGAGTCGTTACCCACTAAAGTACAGTAAACCCCTTTGATGCAATCGACGGGCTCACCATATGCGTTGGTCTTTTCTTCACGCTCATACCATAGACGGGCGATAAGGTCGGCACGACGCACGAACGCACCACCTTGTAATTTAGTGTATTCGCTCCAGTTGCTGGTATCGGCTGCTTTGTGGACTTCGGCAAATTCAACATCTAAACCTGTTGATGCTTCGGTATCATCACCCATACGGCGCAATTCACGCCACACCGACACAGGCGCACCGCCTATTTGTTGAAACTGGCGAATTTTCCAATGTGAAGCCCAAGCGGAAACCGCCCGCGCCATGTCCTTGCACTTCTGGCCTGATTCCTTATCGACTTCATCGTCCATCGCGTAACCGTCGATATTTTTTGAAATGTATTTAGCGATATAGCCAGTTGCACTACCTTTTCTTTCGTCTATAGGCTCAACGTGAAAACGGGCTCTTAATGCTTTAGGTGTAGTAAGTTCGTCTTTATCTTCTAAACGTGCATAGTGACTAAAAATAGAACGCAATTGTTTTTTATGTTCAGGCATAACAAACAGCAACATATGCCAGTGCGGTGTACCATCATGGTGTGGCTCAGTAACACGAAAACCAAAAACACGGATACCCGCACGGCTATAAGCCGCACGTATTTTCGCCCACGTTTTACATAGATATTTTTGGGTTGCTCTTGGATCACATCCGTTCCAATTATCAACAAAACCACCTGCTTGATAGGCTGAATGGTATTTTGATGGAGCTGTCATTGTGTAAAATTCACCATCACAGCCCATTTCATTTGCGAGGTCTTCAAACCCGCGCATGCGTGCCATTAACTCACAACGACGAACAGCAGGGTTTGCCACGCTACCTAAAACCATTTTTGTAAGTTCAGTTCGGTTGCCGTCTTCGTCTTCTAATTCAAAGTCTTTAAGAAATTGCCAGTTTGAACGCTTTTGCTCTACCCAGCGATGCAAGGTTGTTTTTGAAACATAAGGGGATGCGGATTTTTGAACTTGACCAATCGCGATAGCAAGGTGCTCACGTTTAAGGTCACATAAACGCTTTAAGCGACGATACCACCAAGAAACATCAAACATGCGAAGTAATGCCGCGCAAAGTTTATCTTCACTTGGTTTAATTCTGCCTTTAATAAATTGCTGCCAATATGGCGGCTGTGTGCCCGACTGCAATGTTAATTTAGCAAGGAAAGCGTAAGTTTTATCAAGACGCTGACGGGCTTCACATTCATCTTTTGGGTCGCTGTTGGCGTATTGCTTTGTTGCAGCTTCATAGTTATCACTCATAAAACTGGCAATATCATTTGCTAAAGTTTTGATAACCGTTCTATCTAACTGCGCAATATTTTCGAGTTGTTCAATAAAAGGGAATGGTCTATCACCTGAAACACGATGCTTAAACTCATACTGTTTCATGACCCGTTCGAATCGTGGCAATACATTCTTAGCGGTTTTGCGTAAAAACTCATTGGCACGACGACGACCCTTTTGATTAAAAAGGCGTGCGTATTTAGTGGCAAAATAAATTGAGAGGAAATCGGGAACATGCGAAATAATTTCATGACGCCACTCAGCATCATCTTTATTAGCATCCCACATAATGCGTTCAGCCAAAGTCGCTGATTTTGGCAACTCTGGCTTATTTTCTTCTTGTTGGCGACGCATTGAAATATATACGTCACTATTGTGTTCTTGGTTCGAGCTCATTTTGTTAGTCCGTGATGTTTAGTTAATTCTTTTTTGTTGGTATATCTGTGATAATGATTCAGCATATTCAGTATTTTTCTAAAACTCATAGAGGAGTTACCATGGACGATTCATACATTGATAACATCAAGCGAAGTCAACTTGAGGAAAAAATCTCCAAAATAGCTAAAAAAGTATCAAAAAATGAATTAGGAGGAGGGCCGATGGTGGTTGCAATTGAAAATGAAAATGGAGAAATCTATAGAGTGATAACAACATATGGAATGTCCTCATACCTTAGCTTAGTTGATAAATTGGCTGCATTAGGCTTAACGGATTTGTTTGCCGATAATTTAAGTCCGGGTAAGTACGACAGCCAATTCACATTTAAATGATTATTAAGAGCAGTTTTAGAACTGCTCATTTTTGACCATATACTTTTCAACGTATCGATTGGATGTTTCCTGATTTTCAATATGACTAATTTCACTTTCTAATAACTGGCTGATTGCTGCATAATCTGGTTTTTCTTGCAGCACATACATTTGAAGCTTACGCAGGCGAGAAGCGTAACGGTCATTGCAAACTTTGCGTTCATCGTTACGATTCCAGTTGATGCAACCATCAATTAAAATTGCATCATTTGAAGTGGCATCTAATACGGGTGTGAATGTTGGTTCTGGTATATTCATTTATTTAATTCCTAAATTTAGAGTGTAAAAATCCCTGACGCGCTAACGTCATTTATTTAATTGGGTATTATTTAATTAATTATTGATGGAAATCGCTTTGGTAAATTAGCGGTATTACTTTTTATATCAATCATAGCTTTAACAATTGCTTTAATTTCTTTCTTGGTTAATTCTTCATATTTACAACCATGTCTACTTGGCTCTATTTTTGCCCACCAATAAATCATAGATAGAAATCTTTTACTACTCTCAGCATCATCGCTAAATCTATCATTGGCGCTGTTAATATAACCTTTTAATTCTTTATCAGTTTCCCCAAATATTTTGTTTCTCAATTCATTAATATGATTCAAACCATTTGAACGGTCTTTTATTGTCATTGGATTGAATCGATTTTCTGATAACGCTGGATTCTGTTGCATAGCAATCACCTATATTCTAGAAATTAGATAAACAACGGCAAGCAAAAGAACTGGAACAATATATTTTAATGAACCATCTTTTTTGTTTACGCTGATTTCTTCTAAACGTTTAAATGAGTCGCCAGTGACTTTATATTTGTACTGCTGTTTATGTGCTTGAGTCATAGTCACACCATTGCTTGGCTGAATCCCACAACGGTATCAATCGCTGATACAAACGCGGGGGATGAATGTAAACGGGCTGAAATTGTCACACCAACTAATGCTAAACAACGGATCGCATTATTTACGCTCTGTTTAATTTCAGCGGAACGGGCATTATTAATATGACCACCTAAAACCGCTTGGCTTGCTAACTTTCCGACCTCTGCCGTTGCATTTAGAATATGCGCAGGAAAATTTCCTTCACTTGCATTATTCAACGGTACAGACGGCTGGCATTGAAGCTGCTCTAATAAACCATCTAACAACGTGGCATCTTCTGTCGCATCCGTAATTTTAACTAAATCACTTGATGTTAATTGGTGCGGCTGTTCTGGGTTTAACTTGTTACGCAACATTTGCGCATTCATGCCGATTGCTTCCGCTATCTGAACAAGGTCACCTTTGTGAGCAATCGCAAAAGCGCGACATGCATTATCAAAATGTGATTGTTTGGAAGCTTGATAATCAAACATAGCCTTTATTCTCCTAATACGAATAATGACTACGCTTGAAGCGAAATGTCACAGTCTGATAATGCTTCAACGGTTAGCTTTGCCATGTTTATAAAGACGCGACCACTTTTCATGTCTTTATGTTTTTTTCGCACAGGTAAACGACCATCTTTGATCATGTCTGTAACAGTGCTTTTAGCCATACCGAATCTTTCACAGTAGGCTTCTATAGTGAGGTATGGCTCAGGAATGGTGATTGTAATATTAGGGCGCATAGTGCAAAATCTCCTATTCTGGTTTTATCCGGTGGCATCCGGTTATATTCGTCATTTGCTATGATTTGAAATCTACTTCACGTTAGGTGAAATGTCAACATCATTCATATGATATTTTCCATCACGTAAAATTGGCGGGAACGTAAATGAGTGACTCATTTGATTTTGTGTCATGTGAAAACAGCGCTATCGTTTTAGATAGAATTATGGAAGCTTATGGTTTTTCATCAAAAATGATGATGGCTGAGCATTTTAATATGGGGCCTAGTGCCATTTCAGGTAGATACAAAAGAAATATCTTCCCTGCTGATATGGTTGTTAGGTGTATGCATGAAACTGGTGCAAATCTTGAATGGTTAGTTTGGGGAACTGGCAACCCGTTTGATAATGAGCGCGTTGATATTTTAAAATTAACTAACTTCAAAGAATTCAACGGTGAGTTGCAAAGAGCTAGTAGTGTTATGTTTGATAAGGTTATGTTATCTGCTAGTAAACCAGCACCTGTTGACCCGATCTGTGTTCAAATGGATAAAGACTATTATCTTATTGATAAATCATTTAGTGATATTTTTGACGGAAAATGGCTTGTTGATATAGAGGGAAAGATCAGCATCAGAGAGTTAACCCGTATACCAGTTCAACGCGTTAGAGTCTCGGGTGTAGGTATGGCTTTTGATTGTGATTTGAAAGACTTAACAGTGCTTGGGCGAGTAATAAAAGAAATAAAGGACTATTGAAATGGGTAAAATATTAACCACTTTGAAAGTATTAATAATTTTATTTTTAGTATTGTTCTTTGCGGCAGGCTTAAGCCTTACTGTTTCTCCAGATGAGAAAAATAAAGGCGTATCAATATTTATGTTGATTGTTACTGGTTCTTTGATTGTCGGTTTATCGCGTTGGTGGTTTTTTTCTGGGAAAACGAAAGAAAAAAAACAGGAAAAGCCAATCAAAAAAAATAATGAAATAGAAGAACAAGCCGCAAAAGAGTTTTCTGAAAGACAAATCACTCAGCAATTGCAGTCCGCAACAAAACCACCTGTGATTTTTACTGTTGATGAAGGCACGGAGAATAACATAAACAAGACATATGTTATGGAAAATAACAAATCTCTTGTATGGGAAGGCACGACGAAGCTTGCGTCATTTAAGATTGTTGATCACAGAGATAAAATATATGGAATTATAACTAGCCTTATCATAAAAAATGATGGTGAATTTTATCTGAATATAACAGACCCTGAGACTGGAGAAACAACAGAAATAAAAGAGAAAGAAATACAAACAAAAATTATTGTTGGGTCAACACGCTATGATTTTGTTGAATTATGTCGAAAGGTTTTAAAATTAGATTTGCATGAAATGTTTGAGTATGCAAAAAGCATTAGATACGAGGCTAAAGAGTTGCATTTAGTAGCTGAATTTCCGCCTATCAAATCAACATTCACCTATATTTCTAGTTCAGGTAAAAATAAAAGGACTATAGATATAGACCAATATTTCAAAAATGGTTATGGCGATGAGTATATTGGAGGTTTCTGTTATACAAGGATGGAGCACAGAACATTTTTGGCAAGCCGAATTCAAACAATGATATCAAGTGATGGTCATAAAAAATATTACTTTCATGATTGGTTAAAAAATGTAGCGGGCATAACGAATCATGACAGTTAAAAAACAACCTGACGGGCGTTGGCTTGTTCAATGTTTTCCTAATGGTCGTCAAGGTAAAAGAGTTCGTAAACTCTTCACAACTAAAGGTGAAGCTATTGCATTTGAACGTCATATTCTTGATGAAACACAAGATAAGCCGTGGCTAGGTGAAAAACAAGATAAACGCAAGTTAACAGAATTAGTTGAAACTTGGTTCCGTGCTCATGGTGTGACTCTTGGTGATGGTGAAAAGCGTAAATCTTTAATGATATTTGCCTGCGAAGCAATGGGTGATCCTCTCGCCATTGAATTTAATGCAAAGATTTTTTCTGTATATCGTGAAAAGCGCTTGAGTGGGGAAATCACACGAACAGATAGATTAAAAACTGTTACTCCACGCACGGTTAATTTAGAGCTTGCTTACTTTAGGGCTATGTTTAATGAGTTGATTCGACTTGATGAATGGGCAAAAGAACACCCATTAGCAAAAGTCAGGTCATATAAAACTGACGAACAGGAAATGGCTTTCCTTGATGATGAGCAAATGAGACTGCTAATAACTGAATGTGAGAAAAGTAGCTCAAAAGATTTGATTCATGTCGTTAAAATTTGTCTAGCAACTGGTGCGCGATGGTCAGAAGCCGAAAAACTGACAGCATCACAAATCAGAAATAACACAATCACATTTATCAAGACAAAAGGTAAGCGTAATAGGTCAGTTCCCATTAGTGACGAGTTTGCAAAAACATTGCCAAAAGGGAAGGGGAACAATCCATTATTTAAGTCTTGTTATTCTGCATTTCGTTCCGCATTAGAACGTACAGGTATTGAATTGCCTGAACGTCAATCATCCCATGTTTTAAGACATACTTTTGCTTCGCACTTTATGATGTCAGGTGGCAATATTTTAGTATTGCAAAGAATACTAGGGCACACAGACATTAAGATGACAATGAGATATGCTCACTTTTCACCTAATCACCTTTCTGAAGCAATAGAGTTCAATCCACTGCAAAAACTAATTTAATGGCAGCAAAGTGGCAGCAAAGAAACCCTATCACCGTATTTATTCGTATTCATTCGTTTATTAACCTATTGAAAACAAAGTAAGTTGTTGTTTTTGTTAGGCGATTTAAAGGACTCATAATCGATTGGTCACTGGTTCAAGTCCAGTAGGGGCCACCAAATTTAAGCTGTTAAATCAGCGCATTAAGCCACTTTGAAAGAAGTGGCTTTTTTGTATCTGAAACATATCACGCTAATGGCTCCCTAAAATACTTTTGTAATTCATCTCAGCTTTTAATTTCTTGTTAATCCATATATTTACTGACTTTTTGAAATTATGTGAGGGATGTTGTAATCCTTTTGTGGCCTAAAAATTGAAATCATTTTTATATCTTTAAGCTTGATAACGTCTGTAGAACTCTAGTGCTAACAAGACATTGTGAAATGTTTTATACCTCCCAAATGTGCCAGAAAATTGAACAGGATCTCGTTATTTTGTATTAATACATCACTAAGCTTGATATAACCTATTTAGGTTATTTTAAAATTAAATTAATTTATGCATATAAGGGGGTGTATATGGAAAATAAGCTTAACAACAATGAGCAACAGAATGCGCTGGATATTCAGTTTATGACGCAGGCTTTAGCCTTGGCAACGGATGCTGCGAAAAATGGCAATGAACCCTTTGGTGCGGTATTAGTTAAAAATAACCAAGTCGTTATGACTGGTGAAAATCATATTCATACGGAAAGTGACCCAACCTATCATGCGGAGTTAGGTCTCATACGCCAGTATTGTTCTGAACATAAAGTCATGGATTTATCCGATTATACGCTGTATACCAGTTGTGAGCCGTGTTGTATGTGTTCCGGTGCAATGGTATGGAGCCAATTAGGTCGGATGGTTTATAGCCTTTCTCATGATGAACTTGCCGAGATTGCCGGTTTTAATATCATGCTGGGGAGTGATGAAATCTTTGACAAAAGCCCCTTTAAACCTGAAGTGGTTAAAGGCATCTTAAAAGAGCAAGCGATTTCTATTTATACGCAATATTTTAAGCCAAATTTATAACCTTAGTCGGGTGATCTAGTCCCTAACTATAATAATTTAAAAAGCAGATGGCTTTAATCATTTATATCATTATCTATCAATGAAGTAGGGTGGCTTGTGCCACCCGTATTAGTTTGAAAGTTAAAATAATTTTTTCTGTGGCGGGCCTGAGAAATTCATTTTGCCAATGCTATTCATTAACACTTCAATGACAACAGGTTGCTTCAAATCGACAGCTTGGCGTAGTGTTGATTCGAAATCTGTAGCTTTATCTATCGTAAATGCCTGAATCCCCATAGATTGAGCTAGTTGGCTAAATGAAGGCGTGAGTAACTGATTATAGTATTGGCGGTCTGAAAAATATTTTTCCTGAATACCTCGCATTACGCCATAGCCTTGGTCATTCATAATAATCAGAACAATGGGGAGCTGCTCTTGTGCCATAGTGGCCAATTCACCTATGCCTAACATTAACCCGCCATCACCCACTAAGCCAATAACAGGCACATTCGGATTTGCTTTGGCACTGCCAATTGCCATGGCGAGTCCTAGACCAATCGCACCGGCTAATGAGTGAATGTTGTGCATTGGTTGGGTCGCTTTGAGTAAACGGCTTCCCCATAAACTCCCTGATACCGTAATGTCTCGGACAAAAATACCGTCACTTGGTAAGACTTGCTCCACGGCATCACTGAGTTGGCTATAAGGGCCACATTGTTGCCTGAGTTGCTCTTCTGCCAGTTGTACCGCCTCTTGTACTTGTTTTTTCCACTGAGCAGAGATAGGGCGCTTTGCTTGTTCGATTTTATAGGCAAGTGCTTCAAGTAAACTTTTGCAATCCCCAGTTACTGTTAAGTCGGCTAAATAGTTGCGATTAGCTGCGAGTGGATTTATATCGATTTGTATGATGGGGTGTGGCAAAGGTAATGACCATGTTTTGGTTTCATTACTGCGTAAACGCGAGCCAGCGACGATAGTTAAATCGCATGAACGCAGTAATGCATCAATGGAATCTGCATTATGAAAAGCACGTAAGCTGAATGGGTGGTTATCCGATAAAATACCTCGCCCATGGGTGCTGCTGATGACGGCAATCCCCGCATCAGCAAGGCGTTTCACAGCATCTTTTGCTTGTAGAGCACCTGCGCCAACCCATAATAGAGGCTGTGTAGCGTGTTGAAGTTTATCCCAAATGGCATTGACTAGCGATGTACAACAGTCAGGCAGCGTAGAAGGGGGAAGTGGCACACTGAGCACAGATAATGGCACTTGCGCACTTTGAATATCAATTGGAATTTCGATAGAGACAGGGCCGCAAGGTATCGTTTGAGCAACCTGAATGGCTTTATGTAGAGTGGCAACGGCTTGTTCGGGGGTATGAACACGAAAAGCTTGCTTAGAACTTGAACGTAGAAAACCGAGTTGGTCATGTGTTTCATGAATAAACCCTGCATCCATATCTAGATACGCCTTTTCAACTTGCCCAGTAATGTGGATCATTGGTGAGCAAGCATTCATGGCTTCAATCATTGAGCCAACAGCATTTCCAGCACCTGCGCCTGTACTGGTTAGTGCTACCCCTAAGCCACTAAAACGGCTATGTGCATCCGCCATGGTAACGGCTCCTGCTTCCCCACGACTTGGCGTAAAATCAATCACTTCGCGGCGCCCGATAGCATCTGCTATGGGTAAATTATGAATTGAAATAACCCCATAAACCGTTGTGACTTGGTATTGTTCGAGTGTTCTGGCGATAGCTTCGCCAACTGTAATCATTTCAGACATTATGTTTTCCTCAATGCAGCCATAATCCGGTGACGGATTTGCTATTCACACCAACGGTTTGGTTGTGGGTTAAGTGCCAGAAATAGGCTTTTTTGTTGCATATAGGCTTTGAGGCTTTCAAGGCCTTTTTCGCGGCCAATGCCACTTTCTTTAAAGCCGCCAAATGGCGTTGAAATAGAAAAAACTTTATAGGTGTTGACCCAAACGGTTCCGACATCAAGGGCATCCGCCAGTTTAAAGGCTCGAGTGTAGTCGCGAGTCCAAATACCCGCAGCCAGTCCATAAACAGAATCATTAGCTTGCTGAATTAAATCTTCTTCATCATCAAATGGCATGGCGACGAGCACTGGGCCGAAAATTTCCTCTTGGCAAACAACAGATTGGTTATCTAAGCCTTCAATAATCGTCGGTAAAAAGTAGTTGCCATCTTGAAGCGCTGGGTCAGTAGGTGCAGTTCCACCAATACGGATCTGCCCCCCTTGTTGGACTGCTTGCTCGACATAGTTTTTGACGTTGTCTCGGTGCGAAGGGGAAATTAATGGCCCCACGTGGACTCGTTCTTGTCTGGGGTCGCCGATGATCAAGTTTTGGGTCAATTGGGTTAATTTTTCCATAAAGGATGAGTAGATATCTTTAGCCACAAATAGGCGTGAACCTGCGATGCAGGCTTGCCCCATTGAGCTAAAGATACCGTAGCAAACACCATGTGTGGCGACATTAATATCAGCGTCTGACAGCACGATCGTTGGGGATTTACCACCTAGTTCCAATGATGTGGTGATCAGTTTATCGGCCGCAATGTGAGCCAGTTGTCGTCCCGTATTGGTGCCACCTGTAAAGGAGATTTTTTTCACCAGAGGGTGGCGAACCAGTGCATCACCGACAATCGAACCTCTACCCGGGAGCACGCTCAATAGGCCGCTGGGTAAACCCGCTTGTTCAAATAGCTCAGCCAGTTTTAATGAAATTAGAGGCGTGGCTTCTGCGGGTTTTAAAATTACGGCGTTACCTGCGGCAAGGGCCGGGGCAATTTTTTGCATATCACTGGCAATCGGGGAGTTCCATGGCGTGATCGCAGCGATCACCCCGATAGGTTGGTAAGTACTTATCGTCATTAAGTCGGGCTGGCGGCGAGGAGGAAGCTCCCCGCCGGAGACCTCACAAACAGCGGCAAAGTAACGTGCGGTGGCCGCTGCACTCATGACTAAACCACGCGCTTCTGCCCACGGTTTGCCGTTATCCAAAGTTTGTAATTGCGTTAAAGCTTCCCGCTGTTCGTCAATTAGTGTGCTAACTTTATATAAGATAGTGGCACGTTGATGTGCAGGCATATTGCGCCAAGTAGGCTCCCGCCACGCTTTATCTGCTGCGAGAACGGCCTCTTCAACATCGTCAAGGCTAGCACTGTTAAGGGTGGCAATCACTTGGTTATCTCCCGGAAAACGCGACTGCATTTCAGGCCCGCGGCCTTGCTGCCATTTACCGCCAACAAAAATATCCATTTTGTTCATTATTGGGCTCCTATTAAATAGCTTGATGTCCAGCGACACGACGACAAACTTCAACAGCACTTAAGGCTGCTAGCATAGATGTTTTTGGGTTTGAGGGCAGAGGGTTTCCATTGAGTTCAATACAGAAATGGCCAAAATCACCAGTAACATCAATACGATGTGAATTTTTTGTGGTGTTTGGATCAACGACCAGTTTCACTCGTGTGGCGTCCATGCCAATACCATACAGCGCGACAGTGGCGGCAACATTGGCATTGGCTGGAAAATTCAGAGCCGCTTCACGCGCGCTCCCACTAAAAAATACAGTGGCTTCCGAGACATTTGATAAATCGATATAACGTTCAGCCGCGCTATTGTGCCAACTTGCTGGGCTTTTACGTGACTGGTAGGTCACTTGGGTGATATTGGCTTCTTTGGCGGCACGTAGACCATCTAGCCCAGCAACGGCACCTGTCAGAGGAATGAGTAGTCCTTGATGGCGTTTTGCTAAATCAGTCAATGTTTGCTCTAAAGTCGCATCAGCCAGTGCGCCAGTGGAAATAATAGCGAGTGTCCAACCCCTTTGTAATATAGTTGGCGCATATTGTTGTACCGCTTGGTGACCCGCACACTCCAGTACTAAATCAGGCGGCTCGATAATATTATCGAGGCTATCTATAGGTGTGACCGCTCCTTTAAAGCGTTCCAAGATAGCTTGGTGGTGATGAGGCCGGGCAACAATGTAACGCAGTGCTATCTCAGTAGGTAAGCGAGTCATCACTTCTTGTGCCATTGCTCCATAACCAATCAACATTAATGTTTTCATTATCAATCCTTTAAATGTGATGGCTAAAGCCGCCAGAAACATCCAAAGCAGCACCTGAGGTAAACGAAGCCATCGGCGACGCTAAAAATACTAAAGCACGGGCGGGTTCTTCCGGTTTGCCCAAACGTTGCATCGGGATCCCTCGTTTATTGGCGATATCGCCAATCCATTGCTGCCAATCTAAGCTTTTATCGCTCCGGTTCTCGAAGCGGCGTCGCCATTGGTCAGATTCGACCATGCCAAGTAAAATAGAGTTAACGCGGATCCCTTTGGGTAACAGTGTTTTTGACAAGTTCAGCGTCATGTTTAGTAATGCAGCCCGAGCCGCTGAGGTGGCGACCATATGCGGCTCAGGCTGTAATGCTAATAGCGAGTTAACACAGGTAATTGATGCAATATTGGATTGCTCTAAGAAAGGCAAAAATGCATTCACCGGGTTAATAACTCCAAATAGTTTGAGTTGGGCTTCATGTAACCACGCTTCTTCAGGGGTATCTGCATAGCTTGCGACATACCCTTGCCCTGCGTTGTTAATCAGTAAGTCAACTTGGCCAAAGTGTTGATAAACCCGCTGAGCAAAGGCTTCTGTCTGTGCTTTTTCAAGGACATTACATTGCTGGGCGATAAATTCACCTTGAGGGTAAAGCTCGCGCAATGTTTTAAGCGTTTGTTGCAGCTTTTCATTATCACGGCCGCAAAAAGCGACTTTACAACCTTCGTCGAGTAGCAGTTTGACGGTTGCAAAGCCTATACCGGAGCTTCCTCCTGTCACGACAGCAACACGGTTATTTAACTGTAAATTCATGCGTTTTCCTTTATTCAGCTTGGCAATAGACCGTCTCTAAAAATTGTTGTAAGTGATGATTAAAGGTGTCTGGTGCATCCAGATAACTGGCGTGTCCCGCTTGGTTAATTAGGAAATAAGGGCAATTTTTTTGTTGTGCGAGTCGCTCTACTTGTGCAGGTGGCGTAATGGTATCATCAGCCCCTACCAGTATTTCGATTGGCCCGTTATAATCCTTTAAATACAAGTAGATATCGTCATGGGCTAACATCCAAGCTGCGGCAAGAAAGCCTTGGGGATTGAGTTTTTTCATATTCTGTCTAACCCAATCAATTTTTTCAGAGGTTGCGCTTGGCGATAACAGGGCAGCGGCTCGGTTTTGGGCGTAGGACTCTATTCCTGAATTAAATACAATGTCACGCCGTTGTTCATACACTGCATTTTGTTGTTCTGGGCTTTTAGTGGCATAGCCTTGAGCTGGGTTGGCTAAGAATAATCCTTTCACTTGTTGCGGATATTGTGATGCGAAAGCACTCGCCATCAATGCGCCGAGTGAATGCCCAACTAAAACAACCTGTTGTAGTTCTAACCCATCAATGAATGCTTTTAGTGCCTTCGCATAGTCAATAGCCGTTGGGGTTTGTGTATTTAGCGCTGAGCTACCTGAATAACCTGGGGCATCCCAACTGAATAGCTGATAGTGGTCAGTTAGTGATGAAGAGGCCAATTGGCTTACCCATGAGGCAGAGCCGGAGCTAATTCCATGCAGTAAAACCACCGCATTTCCATGGCCAGAACTGCGCCAATTGAGACGATATTGGCCAAAATCAGCCAGTTGCTGTGCGGGGAGTTTTTCGATTAGCAAATTCATCACTGATAGCTCCGATTAATTACGTTTAACTTTAGATAACGGGTGATCTTCTGGATACGTTGGAATTGCAGGCTTTGGTGTGCCTATCATGACGCACATTAACGCCTCTTCTTCCCCGTGGTTAAATAGGCCACGATAAATCCCTGCAGGAACTGAAATTAGGTCGCGTTCTTTAAGAACGGTTTCATATTCTTCATCGCCATCTTTTACAAACAACGTGATAGTGCCTTTCAACATAAAGAACACTTCTTCAACATCGGGATGTAGATGTAATGGGCCTTCGCATTTGGCAGGAAGAACCATTGTGGAGAAGGTGAAATTCTCTGCGGGAACGGTATTGACATCGTTAGAGACGCCAGTGGCTCCTGTTCCGATATAGCGCATTTGGGCTCGACGATATTTAGGGTCGTAATCCGCTTGGAATTTCAGGGCATTCCAGTCGTATTTACGGCCTTCAAGGCGGGCAATTCGTGACTCAATCCATTGTGCCATTGGCATATCTTGTGGTTTGATTTGAGGTTGTGACATCGCATTATCTCCTACAAAGAGTGATTAATATTTCTTCAGTAAAGGCAGTAGTAGTAAGCTGCCAACCAGACCAATAACTACGATGAATAACAGACCGCTATCCATAGTGTGAGTAACAGTGATCAGGACGCCCATAAGTAAAGGGGCGGCCGCGCCAGCGAGATTGCCGAGGCCGTTGAAGATGCCTCCCGCTAATGCACTCACTTGTTTTTGTGTGGCTTTGGCAAGTAAGGCAAAGATATTCGGGGCACCGGCTCCCCACATAAACATGCTAAATGCCATCATAAGAATGATGCTGTAGGTCTCGGTAAGAAATAGCACCATTGCTAGCCCCAGTACGGCACCTAACAGAGAGATGAAGCACACTAGAGCTCGACGATCATAACGATCAGATAGCCATGCACCGATGGCTTCACCAAATAACATGGCGATAAAAGGAAGGGAAGATAAGATCCCTGCATGCTCTAAGTGGATGGATTTCCCTTTAATTAAATAGCTTGGTAACCAGCCATTCATTCCCCAAAGATAAACAAGAAAAGCGATATTAAACATGCAGATAATCCAAAAATGGCTATTTTGGAATAAACGTTTTTTATGGGCTTTCATTGCGGCCAGTTGCTCTGCTGGAAGTGTTTCACCCGTTGTATTTTTCGTTTGTGCTTGGCGATTGACTAAATTAGGGTGACGGATGCCTATGACCACTAACCACCAAACGGGAACGGTAAAGGCCGCCATGACAAAAAATGTACTTTGCCAACCGAAGTTATTAAGTAAATACAATGAGATAGGAAATCCTAGCGCTGCACCTAACGGTGTGCCTAATAACCACATCATAGTGGCACGAGCTTGCATTTTTGGCGGAAAAGTACGGCGCACAATAGCGTATGCGATTGCTAGCAAAGGCCCTTCAGCGATCCCCAATAAGACTCGCAGAAAAATCATCGTGCCGTAGTGGTGTGTGAAGCCCATAAAAATCATGAGAAAACACCAGCTACTGATCATAAATAACAGCATTTTGGTCGGATGAAATTTGTCGCCAATACCGCTTAATAGCATCGATGAAATGCCATAAGCGAATAAAAAGGCGCTCATCAGTAGCCCTAAACGGGTTGGGTCAAAGTCGATCCCCAGTGCTTGTTGAAACTTTTCATCAGAAAACAGAGCGGCAATACTAATTTTGTCAAAGAAAGCCAGCAGTACACAGGAAAATAAGCCGATTGGGATGAGCCAATTGATCTTCTCAGGCACATCTTGCACTGCTTGAGTATTTTCTGAGTTTTTTAGGGTAATACTCTGATTAGCCATGTTATTTCTCCTTGCTGGCCACTATTTCAGTGACATCAGTGAAAATGTGGGATCAGCAAGTTGTGAGGGATCCAATTTACGGTGGCTCTGCATCCAACGTTTACCTAGCTTGATTGCCCGAGCATCATTAAAAGCAATCATTTGCACTAATTCATTAGCTTCACTTAATGAAAAATGCACCTCAGAATTAGCAGTATGACGTTGAATGTGTTTTAGTTTTTGTGAGGTTGGGACGCCTAAAATTTGGATATTGTCTTTGTATTGATCTGACCATAACCAAGCGAGTTCATTGAAGCCTTCAGAATGTGGGTTAAGCATGGCTTTTGCGGTCGTGATCGCTTGGTTCTGTGCATAAGCCCATGATTGTAAACATAAAGACAATGTTGGATGGCAAGCGACATCGCCAGCGGCGTATATATCTGGGTGTGAAGTTTGTCCTTGGTCATTGATGACAATGCCATGAGTGACATCAAGCCCCGCTTGTTTGGCGAGCTCTAGGTTTAGTTCTACTCCAATGCCCATTACGGCAAGGTCGAAAGTTTGTAATGGTTGTTTTTGGCAGCCAATTTGTAGCTTAATGGAAGAAGCACCAAGTTCGATATCGCCACAATCTGTAATGACATGTACGCCAGCTTGCGTATGGCGTAGAGCTAATGCCTCAGAAACATTTTGTGGAACGCTGCGTTCGCACAAACGGCTTTGGCGCTCAAAAATGGCCACATCAATCCCCATTTTTCGAGCAGAAGCGGCAACTTCTAAGCCAATCCACCCACCGCCAATGATGGCCACTTTTTTTGCCTCAAGCAGCGCCGAGCGTAGTTGTTGTGCATCGTTCCATGACCGCAAGGCAAAGACTTGCGGGTGTTTCTGCCAATTACTTGAGAGGTAACGGGGACGCCCGCCAGTGGCAAGTAACAGTTTTTCAAATGTCACAATGCGGCCATCATTGAGGTGGATCCATTTTGTTTTCGTATCAATTTTAGTGGCGCGAACTGGACGAAACCATTGTAAATTTAAGGCCTGAGTTGCTTCTTCACTGAATAATCGTGATAGTGCAAAGCTCTCTTGGGTGAGTGCAGCTTTAGACAGAGGTGGGCGCTCATAAAAATCATGGTCTTCATCACTGATCACACTGATTGTGCCTTGGTAACCTTCATCGCGTAAAGTTTTTGTCGCCCAACCACCTGCTTGTCCACCACCGATAATGACGATACCGCCTTGGATTAAGGAGTTCATTAGCTTACTCCTTCACCAGTTTTACTTGACGACGTGTTTCATAGTCTAGACCGCCTTCAACCGCCCACTCAGTGAATGAAACCAGAGAATGTTCCAGCTCGCGGGGCTGCCATTTGTCTGTCAGGAAATCATCATTGGTGTAATATTCGAAAGCACCACCAGTTGGGCTATTAACGTACCAAAAATAGGCAGATGAAATAGGGTGGCGACCCGGTCCAATAAAGGTGCTCCATTGCTGGCGGTTCATCGCTAAGCCGCCGCCAATGACTTCATGGATATCTCGTACAGTGAAGGCTACGTGGTTTAGGCCACGGCCACGGTGCGGTAATTTAAGTAAAAATAAATTGTGATGGCAGCCATTAACTTGGGCGCGTAAAAAAACGGCGCGGTCAATATAACGATCAGAGACTTGAAAACCGAGCTTTTGGCAGTAAAACGCTTCTGTCGATGGTAAGTCATCAACAAAAAAGACGACGTGCCCTACGTTAATCGGTGTAGCTTTTTCATAAACAGGGCTTGGTTTATCAATGCGCCGAATGTCGCCCCATTGGTTGATTGGTGAGACTTCAACGTCAACGTCTTTTTGTTTGGTGACGGTAAACGCGACCGCCATGCCGTTTGGATCACGGCACTCAGCACCATCAGACGTGAGTTTAAAACCATCACAGCCTTGAATGTTCTCGATGATTTTATTGAGTTCTGCCGTATTTTCTGTCCCCCATGTGATCCGACGCAGGGTTGAACCTGTTTCGAAAGCGGGGGGGAGAGATGGTTCTTGCTGGGTGAAAAGCTGTATTTTTGCCCCAGAAAGCGTCGAAAATAACGAGGGGTCACTTTTGGTAACTTGTAGGCCAAAGTCGTGTAAAAATTTTTGGCAGCTAGGGATGTCTTCGACACCAAATTCTAATTTTTCTATTCCAATCACTGACATTATAAAGTCCTCTATCGATTGGTGTTATTGCCAACGGCTTTTTTGGACAGAAAGAACCCGAGGCTTATGGCAATAAACCTAAAAAATGTAGGGTAGATAATCAGTTAATGCTAAACGGCTTTTGCTTGGCTCATTCCACCAATAAATTCAGTCAATTTTTGCGCGGCATGGCTTACTTCATTTTGTAATCGCCGACACTCCTGTGCAGGGATGCTATTCATGGGTACCATGATGCTGATGACCGCCTCGACACCATTTGCTTGGTTATAAACAGGGTAAACAATGGAGGAAATTCCCCGACGGTAAAATGATTCTCCAATCACGTAGCCACGCAGTTTGTCGGCTTGGATCATTTGCCAGAATTCCTGTTTACACCCTGCGTTATCGGGCAGTTCATCATCAGGGTAAAGCGCATCGAACTCAGTGCGAGTTAATCCGCTCAGTAGCATGCGGCCTAGTGAGGTTCGGTGCGCTGATAAACGTGTCCCTACGCTAACATGGTTAATTTTGGATTCTGCGCCACTGACTCTGGCGATGTATATAATGTCCCGACCATCTCGGATAACTAAATGGCTGTTACATTGGCTGCGATCTCTCAATTGTTCGATAATCGGCTGACCTAATTGAGTTAAATCGAGTGAGGCAATATAGCCAAGACCAAGGCTGAGGACTTTACGGCCTAACGAAAATGCCCCAGTTCGTGGGTGTTGAACAAGGAAATCCAAATGCACCAAGGTTTGGATCGCACGGTAAGCCGTTGCTTTGGGCATATCGACTAAGCGGAGGATTTCTGCAAATGTGAGCTCACGGTGCTGCTGTGCAAGTAGCAGAAGAAGCTGTAGCCCTTTTTCCAAACCGGGTACCAGATATTTACATGTTGAATTCATGATCCTCACCTCTTAACCGACTGAATGGCGAAATTAGTTAAAAATAAAGCCACCATTAACTGGGATTAGCTGTCCTGTGACAAAATCGGCCATAGGAGAAAGCAAATACAAAGCGGTTCCTGTAACGTCTTCAGGCATCTGTTCTCCTTGGAGCGCTCGACCATTTTCATATAGCTGGTGGCGTTCTGCGGGCACATATTCCGTCGCTTCGACTTTTGTTAACCCCGGAGCAATAGCATTAACACAAATGCGGTGAGTACCAAGCTCACGCGCCATTGAACGGGTCATACTGATGATGGCTCCTTTACTGGCGACATAGGCCATCAGCTTGGGAGCACCCCATAGTGCGGTGTCAGAGGCAATATTGATAATTTTCCCGCGGGAACTCTGTTTTAAAAAGGGAAGCGCGGCTTTGGTGACCAACCAGGTTCCTCTGACATTGACGGTCATCACCTTATCCCACAGCGCCAAGTCATATTCGTCGAGCAGCTTTCCACCCACTCCAGTTGCTAAGGCCGCATTATTAATCAGCCCATCAATTGCACCTTGTTGACCAATACTGTCGAATGTATGAGTGATTGAGTCAGGATCCGCTAAGTCGAGAGAAACACCTTGGGCCTCAAAGCCTTGTTGTTGTAGAGATTCGACACTTTCTTGTAATCGTTGCGCTAGGATGTCACACAAGACAACTTGAGCGCCTTGTTGTGCTGCGGCTTGGGCAAAGCTAAAGCCAAGCCCCCTTGCGGCTCCGGTGATCACAATGCGTTTTCCTGCCAGTAAATCACGCATTTTCAGCTTCCTTACTGTGTATTAGGTCAAATTGCTTTTTCGCTTCACGTTGCATAATGCGACGTAGGCGTGATAACCCCACATCGTGTTGATAAAGAAACTCTTTATCGCGTGCATTTGGTGTGAGGTTTTCCAAAATGAGGCGATCTTGTTCTAGGACATCCCAATGTAGCCCTTCTAGGCGATTGCGATACATAAAGCGCCATAAATCACGTTGCCAGTCTTTTACTTTGCGAATTCGCCAAAAGAAAACACGAGTGTGATGACGGTCTTCAGGAACGACCATGCCGATAATCCAAAAATGTCCACCGGGTCCAAAACGTTTTTGATACGGGATGGATAAACGCATCCAATTTGCACCAGTGCTCGCAAATTCAACCCAGTCGAAGTTGACGCCAATTTGGTCATTTTTACGGAAAATAAACCCATTTTTTGTTGCTTCTAGGATCATTTCTGATTGTTTATCACCTTCTGCCATTGAGTGTGATGATGAATGGAGATAGGTACCATGCATTGGGTCCATCACGTTTTCTAATGCGTATTGGTAATTGCATTTCCACGATGCGGTGCAGAGGAAATTGCTGTGGTTTTCGTCATCAGCTAACTCTTCAGGAAACTCAAGGGCTGGAGGTGTTTCACCGTCAACTACCGCAAAATAGAGGAAGATAGCGCCATGAATTTCTTGAACGGGATAGGTTTTTAAACATTTTTGACCTTCAAGAGGGCATTGGCTGACCGCTGGAACATCTTTAACGACACCATCACCACCGACTTCGACGCCGTGGTACCAACAGGCAATACGTTCACCTAGATTCCAACCCATTGATAAACGGGCTCCGCGATGGGGACATCTATCTTCTAAAGCATGAATTTGGCCTTTATCATCGCGCCACAGCACGATTTGTTCTTCAAGGCGCGTGATACCAATAGGGTTATTGCTGACTTCCCAGCTGGATAATACGGGGTACCATTGTCCACGTAACCCAACATCTAAATATTCTTGATAGTTTTGAGGTTGTGCATTGGTTGTCATGATTTGCTTCCGTTTATCAAAGGTGTCTGAGTTTTATTTTCTTATTAGTGACAATGTGTTAGTAACCGTTGACGAGAAGAAATTCTCGGAAACTACTAGAAGACCAAGGGTGACCTTGTCGGTCATATATTTGTTGCTGGTTTAATGACTGAACTAATTCATCAAGGGATCCAGTGTCTGCTGCGAATAGCGTTTCGAGTGCAAAAATGAGTTTGCTTTCATACTCATCAGGGACGCGTGAACGTGTTTGCCAAACGATATTCGGCGCACTTCCTGGCGCTTGAATACTGCCTTTACCGCCTTCGCGTGCTGGGATGATTTGGTTATTTGCTGGTAAATACGGATTAATATTCTGAATAGGTTCCATTTTTACTCCTCAATCAAACTGATTTCGATTTGGTTGTCGTGAATGCGTGTTTGGTAGGTTCGGAGATCTCGCCCTCCTGGTTCGCGTAAACATTTACCCGTTTTGATATCGAAAATGGCCTCATGTAATGGGCATTCAACTTTGCCATCTTCAACAAATCCTTGGCTTAACAGGGCATAGGCATGTGGACAAACATCTTCTAAGGCATAATATTGGTCTTCAACTAAGAAAATCCCAATTTCGACATCATCCACTTTGGCTGAAAAAGGAAATTCTTCTTGAACTTGTGAGACATCGCAGACAGCAACCCAGCTCATGGTTTTCTCCTTTTGAATGTGTTGTAACATTTTGTTTCATATGCGAAACATTGTTTTTTATTTAAAACCAGATTAATTGTATGGATGATTATTAGTCAATCGAATGTTGACTATATGTAAAATATTCGTTTCAAAGTGTGGTGTGTGTCGAGGTTATGAAGGAGTTTGGTTTCATATGAGAAACTTTTGATGGGTGGAATACTCATTGAACTGATTGAGTAAAGTGCCAAAACGAATAGCGAAAAATCATTTAGAAGATAATCAGCTCGGTCTATAAGTTAATATTGGTGTGATATTGTATATAAATTATTAGTATTCTATTGATATTTAATCTTATTTAGCATAATTAATGAGTGAAAGTTGGGCCTGTCAACGGCACTTCCACAACTTTTTTTGATCTTAAGTGAAGTTTTTTTTATGTTTTAGCGTGAAAATAGCCTCATAGTGGTAAGAGGGGATTTCAGTGAAAGGTGGCATACAGTTACGCATCAAGGGGAAAGTGCAAGGTGTGGGGTTTCGCCCCTATGTTTGGCAATTAGCACATCAATACCAACTTTTAGGTGATGTCTGTAATGATGGCGAAGGCGTGCTGGTTCGCTTATGTACTGGTTCAGAACCTACTGAATTTATTCAGTTATTGTACCAACACTGCCCGCCGTTAGCCCTTATAGAAAGTATTGAATCACAACCTTTTCAATGGGATACATTACCAATTGCATTTACGATCCGCCGTAGTGGTGAAGGCAAAATGGACACCCAAGTCATCCCAGATGCTGCCACTTGTGATGCATGCCAACAAGAGCTTTTTACCCCATCTAATCGACGTTTTCATTACCCGTTCACAAACTGCACGCATTGCGGCCCGCGTTTCACGATTATTCGTCGTATGCCTTATGACAGACCCAATACTGCAATGGCTGATTTTCCGTTGTGTTCTGATTGCTTAGAAGAATATCAATCTCCCGCAGATAGGCGTTTTCACGCACAACCTAATGCCTGTGCGGTGTGTGGCCCTGAAATTAAATTGTGCGACCCATCAGGAAAAACGATTGCAAATAATGAGAACGCATTACTCTTGGCAGCTCAGCAATTATTGGCAGGAAAAATTGTTGCTATTAAAGGGATTGGCGGTTTTCATCTTGCTTGTGATGCAAGCAGTGATGAGGCGGTAGAGGCTTTGCGTGTTCGTAAATGCCGCCCAACTAAGCCACTGGCGGTGATGATCCCATCACTGAATTGGTTAGAGCAGCACAATATGCCGCTGAGTGATGGCTTACGTGCATTATTAAAAAGCCCTGCCGCTCCGATTGTATTGATTAAAAATTGGAAAAATCCTGTATTAAGCCAATATATTGCACCAAATCTAGCGGAAATCGGTGTTATGTTGCCTTCTAACCCATTGCAACACCTATTGATGGCACAAGTTAATCGCCCATTAGTGATGACGTCAGGAAATGCATCAGGGAAGCCCCCTGTGTTGAGCGAGCAAGCTGCATTGGCTGATTTAGTGAATATCGCGGATGTTTGGCTCACTCATAACCGCGATATTGTCCAACGCGCGGATGACTCATTGGTGCGTTATCATGATGGACAAGCGGAAATGCTCCGCCGTGCACGGGGCTATGTCCCTGATGCGATTGACTTGCCTAAAGGATTTGAGCATTCCCCATCAATACTGGCTTTAGGGGCAGATCTTAAAAATACCTTTTGTTTATTGCGAGATAAAAGTGCAGTCATGAGTCAACACCTAGGCGACCTTGATGATATAGATATTTTTGAGCAATATCAGTCAGCTATTACATTATTTGAATCTATTTATCGTTTTACGCCAACCGCTATAGTCTCTGATATGCATCCGAATTATGTAAGTACGCGCTATGGCGAGGCGTTATCACAGCAATTACGGATCCCATTGATAAAAGTGCAGCATCATCATGCACATATTGCTGCGGTAATGGCTGAACATGGTTTGCCGCTAAACGGGAGCAAAGTCATCGGGTTAGCTCTCGATGGATTAGGGTATGGCGCTGACCACCGTCTATGGGGAGGTGAATGTTTATTGGTGGATTATAAATCCAGTCAATATCTTGGCGGTTTGCCCCCAGTTGCACTGCCGGGCGGAGAGCTAGCTTCTCGGCAACCATGGCGTAATCTCCTCGCACATTGTTTGCAATTTGTTCCCCAGTGGCAAGAGCAAGAGTGCGCCGCTGATTTAATGTCATTTCCTTGGCAGGGGTTACAAAAGGCAATTGAAAAAGGGATAAATAGCCCAACGGCTTCATCCTCTGGGCGGCTTTTTGATGCAGTTGCTGCAGCGTTAGGTATTTGCACAGCACAAACTCGTTGGGAAGGGGAGGCGGCTTGCCAACTGGAAGCGATTGCCATGAAATCACCCGTGAGCGTACATCCGGTCACTATGCCATTAGTGGGGCAACAATTGGATTTACATACATTTTGGCAACAGTGGATGGCGTACTGTGCGCCTAAACCACAACGGGCACATGCCTTTCATGTAGCATTAGCGCAAGGTTTTACTGAGCTCGCAAGAAAATCCGCGAAGCAATATGGTACTAAGCTAATTGTTTTGTCGGGTGGCGTGATCCATAACCAATTGTTGAGAGAGCTAATCGTAAATAATCTACCTGAGTTCGATGTGTTATATGCAAAACAATTTCCCATGGGAGATGGTGGATTATCACTCGGACAAGTTACTATTGCTTCTGCGTTGTTAAGACCTAATATTGATATTGACGAATAATATTATATTAACACGGTTGTATATCTAACTATCTTTTTACAGTTTGTTATTTTAATTTCCTATATTACTTCGTTGATATTGATTCTTATTCAGCATGTTATTTACTATATTAATATATTGATTGTTATTAATACTCATATTTCGCTTAATTAATTAAATTGAAATTACAAATCAAGGTATCGCAATGAAAATAAATGTATTTTTTATTTATGGTAATGTGATATATAACGCATTATTGAAAATAAAATTGGTTTATTTATATTTTTCCTCATTTTTAAATACCGTTTACTGAATCGATTTTTCTAGCAAATATATAAAAAAAAGAAAATTTCTTATTGCCTCTTGATGAAGATCAAATGATTTAGGAGCGGTAGGAATAGGATCCTATTTTATATTTATGCATCAGGTTAATTAAATAAGAATTTATTTCATTAGACTTGGTTTTGTTTACTTTTTAAATAGACAAATACAAGCCAAAGGTGTGTGCATCATTTGTACACAGGGCTTTGTAGTATCTATAACCTTAAGATAATAAACAGAATTTGCCTAATGAATAGGTTCTAAGCCACCCATAATAATAGGAAAAAAGAATGATAGGAGATAACTCTATTATTTCTTCTCATGGTATTAATCGCCGTGATTTTATGAAGTTATGTACAGCACTGGCAGCAACAATGGGGTTAAGTGGGAAGGCTGCCGCCCAAATTGCTGAATCTATTAGTGACCCAGCACGACCACCGGTCATTTGGATTGGTGCCCAAGAGTGTACGGGGTGTACGGAATCTTTACTGTGTTCTACCCACCCGACCTTGGAGAATTTAATTCTCGATACCATTTCATTGGAATACCACGAGGTACTGTCTGCCGCCTTTGGTGAGCAAGTTGAACAAAATAAACATAATGCGATGGAGAAGTATAAAGGGAAATATGTTTTAGTTGTTGATGGATCTATCCCATTGAAAGATGGTGGTATTTACTGCATGGTTGCAGGTAAACCGATTGTTGAGCATATCCGCGAAGTGGCTGAAAACGCTGCGGCCGTGATTGCGATTGGTTCTTGTGCTTCGTGGGGGGGCGTCGCTGCTGCAGGTGATAACCCAACAGGAGCCGTGGGTTTAGATCAAGTCATTAAAGACAAAACAGTTATCAATATTCCTGGTTGCCCACCTAATCCACATAACTTCCTTGCGACAGTCGCGCACTTAATTACGTTTAATCGCCCACCAAAACTGGATAGTAAAAATCGCCCAATGTTCGCGTACGGTCGTTTAATTCATGAACACTGTGAGCGTCGTCCTCATTTTGATGCGGGCCGCTTCGCAAAAGAGTTCGGTGATGATGGTCATCGTGAAGGTTGGTGTTTATACCATTTAGGTTGTAAGGGGCCTGAAACTTACGGGAACTGCTCAACATTGCAATTCTGCGATGTTGGCGGTGTCTGGCCTGTGGCAATTGGTCACCCTTGTTATGGCTGTAATGAAGAAAATGTGGGCTTTCACAAAGCGATCCATCAGCTGGCGAGTGTGGAAAACCCAACACCACGGGCGGATAAACCGGATGTCAATAACCGCGAAGGTGGCCAAATTTCATCTACGGCTGTGGGGCTAATCGGTGGTGTTGTCGGGTTAGTGGCTGGAGTCAGCGTGATGGCGGTACGTGAGCTAGGCCGTCAAAAACGCCAACAAGATACTGACTCACGGGGAGAATAACCGTGAATAGACGAAATTTTCTTAAACTTTCCGCTGGGGGAGCATTACTTGCGGGAAGTTCACCTAGTTTGGCGGGGCCAGAAAACCGCCCACCGATCCCTAACTCTTTGGGGATGCTGTACGACTCGACCCTGTGTATTGGTTGCCAGGCGTGCGTGACAAAATGCCAAGATATTAACCACCCAAAACGTAACCCGGCTGGGGAACAAACTTGGTCAAATAATGACAAACTCACCCCTTATACCAACAATATTATTCAGGTTTGGAGCAGTGGAACAGGTGTTCATAAAGACCAAGAAAAAGATGGCTATGCCTACATTAAAAAGCAATGTATGCACTGTGTTGACCCTAATTGTGTGTCGGTTTGCCCAGTACAAGCGCTGAAAAAAGACCCAAAAACCGGCATTGTTCATTACGATGCTAGCGTATGTACCGGTTGCCGCTATTGCATGGTGGCGTGTCCATTTAATATCCCGAAATATGCCTACGATGACAAATTTGGTGCAATTCATAAATGCGAGTTATGTAACCAAAAAGGTGTCGAACGCTTAGACAAGGGTGGTTTGCCGGGTTGTGTCGAAGTTTGCCCAACGGGCGCAGTAATTTTTGGGAGGCGGGAAGAATTACTCGCGGAAGCCAAAAAACGTCTAACACTCAAAGTCGGTGATGAGTACGGTTATCCAAGACAAACCTTACACAGCAATGACCCGAATGTGATTAAAGTGCCGAAATATGAGTCCCATATTTATGGCGAACTTGAAGGCGGTGGTACACAAGTCATTGTTCTTTCCGGTGTGCCATATCAAAACCTTGGACTACCTGAATTGGAGCAGTTGTCTACAGGGGCGCGTTCTGAATATGTGCAGCACACGCTTTACAAAGGCATGGTACTGCCATTGGCCGCGTTGGCAGGGCTGAGTTTCTTGGTGTACCGCAATACCAAGAATGACAAACACGAAGGAGATGACTCAAATGACGACGCATCATAAAGAGCAGCCGCTAGGCGGGCGTTTAGTCAGTTGGCCAATCATGGTCTTTGGGCCATTGGTGCTGATTTGTGTCATTTTGATTGTTAAACGCTTGGTCTTCGGTTTGGGCTCAGTTTCTGACCTAAATGGTGGCTATCCTTGGGGGATTTGGATTGCTTTTGACTTACTAATTGGTACCGGTTTTGCTTGTGGCGGTTGGGCACTGGCTTGGGCGGTGTACGTATTTAACCGCGGTGAATATCATCCGTTAGTGCGCCCCGCATTATTAGCCAGCTTGTTCGGTTACTCTCTCGGTGGTTTGTCCATCACTATTGACGTAGGCCGCTACTGGAACTTGCCTTACTTTTACATCCCCGGTTTCTTTAACACCAATTCGGTGCTGTTCGAAACCGCAGTGTGTATGACGATTTATATCGGGGTGATGGCATTAGAGTTTGCCCCCGCACTGTGTGAGCGCTTTGGTTGGAAGGTTTCGTTAAAACGTCTGAATAAAGTGATGTTCTTTATTATTGCTCTTGGCGCATTACTGCCAATGATGCACCAATCATCAATGGGTTCATTGATGATTTCAGCAGGGCATAAAGTCCATCCTATTTGGCAAAGTTATGAAATGTTGCCACTACTCTCATTACTGACTGCATTCATTATGGGCTTTTCCATTGTGATTTTCGAAGGGTCATTGCTCCAAGCCGCGTTGCGGGGGCAAGGCGCTGATGAACGGCCACTGTTTGTTCGTATCACTCGGATCTTGCAGGTATTGTTAGTGCTGTTCTTGGTCTGCCGTTTCGGTGAACTAATTTATCGGGGCAAGTTGCACCATATCTTCAATACCGATTTCTACGCCATGATGTTCTGGATAGAAACCGCATTAATGGTTTTCCCATTGGTTATTTTCCGTATGCCATCACTGAGAAATGATTCTCGGTGGTTATATATAAGTGGTTTAAGCATATTGATTGGTGCGGCTATGTGGCGGATGAACTACTCCCTCGTTGCATTTAACCCTGGGGGCGGATACGACTACTTCCCAACAACAGAAGAGCTTTTAATTTCAATAGGTTTTGTGGCAATAGAGGTATGCGCTTATATCTTATTGATCCGCTTATTACCTGTTATTCCAGCATTGAAAAAAACAACGATGAGCCATTCAGAGGCCCGAGGTAAAGCATGAGCCAACGTATAACAATAGACCCAGTCACTCGTATCGAAGGTCACTTACGCATTGATTGTGAAATTGAAGATGGAAAAGTCACCAAGGCTTGGGCTTCAGGCACGATGTGGCGTGGTATGGAAGAGATAGTCAAAGGGAAAGACCCCCGTGATGCCTGGATGATTATGCAGCGTATTTGTGGGGTTTGTACCACGGTGCACGGTATTGTGTCGGTACGCACTATTGAAAGTGCTTTAAATATTGATGTGCCAGTGAATGCGCAGTATATCCGTAATATGATTTTAGCCGCGCACACCATTCAAGACCACATAGTCCATTTCTATCAATTATCTGCGTTAGATTGGGTGGATATCACCTCTGCACTGAATGCAGACCCAAATAAAGCAGCAGAAATATTGAAAGGCGTTTCGACGTGGCCATTGAATAGCCCAGAAGAATTCACGCGAGTTCAAGATAAAATTAAAAAATTGGTTGCCAGTGGGCAATTGGGTATTTTTGCCAATGGGTATTGGGGGCACCCAGCGATGAAGCTGTCGCCTGAGGTAAACTTAATTGCCGTGGCCCACTATTTACAAGCCCTTGAATGTCAGCGAGATGCTAACCGTATTGTGGCGTTATTAGGCGGGAAAACACCGCATATTCAAAACCTTGCAGTTGGTGGTGTGGCAAACCCTATTAACCTTGATGGTGTCGGGGTTCTGAACCTTGAACGTTTGATGTATGTGAAATCCTTTATTGACCGTTTAGGGGATTTTATTGAGCAAGTGTATAAGATTGACGCAGCAGTGATTGCCGCGGGCTACCCTGAATGGCTCGAAGTCGGTCAAGGCGCGAAACATTACATGTGCATGCCTGAAATGCCAATGGATGGTAAAAACGGGAGCTTCCTATTACCGGGTGGCTATTTGGAAAACAGCGATTTTAGTACTTATCGCCCCATTACGAGCCATATGGATGAGTATTTGATCAACGGCATCAAAGAAAGTAGCAAACATGCATGGTACAAAGAAAATGAGCCACAGGCTCCATGGGAAGGCACCACCAACCCAGATTACACTGGCTGGGATGATGACGGTAAATATTCATGGGTAAAAGCCCCAACTTTTTATGATAAAACCGTCGAGGTTGGGCCGCTTGCTGACTTGTTGTGTAAATTAGCAGCAAAACATGAGCCAACAGAAAAACACTTTAATGATGTGGTAAACCTGTACCAAACACTGACGGGCAATACGATTAGTGTGGATCAATTGCATTCCACATTGGGTCGAATTATCGGTCGTAGCGTTCGTTGCTGTGTGCTGAATGAAACTCTGTCTATTCAGTGGCAAGCGCTGGTCGATAACATAGGAAAAGGCGATTACACCACGTTTGTGAAACCACATTTCCCTGAAAATGCCACGATTAAAGGGGTAGGTTTTGGGGAAGTTCCTCGCGGATTACTGTCTCACTGGGTGGTGATTAAAGACGGTAAAATTGAAAATTACCAAGCGGTAGTGCCATCCACTTGGAACTCAGGTCCGCGTAATTTTAATGATGAGCCAGGCCCTTATGAGCAAGCATTGGTAGGAACCCCTGTTGCTGATCCTGCTAAACCCCTTGAAGTGGTGCGAACCATTCACTCATTTGACCCTTGTATGTCTTGTGCTGTGCACATTGTTGACCCAGAAGGTGGCGAAGTCACTAAGGTTAAGGTGTTGTAATGCGTATTTTAGTCTTGGGTGTTGGCAATATTTTGCTGAGCGATGAAGGAATTGGGGTACGCATCGTAGAGGCTTTAGAGCAGCGCTATCACCTGCCTGAATGCGTGGAAGTGCTAGATGGTGGAACCGCAGGAATGGAACTGATTGGCCCGATGGCAGATAGAGACCATTTGATCATCGCCGATGTCGTGTTATCAAGCCAGCAGGCTGGCTCGATTTTAGTCTTGCGCGATGACGAAGTTCCTGCCCTGTTTACGCGTAAAATCTCCCCGCATCAATTAGGTTTGTCTGATGTGTTATCCGCTTTGCATTTAACCGATGAATTCCCACAGCGGCTAACATTAGTTGGCGTTGTGCCTGAGTCCCTCGAACCGCATATCGGTTTGACGGCAATAGGGCAGGCCGCTTTAGAGCCAGCTTTACAAAAGGTTATTGAGGTTTTGCGAAGCGAAGGCTTGGAAATCATAGCGAAAGAAGAGAGTTTGCATGCCGGATGACATCTTAGGTTATGAAACTAGCCCTCGGCCTCTGGTTGAGGCCGCATTTGTGCGAGTTGCTGAACAATCGATGCATGATTTGTCATTTTTACATCCAACGATGCCTGTGCACGCCAGTGAGTTTGCCCTGTTTGAAGGGCAATGGGTGGGCGCGGTGATCACGCCTTGGATGCTCAGCGCGATTATTCTACCGGGGCCTGAACAGTACTGGCCTCGTCGCGTGGTCGGTGACAAGGTTGGGTTAATCCTCCCCTATGGTGAAATGACCTATACCGTGGGTGAATTAGACGGTTTAACCCAATATTTCGCGTGTTCATTAATGTCGCCATTAGAAAAGAAAATGACACCAGAACAAGGTATTCACCTAACGGATGATTGCCAGCGAATATTGTTATCGCTTCCAGTAAGTGACCCAAATATTCCTCAAGCACCTGAACGTAGAGCATTGTTTGCCCGCCACTTAAGGGGGCAGGATGCATGAGGTTTCGTTATGCCAAAGTACGATAGACATTATTGAACAGCAGGCGAAAAAAAATGCAGTTAACCGAGTCATCGCTGTTTGGCTTGAAATCGGTGCGCTCTCTTGTGTTGAAGAGAGTGCCTTTCGCTTCAGTTTTGATGTCGTTTGTCGTGGTACGGTTGCAGAAGGCTGCCAGCTCCACATTATTTACCAGCCCGCACAAGCATGGTGTTGGGATTGCAGTGAAATAGTGGAAATAGATAGCCACCAATCGGTTTGTCCATGCTGTCAGGGGGTGAACCTGAAAGTGGAAAGTGGGGAGAGTTTACGCATCAAAGAGTTGGAAGTGGAATAGCTTTTTGAGGTGAGCTTGAGGTGTATCAACCAGCCTCTATGGATTATGTATTAATCTAATTTAACAATTTAGCTGTTGGGAGTGAAACTTATGTGCAGTACTTGTGGATGTGCATCGGGAGAACGCAAAATCGAGGGTGATGACCATCACGGCCATGCTCACGACCACCATCACGGCCATGATCACCACCACGATCATGACCATCATGATCACGACCATCATCATGATCATGAACCTCACGGGCAAACAGTGATTATTTATCACCATTACTATCATCAAGGTGATGTCCACAACCATTATCACCAATATGAACCCGCACCTGCTGAAAGCAAATCTAAAAAGCATAAACACAAACATAAGCACAAACATATTTACCAAACCGCAGAGGCAAGTTTTAAACCGGCTGGCGAACATCATGACCTTGATTATGGACACGGTGAAGCGGGTACCCATGCACCGGGGATCAGCCAGAAACGCATGCTACAAATTGAAATGGATGTGTTAGATAAAAATAACCATCTGGCAGAGCATAACCGTAACGATTTTAACCAGAAGAATATTTTAGCGCTAAATCTCGTTTCTAGCCCGGGTTCGGGAAAAACCACCTTATTAACGGAAACGCTGTTAAGGCTGCGTGACAAAATCAATTGCGCAGTGATTGAAGGTGACCAACAAACCACCAATGATGCACAGCGGATCCGCGAAACGGGTGTGCCTGCGATTCAAGTGAATACAGGAAAAGGCTGTCACCTAGATGCACAAATGGTGCACGATGCAACAGCACGTTTAGAGTTAGCAGATAACAGCTTGTTATTTATTGAAAATGTGGGGAATCTTGTGTGCCCTGCTAGCTTTGATTTGGGCGAGCGCCATAAAGTGGCGGTGCTGTCGGTCACGGAAGGGGAAGATAAACCCCTCAAATACCCGCATATGTTTGCGGCAGCAGATATCATGTTGCTGAATAAAATTGATTTATTGCCTTATCTACATTTTGATGTTGATGCTTGTATCGCCAATGCCAAACAGGTGAATCCCAATATCCAAGTTATCCAAGTGTCTGCGACATGCGGTGAAGGGATGGATGCTTGGCTGGCATGGTTGGAGACACAGCTATGTGCTTAGGTATTCCGGGCAAAATAGTTGCCGTTGGTGAAGACATTCACCAACTCGCCCAAGTGGATGTTTGTGGTGTAAAACGCGACGTGAATATTGGCTTAATTTGTGAGGGGGAAACCGCTGATTTATTAGGGCAATGGGTATTGGTACACGTCGGGTTTGCCATGAGCATCATCAATGAAGAAGAAGCGCAATCCACCTTGGATGCGTTAACCGCGATGAGCCAGCTAGACCACGAAGTTAGCGATTTTAGTTGTTTAAATGCAGGAGCAACAGATGCAGTACGTCGATGAATTTCGCGACCCTGTTCTTGCAAAAGCGCTATTAGCGCGTATTCATCAACGGGTGAATGAAATACCCCAAGCAAAACGGCGCCCATTACAACTCATGGAAGTGTGTGGAGGCCATACCCACGCGATTTTTAAATTTGGTATTGACCAGCTATTACCCGCCGAAATTGAATTTGTTCATGGGCCCGGTTGCCCTGTGTGCGTTTTGCCAATGGGGCGAATTGATGGCTGTATCGAAATAGCGCAGCGCCCAGAGGTTATCTTTTGTACTTATGGCGATGCAATGCGTGTGCCGGGAGAAAAGGGCTCTTTACTTGACGCCAAACGCAATGGGGCAGATGTCCGTATCGTTTATTCACCGCTAGATGCCTTGGCATTAGCAGAGCAGCACCCTCATCGGCAAGTGGTTTTCTTTGGTTTAGGCTTTGAAACCACCATGCCAAGCACGGCAATCACCTTGCAGCAAGCGAAACGCCGCCAATTAGCAAATTTTAGTGTATTTTGCCAGCACATTACGATCATTCCCACCTTGCGTAGCTTACTCGAACAACCGGATGTCCGTATTGACGGTTTTTTAGCACCGGGACACGTGAGTATGGTGATCGGGGCGCATCCCTACCAATTTATTACCGAAGACTTTCATAAACCCTTGGTGGTCACAGGGTTCGAACCCTTAGATATTTTGCAGTCATTAGCTATGTTAGTTGACCAAATCGCTGATGGCCGTTGTGAGGTAGAAAACCAATATAAACGTGTTGTGGCCGATGAAGGTAACCTGTTGGCAATGAAGGCGTTAGAAGAAGTTTTTGAACTCAAACAAACCAGTGAATGGCGTGGATTGGGGGAAATTGCAGGTTCAGGGGTTCAATTAACTCAAGCTTATCAGTTTTTTGATGCAGAGAGGCGCTTTCAGGTACAACCTCATAAAGTGGCGGATGACCCGCTAGCTCGTTGTGGAGAGGTGTTAACCGGGCGCTGTAAACCTAACGAATGTACGTTGTTTGGGCGCCGTTGTACGCCACAAACCGCTTTTGGTGCACTAATGGTTTCTTCTGAAGGCGCCTGTGCAGCTTATTACCAATATCGTCGGGAGGTATAAATGAGTGATCATGTGGTGACGATGGCACATGGTAGTGGTGGGCAGGCTATGCAGCAATTGATTGAACAGTTGTTCTTGCAAGCATTTGCTAACCCAGCGTTGAATGAGCGGGAAGACCAAGCTCGGCTAGCACTGGCTGAAATGACCGCATTGGGCGACCGCTTAGCATTCAGTACCGACAGTTATGTCATCGACCCGATTTTTTTCCCGGGTGGTAATATTGGCAAACTGGCGGTATGCGGCACGGTGAATGATGTCGCCGTCAGTGGGGCTATCCCAAAATATTTGTCCTGCGGTTTTATTTTGGAAGAAGGTTTTCCACTTTCTGAACTGACTTCAATTGTGGAATCGATGGCTGCAACAGCAGCAGCGGCTGGCGTGGCTATTGTGACAGGCGATACCAAAGTGGTACAGCGCGGTGCGGCAGACAAAATCTTTATCAATACCGCGGGTATTGGCGTGATCCCGCCCCATATTCAGTGGGGGGCTCAGCACATTCAAGCGGGGGATAAAGTGATTGTTAGCGGTACGTTGGGTGATCACGGCGCGACTATCTTAAACCTGCGTGAACAACTCGGATTAGAAGCAGAGCTTTGCAGTGATTGTGCGGTATTAACACCTTTAATCGCTCCGTTACGTGAAATTGATGGCGTTCGTGCTTTACGTGATGCGACCCGAGGGGGCGTGACGGCTATTTTACATGAGTTTGCGCAGGCAAGTGGCTGCGGGATAGCGATAAATGAGGGGGATTTACCTGTCTCTTCAGCAGTTAGGGGCGTGTGCGAACTATTAGGTTTAGAGCCGTTAAACTTTGCCAATGAAGGCAAATTAGTGATTGTGGTGAAACCTGAAGCGGAAAATGCGGTACTTGCTGCACTACACCAGCACCCATTAGGGAAAGATGCGACCACGATAGGCTGTGTCACCGAACAGAAGCAAGTCAGATTAGTTGGGATCTTCGGGACATCAAGGTTATTAGATTTACCCCACAGTGAGCCTTTACCGCGTATTTGTTAATTGGGCACCCTATAGATAAAACCTATAGGGTGAACAAATTTATTAACGTCTTAACATGCCTTTATCGATAATAAACTCGATAATGGTTTCTAAGCCGACTTGTTTCTTCAAGTTAGTGAAAACATAGGGTTTGACTGGGCGCATTCTTGCGGTATCGGCTTCCATCACTTCTAATGAAGCCCCGACATAGGGTGCAAGGTCAATTTTGTTAATCACCAGTAAATCGGAATGGGTAATACCCGGGCCGCCTTTACGTGGAATTTTTTCCCCTTCAGCGACATCAATTACATAAATGGTTAAGTCAGCCAGTTCTGGGCTAAAGGTCGCGCTCAGGTTATCGCCGCCGCTTTCCACGAATACGATATCGAGGTTTTTATGGCGCATGGCGAGCTCTTCAACTGCCGCTAAGTTCATTGATGCATCTTCACGAATAGCCGTGTGAGGGCAGCCGCCAGTTTCAACACCAATAATGCGGTCTGCATCTAATGCTTCGGCACGGGTTAAAATTTTGGCATCTTCTTGGGTATAAATATCATTGGTGACAACAGCAATTTGGTAAGTGTCGCGCATCGCTTTACATAACACTTCTAATAATGCCGTTTTTCCTGAGCCGACCGGCCCACCGACACCAATTCTTAAGGGTTGATTATATTCTTGCATAGCATTTTCTCATGAACGAAAAAGTCGTGTGTATTGGGTTTCATGCCGACTACTGGCAATAATTTGTGCAGGTGTAAAACTGCCAATATCTTCTAAAGGCCATGTGGCCGATTGCGAGACAATGGTAGGAATGCGCTCGGTTAGGGTGAACAAAATATGTTGCCCCGCACTTTGGCCGAGTGGAATGAGTTTAACACCCGACATCACGGTGTTTTCCAGCCAGCCCCATGCATAGGCGTTACAGAGTTTGTCGATATCAATATTCCAATTGACTGCGGCAAGGGCAAACGCCATAAGCTGCGTTTGTTTAACGCAGGTCAATGTGGTTGTATCAAGCTCAATACCCAGTTGAGGCAGCAAGCGGGCAAAAGCAATCCCTCGTTGCCGCTCCTCTAACCGCAGTTCCTTGGTTTCACGGCTGGCAATGATAAATTCACACCAATAGGTAACTTTTTCCATATCGGCACTTAATAAGTGGGCGTGAATTTGCCGTAAAACAGGGAGTTCCAATGTCGCAATCGCATGGGTCATTTGTGCCGTTAACCAGCTTGCTAGCGTTTCAGGCGTGGTTACCCAGCCTTTTTCAATGGCCCACTCTAAGCCTTGGGAATAGGTAAATGACCCAACAGGCAAAGACGGGCTGACTAATTGATATAAACGCAAATCCGCTAACATGGATAAACTTCCCAAATATAATTAATGGTGATGATGGTCATCGTGATCGTGATGATGGTGGTGATGCCCACCGGATGAACCACCATAAGCCCCCGGTTCTGGTTGGTATTTTTCCAAACCCACACTGACGATCGCGCCAAGCCCTCGTGCCATATCATCTAAGACATGGTCATGGAAGTAACGACACCAGCCGGCTTCGATTTGCAGTGGAACGTGACGGTTACCTAAGTGATAACAAACACGCGCTAACAGCAGTGGGTCATCGCTATAAACGGTTGATACTTGCTCTTTTGCCGCTTCGATGGTGACTAACTCACCCTCTTCAGTGGCTAAAATATCGCCTTCTTTAAGCACGGTACCACGTGGCAGAAACAACCCGGCTTCTTGGCCATCGCTTAAGGTGACTTTTAAGCGGCTCTTTGTGCGCTCATCCATAGTCAAACACAAGGATAACTCGGTGTGTGATGCTTGGTGGCTATCTATAATTTTAATGAATTTTTTCATGTTCTGGCTCTTTCGTCGGGGGTCAGAATAAAAAGTAACGCTGTGCCATTGGCAGCTCAATCGCAGGTTCACAAACTAATGGAATACCATCGGCTTTTACGATGTAAGTCTGCGGATCCAGCTCAATATGTGGCACATAACTATTGTGGATCATGGATGCCTTACTAATATTTCGGCAGCCTTCCACACGACCAATTTTGCTCTGTAAACCGAGTTTTTCAGGCACGCCGGCATCAATACCCGCTTTCGACATAAAAATCATCGACGTTTGGTATTTGGCTTTACCTAATGTGCCAAACATTGGGCGGTAGTGCACAGGTTGAGGCGTTGGGATAGCCGCGTTGATATCTCCCATAGGGGCATAAGCGACCATGCCGCCTTTCATGATCAAGGCAGGCTTAATGCCAAAAAAGGCGGGATCCCACAAGACGATATCCGCGAGTTTTCCTTTTCCAATCGACCCAACCTCATGGGCAATACCGTGGGCGATAGCGGGGTTAATGGTGTATTTCGCCACGTAACGTTTGATGCGGTTATTGTCGTTTTCTGGTGTATCGCCTTCTAAAGTTCCGCGCTGTAATTTCATTTTATGAGCGCATTGCCAAGTACGAGTAATCACTTCACCAACACGCCCCATGGCTTGTGAGTCCGAAGACATGACTGAAATGGCGCCCATATCATGCAAAATATCTTCAGCGGCGATGGTTTCACGGCGAATACGGGACTCAGCAAAAGCCACATCTTCAGGAATAGATGGGTCTAAGTGGTGGCAAACCATCAACATATCCAAATGCTCATCAACGGTATTAATGGTGTATGGCATGGTTGGGTTAGTTGACGCAGGCAGAATATTGGGCTCGCCCACCGATTTGATCACATCAGGGGCATGGCCGCCACCAGCACCTTCCGTATGGAATACGTGAATGACACGCCCCGCGATAGCTTTTACAGTTTCTTCATAAAAGCCACCTTCGTTTAATGTATCGGAGTGGATAGCGACTTGGACATCCATTTCATCAGCCACATTCAAGCAGTTATGGATGGCCATCGGGGTCGCACCCCAGTCTTCGTGGATTTTCAATCCGATAGCTCCCGCTTCAATTTGTTCGCGGATAGCCTCGGGTTTACTCACGCAGCCTTTGCCAAACAAACCGACATTAATCGGCAGCTCGTCCACGGCTTGTAACATGCGGTACATATTCCAAATCCCCGGCGTGACGGTCGTGGCATTGGTGCCTGCGACAGGGCCGGTTCCGCCACCAATAAAGGTGGTGACGCCAGACACTAAGCCTTCTTCAGCTTGTTGTGGGCAAATAAAGTGAATATGGGTATCAACACCACCCGCGGTGATAATTTTACCTTCGCCTGCAACCACTTCAGTACCGGGGCCAATCACGATATCAACATTCGGTTGCACATCAGGGTTGCCGGCTTTACCAATCCCCGCAATGCGGCCATTTTTAATGCCAATATCGGCTTTAACAATGCCCCAATGGTCGAGAATAATGGCGTTGGTGATTATCACATCAACGCATTGGTCGCTGGTTACTTGGCTTTGTCCCATACCGTCACGAATGACCTTACCGCCACCAAATTTGACCTCTTCACCATAAGTCGTAAAATCTTTTTCAATTTCTAAAAATAATTCTGTGTCTGCTAAGCGTAGGCGGTCACCCGTTGTTGGGCCAAACATATCCGCATAGGCTTGCCGTGAGATGGTTTTCATGATTATTTCTCACTCTCTAATTTTCCCATGATCTTGCCATGGAAACCGTAAATTTCTCTTTTACCGCTAAATGCGACTAACTCAACAGTGCGACTCTGTCCGGGCTCAAAACGAACAGCCATTCCCGCTGGGATGTTTAAACGAAACCCAAGCGTGCCTTCACGTGCAAATTTTAGCGCTTCGTTTGCTTCGTAAAAATGGTAGTGAGAGCCAATTTGTATCGGGCGATCGCCTGTATTTGCAACGAGGATTATTTGGGTTTCTCGACCTGCATTGAGTTCGATGTCACCTAAATCTTGATTGACTTTAATTTCACCGGGGATCATGTTGCCACCTATACAATTGGGTCGTGGATAGAAACCAACTTTGTGCCATCAGGAAATGTACATTCCACTTGGATGTCTTTGATCATTTCTGGTACCCCCTCCATGACCTGCTCTGCTGTTAACACGGTTCGACCTTCGCTCATTAACTGGGCAACCGTTTTACCATCACGGGCGCCTTCCATAATCGCACAACTGATTAGCGCGACGGCCTCAGGGTAATTGAGCTTTAATCCACGGGCTAAGCGTCTTTCTGCGACGAGACCTGCCGTAAAAAGTAATAATTTGTCTTTTTCTCTTGGGGTTAATTCCATTTTTTGCTCCTAAAAAACGTTTACGTTGCCCAAATACGCGGTGGCTCAGGACAATAACCTAACCAGTATTGTCTTGTTGCCTGCCAAATATGGGCAAAACAGGCCATTATTGGCTCGGTTTGAGAGCCTAATAGCCGCAAAACTAAAATACCGTCCACATCAGTTAGCCCATACTCAAGCGGCCTAACATCGGTAGAGAAAAAACAGGCTAAGCTATCTTGAAGTTCTGCTTTCAATTCATCGCTGGCGGGGTAGATATATAAAGAGCCGAACATGGGAAACTCACGCATGACGGCCGATTGTTTTTGAGAACCATTGATAAAGATAGATTCCGCCAAGGTGAGCTTGTCATCAATATAAAATTGCAATCGGCCCCGAATATTGCCGTTGTCGAATTGTTCGTTTAATACAGGGCGGCCTAAACACTGGATTTCCCAGCCGATAAATTTTGATGAACTGGTGATCCGCACATGGGTCTCTATGTGAACTTGCGCCTCAGGGAAAAAAATGTTTTCTTGAGGCAACCATTCTAAGAACCCATTAGGTGCCACCGTTAAGGTTTGTACTTGCCGCGCAACACCGCCCGCACTGCGATAAAATTTTGTTGCTCCAGGCGTAGTCAATAACGCATGGGCATGTGGTTGAACATCAATATTGATAAGAAGTTTATCCCCCCCGACAACGCCACCGGGTGGATGAAGTAAATACGTGTGTGCAATGCCTTGCTCGGGGTAGAATGACCGCTGAACCATTAAAGGGCCGATATGTTGTTTATCCGTTAAGCGGGTGACGCCACGTTTTAGTTCATATCGTAAAAAGATTTCAGCTAACCAGCCTGATCCTGAAAAATCAGACATACTTTCTCCTGCAACTCAGTCAACTAAAAATACGCGAACATGTTTAGCTATACCCCAAACAAAAATTGGGTACTTGTAATGTAAAAGCTAATGCAAGTAGGGTAGGGTGTGAGTGAATACCAAAATCATTATTATTATGCAGCGTTATCGGCTGCATGTGCCTGCCGCGCGATTCTACACCTTATATCGAAAATTGCCTTTCAATTAAACAGCATTTTATTTAGAAAATATAACAACCATCAAAATAACAGTAAAAAATGAGCGTATATCTATATTGCGATTTCAGCGTAACAGGACTATATTCTCAGCCGCACTGATATGGGGTTGAGATGTTTTACGACGTGACTTTATATCGATTCAACAATCCCTTTTCTTGGGAAGTCATTCTGACATTAACGGCAGTTTATAGAGATTATGGAATATAAATTTTTTCTTTCGGAAAGCCAAATGGTGTTAAAAGCGTTTTATATTGAAAATGCGATGATAGCCATGCTGACGGGCGCGAAAGGAAATGTTGTGATCAACGGTCAATCCATTGAAATTGAAAGCGATGTCACCTTAATTATTCCTAAATATAGTCAAGTGTCTTGCAATATTGTGTGTAATACCGTGAAGCAGCCGCTTGAATTACACACATTGTCGATGTCGGCAGATGAATTACAACCGGTATTTTTATTACTGAAAACCTTAATGAAGTCGGGTGCACCTCTGACTAGCCACCAACCCATTTACCATGTGTCTCCCCCAGAAACCGTGAGAGATAACTTTAGTTTATTAAAACAATGCTTACCATTAAAAAAACAGAGTGAGTCCCAAGAAGCATTGCTAATGAGACAGAGCCTATATTTTATTTTAATGGCGATATATCAAGATGGTATCGATATTCTAAATCTTTTTCGCTTCAATTATGATGAGCCGAAAAATCAAGCGATTACCCATTTGATCACTCAAGAACCGCAAAAAAAATGGCACTTAGAGGATGTCGCGAAAGCGTTATTTACCACGCCATCCACTTTACGCCGTCATTTGAGCCGCGAAGGGGTGTCTTTTCGCCAATTACTACTCGATGTGCGAATGGGAATGGCGCTGAATTTTTTAACCTTTTCAAATTATTCTGTTTTTCAAATTAGTCACCGCTGCGGTTTTGGAAGCAATGCTTATTTTTGTGATGTCTTTAAGCGAAAATATAATATGACGCCTTCTCAATTTCGGTTGCAATCAAGGCAGTCGAACGACCCGAATTTTATTACCAATTTGTCCTTGCACTCTAACCCGATTGAATTTGACAAAGAAATTGATGGGTAATTGTTAAGGCAGGTCAAACAGGGGCTCAATTTTTACCGTTTCTTGATTAAATTCGTGGTTCTCTTGATATAGCGCCTAGCAATCAGGGCGTTAAATTTAATATAACTCATATTTGCTACTTTACACATAGTGAATATCTCACCGATAGCGGCATCAATGACAATAGCGACATTGATGATTTGAAATAAAAAATAAAACCTGTCTATAGAGGGATGTATGATTAAAAATATCGTTGCAGCCGTGTGCCTGATGGGGCTTACACTGCAAGCACAAGCGGTAGAGCCTGCTCAGTCACAAACCTTACGTTTAGCCATTGGCTCAGAGCCCACTGAAGGTTTTGACCCAATGCTTGGGTGGAGCCACGGTAGTTATTTACTGTTGCATAGTCCATTACTGAAACAAAAAGCGGATCTTTCATGGCATAGCTATATGCTTGAAAGCTATGAACATAATGCCGATGGTAAACAATGGACGCTCAAACTGAAAAAAGGCTTAAAATTTTCCGATGGCTCACCATTAACCGCCAAAGATGTGGTTTTTACCTATAACAATGCCGCAGCCAGTGGCGGCAAGGTGGACATGGGCAACTTTGCCAAAGCAGAGGAAATCGACCCTCTCACCGTAAAAATCACGTTATCTTCCCCACAAAGTACTTTTGTGAATGTATTAGGCTCGTTAGGAATTGTTTGTGCCGATAAATATGATGCGAAAACCTACGCACATAACCCGATTGGTGCAGGCCCTTACCGTTTAGTCGCATTCCAACCGGGGCAGCAACTGATTGTTGAGCAAAATCCATATTATGCAGGGCCAAAAAATGATTTTGGTAAAATGGTCTTTGTTTTCCTTGATGAAGATGCGGCCTTTGCTGCGGCACAAAGCAATCAACTGGAAATCGTTCGTATCCCTGTGGCGGTAGCAGCGAATGCTAATAATGTGAAAAACATGAAATTGATTGAGCGCTATAGTGTGGAAAATCGCGGTATCTCTTTCCCAATTCCACCTGCAGGTGGTAAAGATGCCCAAGGTAACCCTATTGGTAACGACATCACTTCAGATGTTGCTGTCCGTAAAGCGATTAACTATGCACTTGACCGTAAACTATTAGCAGGATCCGTATTGGAAGGCTTTGCGGTGCCAGCTTATACCGGTGTTGCAGGGCTGCCATGGAATAACCCAGACTCTGCTTTTAAAGATGGCGATCTTGAGAAAGCGAAATCCATTTTAGAAGAGGCAGGGTGGACGCTAAACAAAGATGGCTTAAGGGAAAAAGACGGTAAAGTGGCTAAGCTAACCTTATGGTATGCCAGTGGTGATACCACACGTCGAGACCTTGCTCAGGCAATCCGTTCAAGTTTAAAACCCATTGGTATCGAAATGGATTTAAAATCGGGGAGTTGGGAAACCGTTGAACTCAATATGCATGCGAATCCAACACTGTTTGGTTGGGGAAGCTTAGACCCGATGGAGATTGTCCATAATTACAGCAGCAAGGCTGCGGGTGTTGGCTTTTACAACCCGGGTTATTATAAAAATGCTGAAGTCGATCAATTGATTGAAAAAGCGTTAGCGCAAGCTGACCAAGACGCAGCGATCCCGTTATGGCAACAAGTGGATTGGAACGGTAACACGGGGGTGGGTATTAAAGGTGATGCCCCATGGGCTTGGTTGATGAACCTGCAACATATTTATTTACTGAATAATTGTGTTGATTTAGGCGCCAGTGCCCCTGAAATTCACGGCTCTTGGTCAGTGTTAAATAATGTCGATGAATGGGCGTGGACCTGTCAGTAATGCGAACCGCACTTGGGCTTTTATTGCGATTTATTTGTTTATTAACCGTAACGGCAGCAGGAATTTTTATCCTGCTGAGTTACTCGCCTATCGACCCAATAAAAGCCTATATCGGCAATGACTTACTGCACGTACCCCCTGAGCAATATGCGCTCATTGCTGCTCGATGGGGGCTTGACCAACCACTGTGGGTTCAGTTCTGGCGCTGGTTTTCACAAGTCTTACAGGGGGATTTGGGCTATTCCATGCTCTATAATACCCCAGTAATTCAAGTGATTGCTGACCGCCTTGTGCCTTCTTTAGCCCTACTTATTAGCTCTTGGCTGTTCTCTGGCGTTGTTGGTTTTGCGTTGGGTTTGGTCGCGGGGCGTTATTTAAACCGCTGGCCAGACAAACTTATTTCAACGTTATGCTATTTACTTGCTTCAATTCCTGTTTTTTGGGTGGGTTTACTGTTGTTGTCTCTGTTTGCGGTGACATTACAGTGGGCGCCGATATGCTGTGCTTGGCCGATAGGCTTGGATGAGCAAACGGCAACATTTTCACAAAAACTTCATCATCTGGTTTTACCTGTCATTGCGTTGGGTATGTTAGGCGTCGGCAATATCGCATTGCATACACGTGCCAAAGTGGTTGAGGTGATGAGCAGTGAATTTATTCATTATGCACAAGCCCAAGGAGATAAAGGCTGGTCGATGATAGGCTTTCATGTCCTAAAGCATGCCATCACCCCCGCAATTTGTTTGCAGTTTGCTTCTATTGGTGAATTATTGAGTGGGGCATTATTAGCAGAAAAAGTATTTGCCTATCCAGGCTTAGGTCAGGCGACGATTGATGCAGGGTTACGTGGAGATATTCCCTTGTTGATGGGGATCGTGATGTTATGTGCTGCGCTAATATTTTTTAGCAATACGATAGCCGACAGCTTGCTAAAAAAAGTGAATAAGGGAGTGATGAGGTCGTCATGACATATAACCCGAATCGCGCTTTGCTTAAGTTAGCTTTCTCGTTGCTTTTATTGGTTATCGTCAGTATCTATGCGTTTGGTTTCTCCCTCAATGATATTGAAATGAATTTACTCGATAGGCGATTGCCACCGTCGTGGGCACATCTATTTGGGACAGATAATTTAGGACGTGACTTATTTGCCAGAACCTTTCAAGGTGTGGCAACCAGCTTGCAAATCGGCCTTATGGCGGCCATTACCAGTGGTTTTATTGCACTTGTCATGGCGGGGTTATCTTCAATAAGCAAAGCCATGGACTATGTGGTGCGTGGTATTATTGATGCCATGTTGGCATTACCCCATCTTTTATTGCTGGTATTGATTTGTTTCACGTTGGGAGGCGGAAAAATGGGGGTGATTTGGGCGGTTGCACTAACACATTGGCCAAAACTCGCCTTAATTTTGCGTTCGGAGTTACAACGAGTTAGCCAGTCAGATTACATTATGTTATCTCAACGTATTGGTAACAGTGCATTTTATCGCTGGCGCTATCACTATTTACCCATGATTTTGCCGCAATGGATGGTCGGGACGTTATTAATGTTTCCCCACGCAGTATTACACAGCGCAGCATTAAGTTTTTTAGGTTTTGGTTTATCGCCCCATGAGCCCTCACTGGGCATTTTATTGTCTGATGCATTGCGTTATCTCAGCACAGGAGCGTGGTGGCTGGTGGTCTTCCCTGGCGTTGCTTTAGTTGGGTTAGTGTTATTATTTGACCAATTCGCCAAAGCCTTACAACAGTTATGGTTGAAGGGGGCCGTATGTTGAGTCTTGATAATCTCACCGTGGATGTCGCGCAATTTCGTTGGTTAGGGCGTAAACGTTGGTCGCCGTTACTGCAAGGGATTTCATTGGATATTCAGCCCGGTGAGATGGTTGCATTGGTAGGTGGGAGCGGAGAAGGTAAGAGCTTGTTATTACAGAGTGTTTTGGGGTTGCTTCCCCATAATATGCGCTGTCGTGGCGGTATTCACCTTAATGGTAAAAAGCTGACTGAACAAAACAAAGCTCAGCATCGTGGAAACGCATTATGTTATATCCCTCAAGGGGTTAATGCGCTTAATCCGTTAATTCGTATCGGCCCACAATTAGAACGTGCCGCTGTGTTAAGTGGGCAGCATATTAAAATGCACGATGTCGCACGGCATTTACAGCAATATAATCTGCAAGGCTCATTGGTAGATAGCTACCCAAACCAGTTATCTGGTGGAATGGCTAAACGGGTACTCGCCAGTAGTGCGACACTCTCGCACGCGCAATATATTTTAGCGGATGAAATTTCATCATGGCTGGATGATGACCATGCCATGCAGCTACTCGAAAACATTAAATCGCTCTGCCACGATGGCCGAGGTGTTTTATGGGTCACCCATGATTTGTCCATGGCAGTGCGTTTTGCTGACCGTATTGCCTTATTGCGTAACGGAGCGTTGGAAGACGTGTTAAGTAGCCAAAAGCTACAACAAGGTGGTGGTGGTCAATGGCTGCAGTCGTTGTGGAATGCGTTACCGGAACATCAATTTATGGCAAGTAAATGAGTATCACTGAACCTATTTTCCAAGTAAATAATTTATGCATTGAACAAGGTGGCCGACGGCTGTGGGATGGCTTTAGCATGTCACTGACTAGCGGTGAACGCCTTGGGATCTCTGCCCCCAGTGGTTTTGGTAAAACTACGTTAGGCCGAGTATTCGCTCAGTGGCAGCATGCAACCCAAGGAACCATTTTGTTTGAAGGGAAACCGTTACCTCAGCAGGGTTATTGTCCTGTTCAATTAGTCCCTCAGCACCCTGAAAAAAGTTTTAATCCATACCGTACCGTAGGGGCGAGCTTATCTGATGCATGGCAACCGGATGCAGATTGGCTGGATCAGTTTTCAATTAAACCTACTTGGTTAGAAAGGCGACCTAGTGAGTTATCCGGTGGTGAACTCGCCCGAATTGCGTTACTGCGAGCCCTTGACCCGCGAACAAAAATTTTAATTGCCGATGAGGTCACCGCACAATTAGACGCTAATTTGCAAAAAGAGATTTGGCAGTTGTTAGTGAAATTATCCGAAGAGCGACCACTAACAATGGTTATTTTTAGCCATAACAAAGCGTTATTAGAGAAAGTGTGTAGTCGTGTTATTTCACTAGTCACATAACAGGTGCCTATTATGGCCAAATAACAACTGAATTATTCAGTAATTTGAGCGAGTTTATCAATTTCTTCTAATAACTGATTGACATTAGGTCGGTAGCCTATCCCATCACAAACGCCTTCCATATATGTCGATTTTCTTATCAGCTCACGCATTCCCCAGGCAGATAGAATAATTTGATGTTGCTTAGCATAGCCTTGAATTAACGCTAATGCACCTGAACACAGCGGTGTTGCACTCGATGTTCCTGAATAACTGTCGGTATAATTTCGGTCATTGCCGGGGTGTTTTTGCAGTGTGCCATACCCCGTAGTAGTTACGCTCCAGTCTCCCCATGAATTAATCAGGGAGTTTTTTTGATTATAATTTGAGAAAGACGTGCGTTTTCCTGTTAGGTGGTCACAAGCTCCCACTAACATGCAGCCATTATCACCAAAATCATCCATAACCCCGAATTGGCTTAAATCCAAGCCGCCATTACCAGCCGCTAAAAGAACAGTCGCGCCTTTATCGACCATGATTTTAATCCTTTCCCACCAATTACGAACTGATATGATAGGAAGCAATTTATTATCAATATGAAATTGGAGGTCGAAACTCACGATGTCACCCGGCTGAGTATCATCAGTAAGTCGGTCCAAATCGTCGGTGTCATAGAAATAAAATTGGCAACCATGCGCAACGCCAGTCACACCGAATTCATTTTTAGTTGCAATTACACAGCCTGTTGAAGCGGTACCGTGGTTACAATTTTGAGTTTCAGACCGGCTACTTACCACTATGAGGTTTGCATCTTTAAGGTCTTCATGGTTTCGGTATACGCCAAAATCCATATGACGTACAACTGCTTGCGAGCCATTAATATTTTTTTCCCCATGGTTCTCTTACATTCATTCCCATTGGGGCATCTAAATATTTTTGTAACTCAGAAAAATCTGGGGTTATTTCATCACTGAGGATGTCATCTTCTTTTATGATTTGGTTATTTAACGGGAGTTTGGGCGGCAGGTAGTCTGTTGTGTCAGGGCAGATGCAGCAATAATTGACATAATCTAATTGCTCAAGTTTTTGTGCTATTTCAACTAAATGATCAAAATTATCTTCACCATAAAGATTCAGATACTCATATTGTTGAGTCGGTAATTCAATATTTGGCTTAGTTAATGTTAATTTAGAATTTATTAATTCAGTTGATAATGTATCCATCACTAAATGTGTGTTATTTATCTTGAACTTGATCTCGAGAAAATAATTGTTAATCCCATCTATTTTATGATTGATGGTTTTTAATTTTATTTCTGGTTTGGTTTCTTGTTTAATGTTTTGTTGAGAAAGGTGATAGCTAACTGGGTTATCAATTAAATGACAAATGCTCTTGTTGCTATCTATAAATGAAATGGAAACATGGTAACTTCCTGATTTATCTATGTTGAAAAGATAGTGAGATTTATTTGTAGATATGGTTTCTATTTTTTCATTATCTAAAAATAAACTCACGGTAACAGGGTTTTTATCTACATTATTAAAGTTGACCACGATACCAGTTTGATTTACATCGATAAATTTAAAGGTTTTTATATTCATACATTCTCTTTTTATATTACGTTATTGATATTTTTTTAATTATCTAAACATTAAATTGGGTAGGTTATTTAAAGGAGAAAATGTATTTACGACAAGATTGATAATTAAACAGAATTTAATGGAAATTATGATTTCAAGATAAGTTATAAATTAATTTATTTTGGTTTTGACAAATGTCATAGGGATATCAATTCCCATCCTCTATTTTAAACCCCTCAAATGAAAATGATAACCATTACTATTATTGGGGTGAATATATGTCTTATCGTTTAAAACGGCACCAATTGGCGCATTGTATTGCACTCACTTTAGGCATCGGATCTTTGGCGACACCAATTGGGTTCGCTGCACCAGCAGTAACAGCAGATAAACTGATCGTCACGTCTTCAACAGGGCAAAGCCGCTTGGTACCGAGTGAACAGCAAGAAAAAGATAAACTCGAAAAAGTGGCAGGCGGAACAAATTTAGTGGTTATCGAAAAAGAGACTCGCCTTGCGACCTTACAAGATGCTCTTGATTACCAGCCAGGGTTGGTTATCCAAAATTTCTTTGGGGGAATTGACCAGCCGCGTTTGAATATTCGTGGCTCTGGCGTACAAAGTGCACCGCTTGCCCGTGGTGTGCTATTGCTCCAAGATGGTTTACCCGCAACGGATGCAGATGGCAGTTTTCATATCAGTACCTTAGAAATGCGTGATGCGCGGATGGTGAGTGTGCGCCGTGGTGCAAATAGCCTAAACCCACAAAGCAACAGCCTCGGTGGTGAGCTCGACGTCCTTTCTTACACAGGCAGAAATGAACAAGGCCGCCTACGCTATGAGTATGGCTCCCATGGGCGTGAAGGGTTACAAACTGCTTTCGGCGGTGTTTCTGACGATGGGGTATTTGATGGCCGTGTTAATTTCACTTATGACCATTTTGATGGTTATCGCAAGCACTCCGCTTCCCAACGTAAAACGTTACGCAGCAACTTTGGCTATGTGACCGATAACTTTGAAAACCGAACTTGGTTGAGCTGGACAGACTTTCGCTTTGACGTTGCGGGGCCAGTTTCTGAAGAGGTACTAAATAATAACCCAACGGATGTGTACCCGATGGTATGGTTGCGTGACCCACACCGTAATGTTGAGCAATTGCGAGTGGCTAACCGTTCCGACTGGCAAGTGGATAACCAAGCGATTGGCGCAGGAGTTTGGCACATTCGTACCCATGATAATTTTACCACCCCCGCATACTACCGCTTTAGTCGCAGCCACAGTGAAGGGCTGCAATTTACCTATAATATTGAAACTGAACCCGTTACTTACCGCACGGCACTTGCTTGGGATCAAATGACCCTACAAACCGAATTAATGCAAAACCGTAAAGGGACCCCCGCAGACAAAACAAAAATAGGTAAATATGATGGCCGAGCTGAAAACCTCTACGGCAGTGTTGGGGTGGATTTATATATTACGCCAACCGTGACAGTTAATTTAGATGTCAAAGGCACACATGCACGCCGTGATGTGGAAAAACGGCAAAGCCATTTGTCGTTAGACCAAAGTTGGACATTTTGGACACCAAAAGCGGGTGTTATTTGGCGCCCAACAGAAAGTCAGCGCTACTTTGCCAATATCAGTGCGAGTGAAGAACCAGCGACATTTTGGGAAATTATTAACTCCAGTAATGGAAAATTGACGAAACTTTCACCACAAAAAGCCATCACTTATGAAATTGGAGGGGAAGGGGATGTCACGGATGGGTTGAAATGGAACTTAGCGCTGTATCGTAGCCAAATTAAAGATGAGTATATCACCACTTATGACAGTGCAGGGACTGTCGTGGGCGTGTTTAATTATGCCGCGAAAACGCGCCATCAAGGCTTAGAAGCAGGGCTTGCGGGACGCGTTGGCGCAGGGCCGGGAGATATTAATTACCGAGTTTCTTGGACTTATAACGATTTTCGCTTTATGGGCGGAGAATATAATGGCAACTATATCGCGGGTATTCCACGCAATATTGTCGCTGCCGAGGTGTTATATGAAATTGGGGACTGGAGTGTTGGACCTAACCTTCATTGGGCGCCAACCGATATGGCAGTTGACCACCAAAACAACCTTGATATTCAAAAACGTAAACATTATGCCGTACTGGGACTTAAAGGCAGTTATAAGCCAACAGAACAGTGGTCTGTGTATTTGTCGATGGATAATTTAACGGATGAACGTTATGCGACAACATCGGTTGCTAACCAAACTGTCACCGCAAAAGACAGTACCTTATTCCCCGGTATGGGGTTTAATGTGAATGGTGGCGTAACCTATAATTTCTAATAATAAATAAACGCATTAATCTTGGTTAATGCGTTATGCCTAAAATGGACGCTGTGCAGAAATAGATAATTGCGTTAAGTAGTTTTCATTATGGATATGCACAGTGTCTTTTTCGATATCAATAAACCCTTTTTGCCGCCAGCCAGAAACCAACCGGCTGAGTGTTTCGTAACGTATGCCTAATTTAGCCGCGAGCTGGCCTCGTGATAAAGGCAAAATAATATTTGAAGTCAATTGCTTGTGTTTTAAATCAAGGATATAAGCGGCTAATCGTTGTTCAGCAGAGCTTGAGGTTAGCCAATCGATATGGTTAATGTTTTCATACAGTTTGCTACTAAAACGCATGAGTAATTTTTCCATAATCTGTGGGCAAGCATGGCAAAACCGCAGAATATCGCGTTTATCGAGTAGCAAGGCTTCACCGTCGGTTTTCGCTCGTAAACTCATCGGATAGCGATTGTGCGGCATAAAAACCGCGGCGATGGCAACGATTTCCCCTGTGCAAAATAAACCGAAAATTTTTTCCTCGCCCAGATAAGTGTGGCGGTACACCTCGATTTGCCCGCTTATCATTAGGGGGCAATGTTTGAATGGCTCCCCTTCATGATTCAGAATTTCACCGCTTTTAAAGCGAATATGGCCACAATTTTCCAGCAGCAATGCCAGTTTTTCATCTTCCACCCCATTAAATAGCAAGCACGATTTTAGGGCATTGAGCGATTGTGTATGGGGGAAAACGTTTTTGACAAATGTCATAGGTCATCCTCTTACGTCGTCTTAGAATGGCCTAAGTATAAATGATAATCATACACATTATCAATTGAGATGTTAGCAGAGAGCTGAATAACCCTATGATAAATAATGCTTTTAGACTCGCCGCTGTTTTTCTAACTATTGGTGGGATGACCAATGCAAGTGCATCACAAGCCGTTGATTTCAAAGATATGTCGGGTGATGAAATTCATTTGTCAGCCCCTGCAAAACGTATTGTCGTGATCCCGATCCCTGCCGCTTCGATGTTAGTTGGTCTGGATGAAAGCAGTGAAAAATTAGTCGGAATGCACCCTTTTGCAAAGGTTGCCGCTCGGGATGGCATGCTAAGCCAAATGTTTTCGCCAGTTTTACAGGTGAATTCAAATGTTGTGGGGAACAATTTCACGCCAAATATTGAAGCGTTACTTAATGTCGAGCCCGATCTGGTATGGCAATGGGGACACCGAGGGGATGACATTATCTCACCAATGCGAGATGCGGGGTTGACAGTCGCAACACTCGATTATGGGCAAGAAAGCTATACGCAAGAGTGGATCCGTTTAATGGGGCAAACACTTGGCCATAATGATAAAGCACAAAAAATGATCCAGTGGCGTCAACAAGTTGTCGATACGCTCTCGGCAACCACCGCTAAAATTCCTGAATCTGAACAGCCACGAGTTTTATATCTTTCACATTTTAATCAAAGCATTCAAACGTTTGGTTCAACATCGCACAACAATGCGGATTTTGCTCTGGCGGGAGGGGTGAGTTTAAATCGTGACCTAACTGGGCCAAGAACCCTTAATATTGAGCAAATTCTGGTTTGGGATCCTGACATTATTCTGTTGGGTAATTTCGAAGAGGGGTTATCGCCAGCTGACGTTTATCGTAATCCTATGTTAAGTGAAGTCACCGCAGTGAAAAACCAGCGCGTGTATAAGCTCCCCATTGGTGGTTTTATCTGGGATGCACCAAACCAAGAAACCCCACTCTACTGGCAATGGTTATCGATGATTTTTCACCCAGAAACGATGAAAATGCCATTGAGGGAAGAAATTCGCCTGCGATATCAGCAACTTTATGGTTATGACGTTTCGGATGAGCAAATAGACGGCATATTACAAATGGAGATGAACAAAAACAGCCAACATTATCTTTCTTTAATGGGGAAACTGCATGCGTAAATCCCAATATCTTTGGCTTGTTTTCGCTATTTGCCTGTTGTTGACTTTCGTTTTGGCACTCAGCTGTGGCCGCTACCCAGTTTCGTTTTCCGCGGTTTGGCATATTCTCTATGACACTATTTTGGGTAACGAAATGATGGGGGACTATAGCCGTACTGAACAAAATGTTGTGCTGAATGTACGTTTACCCCGTGTTCTGATAGCCGGTACAGCAGGGGCGGGGTTAGCCGTTGCGGGGGCGGCCTTGCAGGGTATTTTCCGTAACCCATTAGTTGGGCCACAAATTATTGGTGTTTCATCAGGCGCCGCACTCGGCGGGGCTTTAGCCATTTTATTATTTTCCTCTTTAATTATCACCATTTCATTCGCTTTCATCGGTGGGTTGTTGGCTATCGTGCTGGTTTTCTTATTGGGTTTGAATCGCCAAGGCAGCCAGCTATTAATGTTGATCCTTGCTGGAGTCATTATTAATGCTTTTTTTGCTGCATTAATTTCGTTAATTACTTATTTTGCAGACCCAAACAACACGTTACAAACCATTGTTTTCTGGCTTATGGGTAGCTTTGCTAGCGCCTCTTACCTCAAGCTCAATATTATTTTTCCGGTTGTGCTGGTCTGTGTTTTGGTTATTTTTGCACTGCGTTTTCGTATCAATGTGCTGTCCCTTGGGGAAGAAAATGCACAAGCCTTAGGGATGAAAATCAATAGAACCCGTTGGGCGGTGTTACTCAGCGTGACGTTGATCACCAGTGCGACAGTAGCGGTATCCGGCACTATTGGCTGGGTAGGGCTAATTGTTCCCCATATTGCACGATTAATGGTAGGGCATGACCACCGAATATTACTGCCAGCCAGTGCCGTCATTGGTGGGATTTATATGGTGGCTGTCGACACTTTCGCACGCAGTATGACCAATGCAGAAATTCCATTGAGTGTGATCACCGCCCTGATCGGCGCCCCCATTTTTGCGTTACTTATCCATACATTAAATAAAAAGGTGGCCGATTTATGATCCAAGTTGAACACCTTAATTTCAACATTGCCCAACGCCAATTATTTACCAACTTAAGTTTTCGGCAACCAAAAGGCAGTATTGGCGCAATCTTAGGGCCAAATGGCCGTGGTAAAACAACCTTATTAAAGCTCTTACTCGGCTTACAAAAAGGGGCAACGGGCAATATTTTATTGAATGCACCGGTGGCTTATGTTCCACAGCTTAGTGGTTCACTGTTTCATTACTCTGTTCGCACAATGGTGAGTCTCGGGCGTATTCGTCATTTGCCTTGGTATGCCTCACCTAATGAAAAAGATCACCAAATTGTAGAGCAGTGCTTAGCGTACTTAGGCATAAGCAAGTTTGCGGACCAGCCTTTTAACTGCCTCAGTGGCGGAGAAAAACAGATGGTCATGATTGCGAGAGCATTAGCCAGTGAACCAGAAATCCTGATCCTTGACGAACCGACATCCGCATTGGATCTCGCCAATCAAGACAGTGTGCTCAGCGTATTACGTGACTTAGCCATACACCGCGGAATGACTATCTTGTTTACGAGTCATTACCCGCAACATGCGCTGCATATCGCTGATTATTCACTGTTGTTATTTAACGACAGTGGCTGTTTATTTGGTGAAACTGAACACATTTTAACGGAAAAAAACCTGTCACAGCTGTACCAATTACCCGTTGCAATTACGCCAATGGATTATCAAGGCCGGCAGACCCAAGGGGTCATTCCGCTATTTAGATAACTGAATGAAAACGATTGAATTGAGGAATATTAAACGATGAGCAATAACACAGTAAGCAGTAACACGATTACACCTTCAGAAGCGCTGATTATCAACCAGTTAATTAATTATACCGAACAGGGTATTGCAAGCCGTGTATTAGCGAAAAATGGCGGGGGAAATATCACCTTATTTGCTTTTGATAAAGGCCAAGCGCTATCTGAACACAGCGCCCCTTTTGACGCTATAGTGATGGTTGTTGAAGGGAGCCTGCAACTCACTATTGAAGGAAAACCGGTCATGGCTAAACCGGGGGAAATCGTCAGAATGCCCGCCAATATACCTCATGCAGTAGATGCGCTAGAGCCCGCAAAAATGTTGTTAGTCATGTTACGTGAGCCTGAAACGGCTTGCACACACTAGCTTGGAGGTGCGAATGGACCAATCATTTACCAGCCATGAAGCCGGGCACAAATTTTTAGCGCGCTTGGGGAAAAAACGTCTACGCCCAGGGGGAAAAGAAGCTACTGAGTGGCTACTTAGCCAATCAGGGTTACATAAGAACAGCCAAGTCCTTGAAGTAGCCTGTAATATGGGAACCACCGCCATTGAAATAGCCTCCCAATTTCATTGCCATATTACGGGTATTGATATGGATAAGCAGGCGCTCGCTCAAGCACAAAAAAATGTGGCGAATAAAGGGTTAACCGATTTAGTAACAATCCAAATGGCGGATGCATCAAAATTACCATTTGTAGATAACAGCTTTGATGTGGTCATTAATGAAGCCATGCTGACCATGTATGGTGATAAAGCGAAAGCGAAGTTATTGCAGGAGTATTATCGAGTACTAAAACCGGGGGGCTGTCTATTAACCCACGATATTGCATTTAAGGATGCCCAAGCGGTACAAAATGTGGTTTCTCAAATGCAGCGGGCGATTAATGTCAAAGCGCAGCCATTACCTGAGACACAATGGGTGGAATTATTTCAACAAGCGGGTTTCCAGCAAGTGCTCTCTCACACCGGGCCAATGACATTATTATCCCCAAAAGGGCTGATTTACGATGAGGGCGTTTTCGGTGCACTAAAGATTGTCCGTAATGCACTGAAAAAAGAAAATCGCCCCCAATTTTTGCGTATGTTCCGTCATTTTCGGCAAAATCGTGGGAAATTGAATTATATCGCTGTCGTTAGTGTGAAGTAATTAATAGGAAAACTTTGCGCAAGGATGCGTGATTAGTACTGAATAACCTTTCATTTCTTGCTGTTAATAATAATAATTCTTATATTTATCTTGATTCTTAGTTACTGTTGTTAATAATTATTTGATAAAATAATAAACAGTAATTTAATTATATATTGTGATTTATTTTTATAATCAATAACAGCGATTTTAATAATGTAAAGGTTTAATTTAATGAAAATAAAGCATTTATTTATTATCTCCCCTTGCTTTCTACCCTTTTTTTCTCCCTCCGTATTTGCCGCTGATAAAAAAGAAGAATCCATAACCGTATCCGCTACGCGTGGGTATAAATCAGTTTCAGAAATGGCACAAACCACATGGGTGATTGATAATGCTGAAATTGAACAGCAAGCTGAAGGTGGAAAAGAGTTAAAAGATATTTTAGCGCAGCTTATTCCAGGAATGAGTGTCAGCGGCCAAGGGCGGACAAACTATGGCATGAATATGCGTGGCCGTTCAATGATTGTTATGGTGGATGGGGTACGCCTTAACTCTTCTCGTAGTGATAGTCGCCAATTAGATTCCATCGATCCTTTTAATATTAACCATATCGAAGTTATTTCAGGTGCTACGGCGATGTACGGTGGCGGTAGCAGCGGCGGCTTGATTAATATTGTGACGAAAAAAGGCCAAGAAGAAAAACAAGTTTCCCTGCAATTAGGTGGAAAAACAGGCTTTAACAATGGTAAAGATCACGATGAAAATATTGCTGCAGCAGTAAGTGGTGGTAATGAGAATGCTCACGGACGTGTTTCTGTTGCTTATCAACGCTATGGTGGTTGGTATGATGGTAAAGGTAATGCGATTAATATCGATAATACCCAAACAGGGTTACAATTTTCTGATCGCTTGGATGTGATGGCGTCAGGCACTATCAAAATCGATGAAAAACAACAGGTTCAAGCTGTTTATCAGCATTATAAAAGTGAGTCTGATGGTAAACACGGCCTCTATTTAGGAAAAAATTTTTCCGCGGTTAAAGGGCAAGGTGAAGCTTATAACAGCAGTAAATTAAGTTCTGACCGTTTGCCGGGAACTGAGCGTAATTTGCTCAATTTACAATATTCAAATGCAGATGTATTTGGGCAGGATTTTGTTGCACAGGTTTATTATCGTGATGAATCAAAAAAGTTTTATCCCTTCCCAACTCTGACTGGCAAAGATGTTACAAGTATCAGCTCATCGGATCAAAAAACCAATTTTTATGGAACCAAGCTGACGTTCAATAGCCAACCTATCGATGAATTAACGTTAACTTATGGTGTGGATGCAGAGCATGAGCAATTTCGCGCGAATCAAATGTTTTTTGATTTAGATAAAGCGAAAGAATCCGGGGGAATGGACTTAACTAAAGCTTTCCAAATTGGCCGCTATCCAAGCTATACCACGACGAATATGGCGACATTTTTACAAAGTAGTTATGACATTACGCCAATGTTCACATTAAGCGGTGGTGTGCGTTATCAGTACACAGAAAATAAAGTGGATGATTTTATTGGTTATGCACAGCAAGAAGCCATTGCTAACGGCAAAGGTAAATCAGCCGATGCAGTACCGGGTGGGAAAACGGATTACAACAACTTACTGTTTAACGCAGGGCTGCTGGTTAACCTAACCGAAGAGCAACAAACATGGTTTAATTTCTCTCAAGGTTTTGAAATTCCTGATATTGCTAAGTATTACGGAACTGGTGACTATGCGAAGACTCCAGATGCCAATGGCCACTATCATCTAAATAAAAGTGTTAACATTAATGATACCAAGGTAAAAGGAATCAAGGTTAATTCCTTTGAGTTAGGATGGCGCTATACAGGGGAAAACCTGCGCACGCAAGTTGCTACCTATTATTCATTATCTGATAGAAGCTACGGCATTAATAAAGATGACATGAGCATCTATATGAAAACCGATAAACGCCGTATTTATGGGGTTGAAGGCGCGGTGGATTACTTCTTTGCTGATTCAGATTGGAGTGTAGGAAGTAATTTCAATCTACAAAAATCAGAAACTAAAGTGGATGGTAGCTGGGAAAAATGGAGTGTTGACTTCGCGAGCCCGTCAAAAGTGAATGCTTATATTGGTTGGGAACCGAATGATTGGGCACTACGCTTACAAAGCCAACAAACGTTCAATTTAACGGATGCGGCTGGTAAGAAACTTGATGGCTATAATACCGTTGATTTATTAGGAAGTTATATGTTGCCAGTGGGTAAAGTCAGTTTTGCAGTTGAAAACTTACTGGATAAAAATTACTCCACAATTTGGGGGCAACGAGCACAAAGCTTATATAGCCCTAAATACGGTGCTGCAAACCTGTACGATTATAAAGGCCGTGGTCGAACCTTTGCTCTGAATTACAGTGTGACGTTCTAGTTGGATGTTTTAGTCAAAAATAAGCCACTTCACAGTGGCTTTATTCATAGCAACCTCTTTAAATTTAAGGTAAAAGATTTTCCATGAAATTATTTCTCACAGGATTATTGTGCATATTAAGTCTTTGGGCACAGGCAAAAACGCCGACGGTGATCACTGACTTACAAGGCCGTGAAGTCACCGTTAATCTTCCCGTTGAAAAGTTATTTCTGGTGGATAGCCGTGATATTTTGTCCGTGGATATTGCTGCGGGTAAAAGAGGGATATCCAGTATTGCGGGTTGGAGTGATTCACTTACACAGTACGCACCAGATTTAAAACAAGCTTATTTCAGTGTGTTGCCTGAATTAGGCCAAATTCCAACGTTAAAGAAAACTCGTGAAGCCGGCCTCCAAGTTGAAAAACTGATCGAGCTAATGCCTGATGTGGTAATTATGCATAAGGCTAATTATGGCGCGATGCGTGATAGCCAAATTTTACCGCAACTTGAAGCAGCTGGTATCCAAGTCATTTTTATTGATTTTCGAATGGATATCGCGAAAAACACGCCAAAAAGTATTTTATTATTAGGTGAGTTATTAGGAACACAAGAAAGAGCGGAACGATTTGCAAAGCTGTACCACGAAAAATTAGATGCGATTGAAAGCCAATTATCTCAACCATTTCCAACTGTCTTGATTGAAGCGAATGCAGGGTTATTTACGGATAGTTGTTGTCAACTTTATGGTCGTTCAGGTTACGGTTCTTTAGCGGCCCTAGCAGGCGGAAATAATGTTGTTGCAGATAGCTTCCCTGCAAAAGGGGCTGAAAGTTCCATTGAGAATATTATTACATTAAACCCAGAATATTATTTACTGACAGGCGCCGATTGGCACAACTTTAATCGTCGCTCGCTCGCAGTAAGCTTAGGATATAATGCAAATAAAGCTAACGTGCAGAAGCAGTTATCAGTATTAATGGATAGACAAGGGATCTCATCATTAACGGCAGTTAAAGAAAAGCGCGTTATGGCGATTTACCATAATTTTTACAACAATCCGATGAATATATTTGCCATTGAAGCTATGGCTAAATTTATGCATCCAGAACGATTTAGCGCATTAAATCCAGAACAAAACTTAGTCGAATTCCAAAATCAATTTACAGAGATCCGAGAAACTGGCGTGTTTTGGGTGAGTTTATAAACAGAGTCATCCTGCGTTTTTTGAAGTATAAGTATCAAGATGGTAAATCATATTTTATTATCGTAGATACTCATTTAAAATTAAAATTTTTAATCAGTTAGATATAATTTTTATATCTAACTGGTCCGTATTTCTTTTGTATAAATGAGCCAATAAAAGACATTGTAGAGATGGAGGTGAAAATAGTATAACTAAATATTTATAGGCACTTTTATAAGTGGATTTCACATAAAATAAATCATTTATTGATGGTCTTATTTTGTTTTTATTTATAGCTGATTATTTTTAATGTTCATTATTAAAATGTTTAACTCAGTATGAAATTAATCATCAAAATTAGAATATATAATTTATATAAATAATATGCTAATAATAGATGGCTACATAATCCTATATTTAAAATTTCCAATGGAGTTCAAAATGAGAAAGGTTATTATATCTAGCGTATTATTTGCTGTATCTACAATTTCATTTAACTCAATGGCAGCAGACAAAAATACGGTTACACCTGAGAATATGACTTGTCAGCAATTTATTAATTTAGATCCTCAAAGCTGGGCACCTATTGCGTTATGGGTAACAAACCAAGAAACGCAATTTAAAGGTGGAGATTATGTTTCACTAACAGAGCAAAGTGTTGCTGAAGTCCCTCAGATTGTTGAGTTTTGTAAGAAAAAACCGGAAGGTACTCTGCAAGATTATTTAGCATCTAAGAAGTAAAGCAAACTATTATGCCATGGAAGGCATAATAGCCATTTCCGATTAGGAAAATGGCTATTATACTGTGGTAGATTAGAAATCTCTATTTTAGAAACATTGAATCGACCTATTTTTATTTCTTTACCGCTAATTTATCTGCTAAGTAATCAATAAAAGCACGGGTCTTAGCCGGTAAAACAAAAGTACTTGGGTAAAGTAATTGAATATTTTGTTTCGGCAAACGGTATTCAGGTAATACATGTACTAAGCGTTCATACCGCAAGTCATCATCAACCATCCAAGCTGGGCATATTGCAATACCTAATGAGGCTAACACCATATGGTGAATAACGGCGGCAGAATTAGACTCGTATTGGTTTTTAATTAGAGGTAAGTAATATTTTTCATTTTTTGCGTTCTGTAAAAAATATTGCGGATCTTGCCAGTTTAATAACGCATGGTTAATCCATGGAACATTTGCTAAATCAGTGAGTTGTTTGATTGGGTGTTTTTTTAGAAATTCAGGGGTGGCAACTAAGTAAATTTCATATTCACCCAGTTTTTTCATTTTATGGGATGAATTTTTTAAATTACCTAACCGAATAGATAAATCGAGTTTCTCTGTGATAAGGTCATCTAAGGATGAGTTAAATGAATACTGTAACCTTAGCTTAGGATAAAGGCGGCAAAATTCAGGAAGTAGTGGCAAAATAAAACGTTGGCCAAACTCACTCGTTGATGAAAAGCGCAGCAAACCTACAATATTAGTGCCTAAATTTTGGCTTTTTTCGAAAGCTTCATCTATTTGACTTTGAATACGTTTAAAGTCGTCATAGAAATGTTTTCCCACTTCTGTTAATGCAATATTCCGCGTATTTCGTGTCAGCAAGCTCACATTGAGCTGAGTTTCTAATTGTTTGATATCCACACTAACCATAGAGCGGCTTAGCCCTAAAATATCTGCGGCTTTCGTGAATGAACCGGAGTCAACAACTTGTAGAAAGCTGATAATCTTTTTGAGATTTTTTTGCATAATGGTGGCGATTGTTCTTTTTTATTAAACAATCATGTTACCTCCCTTATATCGACAAAGAAAGTACTTAAATCTATTCTTTGCCGCCGGAGGAAGTCCATGACTTATCGATACAAAATTGCCACAGTATTTTTACTCGGTTTCTTTATTGATTGTATTAATATTTTTATGTCGGCGATAGCATTACCTGATATTGCATCGTCATTTTCAGCGAGCCAATCTCAAGTTGCTTGGGTTGCCAATGGCTATATTTTAGGTTTAGTGCTGGTGATGCCCATCAGTTTATGGCTAGCAGGCAGGCTAGGTAATCAAAAGCTACTTTGCTATTCCATGTTGCTTTTTTCTGTTGCAGCTTGGTTCAGTGGGAGCAGTGATTCAATTTATAGTTTAATTTTTTGGCGTTTTATCCAAGGAGCCGCGGGAGGGTTATTAATTCCTGTCGGTCAGGCACTCGTTTTTGCATTATTTCCAAATAATGATCGTCAGCGTATATCAACATTGATTATGACAGTCGCGTTAATTGCGCCTGCATTCTCACCTGCCATTGGTGGTTTAATTATTGATTCTTTATCTTGGCATTGGGTTTTTTATGCTAATTTACCTTTTTCATTGCTAACGGCCGTACTTGCCTGGGTTTGGATAAAAAATGATGGGAAAGCAATAAGAGAAAAGCCAGATATTTTGGGGCTAATAATGGTAAGTTTAAGTTTATTAAGCTTATTATTATCATTCTCTTTTTATAATGACTATCACAATTTATTATTGGCTTTGGTGAGTTTTGCTACTTCAACTCTCGTATTTGTTATTTATCTTAAATATGCCAAAAAATGTCGAGAACCTATTTTAAATTTTCAATTATTGAATAACACCAATTTGCGTAACGCTTTTATTGTTTACTATGCTGTTCCCGGTATTTTTACGGGAGTTAATTTACTGAATATTTTTAATCTACAAGAGAATATAGGATTCAGCGCAGCACAAACAGGATTATTTATGGTGCTATATGCATTGGGGGCGGTAGTTTCAATGGTAACTGGTGGGCGCCTTTATTTGCAGATAGGGAAAAAACAATTATTTATTATTGGTATTACATTACATAGCCTTGGTATTTTTCTGCTTTATTGGGTTTCATCTTCAAGTCAGCTCTATTTATTAATAATCGCTTATTTATTGATGGGGATGGGTGGTGGATTGAGCGCCAATACTGCACAAATTAGCTCGCTGATGGACTTCAAAGACAAAGATTTACTTCAAGGGAGCGTATTGTGGAATATTAATCGACAAGTCGCATTTAGTGTTGGCGCCGTCATATTTATTTCTATATTTAGCCTAACGACTTTTTCGAGTGATTTATTACGCTATCAATATACGTTTCTTATCGCATCAATACTCGGGTTACTTTCATTAATTTCAGTGATCAAGGAAAAATAAATGAGTGAAACAATGGAAAGCGCGCTGCAAAGCGTTGTGGACGTACATGTCTTAATTGAGAATGTTTTTATGGGGAGAAATGGTGATAAAAGTTTGGCTCCTCTATTAGCCAGTTTCGATGAGCACTTCAAAATGGTTACCACACAAGGCCATTGTATTGGGTTAAATGAAGTGACTCAGCTATTCAGTCAGAATGTCGGGGCTAGAACATCATTTTCTACAGAGTGTATTAATCTGATTCCATTGCGCGAAGACAATGGCTATTGCTGGGTTCAGTATCAAGAAAAACAGCAAATAAATGGTATTGAGTCGTTAAGAATTTCGACTGCATGTATCAGGGTCGAACCCGAAAAGTGTGTTTGGGTTTATTTGCATGAAACACCGGTAGTGTAGCTTTCCATGGTTTTAGTGACCATAAAAAAACACCTGCCGGAGCAGGTGTTTTTAGATATAAATAAATCAATTATTCGTCAAGGAAGCTGCGCAGAACTTCTGAGCGGCTTGGGTGACGTAATTTACGTAACGCTTTCGCTTCGATCTGACGGATACGTTCACGGGTAACATCAAACTGCTTACCGACTTCCTCAAGGGTGTGGTCAGTATTCATGTCGATACCAAAACGCATGCGTAGCACTTTTGCTTCACGAGCGGTTAAGCCTGCTAACACTTCGTGAGTTGCAGAGCGTAAGCTTTCTGACGTTGCAGAGTCTAAAGGCAGCTCTAAAGTGGTATCTTCAATAAAATCACCTAAATGTGAATCTTCATCATCACCGATAGGGGTTTCCATAGAGATTGGTTCTTTAGCAATCTTCAGGACTTTACGAATTTTATCTTCCGGCATTAGCATGCGTTCTGCCAGTTCTTCTGGCGATGGCTCACGGCCCATTTCTTGCAGCATTTGGCGAGAGATACGGTTCAGTTTATTGATAGTTTCAATCATGTGAACCGGGATACGAATAGTACGTGCTTGGTCAGCAATTGAACGCGTGATAGCCTGACGGATCCACCAAGTTGCATAAGTTGAGAACTTATAACCACGGCGATATTCAAACTTATCAACGGCTTTCATCAGGCCGATATTACCTTCTTGGATCAGGTCAAGGAACTGCAAGCCACGGTTGGTGTATTTCTTAGCGATAGAAATAACCAGACGTAAGTTTGCTTCAACCATCTCTTTCTTCGCACGGCGTGCTTTTGCTTCACCGATAGACATACGACGGTTGATATCTTTAACTTGTTCAATTGTCAGACCCGTTTCTTCTTCAATTTGACGCAGTCTTTGCAGGCAACGTAGAATTTCTTCTTCAACTTCAAGTAGTTTTTCTGACCAAGGCTTGTTCATTGCTTTTGCAGCAGTTAACCAAGTTTCGCTGGTCTCATTACCACTAAATAAAGTAATGAAGTTTTTCTTCGGCATCTTACATTGTTCAACACACAGTTTCATGATGGTACGCTCTTGTAAGCGAACTCTGTCCATCATTTCACGCATGTTATTGACCAAATAGTCAAATTGCTTAGGAACTAAACGGAACTCTTTAAATACTTCGGAAAGCTGCTCAATAGCGGCAGCCGTTTTCGCATCACTACGACCATATTGTTTAATATGTTGACGCGTTTTTTCATATTGCTCACGAAGATCAGAGAATTTTTGACGCGCTAATTCAGGATCGATGCTGTTATCGTCATCGCTGTCATCGGCGTCTTCATCTTCTTCGTCTTCGTCATCGTCTTTATCAAGCTCTGCTTGTGGTAATTCAGAGCCAACGTGAGTTGCTGTTGGTGCGAGATCTTCTTCCGCGTTAGGGTCAACAAAGCCGGTGATTAAATCAGATAAACGGCTTTCTCCTGCTTCAACACGGTCATATTGCTCAAGGAGATAGGTAATAGCTTCAGGATATTCAGCAACAGAGCACTGAACCTGATTAATACCATCCTCGATACGTTTTGCAATGTCGATTTCGCCTTCTCGTGTGAGAAGCTCGACGGTGCCCATTTCACGCATATACATGCGGACAGGGTCGGTCGTGCGGCCGATTTCACTTTCAACACTGGACAGCACTTGTGCAGCGGCTTCTGCTGCATCTTCATCAGTATCGGAAGTATTTTCAGCCAAAATTAAATCATCGGCATCAGGTGCTTCTTCCATGACCTGGATGCCCATGTCATTAATCATCTGAATGATATCTTCAATTTGGTCTGAATCGACGATATCTTCCGGCAGATGGTCATTGACCTCGGCATAGGTTAAGTAACCTTGCTCTTTACCCTTGGTTACGAGTAGCTTAAGCTGCGACTGCGGGTTTTGCTCCATAAGACGGTATCCACACTTCTGAGTATTTAAATTGGTGTCGGTCGGCGAAACATTCGGCCAACAAGAACATACAAAGGGAATATTTATTATTCGCTACGCCCTTTATTCTCGTAGCATTTACAGGCATTTGCCTTGTGTTTATCGGCACTTAAGCCGTTTAAAATACTAATTCTGTTTTGGGTTAGATTATGTTTTCACTCTTGAAAGAGTGATTAAGCGGACTTCTTCGCGCTCTTCTGGGGTCAGCCCTTCAGTTCGTTCTTTTGCTATCAAATAGTCAAAACGTTCGTCGAGTGCGCTATTAAATAGATGGTTTAACGCATCTATAAAGGTATTTTCCGCTATCTCCTCTATTTCTATATCGTTCCATGTTGCGAGTTTTTCAAGCTGTTTCGAAAATTTATTATCACGATAACGCTCTAGCAACTGCCCAGTCGACATTCCGGGGGTAGAACGGCAAACATCAACCAGTTCCTGAAATAGAGAAAGCCCCGGCATTTGAATATGGGCGATCCCCTCTAATGAGGGAACAAGTTCCGAAAAGTTCGGATTCTGTACCAACAGTGCGATAAGTATTCGCATTGTGGTTGGTTTTAATTTGGGCGCCTGATAGTTAACTTGTTCTGTATTCTCTCTATCAATCATAGCAAGAACTTGAGAAATATCCGGTATACCAATAAAATTTCCTAGCTCTTGAGCCATATAAAGGCGCAATGTTTCACCAGGTATTTGTTTAATCAAAGGGATAGCTAATTTACTAAATTTTGCTTTCCCTTCTTGCGTTTTTAAATCCACCTGAGGAACAAGTGAATCAAATAAAAAGGAGGAAAGGGTTTGAGCATCTTTCATGCGTTGCTCAAAAGTCTCTTTGCCTTCTTTACGCACTAATGAATCCGGGTCTTCACCATCAGGTAAAAACATAAAGCGCAATTGGCGACCATCCGTTAGATAGGGAAGTGCTGTTTCCAGTGCCCGCCAAGCCGCTTCTCGGCCTGCGCGGTCGCCATCATAACAACAAATAACTGTATCTGTTGAACGATAAAGTAGCTGAATGTGTTCTGAGGTTGTTGATGTGCCAAGTGAGGCAACCGCATAGCGGATGTCATACTGAGCGAGAGCAACAACGTCCATATAGCCTTCAACTACGAGTAATTTCGCTAATTCACTACTATTTTGTGTTGCTTCATAGAGGCCAAATAATTGACGGCCTTTATGGAAAATATCAGTTTCGGGAGAGTTTAAGTATTTGGGAAGGGCATCCCCTAATACTCGGCCACCGAAGGCAATTACACGACCGCGTCTATCCCGAATTGGGAACATAACACGCTCTCTAAAGCGGTCATAGATTCGGCCATTATCATTTGTCACTAACATGCCTGCATCATCAAGCTGTTTGCGACTTTCTGGGTTTACAGCGAATTTTTTGAGTAAGTTGTCCCAGCCCGCAGGGGCGAAACCAATCGAAAAATGCTCAATAATTTCAGCGCTTAAACCACGTTGGCTTAAATAATCTTTCGCTTTATTAGCCGAAGAATGACTTAAGGCAGCACAGTAAAATTGATTAATTTTTTCCATCAACTGATACAAATTTTGCCGTTGATGAAGTTCTATTTGGCTTGAACCCGTTCCTTTTTCATAAGGGACATCAAGGCCATGCAGTGCAGATAATTCTTCAATAGCTTCGACAAAATCGAGTTTGTCATAATTCATCAAAAAATCGATAGCATTGCCATGAGCACCACAACCAAAACAGTAATAAAACTGTCTTTCACCGTTTACGGTAAAAGAGGGTGTTTTTTCATTATGGAACGGACAACAAGCGTGATGGTTTTTACCCTGTTTTTTTAACGGGACTTTTGCATCGACTAAATCAATGATATCGGTTCTTGCTAACAAATCATTGATAAATGAACGCGGAATTCGTCCAGCCATAAGCCTCTTTTTCGCCTGTTGATGAACGATAATAAGCCGCGCTTCCTTGAGGAAAGCACGGCCTTTAACTGCTTAGCTATTTACTACTACAAAAACTGAGTGACTACGAGAGAAACTAAAATTTTGTATTAGCTATCGTCTGTCATGAATGCAGTTTTCACTGCAAACAACTAGTACAGACGAGTACGGCGTGCGTTTTCGCGAGCCAGTTTCTTAGCGTGACGCTTTACAGCTGATGCTTTAGCGCGTTTGCGTTCAGTCGTTGGTTTTTCATAGAATTCACGACGACGAACTTCAGCTAAAACACCTGCTTTTTCACAGGAACGTTTGAAACGACGCAGTGCAACGTCGAATGGCTCGTTTTCACGTACTTTAATTACCGGCATGTGCCTCTCACCTCAATAGAAATCGGTTTGTTGCTGGTACTGATTCACCAGCCTTCATTTAAAATGGTGCGGAATTTTACTTCAATGAGTACGGGTTTGTAAAGTGCCGTATAAAATTGAATCACACAAGATTACCTGATTTGCAGTTCATTTGATGAAAAAGCAAACAAAACCAGATAATAATGAGAGTTAGCCACACGAAATTTTTTATTACAGGGGACTGATTATAGACTATACAGTCAGGAAAGTCAGCCTTTTGCCAACATTAATTACGCGATTGCACGAAAATAGTGATAGACTTGCGGTTATGCAACAAACAAGGGTAGTGCAATGCGTGTTTTAGGTATCGAAACCTCTTGCGATGAGACGGGTATCGCAATCTATGATGATGAGCGAGGCTTATTAGCCAATCAATTATACAGCCAAATTAAAGTTCATGCAGACTACGGTGGTGTCGTGCCTGAATTGGCCTCGCGTGATCATATTCGTAAAACAGTGCCGTTAATTCAAGCCGCGCTGAAAGAAGCTAATTTAACAAGTCAAGATATCGACGCCGTCGCTTATACTGCGGGCCCCGGTTTGGTGGGGGCTTTAATGGTCGGTGCAACGGTCGGGCGTTCGTTAGCTTTTGCGTGGAATGTTCCTGCTGTGGCTGTTCATCACATGGAAGGCCATTTATTGGCTCCAATGCTAGAAGAGAAAAGCCCTGAATTTCCTTTCGTTGCATTACTGGTTTCTGGTGGACATACCCAGCTTATCAGTGTGACGGGGATTGGTGAGTATGAGCTACTTGGTGAATCCATCGATGACGCAGCAGGTGAAGCGTTTGATAAAACAGCGAAATTATTAGGTTTAGACTACCCTGGCGGCCCTGTGTTATCTCGCATGGCACAGCAGGGGACTGCGGGCCGTTTTGTGTTTACTCGACCAATGACAGACAGGCCAGGGCTTGATTTTAGCTTCTCAGGGTTAAAAACCTTTGCAGCAAATACCATTCGTGAAAATGCGGATGACGACCAAACCCGAGCTGATATTGCGAGAGCCTTTGAAGATGCCGTGGTAGATACGTTGGCCATTAAATGCAAACGCGCTTTAGAACAAACAGGGTTTAAACGCTTGGTGATGGCGGGGGGCGTTAGTGCTAACCGCGCACTTAGAGCAAAAATGGAAGACGTTCTCAAACAGCGTGGCGGTGAGGTTTTTTATGCGCGCCCTGAGTTTTGTACAGATAACGGTGCGATGATTGCTTTAGCGGGGCTTATTCGTCTTAAAGGTGGGTCAACGACAGGGCTTGGCGTGACAGTTCGTCCGCGCTGGCCACTGGCCGAATTACCACCGTTAGAAAAATAATACTGTTGATAAGTTTATGTTGTTTGATAAAAAGGGCTGGATGACAGCCCTTTTGCTTTTCAACTCAATATTAATGTAAAACAACGATAGCATCTTCAAGTCGGCTTGAACGTGCTTTTACCATATTTGATGTCTCTGTGCTTTGCTCTACCAGTAATGTGCTTTGTTGCGTGATGGTTTCGAGCTCACTCACCGCTTGGGTAATATCGGCGATCCCAGCCGCTTGCTCAGAAGTCGCTTGGCTAATATGGGTAATCAATTGCGTGACATTTTGTATTTGCTCGACAATCTCCTTCATGGTGTCCCCTGCCGTATGCACTTGATTTTTCCCTGAATTGACTTTTTTCTCACAATCATTAATTAATTCGCGAATATCATTCACTGCGCTTGCACTGCGGCTTGCTAGGCTGCGAACCTCATTTGCAACAACGGCAAAGCCTTTACCTTGCTCACCCGCACGTGCGGCTTCTACAGCAGCATTTAACGCGAGTATATTAGTTTAAAATGCGATGTCTTTAATCACATCCGTGATGGAATGGATTTTGCTGGTACTACTGACAATTTCATTCATGGTATCGACAACCGCTTCCATCATGGCACCGCCATTTACCGCGGTTTCGCTAGTGGTATTAGAAAGCTGATCAACTTGGATTGTATTATCGGCATTCATTTTTACAGAAACAGCCATTTGGTTCATGGTCGCAACGGTTTGTTGCATATAACCGACAGTTTGCTGAGTATGCGTTTCTAATTCACCGCAATCGGAGACTAAAGATTCACTGCCTTTGCGAACGTTATCAACTTGCTCGGAGACATCTTTGATTAGCCAACGGCAGACGAGTCCAAGTTGCCCTATAGCGCGTAATACTAAGCCAATTTCATCTGTGCGTTGCATATGGTTAACGCTATGTCGATTCCCTCGTGCAATACTAAGCGCTTGTTGGGTAATATTTTCCAATGGTGTGGCGAGCATTTTTTCAAATATCATATTACCGACCAGTAATGTGATAAATGTGCAGATGCTCATGATTAAAAGGGATGCGGTTGGTTGCAAAACAGTGCTTGCCATGATGAGCCAGAGGACAAATAACAGGCTCATGACGAGTCGGATACGTGAACGTGTTGAATATGTTGAAAAGTGAAACGGTATTTTTTTAGAAAGTACAATTCCCTTAAAAATCTTTTGTTTACTTCTATTTTCATTCATTGCGCTATAGAGCGGTTCTACTGTCGCAATTTCTTGGCGTGTTGCACGAGTTCGAATGGACATATAGCCCGTAATAACCCCTTTGCGTTCCACTGGGGTGATATTGGCTCGAACCCAGTAATGGTCACCATTTTTCCGACGATTTTTGACAATACCAGTCCAAGGTTCTCCTTTTTTAAGAGTTGCCCACATGTCGGCAAAAGCTTCTTTGGGCATATCTGGATGGCGGATAATATTGTGTGGACGTGTTAATAATTCATCTAATTCATAACCACTAACTTGGACAAAGAAATCATTAGCATGAACAATGTTTCCTTGCAGATCGCTAGTTGTCATCAATGTGATATTTTCATCTAATACATATTCATTTTGAGTGATATAAGGGGTTCTGCTCATTATAATACCATTATTATTGTTTAGTTTTCCTTTTATATAGTCGACAGCTTTTAAATATTCCTTAGTAATAATTTTGCAATAATTTAACTTTTATTTAAAAGTGTGCGCTAGTTATGGCAAAAATGTAACGCAGCACAAATTGCTACCAGTACAGTTTTAAGTAGGGATATCACGCTGTTGTTATCGATAGGATTTTTTGGGAAACTTTAAACAAGGCAAATAGCATAAAAAAAGAGCTGAAATCAGCTCTTCTTAGGGGAAATTAAAGATAACGATCAGTCATCCTGTTCTTGCTCTTTGGCTTCTTGGGCTATTTCTTTATTGGTTTTTTGTTTTTTATTTTTCAGCTTTTGCCAAATACGGCTTTCTTGGCCGCGCCAAAGGCGTTGTATATTGCCATGATGGCGGACTAACACTAAACAAGACAACATGGCAACAGGGAAGGTGAATTCAGGTTTAAACCACCAAACATAAAAGGGAGCGAGTAAGGCGCTGACAATTGCGCCGAGTGATGAATAACCACTAAGCAATACTGTCAGTAACCATGTCCCTGCGACTAAACCAGAAAGATCCCAACCAATAGCGGCAATTGAACCAAATGCAGTTGCTACCCCTTTCCCGCCTTTGAAACGAAAGAAAATAGGATATATATGCCCAAGACAGGCTGCAATTGCAACAAAGCCAAGATAGAATGGCTGCACATTTAAATAATAAGCAAGCCAAACGGGTATCATCCCTTTTAATACGTCACAAATGAGTACCCCAGCAGCGGCGGCTTTACCGCCTACACGTAATACGTTAGTTGCACCAGGGTTACCAGAGCCGTGTTGACGGGGGTCGGGTAGTCTCGCCAAACGGCAGATCAGTATCGCACTCGAAACTGAGCCACAAAGATAGGCGAAGATTATCATGCCAAGCGCGGTTGCACTCATAGCTAACTCCAAAAACGGTTAAGGCCATAAATTCACTTCAGTCTTGGATAATACGCATATTTTTGCTGAAGTGGTATCAATTCAGTACATAAATGAGAAAATGACGTGATGGATATCGTATTTATTGAGCAATTATCAGTCATCACCACGATCGGTGTATATGACTGGGAACAAGATATTGAACAGAAACTGGTGCTCGATATCGAAATGGGATGGAATAACAAACGCGCGTCTATGAGCGATAATGTAGAATATTGCTTAGATTATGCCAAAGTTAGTCAGGCTATCCTTGCTCATGTTGGGAATAACAAGTTTGGGTTAGTAGAGCGTGTTGCTGAAGAAGTCGCACAACTACTGATGACTCAATTTGCTAGCCCATGGGTTCGAATTAAGGTGGCTAAGCCGGGAGCTGTGGCGCGAGCCAAACAAGTTGGGGTTATTATCGAAAGAGGCGTGAAAAGCGCTTAAATGATGACTGGCGGTGTTTAGCCGCCAGCGTTATGACCATTAGAACATTTGTTGTTGCCAACTAGCAACGGCTTCAATACGTTGCCGCGTAAGTTCTTGCCGGATCTCAGGGCCTTGAAAACCTTGCTCAATAATGGGTTTGACCTCAACGGATTGTGCTATAGAAAAAGCTTGCCTGAAGTACTGTCCCTGTGGATAGGCTTGCTGTTCAAGGCCTAATCGACCTCTTGCATCCGCCTCGCTGATTAAACTGAGTTGCTCAATACGTTCTGGTTTACGCCAGCTATCAAGCCCATCAAAAATCGCAATGAGCTCATTAGCTGGTAATTTATTGATAATATGTATTTTATCATGGTAACGCGCAGCTAGACGGGCTAAGTCACGAGCCGTAGTTGGTACTTTTAATCTTGCGCAGAGAGTTTCTATTAATGGAATACCTGCTTCACCGTGGTTTGGATGGCTCGGCCAAATATCCGGTGGTGTTAGCGCTTTGCCTAAATCATGGCATAAGGCCGCAAAGCGAATATCTACATTATTAGATAGCTCGGCAATCATTTTCATTACCATTAAAGTATGGATACCGGTATCAATTTCAGGGTGCCATTTTTCAGGGGCAGGAACACCAAATAACGCATCAACTTCAGGAAAAAGTACAGCTAAAGCACCACATTGGCGTAAAACATCAAAATACACCTGTGGAGAATTTGATTTCAGCGCTTTTTCGGTTTCTGTCCAAACGCGTTCGGCGGTGAGGTGAGATAATTCCCCTGTTGTGGCCATTTTTTGCATTAATGCTAATGTTTCAGGCGCAATCGTAAAACCTTGTTCAAAGTAGCGAGCGGCAAATCGCGCAACCCGTAAGACCCGTAAAGGATCTTCAGAAAATGCGTCAGACACATGACGTAAAATACGGTTATTGAGATCGTTTACGCCTTGGAATGGGTCAATAATTTCACCTGATCCACTTTGTGCTATCGCGTTAATTGTTAGATCGCGACGTAGCAAATCATCTTCAATAGTAACATCGGGAGCGCTATAGCAGCTAAAGCCAGTATAGCCGGCACCAGTTTTACGTTCTGTGCGGGCTAAAGCGTATTCTTCATGGGTCTTTGGATGTAGGAATACAGGAAAATCCTTTCCAACTTGTTGAAAACCTTGCGATAGCATTGCCTCGGGTGTTGTGCCAACCACCACATAGTCCCTATCTAAAATAGGTAGCCCAAGAAGTTGGTCACGTACAGCCCCCCCCACGAGATAGACTTTCATGTGAATGGCCTCAATTACATCCAACCATCATTACGCTTTTTACGACGTGGAATGATGTGCGGTAAAATCAAACCTAAAATTAAGCCAACACCGGCAACGCCACCACCATACATAAACCATTGTAAAATCAATTCACGACGGCGATCATCTAAGTTGACTTCAGCAATTTCCAGCTTTTTACCTGATTTAATTAGCTCGTTTTTTAATTTTTCATTTTCAGCTTTCAGTTGGCTGACAATATTGTCATTATCAGCGACTTTTTGCTGCATATCTGCGGTTCGTGTATTCCAAGTGTTGTCAATATTATCGAGTTGCTGACGTAGTTTTTGATTTTCCGCTTCAAGTTCTGGAATGCGGGTTTTCATACTGGGTGTATTACTGAGTTGATCTACAGGTAACCAGACCGTTCTACCCTTTTCATCGCGAACTTGTGCAAATTTGTTATCTGTGGAAAGCAGTTCAACCGCTTCCCCGGCATTGAGCGTACCTACAATACGATATTTTGTGCCTGGTCCACTATGAACGTATGTGGATAAATCATCCGAAACATAACGTTTTTCTGCTGCATATGAATTTAAGGAAAGGCCTAGCCCCATGATTGAAATTAATAATAATGGAATTTTTCGCATGGTATTTACAGTCTTTTGATGGTGAATGAGTTTTATATTATTTGAATACTAATGAGTAAAGTGTAAGGGTGCAAACCCTAAACGCAGATGTATTCACACCCAAAAGGAGAATGAGAACTATCCTAACTGTCTAAATTACCCTTATTTTCACTCTATTTTCAATATAACTCACTGAAAGAAATATGACAGGTAGAATTTTTGATTCCTATGCAGTTTCTTTTCTCAGCTTAGCTCGATTGGGGTAATATGAGTGGAGTGAAATAATTAAATAAGGATATGTATGAGCCACGTAGAGGTTGAACTCAAACTTGCTGCTAAGCACTCGGCAATAGAGGCTGTACGACAGTGTCTATCAACATTGTCTCACCAGTACAGCGAACCAACGAAGTTAACCAATATCTACTTTGATACGGCAAATAAGCAGTTACGTCAGTGGGATATGGGCTTACGTATCCGCGGTTGTGATGGTCGTTATGAAATGACAATGAAAACGGCTGGGCAGGCGATAGGCGGCTTACACCAACGGCCTGAATATAATGTTGACATTGATTCACCTGAGCTTGATTTAGCCGCATTACCTGCTGAAATTTGGCCAGAAGGCACTGATGTTTCACAGCTTCAGTCTGAATTAAATATCCTCTTTAGCACCAATTTTACCCGTGAAAAATGGTTAGTGACTTTTGAAGATAGCGAAATAGAAGTGGTTTTTGACCAAGGTGAAATTTCCTCTGGCGCAAAGGATTTGCCTATTCAAGAGTTTGAACTAGAACTAAAAAAAGGCTTTATTGCTGATGTACTCAATTTAGCGAAGAAATTTGCAGATATCGACGGATTACATTTGTCATCACTTAGCAAAGCTGCACGTGGATATTCCTTGCTATCGCTGCCAAAAGAGCCATTAACTTGTCCAGACTCGCTGTTTGACTACGAAGAGCTGCCCTTAGAAAAGTCATTAATGCATATGCAATTACTTTGCCAGCAGCATGAAGCTTACTGGTTAGAAAATGGAAGTAATGCGCGCCAAGGTTTCAGTGAGTTTTTACGTTTTGTTCAGGCATTTTTAGTGCATTACCAAAATTCAGCGCCTCATTTTATTCATGATACTCCGCTAGAACAATTACGCACAAACATTGCTGATGAATCCATGAGTGCAGAGGATTTTTGCTATAGCAGCCAGTGGTTAAAATGTAAATTAGCCTTTATCCAATGGTTAAGTGCTTTAACCTATCAAGAAGCCCATTAAGGTATTGATAATATGCATGCTTTTCCTGACGTATTGCAAAGCCAAGGTGAACGTGTTTTAAACCGAATTACGGAACAAGTTCACGAGTTATTGCCGTTAAGTGAACAAGAAATTCAGGTGCTGTCTTTCAGCGATTTTGCACTCAAGCAAGTACTCGCACACCCACAGTTTTTACTTGAAATTCGTTCTCAGCCACCGAAAGCTGATGAATGGAAAAGTTATGCATCATGGTTATCACAAAATTTGTCGTTAGTTAACAATGAAGAACATTTGATGCGAGTATTGCGCATCTTTCGCCACCATATGTTAGTGCGCTGTGCATGGATGCAAGTGTTAGAAATAAGCACGCAAAAAGAAACGATTTATCAGCTCAGCATATTGGCGGAGACCTTGGTTGTTGCGGCGCGAGATTGGTTGTATCAAGAATATAGTCAGTCATGGGGAACCCCTTGTAATGCAGAAGGAAAACCGCAGCCGCTATTGGTTTTAGGGATGGGAAAGTTAGGGGGCAGAGAGCTTAATTTTTCATCAGATATTGACCTAATTTTTGTTTATCCAGAAAACGGGGTTACCCAAGGTGGTCGAAAAGAGTTAGATAATGCGCAATTTTTTACGCGTTTAGGGCAAAAGTTGATCCGTGTACTTGATCAAGTGACAGAGAATGGTTTTGTTTACCGGGTTGATATGCGCTTACGGCCATTTGGTGATAGCGGGCCGTTAGTTTTTAGTTTTTCCGCACTTGAAGACTATTACCAAGAACAAGGGCGTGATTGGGAACGTTATGCGATGGTTAAAGCTCGCATTATGGGTGCAGATAGCCTGCATTATGAGGCGTGTTTGCGAAAACTTTTGCGTCCTTTCGTTTATCGTCGCTATATCGACTTTAGCGTGATCCAATCTTTGCGCAACATGAAAAATATGATTGAGCGGGAAGTCCGGCGTCGTGGTTTGGTAAATAATATCAAATTAGGGGCTGGAGGTATTCGTGAAGTTGAATTTGTTTCACAGGTTTTTCAGTTAATTCGAGGGGGGCGAGAACCTGTTTTACAGTCGCAATCCTTATTTTCAACATTACAAGGGATCCGAGAACTTGCATTATTAACGGAAGAACAAGTGAATATCCTGCAAGATGGCTACCTTTTCTTGCGTAGAGTCGAAAATTTACTGCAAAGTATCGATGACCAACAGACACAAACACTCCCTGACGATAGTTTAAACCAAACGCGCTTAGCGTGGGGAATGAGCTTTGCGGATTGGCCCGCATTTTATCTGGTTTTGAGCCAGAAAATGGCCGCGGTGCATCAAATATTCACTGAGCAAATAGGCAAGGAAGATGATAGTGAGAACACTGATGCATTCGATGAAATTTATATCACGCTATGGCAAAGTGAATTATCGAAAGAAGAATTAGCCACTTACTTACCCTCTAAAAATGAAGATATTGCCCAACGCATTATTCACGGCATAGTGATGTTCCGTCATGATCTTAATAAACGCACCATTGGCCCTCGTGGACGGGATGTTCTTGATGAATTAATGCCTAAATTATTGGCAAAAGTCGGTGAACGTGATGATGCAGGCCAAGTCATTGAGCGTATCACCCCCCTGTTATTGAGCATTGTTAGCCGTACAACTTATCTCGAGTTAATGCTCGAATTTGACGAGGTTTTAACTCACGTTATTCGCTTGTGTGCAGCGTCACCTATGATAGCGGAGCAGCTAGCGCGCCACCCATTGTTATTAGATGAATTGCTCGACCCTCAATCATTATACCAGCCGCTACCACTAACGGCTTACCGCGATGAACTGCGCCAATATTTAATGCGGGTTCCTGAAGATGACGAAGAGCAGCAACTTGAAGCCTTACGTCAATTTAAACAAGCCCAATTGTTGCGCATCGCCGCCGAAGATATTTCGGGGGTTTTACCTGTAATGAAGGTCAGTGACCATCTGACTTACCTTGCTGAAGCGATTATTGATGCAGTGGTACACCAAGCGTGGCAAAAAATGGCAAAACGCTACGGAGAGCCCTCACATCTAGAACTAAATGATAAAAAACAATATGGTTTTGCAGTGTTAGGTTATGGAAAGCTAGGTGGCTGGGAATTGGGTTATAGTTCGGATTTAGACCTCGTTTTTCTCTTCGATTGTCCTTTAGATGTCGTCACCAATGGCGAACGTTCCATTGATGCTCGCCAATTTTATTTGCGTGTCGCTCAGCGCATTATCCATTTGTTTAGTACTCGAACCCCTTCTGGTGTGTTGTATGAAGTTGATGCGCGACTTAGGCCTTCCGGTGAGTCAGGAATGTTAGTCAGTACAATACAATCATTTGATGACTACCAAAAAAACGATGCTTGGACATGGGAACATCAGGCGCTAATTCGAGCCCGAATGGTGTTTGGTGATGAGGATTTACAACGGAAATTTATACACACTCGCCACGAAACTTTGTGTATGCCAAGAGAACCTCAAACTCTGCAGCAGCAAGTGCGCGATATGCGGTTAAAAATGCATCAGCACTTAGGAAGCCATCAAGCCAATGTGTTCGACTTAAAAGCTGATCCAGGCGGGATCACTGATATTGAATTTATCGCGCAATACTTAGTGTTGCGTTTCGCTTCAGAAAACAATGTGTTAACACGTTGGTCTGATAATGTGCGTATTTTCGAACTAATGACGCAATATGGTTTCATGCCTGAAGATGAGGCGAATGCTTTAACTCAAGCGTATGTCACGATGCGTAATGAACTCCATCACTTAGCATTACAATCGTTGCCAAGCCGCGTTGAAATAAACCAATTTACTCAACAACGTGAACAAGTTTTAGCAAGTTGGCAAAAATGGCTTGAAGGATAAAGAACAAACGCATTTTATTTAGCTAAACAGCGCAATATGCTAGTATTGTTGCTAATTATTATCAGATTTCCTTTTTAAGACTGGAGTGCAGGATGAAAGTAACTCTTCCGGATTATAAACAAGCCGGTGTGCTGGTGGTTGGTGATGTGATGTTAGACCGTTATTGGCATGGTCCTGCAAACCGAATTTCCCCAGAAGCCCCTGTTCCGGTCGTTAAAGTCACGATGGTAGAAGAGCGTCCCGGTGGTGCAGCTAACGTCGCGATGAATATTGCTTCATTAGGGGCAAACTCCCGCCTTGTGGGGTTAACTGGGATTGACGACGCGGCAAAAGCTCTAACTGAAAATTTAAATGCGGTGCAGGTGCGGTGTGATTTTGTCGCTATTCCAACCCATCCAACGATTACTAAATTACGTGTACTTTCTCGCAATCAGCAACTTATTCGTCTTGATTTTGAAGAAGGTTTTGAAAACGTGGATGTAGCCCCCGTACTGGAGCGCATAGAACAAGCACTGCCACACATTGGCGCACTAGTGCTGTCTGATTACGCAAAAGGGGCGTTAACTCATGTTGAAAAGATGATAGCGCTCGCGAACAAGGCCAATGTTCCCGTTTTGATTGACCCGAAAGGAAACAATTTTGAACGTTACCGCGGGGCAACATTATTGACGCCAAATATGTCTGAGTTTGAAGCGATTGTTGGGCCATGTAAAAACAACCAAGACGTTGAAGAAAAAGGCATGAAGCTGCTTCATTCATTGGAGCTTAAAGCCCTGTTAATTACGCGTTCAGAGCAAGGTATGAGCCTGATCCGCCGTGATGAAGCCCCATTGCATTTACCGACTCAGGCACAAGAAGTGTTTGACGTGACGGGGGCAGGGGATACGGTCATTGGTGTTCTCGCTGCCTCTATTGCATCTGGCCGCCCATTACATGAAGCCTGTGCACTAGCTAATGCCGCAGCAGGCGTGGTGGTGGGCAAATTAGGGACTTCAACAGTTTCGCCTATTGAATTAGAAAACGCTATTCGTGGCCGTGCTGACACTGGTTTTGGTGTTATGACGGAAAGTGAATTAAAACAAGCGGTTGAGAATGCAAGACTGCGCGGTGAACGTGTGGTGATGACGAATGGTTGTTTTGATATTCTCCATGCAGGGCATGTGTCGTATTTAGCTAACGCGCGTAAATTGGGTGACCGCCTAATTGTGGCGGTCAATAGCGATGCATCGACGCGCCGCTTAAAGGGGGAAACACGTCCAGTCAACCCATTAGAACAGCGAATGACCGTACTCGGAGCGCTAGGATCCGTTGATTGGGTCGTCGCTTTTGAAGAAGACACTCCGCAACGCTTAATCGCAGAAGTTCTGCCAGACATCTTAGTTAAAGGGGGGGATTACCGCCCTGAAGAGATAGCGGGCAGCGCTGAAGTGTGGGCTGCTGGAGGCGAAGTTAAAGTCCTTAACTTTGAAGATGGTATTTCTACAACCAATATCATTAAAAATATTATGAAAACGAGTTAATTTATCATTATTAATTAATTAATTAATTAGTTAGTTAAAAACCTCACGTGCGTATGTAAAAACGCCGTGAGGTTTTTATTTATCTAAAATTAAAGTGGGGGCACTTTTTCAATTTAATTACTCAGCCGTTTTTTCTTCTACATCTAAATGGGCTTCAAGTGCGCTAACGCGTTGTTCCATCTTCGCTAATTTTTCACGGGTGCGTAATAAGACTTGAGTTTGAATATCAAATTCTTCACGGCTGACTAAGTCTAATTTACCGAGTTGTGATTGTAATAGTGAACGCAGTTTTTTATCAAAATCTTCACCTAAATCACGCACACCTTGTGGTAAAGCGCCTTGAATTTGGCGGGCAACTTGTTCAATTTTTTTCGGATCGAGCATTTCGCGGGTCCTTAAGTTTATCAAAATATTGTTGTGAATTGTTGGGACTAGTTTAATACCTCTTGCTGCCTTGCGCTAGCTTGAATTATTTAGGGAGAGGTTTAGAACCGATAGTGAAATTAACCTTGATAACGCTAAGTTTTTATTCATGTTTTTTGGCTAAAAGTGTGAGTCGTTCGCCAATTTTGATTATCATCGTTGCGAACTTGAATTATTGGCGTTATATTAATTGCGTATATCTCAGGGCGGGGTGAAAGTCCCCACCGGCGGTAAACATGCATCACGCATGAAGCCCGCGAGCGCTTTACCATTCTGTGGTAAAGGTCAGCAGACCCAGTGTGAATCTGGGGCCGACGGTTATAGTCCGGATGGGAGAGAATTAACAGTATCTGCATGTTTGTGCTGTTACGCACAATAGTGTTCTGCATACCTGAATAGGTAAATGCCTCTTATTGGCTATTTATATATTCCCCATTTCTCGTATTCCTAAGACTGCCTTGATTCTGGTAACTAGTTAATAACTATTTAAGAGGTTTTTACCATGGATCATTCGCTACTTTCTGTATTCGGTAACCCTATCGAACGTGTTGAAAATGCTATCGAGGCTTTACGCCAAGGTAAAGGTGTTCTTGTTCTTGATGATGAAGATCGTGAGAACGAAGGCGATTTAATTTTTGCAGCAGAAACCATGACCGCTGAACAAATGGCATTTACCATTCGCTATAGCAGTGGGATCGTCTGTCTTTGTATCACTGAAGAGCGTCGTAAGTTGCTCGAATTACCGATGATGGTGGAAAATAACACCAGCCAAAACCAAACAGGTTTCACGGTAACTATCGAGGCCGCAAAAGGGGTTACAACGGGCGTTTCTGCCGCAGATCGTATTACCACTATTCGTGCTGCAATCGCAGACAACGCCGTTCCAGCCGACCTAAATCATCCAGGCCACGTTTTCCCATTACGTGGGCGTGATGGCGGGGTATTAGCGCGTCGTGGCCACACTGAAGCGTCTATCGACCTTGCAACTCTAGCGGGTTTTAAACCTGCCGGTGTGCTGTGTGAGTTAACCAATGATGATGGTTCTATGGCTCGCACCCCTGAAGTGGCTGCGTTTGGTAAGCAACATGGTTTGACTGTGGTGACGATTGAAGACTTAGTTCAGTATCGTCTGTTGCAGGAAAAGAAAGCGAGCTGATCCTCTTAGAGGAAGAGCTCTAGATAGAGGTTTTGATAAGTTTAAATATTAATAAGCTAAGTTATTTAAATTATTAATAGTACGTTAAGCATATAGAATATCTTGAAGGCCACTGAGTTGCACACCTCGTGGCCTTTTCAATTTTTTTGATGATCATACTCATAATTAGCTCACTGTGTTTTTTGCTGAAAAGCGTATGCTGTGGGGAGAAACTAATTGAGTTGGAGTTTAAATCATCATGTCGGTAAATACTTCAGTGGTAAAAAATAAGCTTCCTGCCATTTTTATTGGCCATGGTAGCCCTATGAATGCGATTGAGGATAATCCTTACACTCAAGCATGGGAGAAACTGGGTAAAATCTTACCTCGGCCAACTGCGATTTTGGTGATTTCAGCCCACTGGTATACGCGTGGCACTGCTGTGACTTCGATGTTAAAACCCAAAACTATTCATGATTTTGGCGGTTTCCCCGAAGCTTTGTATCAAATCGAATATCCAGCTCCTGGTTCTCCTGAATTAGCTCAGCAAGTTGCTTCATTATTAGCTCCTGAGCCCATTTATCTTGATGAACAAGAGTGGGGGTTAGACCATGGTACATGGGAGATCTTAGTGCGTATGTATCCAGAAGCCGATATCCCTGTGATCCAGCTGAGTATCGATGGTAGTAAACCTGCTACTTGGCTCTACGATCTCGGGAAAAAGTTATCGGTTCTACGAGAGGAAGGTGTACTAATTATGGGTAGCGGCAACGTGGTACACAATCTGCGGGCGATGAATTGGCAAAATGCTCATGCCGAGCCGTATCCATGGGCAATATCTTTTGAGAAGTTTGTGTATGACAATCTGCAAAGTCATGAAATTCCCCATCCGCTGACTAAAGGATTGGAACGGGAGGATGGGAAATTATCGAATCCATCACCAGAACATTACTTGCCTATTTTGCCTATTTTAGGGACGTGGGATGGGCGAGAAGAGATCAGCACACCGATTGAAGGAATTGTGTCGGCGTCGTTAAGTATGTTGTCTATTCAGGTAGGATAAACTTTTCGGCAATAGAATTGATTGATAAAAAAGCCCAAATCATATTGCTATGTTTGGGCTGAGCTTTTAATTTTAAATACGATTAATCGATGATCGTATGTGGATAAAAGCGTGATAAGTCTTGAGTGATCAGTTCTTTATCTTCACGAATACAGATCCCTGCAGGTTGATCATTCACCAACCAGCTTCCGACTAAGGTGTAGCTACCTTCAAACTGTGGAAGTGGATGGAATTGTTGAATAATCATGCCTTCTTCGCCGTATGGACCATCAGCCGCTGCAATTTCCTTACCATTTTCGATGATACGGATATTGGCACCTTCACGAGAAAATAGTGGCTTAATAACGTATTTTTCGAGTTCTGGCTGGGTTTTGCCATCAGCGAAATAAGCAGGCAGTAAATTTGGGTGATCAGGGAACATTTCCCATAACATCGGCAATAAGGCCTTGTTAGAAATGATACTTTTCCATGCAGGCTCTAACCAGCGCACGCCAGCGTCTTGCAATTTGGTCGAGAAAATTTCTCTTAGCATAAATTCCCATGGATACAATTTGAACAGGTTACTAATCACCTGATCCTGAGTATCCGAAAACTCGCCTTTTTCACCTAAACCAATTTCATCGATATATAAGAATTCAGTGGCAACCCCCGCTTCATTAGCACAATCTTGTAAATATTGAACGGTACCGCGATCTTCTTCTGTGTCACGGCAACAAGACATATGCAGCAAGCGGAAGCCATACTGATCTTTTAATTGCGTAAAGCGCTCGATCAGCTGCTCTTGAATACTATTAAACTGATCGGCATTTTCAGGTAATTTCCCTGCTTCAATTTGATCTTCTAACCAGATCCATTGGAAAAATGCAGACTCATACAATGAAGTTGGAGTATCCGCGTTATTTTCTAAAAGCTTAGGGGGGTTAATACCATCGTAAGCAAGGTCAAGCCTAGAATATAACGAAGGTTGCTCGCTTTTCCATGAACTGCGAACAAACTCCCAACAATGTTTAGGGATCTGAAAACGCGCCATTAACTCATCGCTTTCAACAACACGTTCAACCACTTTTAGGCACATTTGATGCAACTGCTCGGTTGCATCTTCGATTTCTTCAATTTGTGCCATCGTGAATTGGTAATACGCGTCTTCTGACCAATAAGGCTCACCATACATAGTGTGAAATTCAAAGCCAAACTCAGAAGCTTTTTCGCGCCAGTTTGGGCGCTCTACTATAGGAACTCGTTTCATTACTTATCAACCACCCATCGAACGGGAAGAAGTTGATTTTGCAGAAGAAGATGAACGTTGTGCCATCGCTTGTTTATTGACGGTGTCACCAAAACCGCCACGAGTCACGGTTGAAGTTGTTGGTGGCTTAGGTGCCATGGCGGTTTTTGGTACGCTCATTGAACGACCACCTGCAACAGCAGGACCATAGCTTTTACCTGAAGCGTCAACAAATTTACCGTTGGCTGGGCTCGCTGGGTTTTTCGAGCTGAATAATGGTTGTGATGCAGCGCTACCGCCCATCATACGGCCCATCATATAACCCATCATTAATGGCATCCACATACTACCGCCACTGCTTTGTGCTTGGGCGGTTTGTTCACCATTTGTTGAGCTAGTGCCTGCAAGGCCCGCTTGAGCAGGGGCTTGAGTACACATAGATTCACCAAACTCAGCAATACAGTCAGCCTGAGTTTCATATTTAGGTGCAGTTTTAGCGGCTTCTTGTAGTGCATTATTGTAAGCGACGGTGCACTGTTCGGCTTGTGATGGGTTCGCTTGGCTACAATCTTGCGCGTTGGTGTACAGTGATACAGTTTCATCGCTTTCTTCACAAGCGGAAAGCATAAATACGGCACTGACCGCGACAGCCACAGGCGCTAAACGGTATGAACGCCAAGACTTACGGAAGGCGCTCTGATTAATATCTTTGGTACGCTTCATGGTCATGGTAATTACCCTGAATTTAATTAAGTAAGATGTTTTTAGATGTTAGCTCTAGGATAGGGGATAACCGCTGAAAATTAAAGCAGAAATATAGGAGAAATGGGTTGAATTTATCATTTTGATAACTTTCTGCTATTTTTTTCTAATTAGCATGGTATTTATTGAAGAGGAAAATAATATTTTTATTTGATATCAATAAATTAACTACAGGTTATTTTTTGTTCTAAAACGTAGTGAACAGAGTGAGAATTCACTGAATTTGTGCCATAGGATAATGAAAAGGGGTTGTAAGCGGGCCAATTAGTACAAATTCGCAATTCTAACCGATTTACTTGGCTTCCTTCAAAAAATAACCCGCTATATAAGCGGGTCATTATATCATTTTCAAATAAACTAAGAATTTTAGTTCATTTTTGGCGCATTGGTACTACGAATAATACTAGTTGCAGAGGTTGAAATCTCTTTACCTAAGTTCGCATTCAAACGTGCAATATCGTCTTCGTTCAACGTACCACGAGCAAATTCGATATTCAGTTGGTTAATCATGTAATCGTAACGAGCATTAGACAGATTTTGTTTCGCTTGGTATAGCGCGGTTGTTGCTGTCAATACGTCAACAATTGTACGAGTTCCTACCTGGTAGCCAGCTTCCATTGCATCTAGTGAGCTTTGTGCGGAAACAACGACTTGTTTGTAAGCATTAATACTACTGATTGACGATGATACGTTATTAAATGATGAACGAACTAACTGAACCACATTGCGATAAACGCTTTCTAGTTGTTCGCTCGCACCTTGGAAACCATATTGTGCTTGTTCAACCTGAGAACTGACTGCACCACCAGTATACAGTGGAATGCTTAAATTTAAGCCAATGCTATTTTGTCCATTATAGCTGTTGGTCGCCCCACCACCATATGGCGTGTTATAACCGCTGCCATGCTGATAGGTATTTGCAACGCTAGTAGATGCATCTAAGTTAACCGTTGGCATGTGACCTGTTTCAGCTAAACGGATGTTTTCTCGAGAAACATCTTGTGCTAAACGTGCGCTCAACAGGCTGAGGTTACGCTCTTCGGCTTCTTTTAGGATAGCGTTGATATCGCCCAGCTCATTGGTTTTAAAGCGGTCGATATTTAAAGAAGCGAGTTGGTTGTAGTACACGCCACTGACTTGACGCAGTTTTTCAATCGCATTTTCTAACTCGTTACGGCCTGCAACTTCTTGTGCAATAACGCTATCATAGTTTGCACGGGCGTTTTGCACGTCAGTAATGGCAACAAGGCCCACGTTAAAGCGTTGTGTAACTTGGTCTAATTGGCGATAAACCGCTTCTTTATTTGCTTCAATATAAGATAACGCGTCAATCGCTTTTAAGACGTTAAAATACGCAGTTGCAGTATTTAAAATTAATTGCTGTTGGCTTGTTTGATAGGTGACATCGGAAATACCCGCTGTTTTTTCTTGGATAGTCAATTGGCGCCATTTAGACATATCAAACACAACTTGAGTTAGCTTTAATGAAGCATTTAAACCTGTGCTTTCAGTGTTTCTTGCATCGCGGTAACCACTGCCGTAGCTAGCGCCCGCACCTAAACCTAATTGTGGCAATAATGGGCTGCGAGATTCATTAATTTTTTCAAAAGCTTGATTACGTTCAGCTAATGATTTCCTTAATTCAGGATTACTTTCTTTGGATTTTTGGTAAACCTGTAGTAAATCTTCTGCAAAGCTATTGGTACTGAGACCCACAAAACTCATCGAAATTAAAAGGGGAAGCAGTTTCTTCATTTTGATTCCTTGATTAAACAGCAAATTAAGTTGAGTCTGTTGTCTAAAACGTACCATGCCTAACTAGGCGATAGATGTTAAATTATCCGTTTTAGAGACAGTTATTAAAAACAGACACTATGTTGCTCTTTGATTTGAATAATGGCGCTTATTGTAACAGAGTATCACTTCTATTAACGGTAGCCTTTTGTGCCATTTTGTCTCAATTTATTAAACATTACCTCATCTAAGGTTAAAAAACCTCAAAAACTGTTTTAATCCACAATTATTTCCTTAAGATGGAATAATTGAGTTTGGAGAATGAAATGACAAAACAAATAGAGCAGCCAATTAAATACGGCAAAAATGATGTTGAAATTATATCCAAGCGTAAATTATTTAACGGTTTTTTTCAAATGGTTGAATATCAATTTCGTCATCGCCTCTTCGCGGGCGGATGGAGTAAAGAAATTCGCCGTGAAGTTTTTGAGCGGGGCCATGCAGGTGTGGTTTTACCCTATGACCCAAAAACAGATAGCGTTGTTTTAATTGAACAAATTAGGTTACCTGCTATCGAAACGAGTGAAACACCTTGGTTGCTCGAAGCCGTTGCGGGAATGATAGAGCAGAATGAATCACCCGAAGAAGTTATTCGCCGCGAAGCTGTTGAAGAAGCTGGGTTGGTTATTGGTCGAACTGAAAAAGCGCTAAGTTATCTTTCTAGCCCTGGCGGGACAACTGAGCGCATGCATGTATTTATCGGTGAAGTCGATAGTAGCCAAGCGAAAGGTGTGCATGGGCTCGCGTCAGAAAATGAAGATATTCGTGTACATGTGGTCAGCCGAGTACAAGCATATCAATGGGTTGAAGACGGCACTATTGATAATGCCGCGACAGTTATTGCGATTCAATGGTTACAACTCCACTATCAAAAGCTACATGAAAAGTGGATGAAATCGTTTTAAATACCGATTAATCTGGTGAAGTGTGTGCTGATTAGCAGAAAGTTAGAAAGTAAAGTTTTAAGATAGTTGTAAGTGTGTTTAGCTTTTATATAGTTGTAATAAATAGATTAGGTACTAAATAATATTTAAGGAAAAGGAATACTTTTGGACAGCCAGCTTGAAGTGACTGCAAAGAACTCTAAAATTGTGAGAATTTTACAGGTTACTGATACGCATCTTTTCGCTAATACAGAAAATACGCTTTTAGGGGTAAATACTTACAAAAGCTATCAGGCGGTACTTGATGCTATCACTGAGGAAAATCTCCCAATTGACTTAATTGTTGCGACAGGAGATTTAGTTCAAGACCAATCACCACAAGCTTATCAGCATTTTGCGGATGGCATTGCGCGTATCCCTGCTCCTTGTGTATGGCTTCCTGGTAATCATGACTACCCGCCTGCAATGGTAGAAACACTCCGAGTCGCGGGGATTTCAAGTGCTAAACAAATTTTGATTGGTGATGAATGGCAAATCTTGATGCTGGATAGCCAGCTTCAAGATGTACCTCATGGCGAGCTTTCTGAGCAACAGTTAGAGTGGATGAAAGCCAGCTTAGATGCTGAACCTGAGCGTACTACATTGATTATGCTGCATCACCATCCTCTAGCTTCGGGTTGTACTTGGCTTGATCAGCACAGTTTGAGAAATTCACATATTTTAGCTGACTACTTAAAAAACTATTCAAATGTTAAAGCGATGCTATGTGGCCATATTCATCAAGAAATGGATGAAAATTGGCACGGTATTCGGTTGTTAGCAACGCCTTCTACCTGTGTACAGTTTAAGCCTCACTGTACTAATTTTGCGCTAGACACCGTCGCGCCAGGTTGGCGATATTTAGAATTAAGTATTAATGAACAAAGCCAAAGGCATATTACAACCCGCGTTCACCGTTTAGACACAAGGGAGTTTAGCCCTGACCTTGACTCTGACGGTTATTAATTCGCTTATGTCAACTCTACTTTATATTCATGGTTTTAATAGTTCACCTCAATCCGCTAAAGCTAATAGCTTAAAGCAATGGATTGGTATGAATTATCCACATATTAATATGCTTGTACCGCAGTTGCCAAATTACCCTCAGCAAGCCCAAGCTATGTTGGATGATATTATCCAACAGCATCAGCATGAAAAAATGGGGTTAGTCGGCTCTTCGCTAGGCGGTTATTTTTCAATTTGGTTTTCAGAGCGTTATCAGCTTCCTGCTGTCGTCGTAAACCCCGCAGTGCGTCCTTTTGATTTACTGCAAGACTACTTAGGCGACAATACAAACCCATATACTCATGAACAATATGTGTTGGAAGAAAAGCATATCCATGAGCTAAAATCTTTATACATTGAAAGACTAACTTCGCCTCATCTTATTTGGTTGTTACAACAAATGGGTGATGAAGTACTTGATTATCGAGAGGCTGTTGCCTATCTTTCAAAGTGCAAACAAACTGTGGAACCTGACGGTAATCATGCCTTTATTGGTTTTGAATCTTACTTTTCTCAAATTGTTGATTTCCTACAATTGGCAGAGAAATAGTGTCAAAACGTATGAACACTGTTATTATCAACAGTAACTCACTGATTGAATAGTTCAATTAATCACCTATTACCGCAGAATGACAACATGACTCAATCTAGTTATAACGCAGAGGCCATTGAAGTCCTCAGTGGTTTAGAGCCTGTTCGCCGTCGCCCGGGGATGTATACCGACACCAGTCGACCGAACCATTTGGCTCAAGAAGTAATTGATAATAGCGTCGATGAAGCGCTTGCGGGGCACGCGAGCCACATCGAGGTTATTTTACATGCCGATCAATCCCTTGAAGTAATTGATGATGGGCGGGGTATGCCTGTCGATATTCACCCAGAAATGAAAGTGTCAGCGGTTGAGCTGATCTTGGGGCAATTACATGCAGGGGGAAAATTCTCCAATAAAAACTACCAATTCTCAGGTGGTTTACACGGTGTCGGGATTTCTGTTGTCAATGCGTTATCAAAACGTATTGAAGTTACTGTTCGTCGTGATAGCCAAGTGTATCAAATTGCCTTTGAGAACGGCGATAAGGTGGAAGATTTACATGTACTAGGGACTTGTGGCAAACGTAACACAGGGACCAGCGTGCATTTTTGGCCGGATGGCAGCTATTTTGATAGCCCAAGATTTTCAGTAACGCGTTTAACTCATAACTTAAAAGCCAAAGCTGTTTTATGCCCTGGCGTGAAAATCACGTTTAAGGATAAGCTCAACAATACAGAACAAAGTTGGTGCTACAGCGATGGGTTAACCGATTACCTCATGGAGTCAATTGACGGCCTTGAAGCGTTACCACCAAAACCGTTTACAGGTGAATTTTCTGGGGAAACGGAAGCCGCTCAATGGGCACTGCTTTGGTTGCCTGAAGGTGGTGAATTACTCACGGAAAGCTACGTTAACCTTATCCCTACAGCGCAAGGCGGAACCCATGTTAATGGGCTACGCCAAGGGTTGCTTGATGCGATGCGTGAGTTTTGCGAGTTCCGTAATATATTGCCTCGCGGTGTTAAGCTCTCAGCAGATGATATTTGGGAGCGCTGTACCTATGTGCTTTCCGTTAAAATGCAAGATCCACAATTTGCTGGGCAAACCAAAGAGCGCCTGTCTTCTCGTCAATGTGCCGCCTTTGTTTCGGGGGTGGTGAAAGATGCCTTCAGTTTATGGCTTAATCAGAACGTGCAAGTGGCTGAACAGCTTGCAGAAATGGCCATTTCTAGCGCACAACGTAGAATGCGTGCGGCGAAAAAAGTGGTGCGTAAAAAACTCACCAGTGGCCCTGCATTGCCGGGTAAATTGGCCGACTGTAGCTCGCAAGATCTAAGTATGACGGAGCTGTTTCTTGTTGAAGGGGACTCCGCTGGGGGGTCTGCAAAACAAGCGCGTGACCGTGAATATCAAGCTATCATGCCGTTGCGCGGTAAAATCCTCAATACGTGGGAAGTGTCTTCCGATGAGGTTTTAGCCTCCCAAGAGGTGCATGACATCTCTGTGGCTATTGGAATAGACCCTGATAGTGAAGACCTTAGCCAATTGCGCTATGGGAAAATTTGTATCCTTGCGGATGCGGACTCCGATGGCTTACACATTGCGACACTATTATGTGCGTTATTTGTCCGTCATTTCCCAACACTCGTTAAAGCAGGGCATGTCTATATGGCAATGCCACCGCTATACCGCATTGATTTAGGTAAAGAAACGTTTTACGCCCTTGATGAAAGCGAAAAAAATGCTGTGCTTGACCGCCTTAGCCGCAAGCGAGGTAAACCCAATGTTCAGCGCTTTAAAGGGCTGGGTGAAATGAACCCACTGCAATTACGTGAAACCACATTAGATCCAAATACTCGTCGTCTTGTACAGCTAATTATCGATGATGAAAACTACCAACAAACTCTTGCTGTGATGGACATGCTTCTGGCGAAAAAACGTTCGGAAGACCGCCGTAATTGGCTGCAAGAGAAAGGCGATATGGCTGAAATTGATGTCTAATATCCGAATTGCGATGAGAAAGGAACGAATTGAATGAGTGAAATTACTCATGATGGTGTAGAGCGTTTACCGCTACACGCCTTCACTGAAAATGCCTATCTGAACTATTCGATGTACGTCATCATGGATAGGGCATTACCATTTATTGGCGATGGGCTTAAACCTGTTCAGCGCCGTATTGTGTATGCAATGTCAGAACTTGGCTTAAGCAACACTGCGAAATACAAAAAGTCCGCCAGAACGGTGGGCGATGTTCTCGGTAAATATCACCCGCATGGTGATATCGCTTGTTATGAAGCGATGGTATTGATGGCACAGCCATTTTCTTACCGTTACCCGCTGGTGGATGGCCAAGGGAACTGGGGGGCACCCGATGACCCTAAATCGTTCGCAGCCATGCGTTATACCGAATCACGTTTATCAAAATATGCTGAAGTTTTACTCAGCGAACTTGGCCATGGCACTGTGGATTGGGTACCAAACTTTGATGGTACGCTAAATGAGCCAAAAATGTTGCCTGCGCGTTTGCCGAATATTCTGTTAAACGGAACCACGGGTATTGCGGTTGGGATGGCGACAGATATTCCACCACATAACGCCCGAGAAGTGGCTCAAGCTTTGGTTGCTTTACTGGATAAACCTACGCTAAATCTTGATGACATCATGGCATTTGTGCCGGGACCAGATTTCCCAACGGAAGCAGAAATTATTTCTTCCCGTGATGATATCCGTAAGATTTATCAAAATGGACGCGGTTCTGTACGTATGCGTGCGGTGTGGGAAAAAGAAGATGGTAATGCGGTGATCACGGCATTACCTCATCAAGTTTCAGGTGCAAAAGTACTGGAACAAATTGCCAGCCAAATGCGTGCGAAGAAACTACCGATGGTTGAAGATTTACGTGATGAATCCAACCATGAAAACCCAACACGTTTAGTGATAGTTCCACGTAGTAATCGCGTTGATCTTGAACAAGTGATGACACACTTATTTGCGACAACGGATTTAGAGCGTAGCTACCGCGTTAACCTTAATATGATTGGTTTAGATAACCGACCTGCGGTGAAAGGGCTCGTTGAGATCTTAAATGAGTGGATTGCTTACCGTCGCCAAACTGTGCGTAACCGCTTAAATCATCGGTTAGAAAAAGTATTAAGACGCTTACATATTTTAGATGGTTTATTAATCGCCTACCTGAATATTGATGAAGTCATTGAAATTATTCGTACAGAGGATGAACCAAAAGCGGTTCTCATGTCGCGTTTTAATATTAGTGACACTCAAGCTGAAGCTATTTTAGAGTTAAAATTACGTCATTTAGCCAAACTTGAGGAAATGAAAATTCGTGGCGACCAAGATGAGTTAGCCAAAGAGCGCGATGACTTACAAGCGATCCTTGGGTCTGAAAGACGTTTAAATACGTTGATTAAAAAAGAAATTCAAGCCGACGCCAAAGATTACGGTGATGACCGTCGCTCCCCACTGCATGAACGCGAAGAAGCGAAAGCCATGAGCGAACATGAGATTTTACCGTCAGAACCAATTACCGTTGTGCTTTCTGATATGGGGTGGGTACGTAGTGCTAAAGGGCATGATATCGAGCCGACTAATCTGAACTATAAAGCAGGAGATGGCTTTAAAGGGGCTGCGCGAGGTAAGTCAAACCAAGCTGCCGTGTTCCTTGATACTACAGGGCGCAGTTATTCCATTGACCCGCTGGAATTGCCATCTGCACGCAGTCAGGGAGAGCCTTTAACCGGTAAGCTAACCTTGCCACCTGGCGCAACCATTGAACATGTATTAATGGCGCCTGACGACCAAAAATATTTAATGGCTTCGGATGCAGGTTACGGTTTTATTTGTACCTTCAACGACTTAGTCACTAAAAATAAAACAGGTAAAGCCTTAATTTCTTTACCTGAAAATGCAAAAGTATTGGCACCTATTGAATTGCATAATGAGCAAGAAGATTTGCTGTTGGCAATTACCAAAGCAGGGCGTATGTTAATCTTCCCTGTGGCAGATCTACCTCAGCTTTCGAAAGGTAAAGGGAATAAAATTATCAATATTGCCGGCGCACAAGCGGCAACTGGCGATGATTTATTGACTTGGTTGATGATTTTACCTGTAGGGGCATCAATGACCTTGCATTTCGGTAAGCGGAAGCTGAAGTTTAAAGCGGAAGACTTACAAAAATATCGCTCAGAACGTGGCCGTAAAGGGACATCGTTACCGCGCGGAATGCACAATATTGAGCGTATTGATATTGAGCCAGTAGATAGTGAATAATTAGTAAAGAAAAGCCTTATAAACCTTTTGAGTTATAGACTTCAAAAGGTTTATAAGCAGGTTATATTCATCATGGGCTGAAAAGTCTCTTACAATTTGGGGTTAGTATGTTAGCGCTTATTAGAGCGATCATTGTTATTATTTATACGATTGCAGTATGTATAGGGGGCGGGATCTATTGCCTATTTAGCCCACGTAACCCAAAACACGTAATGACATTTGGTCACATGTTTGGGCGGCTATCCGTCGTTTTTGGGATTAACATCATCAATCGCGTCCCTGAGAAAGCGAAGCGCTATGGCCCGAGTATTTATATTGGTAATCACCAAAACAATTATGACATGGTGACTATGTCGAATGGGGTGCAACCTAGAACGGTAACTGTGGGTAAAAAAAGCTTGGTTTATATACCCTTTTTTGGCTTTTTGTACTGGATCACGGGTAATATTTTAATTGACCGTGCTAATCGTTCTAAAGCTCATAACACAATCACGCAGGTTGCTGACCAGATTAAAAAACGTAAAATTTCGGTATGGATGTTCCCCGAAGGCACTCGCAGTCGTGGCCGTGGTTTACTGCCATTTAAAACGGGGGCATTTCATGCCGCGATTGCCGCAGGGGTACCGATTGTGCCTGTTTGCGTTTCGAGTACACAAGGTAAAATTAAGTTAAACCGTTGGAATAACGGTAGTGTCATTATTGAAATGTTAGACCCGATCGATACATCGCGTTATAGTCGAGAGCAAGTGAGGGAATTATCTGAACATTGCCATGCTTTAATGGAAGCAAAAATTAAAGAACTCGATCTCGAGGTTGAAGAAATGGCAAAGCAAGGGAAATAACCCTAACTAATTGAATTTATTTTAAAAATAGGCAATATATAAATATTGCCTATTTTTTTAGGTTGAACACAGAATACACCGACTTGATTATCGTCTACTCTTCTTATCTTCCCTTTTTAATTACTTACCTTACTATTTATAATTCTATTAATTAAATTTTTACATATTAGATAGATATTTTTAGAATTTAGCATTTTTTCGCGATATCATGGCTCACAAATTATTATGGTCTTAAGTTGTTGCATCTAAGTAGTTATATTACTAGCGCCAACCTGAAATTAGCCATCTTATTGGCTGAAAATTTATAATATTAAATAATAAAATGCGCTGGAATTTTGTTTAGCGGAGAATTTATGTCATTCAATCGATGCCAAACCCTGATAGCGGCAGGGATGGCTCTATGTTTGTCTTATGCACCTATTTATGCGAGTGCAGAAGGGGCGACAGTTTTACCTGTGCCACCGTTATTAGAATCACGGTCGGGACAGCCATTATTTTTAACATTACAAAAAATTCATTGGTCTTTTGATGGAAAATATTCGGCTGATATTTGGGGAGTAAATGGTTCTTCCCCTGGGCCGACAGTCAAAGTAAAAAATGGTGATGATATTAAACTGATTTATAGTAATCGCTTACCTGAAGCGGTTTCGATGACAATCAGTGGGTTGCAAATACCAGGAACACAAATTGGTGGAGCGGCAAGGTTAATTTCACCTAATGCAGACTGGTCTCCGGTGATCCCAATACGCCAAAACGCGGCAACGCTTTGGTATCATGCCAACACTCAAGGAAAAATGGGTGAACAAGTCTATAATGGCTTATTGGGTATGTGGATCATTGAAGATGACGTGACGAAAAATTTGCGCTTACCTAAACATTATGGTGTCGATGATTTTCCTATCATTATTCAAGATAAGCGTTTGGATAATTTTGGCACCCCTGAATACAAAGCAAATGAACATGGATTTTTAGGCGATACATTACTTGTAAACGGTGTGCAAAATCCTTATGTTGAGGTCTCTCGAGGATGGGTGCGTTTACGGTTATTAAATGCGTCGAACTCCCGTCATTATGTAATGAAAATCAGTGATGGGCGCCCATTTTCGTTAATTGCGTCAGACCAAGGTTTGCTAACTGTCCCTGTGAGTGTTCAGGAACTGCCATTAGCGCCGGGTGAACGACGAGAAGTCTTGATTGATATGGCGAAAACGCAGGAGTTAACGATTACTGCGGGTGAGTCGGCTACCTTTATGGACCGTTTAAAAGGGCTATTTGAGCCATCGAACAGTTTAATTTCAACTAATGTATTAACCATCAAAGCGACAGGTTTGATGTCATTGGTAACAGATGGCTTACCGACACAATTAGTTGAAGATAAAACGCAAGTCACATCCAGTATCACACAACGTAATATTCATCTTAATGATGGCTTGGGTATTAATAATGCGACCATTGATACAAACAGGGTTGATTTCTCAAGTCGCCAAGGTAACTGGGAACGTTGGGTGGTGACGACGAATGAACCGCAAGCGTTTCATATTGAAGGCGTGCGCTTTAAGGTGCTAAATCGCAATGGCAAGCCAACACCGGCAGAAGATTATGGTTGGAAAGATACGGTGTGGGTTGATGGCCGAGTCGAATTATTAGTACAAATGATGCAACCCTCCTATAACCATTTTCCATTCTTATTCTATAGTCATAATTTAGAGAAGGCGGATTTAGGCTCGGCAGGGCAAATGGTGGTCGCACCGCAAGACACCATGCAATGATAATCATTATAACAATATTGAATATTCAAAAAGCAGGCGTTTAGCCTGCTTTTTGATGAGGGCGAATAAAGTTAGCTCAGCGCAACGCGAATACCGAAAGCGATTAATACCACGCCAAGGACTCTATCAACATATTTTTGTACTTTTGCTAGGCCTTTTCTTACAGGGGCGCTTTGGATTAAGAAAACTAAAATCGGCCAATAGATAACGGCTAATCCCCAAATAATAAAGGCAAACCACAGCTTCTCACCGACAGTAGAATTAATATCGAGTACTTGGGTAAAGACCGCTAAAAAGAACAACGTGGCTTTGGGATTTAATACATTACAGAGAAAACCTTGCATAAAGGCTTTTTTAAATGAAACCACTTCATGTTTACCCGTTGCTAAATCAACGAAGTGGCTTGATTGTGGGAGTAAACTTTTAATACCGATCCAAACCAAATAGGCCGCACCTGCATATTTTAAAATATTAAATAGCCAAGGAGTGGTCGTGATTAACACAGCAAGACCAGCAACGCAGTAAGACATATGCAAAGCGATCGCGACTATCACACCACATGCAGACATTAATGCCGCAGAGCGTTGGTAGCGAGCTGAGTTTTTGACAATTAAAAAGAAGTCAGGCCCTGGAGAAAGCATACCGAGTGCAGCGATGGTCGCAACCATAATACTCGTTTCGTACATGTTATAATCTCTTTTCCCGTTTAATGTTGGCAAATAAAAATGACCGGCTAAATACTCACATTTAGGCTGATATTAGAGGGGGCATTTTGTTTTTAAATGTTATTTTTAGTCGTAAGTTTATCAATTCGAGTATAAGTGATTCAAAGCTGTTTAAGGAAGCTTAAATTTAGTCGACGAAACAATTCTCTTTCCGTATAGTGTGCTCAATTTTTATATCTTGTTTCTAAGGTGAATAGATGAATATTAGCTTAATCGCAGCAATGGCGATCGATCAGGTTATCGGCATGGAAAAAGCGATGCCTTGGAATTTACCGGGGGACCTTGCGTGGTTCAAACGAAATACGCTAAATAAACCGGTTATTATGGGGCGTGTTACTTACGAATCAATTGGGCGCCCATTACCACAACGTGTAAACATTGTATTAAGCAGTGCGCCTGGGACTGATTCTGATGTTATTTGGGTCACTTCAATTGAAGAGGCATTGGCGGCGGCACAAGCCGTTGAAGGTAATGATGAAGTTATGGTCATTGGTGGTGGCAAAATTTACCAGCAGTTCCTGCCACTTGCGAACAAGCTTTACTTGACGCACGTAGATGCCGAAGTTATCGGAGATACCCATTTTCCAGCTTATGAGCCCGATGAGTGGGACTCTATCTTTACGGAATATCATGAAGCTGACGAAAACAATACCCATGGTTATTGTTTTGAGATCCTAACCAAAAGAGCATAACTTTTGGTGTGAGTACAAAAATGGCGCTTAATGGCGCCATTTTGTTATAACTTGTGGTTAACCATACAAAAAACTATTCTTTGCGGCTTTTCTGATATGACTTTTGTCGGTGATATTGTTTGGTTTCCCAATGGAATAGCGTTAAATCTCCTCCCCAACAGCATCCTGTATCTAAAGCATAGACGTTATCGGGGGTGCATTTCCCTTCGAGCGAGGCCCAGTGGCCAAAAAATACCGAATAATCATCGGGAATTTGGCTTGGTAGATCAAACCAGGGTTTTAGTGGAGCCGGCGCTTTTTTCGGGTTTTCCTTACAAATCATATCTAACTGCCCGTTCGGGAAACAGTAGCGCAAACGTGTTAACGCATTAGTACTAAAACGCAAACGCGCTAGCCCCATTAAGCTTTCAGACCAGTTATTTGGCATGTCACCATACATGGAGTCGATGAATAATGGATAGGCATCACTAGACAGCACCGCTTCAACATCTCTTGCACACATGCGTGCCGTTTCGAGATCCCATTGTGGTGTTATACCAGCATGAGTCATCAAGATCTTTTTTTCTTCATCAATTTGTAATAAAGGCTGACGACGTAACCAGTTGATCAGTTCGTCAAGATCCGGTGCATGTAATAACTCATCGAGGTGATCTTTGGGTTTATTACGGCTGATTTTACAGTAAATCCCTAACAAATGGAGGTCATGGTTACCAAGCACTAAACGAGCGGCAGAACCAAGGCTTTTTACATAGCGTAAAACTTGCAGTGATTGAGTTCCGCGGGCAATGAGATCACCAGTTAACCATAATGTGTCTTTGGTTGGATCAAAATGGACACTTTCCATCAAGTCACGGAGCTCATGATAACAACCGTGAATATCACCTACTAAATATGTCGACATAATTAATTAATCAGTGTTGGGATAGCAAGACGAAAAGCTGGGATATCAACGTGGAAACTGTCCCCTTGTGTGCTTATCATCACATAATAACCTTCCATCGTACCCATTGGTGTTTCAAGGATTGCGCCACTGGTATAACGATATTCTTTTCCTGGTGGAATAAGGGGTTGTTCACCCACTACACCTTCACCTTGAACTTCGGTTTTATGGCCATCACTGTTAGTAATGAGCCAATAGCGGCTCATTAGTTGGATAGGCTCTCGCCCTAAATTACGAATGCAGATTGTGTAAGCAAACACATATCGCGCAATATCGGGTTGAGATTGGCTTTCTATATAGACACTCTGAACTTGGATGCTTACATTTGGCTCATTAAGCATAGTGCCTCCTTCAACTGACTATTCTGAACGGTTAGAGAGATAGTTTGCCATTTTACAATATTGTTCAACAGAAATATTTTCTGCTCGGGTGCTTAAGTCAATACCCAGTTCGGTTAGCTCTTCAACACTGAATAAGTCCCCTAAACTGTTACGGATCGTTTTACGGCGTTGGTTGAAAGCTTGTGTGGTAATACGACTTAAAAATTTAATATCTTTTACCGGGTATGGATTTTCGCGGTGAGGGATCAACCTAACAATGGCAGAATCCACTTTTGGTGCTGGTGTAAATGCGGTTGGTGGTACTTCCAACACAGGCACCACGTTGCAATAATATTGCGCCATAACACTCAAGCGTCCAAAGGCTTTGCTGCCTGGACCTGCAACTAGACGATTCACCACTTCTTTTTGTAACATGAAATTCATGTCAGAAATAGAATTGGTGAATGTGAATAAGTGAAACATTAACGGTGTGGAGATGTTGTAAGGCAAGTTACCAAAGACGCGCAGAGGCTGGCCTGCTTGTTTGGCTAATTCACCAAAATCCACTGTCATTGCATCTTGCTGAATGATAGTTAATTTATCTTTTAGTTGAGGATGAACGTGTAAACGTGCTGCAAGGTCACGGTCAAGTTCAACGACAGTCATTTTATCGATTCGGCTGCCGACAGGCTCGGTTAAGGCACCTAAGCCGGGGCCAATCTCTACAATGGACTGACCCGGTAGCGGGTTCATGGCATCCACGATGCTGTCGATAATAAATTGGTCAGTTAAAAAGTTCTGCCCGAAACGTTTGCGGGCAAAATGCCCCTGATGGACTCGATTATTCATGTATTCTTAGATGTCATTTGGATAGCTAATTTTAATGCGGTAATAAAACTTCCCGCATCAGCATGACCCGTACCTGCGAGTTCAAGAGCTGTCCCATGGTCGACTGAGGTACGGATAAAAGGCAGGCCGAGAGTGATATTCACCGCTCTGCCAAAACCTTGGTATTTTAACACAGGAAGGCCCTGATCGTGATACATTGCTAACACTGCATCTGCATGGTCTAAATACTTAGCTTGAAATAGGGTATCCGCAGGCAATGGCCCAATCAAATTCATTCCTTTTGCTCGTAGGCTTTCAAGTGCAGGCTCTATCGTATCAATTTCTTCGGTACCCATATGGCCGCCTTCCCCTGCATGTGGATTTAAACCACAAACATAGATGGCCGGTTTTTCAATACCAAATTTGGTTTGTAAATCATGGTGCAAAATGGTGATAACTTCATGAAGGCTTTGTTGGGTAATAGCGTCCGACACGTCTTTGAGTGGCAGATGTGTCGTGGCTAATGCAACACGCAGTTCCTCGGTAGCTAGCATCATAACAACGCGTTCACAGCCGCCTCGTTGCGCAAAAAATTCTGTGTGGCCACTGAATGACATGCCTGCATCATTAATAATCCCTTTATGTACGGGACCTGTAACAAGCGCTGAAAATTCACCATTTAAACAGCCATCACATGCTTTTGCTAAGCTCTCCACAACATATTGGCCATTATCAACGTTGAGTTCACCTGCTTTTGCTACCGCTGCCAACTGAACTGGTAGAACGGATAAGTGACCTGCAGGCTGTACTTGACCAATTGAATTGGGGGAGTATTCAATTAATGTCAGAGGCAAATTTAGCGCTTTGGCACGTTGGCGTAATAAATCAGGATCGGCACAAGCAACCAACTCAACAGGCCATTGCTGTTGAGCTAGCTGAATAAGTAGGTCTGGACCAACCCCGGCTGGCTCGCCGGGGGTGATAACAATAGGCTTAATTTGTTTTTTCATCTGTAGATTGGCTGTCACGTCCATCAACCATTTTCACGTAAGCGGAAGCGCGTTGTTCTTGCATCCAGCTTTGTGCTTCTTCGTTAAATTTACGGTTAAACAGTAAACGGTAAGCTTGATCTTTTTGCGCCGCATCTGTTTTATCAACGTTACGAGTGTCTTCTAATTGAATTAAGTGCCAACCAAAATTTGATTGAACAGGCTGACTGAGTTCGCCTTTATTCAGTCTCATTAATGCATCACGGAAAGCTGGGTCATAGACATCAGGCATATTCCAACCTAATTCACCGCCTTTTAACGCACTGCCTGGGTCTTCAGAATTTTCTTTTGCAGCATCTTCAAATGAGATTTTGCCTGAACGAATTTCCTGAGCAATTTGAGTTAGTTTTTGTCTTGCTTGTGCATCATCCATAATTGGAGATGACTTAATCAAGATGTGGCGCGCTTTCACTTCAGTGACAGAAATAGGTTGGCTGCCACCACTGACATCGTTAACACGTAAAATATGGTAGCCGACACCGGAACGAATTGGGCCTGCAATATCGCCTTTTTTCGCATTTTTCAGTTGCTCAGCAAAGACAACGGGTAATTCTTGTAGGCGTGACCAACCCATATTACCGCCTTTCAGCGCTTGCGGGTCTGCGGAATAAGCGATAGCTAATTTACCGAAATCTCCACCTTTTTTCAGTTCAGCTAAAATTTTGTCCACTAATGCTTCAGCGGTTTTTAGCTGCTCTTGTGTTGGGTTTTCAGATAATGGGATCAAAATATGGCTTAAATTCACTCCCATTTCGTAATTTGCTTGTGAGCTCATTTGCTCAGCAAGAGAATCAACTTCTTGAGGTAAAATGGTAACACGGCGGCGAACTTCATTGTTACGCACTTCAGCAATCAGCATCTCTTTACGAATTTCGCTACGATACTGATTCATATTGATGCCATCTGCGGTTAAACGTTGTTGCATTTGCTGCAGTGTTAAACCGTTTTGACGAGCGATATCAGTAATAGTTGCGTCCACAGCTTCATCTGGAATATTGATTTGCATTTGGCTAGCCATTTGCAAAATGATGTTATCCATAACGAGACGCTCAAGGATCTGATGACGCAGAGTTTGATCATCAGGCACCTGTTGACGTGCGTTCTGAGCATTCAGTTTTACCGTGTTGATCATATTCTGGACGTCACTTTCCAGCACAACACCGTTGTTGACGACCGCAGCCACTTTATCCATTTGCTGAGGCGCAGCCAAAGCAGTGGAGCTTGCGAACATCAGTCCCAGAATAAGCGTTCTCCAATTCTTCATAATGGTCCTATAAATATTGACTTTGATTCCGCAAAAGCGGGCTAATCTCTTTTTACTCGTCCTACTTCAAGTTGCAGCGTTGTTGACTGCGCTCATTCGCCCTAGTCACATACTTGTGTATGCTCCTAGCGACTCACTCACTTGTCGCCTAACTGCACCTCGAATTACTTAGAGTAAATACTCGTCCTACTTCAAGTTGCAGCGTTGTTGACTGCACCTCGAATTATTTAGAGTAAATTATGTTATTTTTATCAGAAAGCACGCTGATAAGGCATAATGCCACTTTCTAACATTTTCTGACTACCTAAACTATGATTGTTATTTAGGCCTCTAAGTTCCACATTGATTGACCATTTATTGTCATATTCACTACTGAACTTCTCTTTTTGCCAACCAACTATCTTACGTTCATAGCCAAGATTGACCGCCCAGCAGCAAGTATTGTATTGCAAACCAACCAGTTGGCTAGCAGGTTGCTGTTGTTTGGTATCATAATAATATGATCCTACAAAGCCCCAACGTTCGCTTAATGGCCAACTCATGACAGCACCCACTTGTGAAATACCACGTTGGTATTCAGGAAGTGTATAGGTATAGCCGCCATTCGCAGTATCTTCTCGGCGGAAGGTCGCTTGAATATAATCGCGGTCAACGAAACGGTAGTTCAACTGAACTAAACGATCGGCATCTAAACGGTATTCTGCAACCGCATTCCCCATGGTGACATTACCGAGACGGCGGTCATATTGTAAACCACCCCGTAAGCCCCAGTTATCATCAATTCGCCACATAGAGTCAGTGGCCCACAATAATGAACCCGTGTTGCTTTTATCATCAATAGGGCGATTTGAATCACCTGCACGCGGGCGTTCAAAGTAATAAATTTGACCCACGGAGAAATTAAAGCGTTCTGCTAAAGTATCGTCATAAACACGTGTCGTAACACCGGTGGTGAATTGGTTTGCAGAGGCAATACGGTCAAGGCCACTGTAAATTCGGTCACGGAATAAGCCGCTATAGTCTGATTGCAATAATGAAGAGTCAAAGTTATTGATATTATCTTGATCTTTATACGGAATATATAAATATTGGACGCGTGGCTCTAGTGTCTGAACGAAATCGCTGCCTTGGAAAAGGTCTCGTTCGAAGACAACTTTTGCATCGCTTTTAAACATAGGCAGAACGCGCGTAACATTTTTTTCTAAGCTTTTATCCGTATTCGAGCGAGGGATATCTTGGTCGTAATGAGTCGCATACAATTTGATGCTGTTATTCATATTCGCCCAGCCATTAGATAATGGCAGATTCACTTCAGGCTCAATGTGTAAACGAGTTGCATCTGGGTTATTTTTCCCCACACTCGTAAAACGAGCCGCTTGTGCGTATGTATGCACATCAAAGGCGCCTAAATTATTTTTATAATAATTGAAATCTACTTGTGGCTCTGCTTTATAAGCACGTTTGTTAGGGTTATCTGCAAAAATTTGGAATTGTTTGTGAGTGACTTTCGCATTCCAGTTTGTATCGGAATAACCTGCACTGAATTTTTGCGTGGCGTAGCCATCTGTAGTGTTACCATACTGGGAACTAAAGTCTGTAAAGTAGCTAGGGTCGCTTACTTTGGTATAGTCAGAGTTAAAATTCCAGTGCCCTGCATAAGTTCCTGAATGGCGCCAGTAGAACAACCAACGGTCATCGCTATCACGAGCTTCACGCTTACCACGTTCTTTGTCTTTGATATAAGCTCTGTCACGATTCAGATAATCAAAGGCCACGGTGCCTGTACCTGGCGCGATAAGGTAGCGGAATTCATTATTTAATTTTACACCACGGTGGGTCATAAATTGAGGTGTGATCGTGGCATCATAGTTTGGCGCAATATTCCAATAGTAGGGTAATGAAAACTCTAGCCCATCGTTACTCGAATAGCTCCCAGTCGGAATTAAGAAACCGGAACGACGTTTGTTACCAATCGGTAATTGCATATACGGACTATAGAAAATAGGCACGTCACCCACTTTAAAACGTGCATGCCAGATCTCAGCGACTTCTTCTTCGCGGTCGATAATCACTTCGGAACCCGCAACGCTCCAGCTATTATTGCCGGGTAAACAGGTCGTGAATGTGCCGTTTTCCATAATAGAATAACGGTTTTCACCCCGCATTTTCATTTTTGTCGCGTCACCACGTCCCTGACGGCCTACCATCATGTAGTTACCATCATTCACATCCGTGTTTTTATTATCTAAATTAGACCACGCAGAAGGGCCTTTTAAGATAATTTGTGGGTCATCGTAGTGAACATTACCTGTCGCGGTGACTTCACGGACGGGGAGTTCCCCGGCTGTTTCTGTTTGCGTGAGTTTAACCTTATCAGCGGTTAATGTTTGGTTCCCTTGTTGAATATCAACATTACCTTCATATTCAACAAAATTAGGGTATTCACCACGGACATCTTCAGCGGTAATGTGAATCGGCAGGCTGTTAGGGTCACCTTTTACAATCGGTTTTGTGTAAACAGGGACACCCAGCATACACTGCTGTGCAAGGTCAGCATGCGCTTGCTGACTATAAATTGCCGCCCATACCATGGTGGCGAGTAGTGTTGGATAGCTTTTTTTCATCATTAAATATGGGGTTCCGTCATCATTGGCATCGCCAGCAAACGCTCAAAGACTAACTTAGCCAACCACTTTGCGCCAGTATAATGTAAGAAACTTTACGCGCGGGTAGTTATGCATAGAGCTGAATGAATAGTATGATAATGCAAAATTGCATTTTGAGCATTGAAGAATTGAGGGATATATGCACTATTGGGGCAAAATTATTGGCGTTATGCTCGCAATCGTCTCTGGATTAGGCTTTTGGGGGGCGCTAGTTGGGTTAATTATTGGGCATGGTTTTGATAAAGCATCGATCCAACGTAAATTTGCAGGGCGAATGAATAAGCGAGATCGCCAAATCATTTTCTTTGCGAGTACTTTCCAAATTTTGGGGCATTTAACGAAGTCCAAAGGCCGTGTAACCGAGACAGACATTCAGCTTGCGACCAATTTAATGGACAGAATGCAATTACACGGAGAAACACGAAAAGCGGCTCAACAGGCGTTTAGAGAAGGCAAATCACCTAACTTTCCTCTACGTGATGTACTAAAACAATTACGTATGGCCTGCTATGGTCGTTTTGATTTGATTCAGATGTTTCTGGAAATTCAATTACAAGCTGCTTTTGCCGATGGACAATTACATCCGAACGAACGAAAAGTACTGTTTATCATTGCAGAAGAACTAGGGATTTCTAAGGTTCAGTTTGAACAGTTCTTGGATATGATCCAAAGTGGTCGCCAATTTGGCCAAGGGTACTCTCAGCAGCAATCAGGCGGGTATTATCAGCAATCGAATGGCCCAACCCTTGAAGATGCTTGTAAAGTGCTTGGTGTGTCTCCCAGTGACGAGCCAACAAAAATTAAGCGTGCTTATCGTAAATTGATGAGCGAACATCACCCCGATAAACTGGTTGCTAAAGGTTTACCGCCAGAAATGATGGAAATAGCGAAGCAAAAAGCGCAATCAATCCAAGCGGCCTATGACTTAGTCAAGAAGGAGCTCGGCTTCAAATAAATTTCCCCGTCATATTTCGCGCCGCAGCGTTGTTGGCTGCGCTCGCGCACCCTAGTCACATACTACTGTATGCTCCTAGGGATTCGCTCTCTTGCCGCCTAGCTGCAACACGAACTATTTAGGGGAAATCAGGCTAACGAAGAAAAACCAAAAAATCTCGCTTTGTTATCTTCATTCATGAACCCTAGTTACGTAGTTATCTATGCGCCTAGGGATTTGCTCTCTTGCCGCCTAGCTGCAACACGAACTATTTAGGGGAAATCAGGGGAATAATTAAAATGGATTATTTCGCTTCCGTTTTTTGTTGGCTGCGCTCGCGCACCCTAGTTACATAGTTATGTATGTTCTTAGGGTAAAAACAAACGGGAAAATAATCAGCGCAAAAACAGAGTGAGTTAATTTCTGCACTGGTAATATTGAAATCTAATCAATCGATTAGAGACCGTTAAAAATCCGGTGGGCAGGTAAAATGCATTGGTGTGCCATATTCAGGGTGGGTGATATATAACTCCTGAGCATGTAACTGTAAGCGAGGGGCGAGCGCTTTGGCCTCATCGTGAGCATAAAAGCGATCACCAAGAATAGGGTGGCCTAAAGCTAACATATGGACTCTCAATTGGTGAGAGCGGCCTGTAATTGGTGACAATTTCACGCGAGTGGCTTGTTCTTCATATTGTAAAACTTGGTATTCAGTTTGTGCCGATTTACCCGTTTCAAAGCACACCTTTTGCTTAGGGCGGTTTGGCCAATCACAAATCAGCGGTAAATCAATCAAACCTTCTTCTTTTTCTAAATGGCCCCAAACACGAGCAATATAGACTTTTTTAGGCTCACGCTCCCTAAATTGGCGTTTAAGCTCTCGCTCAGCCTTTTTGTGTAGTGCCACAACCATGACACCACTTGTCGCCATATCTAAGCGATGTACAGATTCAGCTACGGGAAAATCACGCTGAACACGGCTCATAATGCTGTCGTGGTGCTCAGGGGCTTTTCCGGGCACAGAAAGTAGCCCACTAGGCTTATTCACCGCAATAATATGGTCATCTTGGTATAGCACATGCAGCCAAGGTTCAACGGAGGGATGGTAGGGTTCCATCATAAGGTATATCGCTCCCAAAGCTCTTAAAATAAATTCTCCCTCTAATGAGGGAGAAATTGGTAATGATTTTAAGCTACGCTCATCATAATTTAAACAGCTAATAATAAGTGCATGAATGGTTTAGCACGTAATACGCTTATTGATGAGTCACCACAACTAAGCGGATGGCATCTAGGCGCCATGTAGCTTGGTCGATATTGGTCATCAGTTTTTGGCGCTCTTCTTCAATGATCTCAAGCTCTTCATCACGGATATTGGGGTTGACCGCTTTGAGTGCTTCTAAACGAGAAAGTTCCAGCGTCAGTGCCTTATCTGCCGCTTCTTTTGCATTTTCTATCAATGCTTTGGCTTCTTTCTCGATCATCGGTTCTGATAAGCGTAATACCGAATGAACCTCATTTTGTACGGCATTGACCAATTTGCTCGCCATATGGCGATTAATGGCATTTAATTGGCGGTTAAAACTTTCAAACTCAACTTGAGATGATAAGTTATTACCTTTTAAATCAACTAATAAGCGTACTGGTGTTGCAGGTAAGAACCGGCTAATTTGCAGGTTTTTAGGTGCTTGCGCTTCCACAACGTAAATGAGTTCAGTCAATAAGGTGCCAACAGGTAATGCTTTGTTTTTTAACAAAGAAACTGCGCAGCTGCCAGTATCGCCAGATAACACTAAATCTAAACCATTACGAATAATTGGGTGCTCCCAGCTGATAAATTGCGTGTCTTCACGGGAAAGCGCTTGCTCTCTATCAAATGTGATGGTGCAACCATCTTGAGGAAGCCCTGGGAAATCAGGGACTAACATATGGTCTGAAGGCGTTAGGATAATCAAGTTATCACTTTTATCTTCTTGATTAATACCCACGATATCAAAAAGATTAAGTGCAAAGTTGACCAATTCGGTATCGTTATCACCCTCGCCAATTTCTTCAGCTAATTGATTACCCGACTCGCCACCGTTTGAATGCATTTCAAGTAAGCGGTCACGGCCTTGTTCTAATTGTAATTTCAAGCTGTCATGTTCAGCACGGCAGGTTTTAATAAAATCATCAAAACCTTCAGTGACTGTCGGTTCAGCCATAAATTGTAGCAATGGTTGGTAGTATTTATCGTAGATAGCGCGACCAGTTGGGCAGGTATGTTCAAAGGCATCTAAGCCTTCGTGATACCAGCGGATCAACACTGCTTGCGCAGTCTGTTCTAAATAAGGCACATGGATACTGATATCGCGGCTTTGACCAATCCTATCCAAACGGCCGATACGCTGTTCCAGCAGATCAGGGTTGAATGGCAGGTCAAACATTACTAATTGATTAGCAAATTGGAAGTTACGTCCTTCAGAGCCGATTTCAGAACACAATAGCACCTGCGCCCCTTCTTCTTGAGAAGCGAAATAGGCAGCTGCTCGGTCACGCTCTAATAACGATAACCCTTCATGGAACACGGCAGCACGAATCGCTTCGCGCTCGCGTAAAACTTGTTCTAATTGTAGAGCAGTTGCGGCTTTTGCGCAGATCACTAGCACTTTTTCATGACGGTTAGCAGTCAAAAAGCCCATTAACCATTCAACACGTGGGTCAAAGTTCCACCAAGTGGCGTTTTCACCTTCAAACTCTTGGTAAATTTGTTCTGGATAGAGCATCTCTTTTGCACGTGTTTCAACGTCTTTTTTACTACCCATAATACCGGCCACTTTAATTGCGGTTTGGTATTGGCTGGGTAATGGCATTTTTAATGAGTGCAATTCACGACGCGGGAAGCCTTTCACGCCATTACGGGTATTTCTGAACAATAGGCGACTGGTACCGTGGCGATCCATTAACATGTTGATCAGTTCTTGGCGAGCAGCATGGCCGTCTTCACTCTCGACATTAGCCGCTTTTAGCAGCGGTTCGATATCTTGTTCTTTGATTAGCTCATTAAGTAAATTTTGCTGGTCACTCGTGAGTTTATCACCCGACAGTAACAGTGAAACTGCATCAGCGACCGGACGGTAGTTTTCTTGCTCAGCAATAAAGTCTTGGTAATCATGGAAACGGCTAGGGTCAAGTAAACGCAGGCGGGCGAAGTGGCTTTCTTGGCCAAGTTGCTCTGGTGTTGCCGTTAATAGCAAAATAGACGGGATATTTTCGGCTAATGTTTCAATGACTTGATATTCGCGGCTCGGGGCAGTCTCGCTCCACTGTAAGTGGTGAGCTTCATCGACAACCATCATGTCCCAGCCAGCTTCAACTAATTGGTCAAAACGCTGCTTATTACGGCGGACGAAATCCAGTGAACAGAGAACAAGTTGTTCTGTTTCAAATGGATTGTCGCTGTCATGTTGTGCTTCGCTATAGCGGCTATCATCAAACAATGAAAAACGTAGGTTAAAGCGGCGTAGCATTTCAACCAGCCATTGGTGCTGCAAGCTATCAGGAACGATAACTAAGACACGCTCAGCACGGCCTGCCATCAATTGCTGGTGGATAATCATTCCTGCTTCAATGGTTTTACCTAAACCCACCTCGTCAGCGAGTAATACGCGCGGGTGGTGGCGTTTTCCCACTTCATTGGCAATATGTAATTGGTGTGGGATCAAGCTTGCACGAATGCCGCGTAAGCCAGTCGCTTGGTGTTTGACTTGCTCGCTTTGGAATTTACGTGCACGAAAGCGCAAAGCAAAACGATCCATACGGTCAATTTGCCCAGCAAATAAGCGGTCTTGCGGCTTATTGAATGTGAGCTTGCTGTCAAGGAACACTTCTCTAAGGCTCACACCGGTTTCTTGCGTATCTAAACGTGTGCCGATGTAAGTCAATAATCCTTTATCTTCTTCAATGCTTTCAACTTGAAGTTGCCAGCCTTCGTGGCTGGTAATGGTATCACCTTCATTAAACATCACTCGGGTAATAGGGGCATCACTGCTAGAGTACAGGCGGTTTTCGCCACTAGCAGGGAAAAGCAGCGTTACCATACGGGCATCAATTGCCACGATGGCACCTAATCCAAGTTCGCTTTCTGTATCGCTGATCCAGCGTTGACCAAGAGTAAATGGCATAGATTTAACTTAATTCCATAAAATTGAGAGTTTATTTTTTAGATTTTTTAAGACAATTTTTATCAGTGTCTTCGCCCAGTGTTGGTGTAACGCATTAGCTAGTTACACAAGGAAGAGTTCGAATTATTTTAAAAACAGTCGTTACCTGATGATTAATTATACACATTTAATCATTCAAATTGCAGCAAAGTAAGCATCAAGACGTTTGCTGGGCTTGTGGCCAAGACAATAAGTAATGTCTATTTGAATTATAACGGGTATTGTTGATTATCACGCATAATTTGTGTAGCCAGACGTGCGAGATATCAAAGGGGCGATATATTAATTCAACCGAGGCCCATCGTCACCTGTTAAAAAAACATCAAAGATGGAATAAATTTTAAAACAAAAGGGTGATTTGCCCAGTTAGCAGGGTATCAAAGTCATCTTGTAAGAAAGGTAAGATGGCATCGGCTATTGGCTTGATTTGCTTAGCGATATAATGTTCGTAATCTGGTTTTGCTGTGATGATTTCTAGCGGTTCAGGCCCCGCTTGAGTGATAATATAGTTTATCCAACCACCATTTTGGTACTGCAAAGGACGCTGTAATTTTAAATTATAATCATCAGCGGCACGAGCGGCTCGAACATGGGGGGGAACATTTTTTTGGTAATCAGTCAATTTTCGGCGCAGACGCTTTCGGTAAACTAAACGGTCATCATATTGGCCTGAACGAATATTTTGTACATATTCACGAATATATTCACGGTAAGGTTGGCGATAAAAAATACGAGTATAGAGCACTTTTTGGAATATTTGTGCTAATGGGGTCCAGTCTGAGCGAATGGTTTCCAGCCCTCGAAACACCATGGTGTCTTTACTCAGCCCTGCATAGCGCTTTTTGCTCCCCATTTCAGCACCACGCACGGTTGGCATTAAAAATCGGCGGTAATGGGTCTCATATTCGAGCTCTAAAACCCCCTCTAATTGCCACTCTTCTGATAAATGCTTTTTCCACCAACTATTCACGTAATCACGTAAAGCAAAACCAATTTTTTGGGCTTGCTCTTCAGTGTGGGCATCACGTAACCATACAAACGTGGAGTCGGTGTCCCCATAAATAACCTGATAACCCTGTGACTCAATCAAACGTTTGGTTGTACGCATGATTTCATGTCCGCGCATGGTGATTGATGCAGTTAGCCTTGGGTCAAAAAAACGACAACCTTCAGCCCCAAGTACCCCAGCGAATGCGTTCATAATAATTTTCAACGCTTGGGATAGCGGTGCATTATGTTCTTTTTTGGCTTTATCCCGTTCTTGCCAGATATGGCTGACAATATCGGGTAAACAGTGGGTTGTGCGAGAAAACCAAGCTTGGCGAAAACCGGGAACAGAATGTTCAAGGTCTGGATGCGCTAATCCTTCAATCATACCCGCCGGATCGATGAGAAAAGTTCTAATAATTGAAGGATATAGGCTTTTGTAATCCAAAACTAATACGGAGTCATATAGCCCGGGTTGAGAGTCCATGACAAAGCCACCGGGGTTGAGTTGCATTTTTTGCTCTGTGAGGTTTGGCGCAACGAAACCAAGGCGGTGCAATCGTGGGATATATAAATGAGAAAATGCGGCAACTGAGCCCCCCATTCGATCGACAGGCAACCCTGTCACCGTTGAACGCTCCTGCAAAAACGCCATTAAATCAGTTTTTTCAAAGATCCGATGAACTAAAATACAGTCTTGAATATTGTAATGTGCCAAGGCCGGTTTATCGTGAGCAAAGCGACGGTTTATTTCATCCATTCGATCATAAGGGGTATCTATGGCTTTGCCCTCACCAAGTAGCGTTTGGGCGACAAACTCTAAACTAAATGAGGAAAAACTCCATGTCGCGGCTTTTAATGCATCGATACCATCAATAATTAATCGGCCTTCAGCAGCAGCAAAAAATACTCCTTGTTTAAAGCCATGCTCTCGCCATTCCAGTTTTTTGCTTTGCCGACCAAACAATAAGGGGATGCCATAACGCTCTGCATGCTTTTGTAAGACTTGTAGGTCGAATTGGATTAGGTTCCAACCGATGATAGCATCAGGGTCGTATTGCTGAAGCCATTCATTGAGCTTATGAAGTAATTGTGGGCGGCTATTCACATAGATTAATCGATGTTCAGTGCTCAATGCAGGTCCTTGCTCAGGCCCTAGCATAAATACCACGTTGTCACCGCAGCCAGACAGCCCTATCGAATAGAGCTCACCATGTTGACTGGTTTCGATATCAAGAGAAACGGCTTTGACTAAAGGGCGATAACCTTCGCAAGGCTTTAGTTGGAACTCCCCTTGGGGATCTCGAGAAAACCAGACAGAAGCGGCGATAAAACGTTCCATTAAATAGCGTTCACTTGGACGAATATCGGTTTCTAATAATTCCACACCCAATTCGTGGCAACTTTTTTCAAGGTTCTGTAATTGCCGATATTGATGGCAATAAATCGCATAGACTTTTTCGCGTTTAAAATCAATTAATTCAAGAAGACGATAGGTAATATTGGGGTGCGCATCTAATAGGTGTTTTATTTGAGGAAATTGAGATTCAGCTAAAAAGCCAATCGCTTTTTGATAGGGAACGGTGACTTTTTGTGGTTGGTTATCAGTGAGTAGCCAATAAGAGACCTCGACACCGTGGCGGGTGTCTTTCCAGTGACGGCTAAGAATAAAGCCTTTTTCCACTGAGCGGATGAGTTGGGTCATTAGGCTACTCGCATAAAACTCACATAAAAATAGTTACGATAAATATACGCGAATAGTGTGAATTTATACAGTGTTAATTATTGGCAGCGGTTGTGATACTCAGTAACGCAGATGCCGCACTTTGCCCTTTCAATAGTAATTGAGTATCGCCATCGTAGGCGATTTTCCCCTCTGCAATAACCAGTGTCCGCGGGGCAATTTGCAGGGCATCATCGATATTATGGGAAACCATTAATAACGTGATTGATTTCTCCGCACAAATTTCCTTAAGTAATAACAGCATTTCTCGGCGTAATGCAGGGTCGAGAGCAGAAAAAGGCTCATCAAGCAGTAAAATCGGTTGGTTACGGATCATGCAGCGTGCCAATGCTGCGCGTTGGCGTTGTCCTCCCGACAGCTGCGCGGGTAACCTATCTAAACATTCACTCAGGCTGACTCGGCTCGCCATTTGTTCAACTAGTTGAATCTGCGTTTTATTAAGGCGTAAATTGGGTTGCAGACCCAGACCAATATTTTGCCGGATAGTCAGGTGTGAAAATAAGTTATTTTCTTGAAATAGCATGGAAACAGGGCGCTTAGCAGGTGGCGTGAAGGTATGGTCTTCGCCATTGAGCACAATCTTACCGCTATTGGGAAATTGAAAACCGCTAATTAAACTTAATAGCGTACTTTTCCCTGCACCACTTGGCCCCATAACTGCCACAGACTCACCGGACTGAACAGAAAAATCAAATGACATTGTCAGGTTGTCGTATTGGTAATCTAACTGAGTCAATTTAATCATGATGTTTTCCTGAAATACGTTCAATCAAGCTGAATAAGCAAAAGCAAAGTAATAACAATAGCATGGCCGTAACAGCCCCATCGTTCGACCGATAAGCCCCTATTTGCTGATAAAGATAATAAGGGAGCGTGCGGAAGTTATCATTGCCAAATAACGCGACGACACCAAAATCACCAATTGAGATAACACAGGCAAATGCGAGCGCTTGGGCGATTGGTTTACGCAGTGCTTTAAGTTCAATAATTCGAAAGCGATTAAAACCCGAAATATCGAGTGATTGGCACAATGGGTTATAGCGTTCAGCGCTGTCTCGCATTGGGTTTTCTAATACTTTTAACGCATAGGGGATAGCTAACAAAGCGTTTGTCATGATGACTAATGGGTAAGGGGATTCAGGTAAGCCTATCGTTTCATTAAAAAAGATAAAAAAACCTGTCGCTAGCACAATACCGGGCATGGCTAAAATAATTAACCCGCTAAGTTCTATGGCTTGCCCAAGACGAGCAGCTTGGCGTAAGCGCAATTCACGGCTGCTCCATAACAACATTAAGGTGAGTGCCACACAGACAGCGCCCGCACATAGTGCAATAAACACCGAGGTTGCCGTGGCTTGCCATAAGGCAGATTGCTGCAGTACCGCCCAGAGTTGCCCATTTAAGCCATCAAAAATAACAGCGAACAGCGGGGGCAGTAGCAATAACATGGCAGCGATAATGAGCAGCAGGTCACGAATACGACGAAATGCGTTATCAGCGGGGTCAACCCATTGCGCTTGTTGGCTAAAACCCACTGAAAATACACTATTTACTCTGTGGCAGATAAACATTAAACCAACACAGAAAAACAGCTGGATGAGTGCCAAAAGAGTAACCCGTCCTAAATCAAAATCATAATTCAGTGCTTGGTAAATAGCCAATTCGATGGTGGTTGCTGCCGGGCCGCCTCCTAAAGCAAGAACCGTCGCAAAGCTGGCAAAGCACAACATGAAAATTAATGCGGCCGTGGGTAATATTTGTCGTCGTAAATAAGGCCATTCTAAAATAGTAAATTGTTGCCACTCATTAAACCGCAGCTGTGCTGCAATTTGCCGTTGCTCAACGGCAATATTCTCTAAAGATTGCAATAGCATACGTGTTGCTAGTGGCATATTAAAGAATACATGCGCTAACAAAATGCCTTTTAGACCATAAGGTGAGAAGGTGTAATTAAGCCCCAATAATTGGCAAAGTTTAGCCAACCAACCCGTTTGCCCGTAAACCGATAAAATACCAAACACAGCAACTAACACTGGAAGAACCAATGTCATCGCACATAAACGTAAAAACAGGGTTCGCCCAAAAAAACGACGGCGATGTAATGCTCTTGCAAGAAAAATAGCAGGGATCACAGAAAAAATAGCGGATAAAAAAGCCTGCCAGAAAGTAAAACCAATCACATGCCACAAATAGCTATCACTGATAATGTCAGCCAGTGAAATTTCAGGTGCAAAAAACCACAGCGCGCCAAAACTAATGAGTGCAACTGTAATCAATAAACCGGAGGCCAACGCCCCCGGTAGTAAAGATAAATTCATTAGCGACTGACGGCGGCTTGCCATAAACGAGTCCAGTTTTGGCGTTCTTTTGCAACTTCTTGAGAACTAAATTGTAAGGCTTTTTCAGGTAGAGGTAACTGGTTGTATACCTCAGGTAATGGAATATCAATAACCGGATACATCCAGTTAGTTGTTGGCAAGGTGTTTTGGAAATCAGGCGTTAAGACAAACTGTAGGAATTGCTTGGCGAGTTCCGGTTGTGGGCTATTTTTTAGCCTTGCTGCGACTTCAACTTGCATGTAGTGACCTTCATTAAATAATGCCGCCGCATAGTTATCTTTTTGGTCATTAAGCATTTGGTAGCCCGGTGATGAGGTGTAACTGAGTACAAAATCACCTTCCCCTTTTAAGAACAGGCCATAAGCTTCACTCCAACCTTTAGTGACGGTAAGTGTTTTGCCTGCCATTTTTTGCCATGCATCCGCAGACTTGTCGCCATACAGTTTTTCAATCCACAGCATTAAGCCAAGCCCTGGAGTGCTGGTGCGAGGATCTTGGTAAATAATTTTCCAATTATTATCACTATTTAATAATGCATCCATACTTGCTGGTGGTTGTTTAATTTTATTAGTGTCATATATAAATGCAAAGTAACCATAGTCATAAGGAATAAAGGTTGAGCTATCCCACGAAATAGGCAACTTCAATGCACTAGTATCAATGTCAGCAGGGGCAAACAGGCCTGTTTTTTCAGCAGAATCTAATAAATTATTATCTAACCCTAAAATCACATCTGCTTTGCTTTTTTTCCCTTCCATTCTGAGTCTGTTTAGCAGCGCTACGCCATCTCCCAGCGCCACTATTTTTAACTCGCAATCGCACTGCGCTTCAAAATTCTTTTTAATTTGAGGGCCAGGGCCCCACTCTGCAGCAAAGGAATCGTAGGTATAAACAGTGAGTGTTGGCTTATCAGCCCATGCTAATTGGCTTAAACTGAGTGCACTAAAGGTAAAAATCGATGCTATAATTTTGTTTTTAAACATGCTTTTTCCTGCGCTAATAGAGAGTGACACAGGATTTGAGGTGGAACCGGTGCAGATATGCAGGCGGTGGCTCAAATCCCTACGCCGGTATTAACCGGATCAGGTTCTACGGGTTAGTTCTCAGCCTAAATAAATTCGGCACCCCGTTGAGATGTTCACTATTGTAGTGACTTCAGACATATCTGCAAACTGTATTGATATAGGTTTACCAGTTTAGGTATGTGTGAAACAATTAGGCATCTTTCAAATTTGGTTATTGAGGTAGTCTGTGATTGATGATGATGGCTACCGCCCGAATGTAGGAATTGTAATTTGTAATCGGCAAGGGCAAGTTTTATGGGCCCGCCGCTATGGTCAGCACTCATGGCAGTTTCCTCAAGGAGGCATCAATCCCGGGGAATCGCCGGAACAGGCGATGTATCGTGAGCTATACGAAGAAGTCGGGCTACAGCGTAAGGATGTTAGGTTATTGGCATCTACCCGTAATTGGTTACGTTACAAATTACCCAAGCGTTTGGTGCGTTGGGATACAAAACCTGTTTGTATTGGGCAGAAACAGCGTTGGTTTTTACTTCAACTTCAATGCAATGATGCCGATATAAACGTGCAGCGCAGTAAATCGCCAGAATTTGATGGCTGGCGATGGGTCAGTTATTGGTATCCTGTTAGGCAGGTAGTTTCTTTTAAACGTGAAGTTTATCGGCGTGTTATGAAGGAATTTGCCCCTGTTGTTATGCCTCTGCAGGAACAAAAATTACCACAACGACCCACTTTTAATAACCGTAGGCGTGGAGCAAAGTAGCCTATGTTGATGCGTTTACGTGAAATTGTCGAAAAAGTTGCAATGGCGACAAGTTTAACTGATGCGCTAGAAGTGTTGGTGAATGAGACCTGCAAAGCAATGCGAACTGATGTTTGTTCCATTTATTTAGCGGATCACCCTCGCCAATGCTATTACTTAATGGCAACCCGCGGGTTAAAAAAACCTAGCGGGATTGCTATTCGCCTAGGGTTTGATGAAGGTGTCGTGGGGGCCGTAGGGCGCCAATCTGAGATGCTTAATCTAGCCGATATTCGTGAACACCCTCAGTATAAATTCCTGCCTCAGCTTAGAGAAGAACAGTTAAGGGCTTTCTTAGGTGTCCCAGTGGTCTATCGCCGTCAATTATTAGGCGTGCTGGTGGTACAGCAGCGGGAAAAACGACTGTTTAATGAAACCGAAGAATCTTTTATGGTCACGTTGTCGATGCAACTTGCCGTGATCTTGTCACAAGCTCAAGCAAAAGGTATTTTTGGGCAATATCGACAAAATAGAATTAAAGCCATTCCTGTATCACAGGGGATTTCAATGGCTTATGGATGGCAAGATAGTTCCCAACCCTCTTTAGAGAGTGTTTTTCAAGCCAGCGCCATTGATATCGAGAAAGAAAAACAACGCCTTGCCACAGCCCTCGAAAGCGCCACTGCGGAATGTCGTCGTATTAGTAAACGTTTTATGGCGAGTTCAGCAAAGGAAAGTGCTGCAATATTTGATCTCTATAATCATCTGCTTAGCGACCCACAGCTAAAAAAACACCTCTTTGCTACCATTAATAACAACGCAACCGCGGAATGGGCGGTGAAAACGGTCATTGAAAATTATGTAGAGCAGTTTTCTCGCCTGCGTGACCTCTATTTAAGAGAAAGAGGGGCTGACTTAAAAGCCTTGGGGCAACGTTTATTATTTCATCTTGATGATTCACTGACCGCAAATGAGCAGTGGCCAGAGCGTTTTATTTTAGTTGCTGATGAGCTAAGTGCTAGCGTATTGGCCGAGTTACCTATTGAGCAACTTGCTGGTGTGGTCGTGCGTGACGGAGCAACACATTCTCATTCTGCGATTTTAATCAGAGCAATGGGAATTCCTGCAATTATGGGGGCGGATATTGAGCCTTCGCTATTACATAACCGCCATTTAATCTTGGACGGTTATCGTGGCGAACTCTTTATTGAACCTGAAAACTTAATTGTTCAGGAATACCAGCAAATTATTGAAGAAGAAAATGTCATTAGCCGCTTAGCAGAAGGGACTCTTGGGCAAGATGCAATACTTAAAGGTGGCGAACACGTTCATATTTACCTTAATGCGGGTTTAAGCCCGCGGTACGAGCAGCAAATTAACACAGGGGTTGATGGTGTTGGTTTGTATCGTACTGAACTTCCTTTTATGTTGCACAATGGTTTTCCCTCGGAAGATGAGCAGAAACAGCTCTATAAGGAAGTTTTACAACTCTTCCCAACCAAACCAGTTGTGTTAAGAACCCTTGATATAGGGGCTGATAAACAGCTGCCATACATGCCAATTAGCGAAGAAAACCCAAGCTTAGGCTGGCGTGGTATTCGTATTATGTTGGACCAGCCCGAGATTTTTTTGATTCAGCTAAGGGCTATGCTTCGGGCGAATATGCTTTCGGGTAATTTACGTATTTTATTACCTATGGTGACCAGTGTTAATGAGATAGACGAAGCCATTTTGTTGGTTAAAAGAGCAAGGGATGAAGTGAGTGTTTTATTAAAAATGCCAATTGAGATGCCTCAAATTGGTATTATGCTTGAAGTTCCTTCTTTGCTGTTCTTATTACCTGAAATTAAAAAACGGGTTGATTTTATCTCTATTGGAACGAATGACTTTACACAATATTTACTTGCGGTTGACCGTAATAACACCCATGTAGCAGCGCTATATGATAATCTTCACCCCTCAGTAATACGCTTTTTAGCAAAAGTCAGTGAAGAGTGCCAACGCCTTCAACTTCCTGTAAGTGTTTGTGGGGAAATGGCGGGGCAGCCACTTAGCGCAATGGTATTAATTGCACTTGGGTATCGCTCCTTAAGTATGAGTGGGCGTAGTGTTCCTCGTATGAAATATTTAATCCGCCAGCTTGACCCAGTCTTGATGTCGCAGTTAGTACCGAAGTTGTTGGCTGCAGAAACGAGTGACAGCGTTAGGCAAGAAGCGAGTGAATTTATGGAATTGCATCATTTAGGTGGGTTTGTTCGTGGGGGTATTTAATTCACAGCAGGACGTGAGCATTTTATTTAGTTTACTTCGAAAAATATCAAGTATAAATAACTATCCTTTTTGTTGTATGCTTCAGGGGACTTTATAAGTTGAAGTCTGTTGAATACGTAATAGTCGACGAGTAGTTGGCTTAATGATTAAAAAGTGGGGAACAATGAGTAACAACTACTTAGCATTTCCAGAAATAGATCCTGTTATGTTCTCGATTGGGCCAGTATCGTTACACTGGTATGGTTTTATGTACCTTGTTGGCTTTGTTTTTGCCCTTTGGCTTGCCGGACGCCGTGCTGCAAAACCAAATAGTGGTTGGACAAAAAATGAAGTCGAAAATTTACTGTATATTGGCTTTGTTGGCGTATTTGTCGGTGGCCGGCTAGGTTATGTTTTCTTCTATAATCTCCCTGTTTTTCTTGATGATCCTCTATATCTCTTTAAGGTTTGGGATGGCGGCATGTCCTTCCATGGCGGCCTAATCGGTGTAATATGTGCCATGATGTGGTTTGCTCACCGAACTCGCCGTCGTTTCTTGCAAGTCTCTGACTTTGTTGCACCATTAATTCCATTTGGCTTAGGTATGGGCCGTATTGGGAACTTTATTAATGGGGAGTTATGGGGACGAGTGACACTCGATACACCGTGGGCATTTTTATTCCCCCATTCGCGCAGTGAAGATATTCAACTTGCCGCCCAGGACCCTTCGTTATTACCCATATTAGAGCAATATGGTGTGTTACCAAGACACCCATCGCAGCTTTATGAAATGTTCTTAGAAGGGATTGTTCTCTTCCTTATCTTGAACTTATTTGTGCGTAAACCTCGCCCAATGGGGAGTGTTTCCGGGCTATTCTTGATTGGTTATGGTGCATTTAGGATCATCGTTGAATTCTTTAGGCAACCAGACGCCCAGCTTGGTTTGTTTGGTGGTATTAGCATGGGGCAAATTTTATCAATCCCAATGATTATTATTGGAGTTCTGATGATTGTTTGGGCTTATAAATACGGTAAAAATGTGCCGGCTCATAAGCCACTAAAAGAGCCCAAAAAGAGTTAATAAGTACAATTGCTAAGGCTAGCTTAGTCTGTTGAACATAACTATTTTGTAATTAAAACAATGAAGTTCAGCTGGTGAAAGTTAGCCACTTAAGTTATTTTTGAAAAAGAGAGTCACTATGAAGCCGTATCTTGATTTATGCCAACGTATTATTGATGAAGGCCAATGGGTTGAAAACAAACGAACAGGAGTTCGTTGTTTAACCGTTATTAACGCTGACCTTGAATATGATGTTGGTAATAATCAATTCCCCTTGATTACGACTCGTAAAAGTTTTTATAAAGCGGCAATAGCAGAGCTTCTTGGCTACCTTCGCGGCTATGATAACGCAGCCCAGTTTCGCGAGATTGGGTGTAATACTTGGAATGCGAATGCAAACGAAAACCATGCATGGCTAAATAATCCCCATCGTAAAGGTGAAGATGACATGGGGCGCGTCTATGGTGTTCAAGGGCGCTCATGGCAACGTCCAGACGGTACGCACTTAGACCAATTAAAAAAAGTCGTCAATAACTTAAAAAATGGAATTGATGACCGCGCGGAAATTATCACTTTCTATAACCCGGGTGAATTTGAAATGGGCTGCTTACGTCCCTGCATGCATACTCATACTTTTTCACTATTAGGTGATACGCTACATTTAACATCTTATCAGCGTAGCTGTGATGTTCCTCTTGGCCTGAATTTCAACCAAGTACAATGTTTTGTTCTACTTGCACTAATGGCTCGCATTACAGGGCACAAAGCTGGTAAGGCTTATCATAAAATTGTGAATGCGCACATCTATGAGAACCAACTGCCTTTGATGCGTGATGTCCAGCTGAAACGTGAGCCTTTTGCTTCCCCTTCATTGGTTATTAACCCCGAAATTAAGTCATTAGAAGACCTCGAAACATGGGTAACTTCAGATGATTTTATCCTCGAAGGGTACCAGTGCCATGAGGCTATCAAGTATCCATTTACTGTTTGATTAGCGAATAAATTGTTTACTAAGATGGTTTTATCTGAAAACCATCTTAGTCTTGTTTTTTTCATCTCACTATTTCCCTCCCTTTACTGATTTCATTGTCCTTGATGAGTTTTATCTTGGCTCATAATTAATTTACTTTCTTGTATTTACTTTGAATTAACTATTTTTTTGCGAAGCGCTTCGCAGACCAAGTTGTATGGATATGAATCTTTTTATTTTGTTGCGAAACGTTATGCAGTTTGCAATGACAGGCCTCGCTATATCGGCTTTTTTTGGCAATCTCTGTCTTGCGTATGAAAAAGTGAGGTCACAACAAGATGAAAGTTGAATCAAATACAATACAGCGTGGTTTCACCTTAATTGAAATTCTAATTGTTTTATTTATCTGTTCTTTGGTCATGTTGTCTGGTTTATATCAATGGCAACAGCAGGTAGAAAGGCAACGATTAATCGATGCAGCTAGGCAAGTATCAGAGTTTATCTATAGTCAAATGATGGAAGGCGTCTATTTAAATAGGTACCAAATATTATCGGTTAAGGTTGGGGTAGGTGATTGGCAGCTGCTTGTTAAAGATGCAAATAACAATCAAGAGGTTGGCAAGCTAACAGCAGAAAGGCATCGAGGAATAGAGCTCTGGAAAGCGAGCCGGACGTCAATTCAGTTATATGGAAAGCAGGGGACTATTCGTGCTTTCAGTGTAGGGCTAAAAAATCAGTATGAGCAGATCACCATTTATATCTCTTCATTAGGCCGCATTAGAAGTTGTAGTCATAAAAAAATGACTGGGGTGCCGAAATGTTGAACCCCTTAAATAACGATAAATTAAAAAAACAGCGGGGTTTTACACTGATTGAAATATTGATGGCAATGGCAATCAGTAGCATTGTCTGTGTATCAGCGATGAGTGCCATTCCGACATTGTTTAAAAAAACCTATCGAGCTTATATTCAATATCAAGTAGACAAAGATATAAGGCAAACATTAATAAACATGGAAAAAGATTTTAGAAGGATCGGTTATTGCAGTAGCTTAGATTGTGGAAAAGAGCCGTTAAAAATCACATCTAAGTTTTTAAGTCGAGGAAGTAACTCATGTATTATTTTTGCCTACGACCAAGATTTATCGGGCAAGTGGGAGAATATTAAATCTAAATCGATAGAGTCTGATTATTTTGGGTATCGATTAAATAATGAAAAATTAGAATCTAATCGAAATGTCAGGGATTGCGATGGAACGCGTTGGCAATCGCTATTTGATGAGAAGCTAATCAAGGTTAAAAAATTAGCGTTTGATTGGCAGGAAAATACCCAATTACTTGAAATGAAAATAAACCTTAAGGCAGATTTGTTACCTAACCAAACGTTTGATTACCGAATAGCGGTTTTGGTTAGGAATTTATGAAGAATATAGCGCAACAACAGGGAAATGCGTCTCTACTTACGGTGATCATTTTTATCACAATAGGCTCATTATTGATTAAATCTGTACATTTTTTCCAAGAGCGGGCTCGAGATGAACTGCGCAAGGAAATTAAATATTTCGATGCTTTTAATAAAGCAGAGTCAGCGCTTGCGTGGGGTGGGACATTGAAATGGGATAGTCAGTATAGAGGGCTAAGGAGTTGGGTTTGCCAGACAGAGGAAACTCAGCAGTGGAAAAGTTGTTTAAAACACTACAAAGGGGCGACTTTTTTGTTGTCGGGGCAAAGCCATTATCGTCTAGGAAATGATATTAAAGTTTATCGATGGATGGTATTAGATGCAAATAAGCAACAGCTTTTTCCCCGTAAAAATGGGTGGTTAGATTATTGCCCAGTAGTAAAAAAAGGGTTTTGCTAGTGAAAATAAAACAGCAAGGATTTGCATTAATAGAGGCAATGATTGGCGTGGTTATTTTTGCTATTTCATTAGTAGCTTTGGTAAACTATTCTCAATATATCATATTGAATTTTAATCAATTGTATATGAATTCCTCAGCGGTTAGGGCATTGCATAGCACATTAGAAAAAAGCGCAATGTTAACAGCATCAATATCTGGGGAGAAAAATTCTGCCATGGACCCAGATTTGCGTTACCCTGAATGGAAAATACAAATGACCCGTTTACCGCAGGTCGATAACTGTACAGAGTTAGTGGTATCGTTAACAATAAAAAGACAGCCATTTTCATTAAGTCGTTGGTATTGCTCAACAGGAGAGCACTATGTTTCAAGTGTATCATTCTAATCAATTAGATTTATTAAAAGATCTAATGACTCATTTAATGAAAAATGAACCACTTTCTCACCCTTTTGAGCAAGAAATAATTTTAGTGCAAAGCCCTGGGATGTCTCAGTGGCTGCAAATCGAACTTGCTAAGCAATTTGGTATTGCCGCAAATATTAACTATCCCTTACCTGCAACATTTATTTGGGACATGTTTAGGCGGGTTTTACCGGATATTCCAAAAGAAAGTGCTTATACCAAGCAAGCCATGACATGGAAACTCATGACAATACTGCCAACTGTCATTGGCGAGGACGAATTTGAACCTTTAAGGCATTATCTTCAAGAGGATACAGATAAACGTAAACTTCATCAGCTTGCTGGTAGGATTGCCGATTTATTTGACCAGTATTTAGTTTATCGCCCACAATGGGTCGAAGTATGGCAAAAAAATGAACGAGTAGAGGGGCTAAGTGAAAATCAACTGTGGCAAAAACGTTTGTGGCAATGCCTTGTTGATTATTCAAATGAATTAAAACAGCCACCTTGGCACCGTGCTAATTTATATCAACATTTTATTGATACATTATCATCGAACCCTGATTTAGGAAAAAAACTGCCTAAACGTATTTTTATTTGCGGTATTTCATCTCTTCCGCCTGTTTATCTACAAGCTCTCAATGCTATAGCAGAACATACAGATGTTCATTTAATGTTCACTAACCCTTGTCGTTATTATTGGGGTGATATTCAAAGTGCATCGTTTTTAGCTAGGTTACAGCAAAGAAAGCTTCGACATTATCTTGATAAACATGAAATTTCACGTTTTAAACTTGAAGAGCATGTACCTAATTTATTCAACGAAAATGGTGAACAGGACATCGTAAATCCATTACTCGCATCGTGGGGAAGGCTTGGCAGAGACAATTTATACTTTATTTCTCAAATCGATAGCGCTAATGAAATATCAGCCTATGTTGATACTGAACGAGTTAATTTATTAGAGAATATCCAGCAAGATATTTTAGATCTCGAAAATCACGCTCAATTAGGGACAACATTAGAAGATTATGAAACGAGTATCGGTAAGCGAGCAATCAATAAGTCAGATAATTCGATAACATTCCATTTATGCCATAGTGCACAGCGGGAAGTTGAAGTATTACAAGACCATCTGCTTGCTCTTTTTGAGCAAGACCCATCGCTAACACCGCGTGATGTCATTGTCATGGTTGCAGATATTGACAGCTATGCACCCTATATTCAGGCTGTTTTTGGTAATACAGCATCAACTCGTTATATCCCATTTTCAATTTCAGATAGAAAAGCACTACAAGCTCACCCTATTCTACAGGCATTTATTATGTTACTTGACTTGCCTCAGAGCCGTTTCTCAACGGAGCAAGTTCTCAGCCTACTTGAAGTTTCTGCTTTTTCTCAACGTTTTGGTATTGATGAAAGTGAGTTAAGTTTATTGCGCCGCTGGGTTAATGAATCAGGGATCCGCTGGGGGCTTGATGATGATAATGTACGTTCTTTCGCTTTACCAGTGATAGGGCAAAACACATGGGAATTTGGTTTAAGTAGAATGTTGCTTGGCTATGCAATGGATAGTAGAAATGGCCCATGGAATGGTATTTTACCTTATGATGAATGTAGTGGTTTAGCGGCTCAACTTGCTGGGAAATTAGCACTATTAATCAACACACTCAGAGAATGGCGTTCTGTACTCGCACAAGAACGTCCACTTGATGCGTGGAAAGAACTTTGCCAACAATTACTTGATAGCTGCTTTATGGTTGATGGAGAAACTGAACTCGTTCTCGCACTATTGACGGAACAGTGGCATCAAATAATCGATAATGCGATAACTTCAGGATATGAAGAGCAAGTGCCATTGCGATTAATTCGTGATGAACTTTCAGTTCGTTTTGATGATGAAAAGATTAGTCAACGTTTCTTGGCTGGAGCTGTTAACTTTTGTACTTTGATGCCAATGCGTTCAGTGCCATTTAAGGTTGTGTGTTTATTGGGGATGAATGATGGGGCTTACCCGCGAAATATACCACCTTTAGGGTTTGATTTGATGGCTGAAAAGCCTGTTCGTGGTGATAGAAAACGCCGGGACGACGATAGATATCTATTCTTAGAAGCATTGAATTCAGCATCTAAACAACTGTATGTTAGCTATATTGGGCTTTCTATTCGTGATAATCAGCCTTGTAATCCATCGGTATTAGTGACTGAATTAATTGACTATATTTGCCAAAGTTTTTGTTTAATTGGCGATGAAACCTTGAATATAGATGAAAGTGCTAAACGATTAAGAGCACATCTGGTCATTCAACATAATAGAGTCCCATTCGCCAAAGAAAATTTCTTACCAGAAACGCCCTATCAAAGCTTCGCGAGTGAATGGTTACCTGCTGCAAAAACAACAAATAAAGTTGATGAACCATTTTGTTCAGTACTTGAAATACGTGAACCCATCACTGAAATTTCGTTAGAACAATTATTACGTTTTTATCGTCATCCTATTAGGGCGTTTTTTCAACAGCGTTTGAAAGTCCATTTTTCTATTGAAGAAACTGAACTGCCAGAAGAAGAACCATTTAACTTAGGTAGATTACAGCGATATAAAATTAATGACCAAATTTTAGATTTGCTTGTCAAAGATAAAAGCATTGAACCTTTTTACTCTGCTTTAAAGGCATCAGGTCAGCTGCCAGCTAGGCAATTTGGCCAACTTTTTTGGGAACAACAGTTGAATGAGATATCGCCATTAGCTGAAAAAGTTAAAGAATATGATATGCAGTTATTTGATTATCCATTTGATTTTCAGTTAAATGGAATAAAAATTACTGGTGTACTGAAAAATGTTCATGAAACAGGAATAGTACGTTATCGCCCGGCTTACTTAACTGCTAATGATGGCGTACAGCTATGGGTGGAGCATTTGTTATTTAACTCACAAATAGGTGAAGGGGAAAGCCTGGCACTGGGAAGAGAGAATAGCATTTGGCAGTTCTCAGCAATTAGCAAAGAAGATGCATTGGTTTATCTGCAAGATTTAGTCGAGGGCTACTGTGAAGGGTTTAATTCCCCACTAATTCTTCTTTCTCAAAGTTGTTGGAGTTGGGTTAAGGCTTGTTTTGATAAAAAGACTAAACAGTACGATTTTTCGAGTGAAGAAATTCAACAAAAAGCATTATCTGCATTGTTCCAGAGCTTACAAGGAAGCCAGATGCAAAAAGGTGAGATGGAGGACGATTATGTATCAAGAGCTTGCAGAAGCATAGATGATGCGATGATTAAATCTTTATTATCAAATACTCAGCGGTTTTTATTGCCGATGACTAAATACTTGAAATGACAGGAGAGCACCAAAGGATGCAATATTTATCCAAAAATATCGCTCATCTATTTTTATTACTGATAATTCTCTTCGGTGGTCAAGCTATTGCAGCACAACCACTTTGGCAGGTTTTGCCTGAAACAGTAAATAAAAGTGAAAGTGACCCTAGGGAATACAAAGCCATCAAACTCAGTAATGATATGACGGTTTTATTAGTATCGGACGCTAAAGCAACTAAATCATTGGCTGCGGTATCGATACCTGTTGGTAGTATTGAAAACCCAAATAGCCAATTAGGGTTAGCCCATTATTTAGAACATATGGTTTTAATGGGCTCCAAAAAGTACCCAGAGCCAAGTAGTTTCTCTGAGTTTTTGCAAAAACATGGTGGTAGCCATAATGCAAGCACGGCATCGCACCGTACAGCTTATTATTTTGAAGTTGAAAATGGAGCATTGAAAGAAGCGACGGATAGGCTTGCAGATGCATTAGCAGACCCGCTTTTAGACCCAATTAATGCCGATAGAGAACGTAATGCCGTTAATGCAGAACTCACGATGGCACGTTCTCGTGATGGGATGCGTATGTGGCAAGTGCGTTCTGAAACTTTGAATCCGTTGCACCCAAACTCACGTTTTTCTGGAGGAAATTTAGAGACTCTGAAAGATAAACCTAATAGCAAATTACAAGATGAGCTAGTGGGTTTTTATAAGCGGTATTATTCTGCAAATCTAATGAATGCAGTGCTGTACGGCGACCAATCTATTGAGTCATTAGCAAATATTGCTCAGGAAACATTTGGGCGTATACCTAATTTTAATGCCAGTGTTCCTGCTGTTAATATCCCTGCAGTAACGGATAACGAAAAAGGCATTATCATTCACTATGTGCCTGCTCAACCACAAAAAGCCATACAAATTGAATTTAGTATTAAAAATAATATGGCGGACTTCCGTAGCAAAAGTGATAGCTATATTAGTTACTTAATTGGTAACAGAAGCCCAGGAACATTGGCTGATTGGTTAATATCGCAAGGGCTTGCTGAAGGTATCAGCGCCTCTGCCACCCCAAATTTAGATAGAAACTATGGTTCATTCTCTATTTATGTCACATTGACTGATAAAGGGCTACAAGAAAGAGATGAAATTATTGCAGCTATTTTTTCTTATCTTGAGTTAATTAAGAATGATGGCGTCAATAAAAGTTACTTTGATGAAATAGCAAAAGTTCTTAATTTATCATTCCGTTATGGCTCAATTGTTAGGGATATGAACTATATTGAATGGTTATCAGACCAAATGATTGATGTTCCTGTTAACCATGTCCTTGATTCAGATTACATTGCTGATAAGTATAACCCTGAGGCGATTAAACAACGTTTATCAGAGCTTACTGCACAAGAGGCGAGGATTTGGTTTATTAGTCCGAACGAACCGAATAACAAAAAAGCTTATTTTGTTGATGCACCGTATCAAGTCAATAAGATCACAGCAAAACAGTTTAAAACGTGGGCAAGTTTAGAATCCAAAATGAACTTCAAACTACCTACTTTAAACCCGTACATTGCTGATAACTTGTCATTAATTAAAACTGATAAGGCTTATAAACACCCTGAATTCATCTATCAAGATGGTAATACGCGCGTGTTATATATGCCAAGTCAATATTTTGCAGATGAGCCAAAGGCAAGTATCACCTTGTCATTACGTTCTAATCAAGGAGATAAAGATGCCAAGGAGCAAGTTACTGGCTCTTTATTACAATATATTGCTTCATTGAAAATGGATAAATTGCAATATCAGGCATCTGTAGCAGGCATGTCGGTCTCTGTTTCCCAAGGTGTTGGCCTGCAATTAAATGCCAGTGGTTACACCCAACATTTACCTGAACTCTTTTTATCCATGACTAAGCTATACCTGAATTTTGAGCCAACGAAACAAGAGTTAGCTCAAGCAAAATCTTGGTATAAAGAGCAAATTGAAGTCGCCAATAATGCGAAAGCTTATGAGCTGGCTATGCAACCGCTTCAGCGTATTAATAGTGTGCCTTATTTTGAGCAAGAGCAGCGCTTAGCCGAGCTAGATAAAATTTCACTACAAGACATCACTAACTACCGTGAAATGATAGTTAAAAGCGCAGCATTACAAGCTCTGGTCTTTGGCAATATGACTGAGTCACAAAGCATTAAAACCATTAAAGATGCACAGCAATTATTAAAGAGCGAAGGTACCAATTGGTGGCGTGGCGATATTGTCGTAATTGACAAAAATTACCTAGCAGATTTCCACAAACAGGGGAACAGCTCCGATAATGCGCTTGCAGAAATCTTTATTCCAGACGGTTATAGCCGCATCGATGGTGCAGTATTATCCGGTATTCTTTCTAAAGTGGTTCAGCCTTGGTTTTATGATCAATTAAGAACCAATGAGCAGCTGGGTTACGCCGTATTTGCTTTTAAAGCAGGGTTGGGTGACCAGTGGGGAATGGGCTTTTTGATTCAAAGTAATGCCAAGACACCGAGTTACTTGAATACGCGTTACCAACAGTTTTATCTTCAAGCATTAGAGAAATTGAAAAAGCTGCCGATAGATGAGTTTAATCAATATAAACAATCTATTATCACTGAGATGAATCAGCCACCACAAACATTTTATGAAGAAGTAGGTCGCTATTCATCTGATTTTTCTAGGAATATTTTCAGTTTTGATACTCGTGAAAAAGTGATTGCAACTTTAGGTACTGCAACAAAAGAGCAAGTCATTGAGTATTATGAAAATGCAGTGATAAAACACAAAGGGTTAGCTGTTAGCTCCCAAGTTATCGGCCAGGGAGTTGATATTAAAGAGGGGTATGCTCATCTAAAAGATTGGGTGCTTTACTCGACAGCTTCTCAGTTGCAAAAGATTTTACCAATAAAGGAAGATGCTGAGTGAATAAAGTGCAGGTAGAGTCCCAATTACTGAATGTTTTTTCATTACCTCTGCGTGGGCAGCGGCTAATTGAAGCATCTGCGGGAACAGGTAAAACATATACAATTGGTATACTTTATCTGCGGCTTTTATTAGGTTTGGGAGGCGCTAATGCGTTTCCTAGGCCGTTAAGTGTTGAAGAAATCTTAGTTGTAACATTTACAGAGGCTGCAACAAATGAGTTACGTGGGCGTATTCGTCAACGTATTCACGATATGCGCTTGGCTTGCTTAAGAAATGGCGTTGGTTTCGAGTCGCAGCCAGAATACCTTGAATTATTAACTGAGCTTTCGGGGGAGTCCCAAAGAAAATTTGCTGCGCAATGGCTACAGGATGCGGAAAGGCAAATGGATGAAGCCGCTATATATACTATCCATGGTTTTTGCCAAAGAATGCTAGTTCATAACGCATTTGAGTCTGGAGTATTGTTTGAACAAACAATGATCCAAGATGAATTTCCTATACAAAAACAAGCCTGTGCAGACTTTTGGCGTCGCCATTTTTATCCTCTGAATTACTCCATGACAAAAGTTATTCAGTCACTGTGGAATAGTCCAGAAGCATTGCTTTCAGAGATTAAACCTTTTTTACAGGGTGATATTCCTTTAATTATTAACCAACCGAAACAAGTAGAAACCCTAGAAGAACGGCATCAGCGGCTAATTTTGTTAATTGAGTCAGTTAAAACGGCATGGTTAGAAAATTCAGCGGATTTTGAGAAGCTTATCGCTGAGTCAGATGTTGATAAACGAAGTTATAGTACGCGTTTTCTACCCGCATGGCTGATAAAAATTGGCGAATGGGCTCAAGAAGAAACTGAAGATTATCAGCTGCCTAAAGATCTTGAACGCTTCTCGCAAACGGTACTACATAAAAAATCAAAAAGTGGCTCAGGGCCAGAGCATGTTGTTTTTCAAAGAATAGATGAGCTACTTTCTCAATCATTAACCCTGAAAGATCTAATTATTCCACTGGCAATTTCAGAGGTGAGGGCAGCAATTAGCGGTGAAAAACATAACCGTGGTGAAATGGGGTTTGATGATTTGTTGACCCGTTTAGACAATGCTCTTGCTCAAGAAAGTGGAAAGTTTTTAGCTCAGGCTATTAGACAACGTTTTCCAGTTGCGATGATAGATGAATTTCAAGACACAGATGCACAGCAGTATCGTATTTTCCAAAGAATTTACCGAGAAGTTAATGACAGTGCATTACTTTTTATTGGCGACCCTAAACAAGCTATTTATGCTTTTAGAGGCGCTGATATTTTCACTTATATTGAAGCAAAAAATGAAGTTAGCGCTCACTATACATTAGAGACTAATTTTCGCTCATCACAAAATATGGTTGAAGCGATTAATCATCTATTTAGCCATTGTCAGTCACCTTTTATTTTTGAACAAATTCCTTTTCAACCCGTTAATTTTGCTAAGCAAAATAGCGGTAAAAAACTTATCCATAATGGTGAAGAAACCAAAGCGCTTACATTTTGGCAATTGGAAGAAGAAGGTGTCTCCGTTTCTGAATACGAGCAAGCAACAGCTTCACAATGTGCAGTACAAATCGCACAATATTTGCAGGGCGGTTTGCAAGGTAGTAGCTATTTTGACAACAATGGAACGCGTACACCTGTCGAAGCTTCTGATATCACTGTGTTGGTGCGCAGTCGGCGCGAAGCCGTATTAATTCGTGATGCTTTAAATCGGTTAAATATCCCCTCCGTGTTTCAATCTAATCGGGAGAGTGTATTTTCAACGCCAGAAGCGAGAGATTTATTGTGGTTACTACAGGCAGTTTTAACACCGGAAAAAGAACGTGTTTTGCGCAGTGCATTGGCGACGGGGATATTGGGTTTAACTGCTAAACACATTGATGACCTTAACCATGATGAAAAAGCATGGGAAAAGATTGTTGATGAATTTGCTCGTTATGCGATGGTTTGGCAAAAACGAGGTGTGCTCCCCATGCTTAGAATGGTCATGGCACAGAGGAAAATTGCAGAAACATTATTATCAGGCACCGATGGAGAGCGCCGTTTGATGGATGTGATGCATATTGGTGAACTACTGCAAGAAATGTCATTACAGCTTGAAGGTGAGCACACACTAACTCGTTGGCTAGCGCAACAAATATCCCACCCTGATCATCAATCTGACGTACAGCAAATGCGTCTTGAAAGTGATAAACATTTGGTGCAGATCAGTACCATACATAAATCTAAAGGCCTTGAATACAAGATTGTATGGTTGCCTTTTGCAAGCAATTTTTTACCTCAATCTAAAGGCTTATATCACGACAGAACAGATTATGGGGTACGGCTAGACTTAAATGACAGCGAAGAAAATGTTGCTTTAGCTGACCAAGAACGCTTGGCAGAAGACCTACGTTTATTATATGTGGCCCTCACAAGGGCCATTTATCACTGTAGTGTCGGTATTGCGCCATTAATTAAAGGTAACAGGAAAAAAAGTGGTGAAACCGATTTACACTTATCTGCGCTGGGTTACGTTATCCAAAAAGGACAAGCTGGTGATTACCAACTCTTAAACGAAATGTTGGCTGAAATTAGCAATGACGTTATTGATGTTGCAGTGATTAATCAACCTAAGTCGGAACGCGTGCTATTAGAACAAAATGATAGCATAAACTTATCGGCAAGAGCAGTGACTCGTCATTTTAATGACCACTGGCGTGTTACCAGCTATTCGGGGTTAAGTTATGGTTCAAGCCATACTGAAGCAGAAGAATCAGTTTCAGCATTGCAATTTGCTAATTCATTAGCTCCTAATATGGATGTTGAGGCCAGTGTTGATGTGGAACAACAGGAAGATGAGTTTTTTACTTTAACTCCTCATCAATTTCCTAAAGGTGCGTCACCCGGAACATTTTTACATAGCTTAATGGAAGAGATTGACTTTAGTGAACCAGTTTCGCAAGAATGGTTGGCTGAAAAACTTGAATCTTCTGGGTTTGACTTACAGTGGGCACCAATGCTGCAAGAATGGCTACACGCTATTGTACAGGCACCACTATCAGAAGATGGGTTATGTTTATCTGCTTTACGGCCTCAAGACCAATTAGATGAGATGCAGTTTTATCTTCCTATTGAGTCAATATTGGGGGCAGGTCATTTAGATAAGGTAACGCATCAATATGACCCATTATCACAACGTTGTCCTCCACTAAGTTTTGAGAAAGTCCAGGGAATTTTAAAAGGGTTTATTGACCTTACCTTTTACTGGAAAGGTAAATTTTACCTTCTTGATTATAAGTCAAATTATCTAGGGGAAGATGCTAGTTTTTATACCCAAGAAGCCATGGCTGAAGCGATGATAGACCACCGCTATGATTTGCAATATCAACTATATTCGTTGGCTTTACATCGTTACTTAAAGCAAAGAATGCCTAATTATGATTATGAAACCCATTTTGGGGGTGTCTATTATTTATTTCTAAGAGGGGTAGATGATGTTAACGCCAGTAACGGTATTTTCTTTTATCGTCCTGTAGAGGCGTTTATTGAAGCGTTAGATAGCTTATTTAAAAATGTTCAACAAGGGGAACACGTTTAATGAAATCCCTATTTAATCAGGCTATTGAGCTACGTATCTTCACACCTCTTGATGTGCAATTTGCTTACAGTATTTCTGATGATAAGCACCCGATAGTACTTATGCTTGCCGCACTTCTTAGCGCAGAAACTATGGCTGGGCACGTTTGCTTAGCATTGGCCGATGTTGTACCTGAAAAGTTATTTGCAGGGAGGCATCCTGAATTAGCCGTTGAATTTTGGCAGAAAATGGGGGAGCCGAGCGAACAAGTACTTTATCAAACGCTCAAACAAGCAAATGCAGTGTCGCTATCAACAGAAAACCAGGTCTCGCCTTTAATACTTTCAGGGGAATACTTATATTTTCAACGGATGTGGCAATATGAGCAACATGTTGCAAAGTTTTTCTCTAACACATCAATAGAGAAGCAAAATAATATTCAAATCAAGGAAATACTAGATAATTTATTTCCCACTACTGATGATATTGATTGGCAAAAAATTGCAGCAGCAGTTGCTGTAACCAGCAGGGTGTCAATCATATCAGGGGGGCCAGGGACGGGAAAAACAACAACGGTTGCACGTATCCTTGCCGCATTAATTAAGCTTGAAGCCAAACTTCACCACAAAATTAGAATAGAGCTGGCAGCTCCAACGGGTAAGGCGGCTGCTAGGTTGACGGAATCTCTAGGTGAGGCGATGAAAAAGATGCCTTTAACCGATGCAGAACGCGCTGTTTTGCCTAATCATGCCAAAACATTACACCGTTTATTAGGGGCTCAACCTGAAAGTCAGCAGTTTCGTTATAACCGAGACAACCGTTTATCTCTTGATGTACTCATTGTTGATGAAGCCTCAATGGTAGATTTACCCATGATGAGCAAACTACTTGAGTCACTGCCTGAAAATGCAAAATTAATATTTCTAGGTGATAAAGATCAACTCGCTTCTGTCGAAGCAGGTGCTGTGTTAGGGGATATTTGTCAGTTTGCTGATAACGGTTATAGCATAGAACGAGCATCTCAACTTTCGGCGCTAACAGGGTATTCTGTTGCAGCTTATGCATCACCAAACGGCCCAATTATTCGTGATAACCTATGTTTACTGCGTAAAAGTTACCGTTTTTCTGCAGATTCAGGGATTGGCCAACTCGCTTTTGCTGTAAATGAAGGCAATGTTTCTCGAGTTCAACAATTACTAAATCAACAACGTCCAGATGTGCATTGTTATATTCAAGAAACAGCGGATGACTACGCTCAAATTTTATTAGATGCCGCTGAAAATTATAAAGAATATCTACTTGCGGTTAAAGATAAAGAAGATCCTGAGCAAGTTCTGAAAAAATTTAATCAATATCGGTTACTAACGGCTCTGCGGGAAGGGCCTTTTGGCGTTATTGGCCTTAATGATAAATTGGAAAAATTATTTCATAGGCAAGGGATAATAAATCGTCCATATAATTTATTGAATAAGCACTATGCAGGCCGGCCAATTATGATTAGCCGTAATGATAGCCCATTAGGACTTTTTAATGGGGATATAGGCATCATTTTACCAGATGAAGAAAATGCACTGAGAGCCTATTTCCAATTTCCAGATGGGACTATTCGTGGAGTACAACCTAACCGGCTTCCACAGCATGAAACAGCTTATGCAATGACAGTTCATAAATCACAAGGTTCGGAGTTTGCTCATACCGCATTGGTTTTACCAAATGTATATTCTCCGGTGATGACACGTGAGCTTGTGTATACAGCGATAACTCGAGCTAAAAAAGAGCTATCTCTTTATGGTAGCCCAAAAGTATTACGTCGAGCCGTTGAAACGCCAACTAAGCGACGAAGCGGTTTAGCGACTCAATTAATATAACTAACTTATTTGTAAGTTACGTGAATAATTCACCCTAAAGTAAAGGTAATGAGATGGATAACCAGCAAGAAATGACAGCAATTACAGTAACATTAAATGCAAGGCTTGAGCCTACTAGGCGTGGTGATTTAGAAGATGCATTTAATGAAGTCATGAAAAGCATGGATAAAAATATCCATGTCACAGGCGGTGGGACATTATTAGGTGATAATGGTGAAGCGCAGGAATGTGATATAGAAATAGCACTTGAAGAGGCGAGTGACGAAAATATCAGTTTAATTATTCAACTTTTTTCCTCAATGTTAGCTCCAAAAGGCTCTCGTTTATTTATTCATGGTGAAGATGTTCGAATCGATTTTGGTTCAGATGAAGGTATGGCTATTTATTTCAACGGGACAGAACTCGCCGATGACGTTTATGAAAACGGGGATATCAGTGAAGTGTTCGATGTTCTAGATGACGCTGTGGAAGATATTGGGAGTATTCATGGCGTTTGGGATGGTCCGACAGAAACCGCATTTTATTTTTATGGTACTTCTTTCGCTGAGATGAAAGCGGCAATCCAACCACATTTAGATTCCATTCCTTTGTGCGAGAAAGCTAGAGTTATTCAGATAGCTTAGCGGCTATTCCCTAGTTTTAAAGCTACGACCCAAACTATGCATCCTTGTATAGTTTGGGCTAAAGTAAGTAATGAAACAGCCATTATGCTAAAGACGTTAATGTTTACTTATCAGATTGGTTTTTTAGGTCTAAAATCAATATCTTAGATCGACGTTGGTAGTTATATAAAGCCTGCTTTTTCATTGGTAACATTTCAATCTCTGCAGGGGTAAAACCACGCTCTTGAAACCAATGGATACTACGAGTTGTCAGGACAAATAGTTTATCTAAGCCAAATTGTTTCGCTTGTACAGCGACACGGTGCAGTAACTCCTCTCCTCTAGATGAACTTCGGTAATCGGGATGAACAGCGACACAAGCCATTTCACCTAGTTTTTCTTCTGGATAAGGGTAAAGCGCTGCACAAGCGATCACTAAGCTATCACGTTCAATAATAGTAAATTTATCAATTTCCATTTCTAATTGCTCGCGTGAACGTCTAACTAAAATCCCTTGTTGCTCTAATGGGCGAATAAGCTCTAATATTCCACCAATATCATTAATGTTTGCACGGCGGATTTGTTCCGCGCTTTCCATGACGATTTGGGTACCAATACCATCACGAGAGAATAACTCTTGAATCAATGAGCCATTCTCTTGGTAACTCAATAGGTGGCTACGGCGGACACCTCGGCGGCAAGCTTTTGCGGCTCCGCGTAAAAAACGCACTGTTCCTGAATAGTAATCACCTTCAGATTCAAGTTCTTGAATACGGCTTTCTGCTTCATTTGGGAATAATTCAGACAAAATATTGCCTTCTTTGTCTGTGACACCTTGAGAAGAGCAAAAACCGATCAGTTTTTCCGCTTTCATTTTTACTGCCAACTGAGTGGCAATTTCTTCGGAGGTCAGATTAAAACTTTCCCCGGTGACTGAAACGGCAACCGGGCCAATTAACACAATTGAACCATTATCTAACTGATTATTAATGGCATCTTCATTAATACGGCGGATCCTACCGCTGTGGCAATAATCAATACCATCGTCAACGCCTAGAGGTTGAGCAATAACGAAATTACCACTAACCACATTAATGTGTGCACCTTGAAGTGGGGTATTACCTAAGCTCATAGATAACCGAGCTGTGATATCTAATTGTAAAGCGCCTGAAGCTTGTTTTACATATTCAAGAGTATTCGAATCTGTTACGCGAGTATGTTTATGATAAACCGCGTCATATTGGTGCTCTGCTAAAATATCCTCAATTTGAGGCCTAGCGCCATAAACGACAATAATTCGGATGCCTAAACTATGTAATAATCCTATATCATTGACTATACTAGGAAAATTTTCATGCGCAATCGCTTCACCACCAAGCATAATAATAAATGTTTTGCCGCGGTGGGCGTTTATATAAGGGACCGAATGGCGAAACTCATCAACCAACTCGGTGCTGCGCTCTTTCATAACAACCCTCTTAATTGAATTTTTATTCGTTAATATTGTATTTTTATTCTTTTTGTCGGTAAATATCAAGTAAAAGATGGGATAAAAAAAGTCACATTTTTATTTTTTACATTTACATATCTCTAAACTTAACTCGATATACTCTATAAAAACTAATTTGCATAAAATTGACACAGAAAGTCACTCACAAATATTTTCTCTCAGTATGATTAGGTTATACTCATGTCTGTAACTCTATAGATGCTTTGATATATTCTTAATGACAGAGTGCAAATGATTAGTTAGAGTGCATATTTCAAGGCTAACTATTAGCAATTATCCTAAAATCACTTTATTTCTCAGTTCTAGGTTCGGAATTATTGATGAGTCACCAAGATCACAACCCATCGAAGCGTCGTTTTATTCAAGGCGCAGCAGCAGTTATGTTACTGAGCATTAGCCCATTCGGTTTTTCTGCGAGTAGCAGCGTGGTGGCTGTGCGCATTTGGCCAGCATCGAGCTATACTCGAGTTACATTGGAATCTAGTACTCCATTGAAGTACCGTCAGTTTGTGCTTAATAACCCTGAGCGTATTGTGGTCGATCTTGAAGGGGGGCAGTTAAATAATGTATTGAAGGATATGGGAACCCAAATCCAAACACGTGATCCTTACCTCAAATTGGTTCGAGTTGGGCAATTTGATCCGAAAACGGTTCGCTTGGTATTTGAAGTTAAAAATAAAGTCAGCCCTCAATTCTTTTCAATGACCCCTGTCGCGGAGTTTAAGCACCGTTTGGTTCTCGATTTTTATCCAGGTAAAGGCGTGGAGACCAATGATGATCCTCTATTGGCATTACTTGAGGATTATAATAAAGGCGATCTTGAAGAAAGCATGCCTGCTCAAGCGAAAAAGCCTGGGAAAGCAGGGACGGATCGCCCAATTATTATTATGATCGACCCTGGACATGGTGGTGAAGACCCTGGTGCGGTAGGTAAATACAAAACACGTGAAAAAGATGTGGTTTTACAGATTGCACGGCGGTTAAAAGCTTTGATAGATAAAGACCCTAAAATGCGCTCCTATATGACACGCAATGAAGATGTCTTTATTCCGTTAAAAGTCCGAGTGGCGAAAGCGCGTAAAATGCAGGCAGATTTATTCGTTTCAATTCATGCGGATGCATTTACTAATCGTTCAGCCCGAGGCTCTTCTGTTTTTGCGCTATCGACGAAAGGTGCGACCAGTAATACGGCTCGTTACCTTGCCCAAACACAAAACGAAGCGGACTTAGTGGGCGGAGTGAGTAAAAGTGGTGATGTGTATCTTGACCATACGATGTTTGACCTTGTGCAAACTGCGACAATAAATGACAGTTTGAAATTTGGTGATGAAGTGCTAAAACGCATGGGGAGGGTTAACAAACTGCATAAGAACAAAGTTGACCAAGCCGGGTTTGCGGTACTTAAAGCACCTGAGATCCCGTCGATTTTAGTCGAAACCGCTTTTATTAGTAATTTGGAAGAAGAGAAAAAATTAAAAACAGCGAAATTCCAACAGCAAATGGCAGAATCCATTTTTGAAGGCGTTAAAGCTTATTTTCGTAACGGTGGTGCATTAGCGATCCGCAATTAGTTAATTTTAAACAGATTAAGAAAGGTGATGAACGTATGTGAATCGCCTTTTTTATTTTTTATGGATGGTTAAAAATAGTGTTTTACAGTGGGATTAAAAAAAGGTGATGGGATCAGAAAGAATATACAAATAAATTGGTTGCGGGGGCTGGATTTGAACCAACGACCTTCGGGTTATGAGCCCGACGAGCTACCATGCTGCTCCACCCCGCGACTGAAGAGGTAAAAAATTGGTTGCGGGAGCTGGATTTGAACCAACGACCTTCGGGTTATGAGCCCGACGAGCTACCATGCTGCTCCATCCCGCGACTGAATTTTTACGACTTTATACTGCAGATTTTTGTGACTTTACTGATTTAATCAGTAATTGGTTGCGGGGGCTGGATTTGAACCAACGACCTTCGGGTTATGAGCCCGACGAGCTACCAAGCTGCTCCACCCCGCGTCCGATGCGGGCACTATACTCGGGATGAGATCTGATGCAAGTTTTTTCGTGTTTTTTTTTCAAAATTTAGCATTTACAGAACAAAATTTGTTCTGTCTGGCTGTTTTTTACACTTTGATGAGTTGGTGAATGAAAATAACCACTCTAAATATATTTACACGTTTCATTCCCTAATGGGGTTTGCTATTGTGCGTTTCATATTGGATTGTTGGATTTATCTGGGTGGTAGAGTATGAATATAGAGCTAATAAAAATCGTCAATAAACAAACACTAAAGAAATGGTTTGTAACTAGTATATTTCTTTCTTTATTAGCTGGGTGCCAAACTCATCCAACGGATAAAGGCCAACAATATAAAGATGGCCGCTTAGTGCAAGATTTACAAAAAGTAAATCAAGTGAATGTACAGGGGCGACCAATTAATGCGCCAGATTTTAATAAACAGGTTAATGAAATTAAAAATGCATCACCACGGCTGTTTAAAAATAACAATGATGCTTACCATGCCATAGAAAATTGGTTGATGGCGGGGGGAGATCCAGCTCAATTGGCAAATTTCAATTTAACCGCTTTTCAAATGGAAGGTGCCGATAATTATGGAAACGTACAATTTACAGGGTATTACACACCTGTGATTGAGGCACGTCGTATGGCACAAGGTGAATTTCGTTATCCGCTGTACGGAATGCCCCCAAAAGGAAAAAAACGTTTACCTAGCCGAGCAGCGATTTATAACGGTGCCCTGAGTGATAATTTAATTTTAGCTTATAGTAATTCCCCCGTTGAAAATTTCATGATGGAAGTTCAGGGAAGTGGCTATGTTGATTTTGGGGATGGCAGCCCACTGAATTTCTTTGGTTATGCAGGTAAAAATGGTCACGCCTATAAAAGTATCGGAAAAGTGCTGGTAGATCGCGGTGAGGTTCCTCTAAGCCAGATGTCATTGCAAGCTATCCATGATTGGACTAATCAGCACAGCGAGCAAGAAGTTCGCCAACTTTTAGAAGAAAACCCGTCATTTGTCTTTTTTAAACCGCAATCATTTGTCCCTGTTAGAGGAGCAAGTGCAGTTCCTTTAATTGCGAAGGCATCCGTTGCATCAGATAAAACTCTCATTCCACCGGGTACAGCCTTACTCGCGGAAATCCCTGTATTAGATAATAATGGGAAATTTACGGGGCAGTACGAAATGCGTATGATGATAGCCTTGGATGTCGGTGGTGCAATTAAAGGGCATCATTTTGATATTTACCATGGTATAGGCCATGACGCTGGGAAAATGGCCGGTTTTTATAATCATTATGGGCGAGTTTGGGTGCTGAAAAAAAGCCAGCCGCTATTTGGTTGACTGTAGTTACAGGTTTAACTGAGGTTATTCGTTATTATGCAAGCTAAGCTTTCTGATGCTTGGATGCAGCGTTTTGCTGGGATCGGGCGTTTATATGGGCAACATGCTCTTCATCTTTTTGCACGTTCCCATGTTTGTGTCATTGGGGTTGGTGGGGTCGGTGTTTGGGCCGCGGAGGCGCTTGCACGTTCAGGTATTGGGTGCATCACATTGATTGATATGGATGATATCTGTGTGACTAATACTAATCGTCAATTACATGCCATCAAGTCGACTGTTGGGCAGCCAAAAGTTGATGTGATGAGAAATCGTATTCTAGACATTAATCCTGAATGTGTAGTGAATGTTATTGATGACTTTATTACGGTTGATAATGTCGCTCATTACCTTAGTACAGGGTTTGATTATGTTATTGATGCCATTGATAGCGTAAGACCTAAAGCTGCGTTGCTAGCGTATTGTAGGCGCTTTAAAATACCTATTATCACCACTGGTGGGGCTGGTGGGCAAATCGACCCAACAAAAATTCAAGTGGCAGACTTGGCTAAGACTATCCAAGACCCATTAGCGGCTAAGTTGCGAGAACGCTTAAAATCTGATTTTAACGTCGTTAAAAATGGAAAAGGAAAGCTTGGGATTGATTGTGTTTTTTCTACCGAGCAGCTTATGTATCCACAAAGTGATGGCACGGTATGTGCGGCAAAAAGTACTGCGGATGGTTCTAAGCGCATGGACTGCGCTTCAGGCTTTGGGGCAGTGACTATGGTTACGGCGAGTTTTGGGTTTATTGCTGTCTCACATGCACTTAAAAAGATGATAGCAAAATCACAACGGGAAATGGAAAATCTGTAAAGTGAATGAGGCTATTGCGATAGATAGCCTCATCCAATGAATTACGCAGGTGTCATTTCATTGGCAATATTTTGAATTGCAGTAATGAGTGATTGAATACCATTTTGGCGGGATTCGCTGAGTTGGTTAGGTAAGCCGGTTTGAGCTAATAAGTTATTAAAATCAATTTCCATGATCTCTTTTGCTGTTTTTTGCTCTATTGCCGCTAATAAAATGGCAAATAACCCTTTCACCACTCGGCCTTCACTATCCCCATAAAAATGAAATGTTTCATCATCATTGAGAAGCGCTCCAATCCAAACTCGGTTTTCACAGCCTTTAACCTCTTGAGTTTGCAGCTTTTCATCATCAGACAATACAGGCAGTTTTCTCGCCAATTGAATTAACAAACGATATTTATCTTCCCATGCTTTATGTGTGGAAAACTGTTCAACTATTTCTTGAATTTTAATCTCTGTACCGAATGGGTGCGGAGCAAGTTCATGGTTAGTCGAAGTCATTAGGCTTCCTTTATTGATTTATTCATTGAGTATAGAAAGTGAAACGGTGACTGCGTCAATAAATTTATCGACATCTTGCAGGTTGTTGTAAGGCATCATTGAGATACGCAAGCAGCCACTTATATTTAATGCATCCATTAATGGTTGGGTGCAGTGTTGACCATAGCGTAGTGCAATATTTTGCTCGGTCAAGAGGGCTCCCAGATCACTATGATGAACATCTTTGAAGTTAAATGATAGCAAAGGAGAATGTGGCACACTATAGCTAATAAAGCCGGGAAGTGCTGATAGTTTTTTAGTTGCATATTCGGTTAATGAGCAAGTATATGTTTCTGCTAGTGTTAAATTTGTCTCTTCCAGCCACTCTAGGACAGCTGAAAAGGCAATTACTCCAGCAATATTCGGTGTCCCTGCTTCGAACCGTTGGGGAATAGGAGCAAGTGTAAAATTATCAAATGTGACGTGAGTCAGCATTTTACCGCCACCATGCCAAGGGGACATTCGTTCTAACAGTTCTGTTTTTGCATAGCAAACCCCAAGCCCTGTGGGCCCATATAACTTATGTGCTGAAAATACATAGAAATCGATATTCAGATCACTGACATTAATAGGGCTATGGACGACACCTTGTGCACCATCAACAACGACGAGAGCTCCGATTTGGTGGGCAAGTTGGGTGACTGTCTGTATATCTGGCTGATACCCAGTTACATTGGACATTTGCGTAATAGCGATCACCTTCGTTTTTTCTGATAATTTAGATTTGAGTACATCAATGCTCAATGTCAGGTTTTTTTCAACTGGCCATTTTATAATTTTTGCACCGGTTTGCTGTGAAAGCATAATCCATGGTAATAAATTTGAATGATGTTCTATTTCACTAACAATAATTTCATCATCAGGTTGTAATGTTGAGCGAAAATAACCTTGTGTAATTAAATTAATTGATTCTGTTGTCCCGCGTGTCCAAATAATATTTCTTTCACTTGAAGCACGAATATATTTTGCAGCACGAATTCGCCCCTGCTCATAATCACGTGTTAATTTTAATGATTCAAGTGACTGCCCTCGGTATACCGAACTGCCCGACAAGCGGTAGTAGTCATTTGATGCATTGATCATGGCAATAGGTTTCAATGCAGTGGCGGCACTATCAAAAAATAGTGTTGACGAGTCTATCGCTGGAAAGGCGAGGCGAAATGTGGTGTCGCTAAAATGATCCATGAGTATTTTCTTTTTAGTCAAAATTTCAAGGTAATTTGAATTACTGAGTGCTGTATTGCTGATTGTACATTTATTAGTACATTTATAGTTATTTTCTGATTAATTTAAACCCATCATTTTTTAATCTAAACATTGAAATATTTTGTTACGTTTGGTATTAATTGTTGGTAATTATTCTAGATGTGGTTTCAAGATGATTCAGTGTTTTGCATTACAATGCAACGCCTTTTACGTATAAATTTATTTTTTTAAGTGCTTAGTAAATAATTTTCAAGATTTATCTTAAATATCTTACTGAAAGTTTTTTCTGTACACTTGTATTTATCTATAGATATTTGTATTTATTAAGTTAAATTGCTTAAGTAAATACCGAAATGACATTAAAAAAAGAGTAAAAAAAGAGTAAAAAAAAGCACCGCGTGTTGGCGGTGCACTATATAAAATCACTATGGACAGACAGGGTAAATGTACAGGAAGTGAAAAAACAGTAGCTAAAGCTACAAAGGTCTGGTTCAACCAGACAACTTGCAAACACAACATCACAACCACAAAGCCAAAAGTTTCAAAGTAACTAAACTCTGTAACTTTTCGTTCCGGCTTAGGAAGTGTGCATACTATAGGTATTTACTAGCGTATCCTCAAGGGACAAATTATAATGCTTCGGATGAAAAAAACTAATGCATAACAAGATGCCAAGTAGAAGTGATTATGTCTAAAAGATTACCGCCCCTAAATGCACTGAGAGTCTTTGACGCTGCAGCTCGTCATTTAAGTTTTACTAAGGCAGCAGAAGAATTATTTGTCACTCAAGCGGCCGTTAGCCACCAAATGAAAAGTTTGGAGGATTTCCTTGGGTTGAAATTATTTCGTCGACGCAATCGGTCATTGTTGTTGACAGAAGAGGGACAAAGTTATTACCTTGATATTAAAGAAATTTTTTCTTCTTTAAATGAGGCGACACGTAAGCTACAGGCAAGGAGCGCGAAGGGAGCATTAACAGTGAGTTTATCCCCAAGTTTTGCAATTCAGTGGCTGGTACCAAGGCTTTCAGGCTTTAATCAAGCCTATCCAGGAATTGATGTGCGGATCCAAGCTGTAGATAGAGAAGAAGATAAATTGGCTGATGACGTTGATGTCGCTATTTTCTACGGTAAGGGTAATTGGCCAGGATTAAGAACAGATAGGCTTTATGCTGAATATTTAATGCCAGTCTGTTCACCATCTTTATTAACTGGGGATAGCCAACTAAAAGTTCCTGAAGATCTAGCAAAACATACGTTACTTCACGATTCTTCACGAAGAGACTGGCAAGCATATGTTAAGCAACTAGAGTTACAAAATGTAGTCAATGTACAGCAAGGCCCTATTTTTAGTCATAGTGCTATGGTGATTCAAGCTGCTGTTCATGGTCAGGGGGTTGCATTAACGAATAATGTTATGGCCAAAAATGAAATTGACGCAGGGCGCTTAGTTTGTCCCTTTAGTGAGGTATTAGTTAGTAAAAACGCTTTCTACCTAGTTTGCCAAGAAAATCAGGCAGATTTAGGAAAAATAGCTGCATTTCGCCAATGGATCCTTGGGCAGGCAGCAAGTGAACAAGAGAAATTAGGCTTTATTACGGGTGACCAAGATGTGGCGCTTATTCAGTAATCAAGTATTTAAATAAAAGGTGTTACTGTGAATAGTCGTTTGATGTTAATTTTCGCTGGAATTAGTGGCTTCTTTACTGTGGCTTTCGGAGCTATTGGTTCGCATGCGTTATCGTCAATTATGAGTGTCCATCAAATGGACTGGATTGAAATAGGGCTACGTTATCAAATGCTGCATACTGTAGCACTGATGGTGCTTGGGGCTGTTTTATTACGTAAAATTATCCTATGGTTCTATTGGTCAGGTGTGTTTTTCTCTGTTGGAATACTTCTTTTTAGCGGTAGCCTTTATTGTATGGCACTATTGCAGGTAAAATACTTCTCTTATTTTACGCCAATAGGTGGTGTATGTTTCCTAATTGGTTGGCTGTTAGTGGTTATTGGCGCTATGCGTCTAAGGAAATCGGCGTCACGCAATGAGTAATAAAATTGCACTATATTGCCGTCCAGGCTTTGAAAAAGAATGTGCAGCAGAGATTACAGATAAAGCAGGGCAAAAAGAGATTTATGGTTTTGCCCGCGTAAAAGAAAATAGTGGTTATGTTATTTTTGAGTGTTATCAAGCAGAAGATGCCGACACACTCGCACGGACGTTGCCTTTTCGAGAATTAATTTTTGCTCGTCAAATGATTGTAATAGGAGACTTACTTAAGGACTTACCGCCTGAAGACCGTATTACTCCGATTGTAAATGCATTGAGTCAGCAAGTTGCGCGGGCAGGTGATATCCGTGTTGAAGTTGCTGATACCAACGAATCGAAAGAGCTGCTGAAATTTTGCCGTAAGTTTACGGTACCTTTGCGTAATGCATTACGCAAAGAAAAAATCTTATTGCCACTCGAAAACTTTAAGCGGCCCGTTATTCATGTGTTCTTTATTGCCCCAGGTTGTTGCTATACCGGGTATTCATATACCAATAATAGTTCAAATTTCTATATGGGGATCCCAAGGTTAAAATTCCCATCGGATGCGCCGAGCCGTTCAACCTTAAAACTTGAGGAAGCTTTCCATGTCTTTATTCCTTATGAAGAGTGGGAAGAGCGTTTAGCGAGCGGAATGAAAGCAGTCGATCTTGGTGCATGTCCAGGTGGATGGACTTATCAATTGGTAAAACGTAGTATGATGGTGGATGCTGTAGATAACGGCCCAATGGCGGAAAGCCTTATGGATACAGGGCAAGTTAAGCATCACCGTGAAGATGGGTTTAAATTTAAACCAACGTCCCACAATATTACGTGGTTAGTCTGTGATATGGTCGAAAAACCGGCTAAAGTTGCTGCGTTAATGACGGAGTGGCTTGCACAAGGTTGGTGCCGAGAGGCCATTTTTAACTTAAAATTGCCGATGAAAAAGCGCTATGAAGAAGTTTCACATATCTTAGAAAAGATGAAAACACAGCTTAAAGAGCAAGGCGTTAATGTGTTGATTCAAGCGAAACAGCTTTATCATGACCGCGAAGAAGTGACTGTACATGTGATGAGGATATGGTCGGCAAATCCAATGGCACGCGAGTATTATTAATCCATAAAATCAGCTAATAAGAAGGGCCACTAATTAAGTGGCCTTCTTGTATATATTAGTTGGTTCTATAACGTAGCTGATTCAAATTTCCTTGTAACGCGATATCGGTTCTTAAAGTTGCAATATCTCGACAAATCAATGCCATTTCCTGTTGATTGATGAGTTTTTTCTGCCACTTTTCTTCAAGTTTATCTAAATTAGCAAATATATTTTCAATAGAATGGTATTGCTGCAATAAGGTTGTGGCACTTTTGGGGCCAATACCTGCAACCCCAGGAACCTTACTGCTACTGATCCCTGCGAGTCCCCAATAATCAGGAAGTTGCTCAGGAGAAACACCAAATTCCTTCTCGATAAAGGGGATATCAAGCCAGCGTTTTTGAAAATAGTCACGAATTCTTAAGTTAGGAGAAAGGAGTTGGCAATAACCTTTATCTGTGGACACGATGGTAACCGTATGACCAGAGCCCGCAATGCGTGTTGCTAAGGTTGCGGCTAAGTCATCAGCTTCATCCCCTTCAGACTGCCAGCAGTGAATCCCTTTTTCTTTAAATAAAGCGATTAATGCAGGGAGTTCGGCATGCAAATCTTCAGGCATAGGTTGTCGGCCAGCTTTATAATCAGGCAGTCTTTCATGGCGCCAGCTTTGATGACGTCCTTCTTCATCAAACACAGCGACAATGTGTGTGGCCTCTGTATGGGTGATCAACTGCGCTATTGCAGATAAACAAGTTTCTCCACATGGGCTTCCTTGCACCGCGTGGATCCGGCGTATTAAGTTTAATGCATCAATAATTAATAAATGGATCATAAATACGCCATCATTATTTATTTCACGATTTCATAGCAAGGTTCGTATGCAGTACCACCCGGTAATTTCATACGATGTTGTTCAACGAAGCCTTGTAATAACACATCCATACGCTTCATTAGCTCACTATCACCGTGAATTTTGAATGGGCCATGTTTTTCGATGGCTTTCATACCAACTTCTTTCACGTTACCAGCGACAATACCGGAGAAAGCACGACGTAAATCTGAAGCCAATTTTTCAGGTGCTTGTCCTGGGTGTAGGTTCAGTGACGCCATATTTTCATGCGTTGGTTCGAATGGATGCTGTAAATCGTGAGCAATTTTGATCGACCAGTTGAAGCTATAGGCATCACCAGTGCTACGGCGATTTTCTTTAACTTGTGGCATGCTACGTTTCATCACACGAGCAACTTCTGGAGCATCATCAATAATAATTTGGTAATGCTTGCTGGCTTCATCACCTAAAGTGTGACGAATAAAATCGTCTAATACTTCAAAGTATTCAGCACTTTCTTTTGGACCCGTTAAAATCAATGGCAGAACTTGTTCACTGTTAGCTGGATCCATCAAGATACCAAGTAAATAAAGCAACTCTTCAGCTGTACCGACACCGCCAGGGAAGATAATAATCCCATGACCTAATCGAACGAATGCCTCTAAACGTTTTTCGATATCAGGCATAATGATGAGCTCGTTCACTAATGGGTTTGGTGGCTCAGCCGCAATAATTGAAGGTTCAGTTAAGCCGATAAAACGGCTATTTTTGTATTGTTGTTGGGCATGGCCAACAGCAGCACCTTTCATTGGTGCTTCCATAGCTCCGGGACCACAACCTGTACAGATATTGAGTTCACGTAAGCCAAGTTCGTTACCGACCTTACGACCATATAGGTATTCAATTTCATTAATTGAGTGGCCACCCCAGCAAACAATCATACTTGGGTCTTCATCAATGTGCAGTGCGCGAGCATTACGCAAGATGGAGAAAATCATGTTGGTGATGTGGGTGCCATTTTCGAGGTCTAGATTAAATCGCTCTTTGGCATGTGTAATTTGCGCATGTACGAATAAAATGTCACGTAATACGGCAAACAGGTTTGCTTGTAAGGTGCGGATGATTTTACCATCAACGAAGGCTTTTTCTGGTGGCTCGATAAGTTCGAGCTTAACGCCGCGCTCACGACGTAATACGTTGATATCAAAATCTTTACTTTTTTCTAAAAGCTCTTTACTGCTATCGGTTAAGCTGCCTGAATGCAAAACGGCTAAAGAGCAATTCCTAAATAATTGGTACAAATCGCTACTGGCCGTGCGTTTTAGCATATCAACTTCAAGTTGAGAGAGTAGATCCATAGATCCTAATGGACTGATGTGAGTAATCAAGTAGTACTCCTTTACCCAATGGGTTCTTGATATGTGATTGTACTGTAAATGCATTAATTACATTTATTTTTCAACTATATGTCACTTATTGCCGTGATAAACGACCTAATTCAGGCTTAAATTCTTCATTACTACGCCATGGGTTTATATCAAGCCCTCCACGGCGAGTATAGCGTGCGTAAACACTTAATTTTTCAGGTTTACACAATTGCATAATGTCAGTGAAAATGCGTTCAACGCACTGTTCGTGAAATTCATTATGATGACGAAATGAAACTAAATAACGCAATAAAGCTTCGCGATCAATTTTTGGCCCACGATAGTGGATTTGCACAGAGCCCCAGTCAGGTTGATTGGTAATTAAGCAGTTTGATTTTAATAAATGGCTTACTAACGTTTCGTCGACAACCTGTTGCTGGGTACAATTCGCCAAATAGTCTCGATTAAACTCATAATTATCAATATCAATTTCTTGCTCATCAATACATTCGCCAAGTAATGGCTGGATAGGTTGATGAGAAAAATGGGCTAATTTATGGAGTGTAACGCTTACTTGGCCATTAGCACAGTGGCTTAAATCATTTTGCAAAGCGCTTCGCACATTTTCCCAAGTTTCAAAACGTGTTTGGTTAAAACTGTTTAGATAAAGCTTAAAACTTTTTGATTCAATTAAATTTTCGCTATTTGCATCAACACTAACCGAACCTATTGCTACCTGAGGAACACCACGCTGATTTAGCCATGAAAGCTCATACATTGTCCAAATATCGGCACCGTGAAACGGAAGCGCCTTAGCGTGAATGGCTAAAGGATCTCGATTTAAACTACGAGGGACGGCTTGCAATAATGTGGCATCATATCGGTCATGGTACGTCGTTTTCTTCCCAAGTGTTAAATTATTAAGTGCGGGATTATTCTGGTAGTGTGACATAGGGGTCCTTATACTTCATAAACTTAAAATGAGGCTTACAGGTAAAAAATTGGGATGTTTTCTTCATTTGCAAACTTCTGTCATAATACCATTTATCTACTACATTGACGCCTTTCTCTTTAAATTGGCTACAAAAAACGCATAACTATGAATACATCACACTCTGTCGCTCTACAAAATTTTACTCACAAATATATTTCGCAGTGGCACCAACAAACGGGTTTACCTCCTGCCTCAACAGATCTCTATGGTGTTCCATCTCCATGTATTGTCCGTACAGGTGAAAACTGGGTTTATTGGGAGCCTCAGCCATTCCCAATAAAGGATGCGAACTTAGACAAAGTCGCGACAGCATTGGAAATCAATTTACAAGATGACATCCATGCTTTTTATACGACACAACTTGCTGGTGATATGAAAGCCACATTTCGAGATATTACGCTGAGTTTAGTGCAGGTATGGAATGAAGATGATTTCATCCGTTTGCAAGAAAATTTAATTGGCCATTTAGTCACTCAGAAGCGCTTAAAACTATCCCCCACGCTGTTCATTGCGACTTTAGAATCAGAGATTGAAATGATTTCAATGTGTAATCTCACGGGGGAAATTATATTAGAAAAATTTGGTAGTCAGGAAAGGCGTGTACTTTCTTCGAATTTAACAAGTTTTCTCGATGAACTAGTGGTTGTCATTGAACCTCAGGGGTAAGTATTTTGAAGTGAGTTTATGTAAGTAAATGCCTACAATTGAGCTAAGTCATCTCTTAAAAAACGATCTTTATATTGTAATGATAATTATTTAACTTTTAATTTCATGGCGTTACTATCTGGATTGTGATTTGTAGGTGTTTTCACCGTATTATTGTTTATTTTGCTAGGTTGTTTCATTAATACATTTAATGCATTCTTATCTCGCTGGACAGGGTAAACTCGTTTAGCTTTTTATACCTTAATGCTTAATATAAGGTGTAAAAATTGTTTAAAACAAAGCGATGGAACGCGACTAGGTGACGAATCTATAAATTTGTTTTAATCAACAGGATGTTGAATGACGGGAAGTCATTTGCAGGATGCGTAAATTTTAAAGTATGAGCCAGTCAGCTTCGGTTGACTGGCTTTTTTAGTTATGCGTTTATTACAGTAGAGAGGTAGAAAAGTATCAATGGTAATTTAACTTGTTAAAAATCAATGCATTGTCCTAGTTGAGTTTTCGGTTAACGAGGCAATAATATCTTGGGTCATGGTATCGCGTAGTGCTTCTCGGCGGCGAAATTCAGCACGACGCTGGCTTTTCACTGACTCAATGTCTCGTACTGGTTCTTGAATGGGTAATTGGAACCAACCATCAGGTGTTTTCGTTGCACTACATTCTTGCCAAAACGTATCGTAGCTTGATTTCAAATGCTGGCTCTTAATATGGCACTGGTTTGAAATCCCTAATATTGATTTGGCCTGAAAGAAGGTTGCTACTGCATAAACCGCGGACATTAATAAGTTTTTCGGTCTCATTCCGTGCATCTGCTTAGTTATCAACCTAACTTGGTCGACACTTTGTTCAGTGGAAGGGCCTTGTAAAGAGCACACATACAATTGTCCTTCAGGGCCAAAGGAAAAACTCATTAAATAAATATCGTCACCCGTTTCATTTCTCAAGTGTAAGGTGAGATCACCTTCCCGAGGATATTGAGAATAAATCAATGTTAATTGAGCAAATTCTCCTGATTTTAATTCAATGTTGGCTACATTAAGCCCTTGGCGCTTAGCACAAAACATCGCTTCAAGCGCTTCAGGTTTAAATGTGGTTTCAATTAAATTTAGCGTGTAGCTGGCAGTTAATAATTTTTGTTTTCCATTCCAATTTTTATGTAGGTATTTATTGATTGGGCGCTCAATGAAGTGAGGAACGCCTTCAATAACGGAAGAAAACTGAGCACTACGGTAGTTTTGACACATAAATTGATAATGCTGATATTGTGACGAAGGTAGCTTTGAAATGCGTATTTTTCTTTTTAATTCAATATAGTTAGAGTTTAAAGCTTTCCAGACTTTATTTTCCTTGCGCCACTGTTTTAGTCGTCCCATAAATAAACCATTTTGCTGTTAATTATTTTGTAAGTTCTAAATTGATAAAACATTTAATTTTACATGTGTTATCTGCAACGAAACATAAACAGAATTTATTAAATGAGTTGTTAGCTTAATGGTCGCGATAATAATTATAGATAAGGAAAATGAATCAGCTTGTATTTACTCATTTTTAACCCCATTTATTCGACAGAATTGTTATACAAAATATCGTATATTTGCCATTGCTATTACTAAATGAGTTTAAGTATGAATATTGAACAACGTATCATTGAGAAGCTTCGTCACTTAGAAGAGGAAATGAAATTAAAATCTCTTTGGAGGGAGCAACCGCCTTTGCCAGACGCTTTTAATAGTGTAGAGCCTTTTTGTATTGACACGATGGAGGCGATAGAGTGGCTACAGTGGATTTTGATCCCCCGCCTGCAAATGTTAATTGAGCAAGGGGCGACGCTGCCAACTAACTTTGCGGTTGCTCCTTATTTTGAAGAAGCTTATAAGCATGATGAAGAAGAACAATACACCCTAATTATTGATTATTTGCGTGAATTAGATGGTTTTTTCTCAACAAAGACCCACGGGTAATTTATTGATGCTGGAAATTATTTATCACGATGAGTATATGGTGGCTGTGAATAAGCCCGCGGGGATGCTAGTGCATCGCAGTTGGCTGGACAGTAAAGAAACCGTCTTTGCGATGCAAACATTACGTGACCAAATTGGCCAGTATGTTTATCCCATTCATCGCTTAGATAGGCCAACCTCAGGTATATTACTTTTTGCATTATCGAGTGAGGTTGCAAGGCTGTTGTCGGCTCAATTTGAAAACCATCAGTTAGAAAAAGTGTATCATGCCATTGTTCGTGGCTATTTAACTGAAGAGCAAACCATCGATTATCCGTTGTTAGAAGAGTTAGATAAAATTGCGGATAAGCATGCATCACGTGAGCCTGTTTTGCAGGAGTGTGTTACCCACTGTAAACCGATAGCAACAGTTGAATGTCCCATTGCGATTGGGCGATATGAAACATCAAGATTTAGTTTGGTTGAATTAAAACCTGAAACTGGTCGTAAACATCAATTGAGAAGGCATATGTCTCACCTTCGCCATCCTATTATTGGAGATAGCAAGCATGGCGACTTACGCCAAAATAGAGGCGTGAATACGCATTTTTCAGTATCGCGCTTGATGTTACATGCCAGCGTATTAAATTTAAACCATCCAATAACAAAAGAAAATATATCGTTGGTTGCCACATGGGATACACAATGGTTGTCATTAATTGAGCAATTTGGATGGTCAGGCAAAGTTGAAAAATTAGGGATAAACGTTATTAACTCATCAAGTTAACTATAAAATAGAGGGAAAGTTATGTCAAAAATAGGCATTTTTGTTGGAACTGTCTACGGTAACTCTTTAGCTGTTGCAGAAACAGCACAAGAAATTTTAGAGCAGCTAGGGCATGAAGTGGTTGTTTTTGATGAGCCCACCTTGAACGATTGGCAACTTTATAATTCAGGCAATGAAATTGCGCTTATTGTTACCTCGTCGACAGGGCAAGGAGATTTACCGGACACTATCGCTCCGTTATATAGTGAAATCAAAGATGTTGTCGGTTATCAACCTGACTTGCGTTATGGCTTAATTGCTTTAGGTGATAGCAGCTATGAAAGCTTTTGTGGGGCCGGTATTCGTTTTGATGAGTTGTTAGCTGAACAATCAGCGACCCGTATTGGTGATATTTTATTTATTGATGCAATTGAGGTGGATGTTCCTGAGGAGTTTGCTAAGCCTTGGGTTGAAGCGTGGGCAGAGCTGCTCTAAAAAATGTCTGCACCGTAGTATTACCTATATTAATGATAAATATTGGCAGTGCTACGGCGCAGTAAATTAATCATTTCACCTGTAAATTATTTACGGGTCAGTTTTTCTAGATCCGCTTCAATTTCTGCGATCTTATTTGAAACCACGTGTTCAAGATGGCGTAAGTCATCAAGAATTTTGTGTTTTAAATCAATATCAGTTTGATCTGTTTGGCAAATTTGGTCTAGTTCTTCGATGGCATAACGCAGGTTAGTGTTAATTTCATTAATTTCTTTGAAATTATTATTACCGTCAGCAATAGTTTTACGCTGGCGTGGGTATTTGAATTTTACACTTTTAGCGAAAAACTCACCTTTATCTTTGCGAAAATATATTTTTAAAATGTCATTATTCGCTTCTTGGCGTAAGGTGTAGCGGTCGATGTCTTGAGGGTTACTGATGCCTAAACTTTTCAAATTATCGTACATGTTAGCTCGCTTTACTGTAGAGACAGAGTCGGTAAACAAAGTGATAGTGTGAGCAGGCCGTAACAATATCGGTCTATTTCTCGTTAATAAGTTATCTATTCCACTCGTTTGGATGATAGATAGAATGATGTTATTACACAAACAGCATCATTATAATGAAAAATAAAATAATACAGTTTTATTAAAGGTAAACGGCAAAAGCCACGGATATATTATGCGCGATTTGTAGAAATTGACAAACTTCTCTTTGCAATTAATGCGCTAATATTAAAAGGTAACACTGATATGGCCACCCGAGTTGCATACGGGGGTATGCGATTCGGGATAGCTTTGGTTTTTTAACCTAATTACCGTCGCTCACTATAAAAGCTTATTATAAAAACCAGTAACAGGTTTGGCGTGAGATTATAAAGGGTTAACTATTCATCAATGGTTCGTAATAATTCATTAATGCCTACTTTACCGCGGGTTTTTTCATCGACTTTCTTGACAATGACTGCACAATACAGGCTATAACGACCATCTTTAGATGGTAGATTACCCGAAACAACTACGGAGCCAGCAGGGACTCGGCCATAATGGATTTCACCCGTTTCACGGTCATAGATTTTGGTGCTTTGCCCCAAATAAACGCCCATTGAAATGACGGAACCCTCTTCAACAATTACCCCTTCAACGACTTCAGAACGAGCACCAATAAAGCAATTGTCTTCAATAATCGTTGGGTTGGCTTGTAATGGTTCGAGTACACCACCGATCCCTACACCACCAGATAAATGCACGTTTTTACCAATCTGTGCACATGAGCCAACGGTTGCCCACGTATCCACCATCGAGCCCTCATCAACGTAGGCACCAATGTTGACATATGACGGCATTAATACGCTATTTTTAGCAATATAAGCGCCTTTACGTACCGCGGCAGGGGGAACAACTCGGAAGCCTTCTTTCTCGAAGCGAGCTTGGTCATAATCTGCAAATTTCATCGGGACTTTATCGAAATAACGGCTTTCTGCACCGTCAATGACTTGGTTATCTTGAATGCGAAATGATAATAAAACTGCTTTTTTCAGCCATTGGTGGGTAACCCAAACACCAGCAATTTTTTCAGCGACACGTAATTTTCCGTTGTCGAGTAATGCTATGGTATCTAGCACGGCTTGCTTTACCGAACTTGATACGGTATTTGGTGTGATATTGGCTCGCTCTTCGAACGCTTGTTCAATGATCGCTTGTAAATGCTGCATTGATTGTATTTTCCTCTTAAATGACCTAAAAGTGAACGTTCACCATAAAAATGTGATGGACGCTATATTTTATCCTTCGATTTTAGGGTTTCTGTCAACCTTTCTGATAACTCTTGTTGCATATTTTTAGTCAAGGCCTTGTGATCTTTATCTGCTAAGACAAAGAAATCTTCTACTTTTTCGCCAATTGTCGTGATGCGTGCGCCATATAGCGAAATTTCCATTTGCGCAAAAATATGACCGATACGAGCCAATAACCCCGGTTGATCCAAAGCGAACAGCTCCATATAAGTGCGACGTTCGTTAGTGGAATGCAGGAAATTCACTTTTGTTGGCACAGTAAAGTGACGTAATTTTGACGGTAAGGTACGTGGCTTAGGCAGTGAAATTTCAGGTTGCTGTACGGCTAATAACAACATTTTTCGGATATGGTCGTATCTGTCTTTGGATAGAGGGCTACCGTTAGGTTCCAGTACGATGAAGGTATCCATAGCCATATTGTCTTTATTGGTGAAAATTTGAGCGCTATGAATGCTTAAATTTCGCCGATCTAATTCGCTGGCAACAGCTGCAAATAAATGGGGTTTATCATGGCACCAAATAAAAATTTCGGTTCCGCCATGCTTAGGTTGCGTGCTGATTAACACCAATGGCTGGCTCAAGTCGTGGGCCAGTAAGTGCTTAGCATGCCATGCTAATTGGGATGGCGTATGACGTAAAAAATAATCAGCATGGCAGCGAGACCATAAGTTTTGTAGTTTCTCTTCATCGATGGATGATTGGCGCAGTAATGATAAAGCTTGATAACGGTGATGACGAATGCGTTCGCGTAAGTCAGGGGTACTTTGCATGCCTTGATTTAACTGGTGTTCTGTCGATAAAAATAGCTCACGAATTAAACTTTGTTTCCAGCTATTCCATAGCGTGCTATTTGTGGCACAAATATCTGCAACTGTTAAACACATCAAGTAGTTAAGCCGTGAAACGGTTTTAACTTCTCCTGCAAATTGCTTGATAATATCAGGGTCCTGAATATCGCGTCGTTGAGCTGTCACTGACATTAATAAGTGATTTTTTACCAACCAGGAAGCCAATTCAGCTTCTTTGACAGAAAAATCATGCAGTAAGGCGAAATCATAAACAAACTCAGAGCCGAGATCAGAGTGATCCCCTGAGCGGCCTTTAGCGATATCATGGAAAATCGCAGCTAATCGTAAAAGTTCGGGATGCAATAACTTGGGGTAAACACTGACACAAAGAGGGTGATCTCGGCGGTTTTCTTCTAATGTAAAACTATCAATTTTTTGCAGTACGCGGATCGTGTGTTCATCAACGGTATACGCATGAAATAGGTCGAATTGCATTTGACCAACGATATTGCCCCATAATGGAGTGTAGGCACTTAATACACTGTGAAGGTGCATAGGGACAAAAGCCCCTTTGATTGCTCTGGGATGGCGTAAAATTTTAATAAACAGTTTTCGGGCTTCAGGGATTTCGCATAGTGGCACTGAAAGGTTGCGGCGTGCATAACGAAGCTGACGCAATGTGGTGGAATAGATCCCTGTAATATTTGGATAGCGAGCCATTTGATAAAACATTTTTAAAATGGCGGCTGGCTGCTTAATAAATAACTCTTCATCAATAACGTCAATCAATGACCCGCGTAATTGGAATAGTGAATCAATAGTGCGGGGCTTTTCGTTGGGGTTAAGTGTTAAAATAGCTTCATCAAATAACTGCAATAACATTTGATTAAGTTCTCGAACACGGCGAGTGACGCGATAGAAATCTTTCATCATCCGTTCAACGGGTTGGTTTTTTTCGCCTTCATAACCCAGTAAGCGAGCCACACTAAACTGGCGGTCAAATAGCAGTCGATTATCATGGCGTTTCACCACTAAATGGAGTGCAAAGCGAATTTTCCATAAAAACATTAAGCACTCTTTGAGTTCTTGGCGCTCTTCTTCAGTGAGAAAGCCAAAGCCTACCATTTCATCGACGGTAGTTGCACCAAAATGGCGTCGTCCGACCCACAGTAAGGTATGGATATCTCGCAATCCCCCAGGGCTACTTTTAATATCAGGTTCTAAATTATAGCTGGTGCTATGGAAGCGTTGATGACGCTCTTGTTGCTCTTCAATTTTTGCGGCAAAAAAGACGGCAGAAGGCCAAAAACCATCGCTAAAAATGGTTTTTTGTAATCGTAAAAACAGAGTGACATCACCACAAATTAACCGTGATTCAATGAGGTTAGTTGCGGTGGTTAGATCCGTATTTCCGGCTTCAATACATTCAGCAAGGGAACGAACACTGTGGCCGATATCAAACCGCAAATCCCACAAGAGCGTGATAAATTGCCCTATTTCGCTAGCGATGTGTTCTGGAAGGGGGTTTTTACTTAAAACTAAAATATCAATGTCAGAAAGTGGATGTAGTTCATGGCGCCCATAACCCCCAACGGCGATCAGTGACATATCGGGCTGCTTATCAAATTTAAAAGATTGCCATAATCGAGTTAGTAACGCATCAAGGTAATCACTTCGCAAGTGAATAAGGTCGGCAACATTTTTACCTTGGTTGAAAGCCTCTTCCAACCATTGGTCGAAATCATCGACATGTTGTCTTAATGAATTCAATTCGAGGTCATGAGGACTAAATTGATTCGGAGATAGGTAGGAAGCTGAATTGGCTGTCATCTTTATCTTTCCGTATTGATAGCAATAGGGGTTAGCTACCAGCTTACGGTTTTTTGATAAAAATGAACAGAGGTAGAGCCTTCGATTAAAAAGGCTCTAAGAAGAAGATTATTCGTTAACTAATACCGCAGAGATAAAGGGCTCTTCTTCTTTACGGAGTGTGAGTATTTCACAGCCGTTATCTGTTACGACTAATGTGTGCTCATATTGCGCTGACCAACCGCGGTCTTTGGTTTTAACTGTCCAGCCATCTTTCATGGTACGAATGCGGTGATCACCCGTGTTGACCATTGGCTCAATGGTAAAAGTCATCCCTTTTTGCAGGACTACGCCACTGTCATCAGCGTCATAGTGCAGAACTTGTGGCTCTTCATGGAAACCTTGCCCAATGCCGTGGCCGCAATATTCACGCACAACTGAGAAATCTTGTTTTTCGACAAATTCTTGAATTGCTTTGCCCAGGGTACGTAAGCGAATACCCGGTTTAACCATACGGATAGCTAAATACAAGCTGTCTAGGGTGACTTGGCAAAGGCGTTCGCCTTGAATTGTCGGTTTACCAACGATAAACATTTTGGAGGTATCGCCATGGAAACCCTCTTTAATAACAGTGACATCGATATTGACAATATCGCCATCTTTCAAAATTTTATCGTCGCTAGGAATACCGTGGCAGATGACATCATTCACGGAAATACAAACAGATTTAGGAAAACCGTGATAATCCAAACATGCAGGGATAGCTTTCTGCACATCAACAATGTGTTGATGACATAGGCGGTCTAATTCACCTGTACTAACACCCGGCACAACGTGCGGTGCAATCATTTCTAATACTTCTGCTGCTAAGCGACCAGCAACTCGCATTTTCTGAATATCTTCTTCAGTTTTGATAATAATAGCCATGAATTTAGTCCATTCATGCCAACATTGATTTGATGGCATGTTAAAAAGAGGGGGGAAAATAGGGAGCCCATTTTACCTCGATAAGATATATGGTAACAGCCACCACATTTTCTGCCAACTAGCTATCGAGTGGATCCGAAAGTCGAAGTCGCTGCATAGTAGATAAGGAACGGTACGGAGTTTGTTCATTTTGAGCTTTTAATAGCACAAAATGCAAAATAATCACGAAGGCCATTGAGAATGGCATAATAAAAATAAGGCTTTTTTATCTTGTCAAAAAGTGACTATAATTAGCCTGAGTGATGGTTAAATATTGCTCAGGCGAATCGCTTTAAATTAAATCCATTTTTAGGCATTTTTGTGAACGAAAAAAACAACAAAAGTTGGCTTCTAAGTTGGTTTTATGGTATAAAGCGCGCCGGCAATCCATATTATTTCTTATCAGCATCATCGAAGTGTCATTTTATGGCATCAAGATGAAGTGGCTTATGATGAAAGTTTGGATGTGCGAAACTTAAAACTCAATTGTGTAATAACACACACAAATCGACACGTGCGCCGGGGTGCTCTTATGCGTTTTAACGCAGCTTTGGAGTCGGTAGCATGGGATTTGTGGAGGCATAACCCCAATTACTTAAATACAGAGGTATTAAATGGCAACTGTTTCCATGCGCGATATGTTACAAGCAGGCGTACACTTTGGTCACCAGACTCGTTACTGGAACCCAAAAATGAAACCTTTCATTTTCGGTGCGCGTAACAAAGTTCATATCATCAACCTGGAAAAAACTGTTCCAATGTTCAACGAAGCTCTGGCTGAGTTGACTAAAATTGCTTCTCGTAAAGGCAAAATTCTGTTTGTCGGTACTAAACGTGCTGCAAGCGAAGCCGTTCAAGAAGCTGCTAACAGCTGTGATCAGTATTTCGTTAACCACCGTTGGTTAGGCGGAATGTTGACTAACTGGAAAACCGTTCGTCAGTCAATCAAACGTCTGAAAGATTTAGAAGTTCAATCACAAGACGGTACTTTCGACAAACTGACTAAGAAAGAAGCGCTGATGCGTACTCGTGAACTTGGTAAGTTAGAAAACAGCTTAGGCGGTATCAAAGATATGGGCGGTTTACCTGACGCTCTGTTCGTTATCGATGCAGACCACGAACACATCGCTATTAAAGAAGCAAACAACTTGGGTATCCCAGTATTTGCTATCGTTGATACTAACTCTGATCCAGACGGTATCGACTTCGTTATCCCTGGTAACGATGATGCAATCCGTGCAATCAAACTGTATCTGGGCGCTGTAGCAAGCACCGTTCGTGAAGGTCGTTCACAAGATCTGGCTGTTCAAGCAGAAGAAAGCTTAGTAGAAGCTGAATAATAAGGTTTAAACCCTTATTTAGGTATTGCTATACAGGTACTGCTATATGTTAGAAGGGGCCTGATTTAGGCCCCTTTTATATATGAATCAGAACTATCCACGTGGGGAATATTCCCACGGGGAATATCGAGGAATAAATCACATGTCTGGAATTACCGCTGCATTGGTAAAAGAACTGCGCGAACGTACTGGCGCAGGTATGATGGAATGTAAAAAAGCACTTGTTGAAGCTAATGGCGACATCGAATTAGCAATTGATAACATGCGTAAATCAGGTCAAGCAAAAGCGGCTAAAAAAGCAGGTCGCGTTGCAGCTGAAGGTGTTATCCTGACTGAAGTTTTCAACGGTGGTAAAACAGGTGCTCTGGTTGAGCTGAACTGCGAAACTGACTTCGTTGCTAAAGATGCAGGTTTCATAGCATTCGGTAAAGAAGTTTTAGCTTCTGTTGTCGCTGACAAAAATGCGGATATCGAAGCGCTGAAAGCAAAATTCGAAGAAGCTCGTACAACATTAGTTGCGAAAATTGGTGAAAACATCAATATTCGTCGCGTTGCTATTCTGGAAGGCGCACAAGTAGGTAGCTACCTGCACGGTGCACGTATTGGTGTTTTAGTTGCAGCTGAAGGTGCTGACGAAGAATTACTGAAACACATTGCTATGCACATCGCTGCAAGCAAACCTGAATATGTGACTCCAGATGATGTCCCTGCTGATGTTGTTGCTCACGAGCACCAAATCCAGTTAGACATCGCTATGCAATCGGGTAAACCACGCGAAATCGCTGAAAAAATGGTTATCGGTCGCATGAACAAATTCACTGGCGAAATCTCTCTGACTGGCCAGCCTTTCGTAATGGACCCAAGCAAATCTGTTGGTGACTTACTGAAAGAGAAAGGTGCTACAGTTTCTGGTTTCCTTCGTTTTGAAGTTGGTGAAGGTATCGAAAAAGTTGAAACTGACTTTGCAGCAGAAGTTGCTGCAATGAGCAAGTAATCAACTAAGGGCCGCCAATTGGCGGCTCTGTTTTATATACGTCTATTCCCATCGATGTTTATGTCACTTACATAAATAGCGCTAGAATTCATTGTGTATAAAAACATTGTATTTAAACTCATTAAAAATTTAGGTATGTAGAATTCTATAATTCTACGTATGTTACCCCAATAAATCTCTGTTAGGACAGAACACCATGGCAACCAATGCAAAACCCGTTTATCAGCGTATCCTGCTTAAGCTAAGTGGCGAAGCCTTACAAGGCGCAGAAGGTTTTGGTATCGATGCTAGCGTTTTAGATCGTATGGCTCAGGAAATCAAAGAACTCATAGAACTGGGTATACAGGTCGGTGTCGTTATTGGCGGTGGTAACCTGTTTCGTGGTGCTGGTTTGGCACAAGCAGGCATGAACCGTGTTGTCGGAGACCACATGGGAATGCTAGCAACTGTGATGAACGGACTCGCAATGCGTGATGCATTACATCGCGCCTATGTGAATGCAAGACTGATGTCTGCAATTCCACTTAACGGTGTCTGTGATAACTATAGCTGGGCAGAAGCTATTAGCTTGTTACGTCACGGCCGTGTTGTTATTTTTTCTGCAGGAACAGGCAACCCATTTTTTACAACAGACTCTGCTGCGTGTCTACGTGGCATTGAAATTGAAGCGGATGTTGTATTAAAAGCGACAAAAGTTGATGGTGTGTATTCAGCAGACCCTGCTAAGGACCCAGATGCGGTCCTTTATGAAAATCTGAGTTACCAAGAAGTTTTAGAGCGTGAACTTAAAGTGATGGACTTGGCTGCGTTCACATTAGCACGTGATCATAACTTACCGATTCGCGTATTCAATATGAATAAGCCAGGCGCTTTACGACGCGTGGTTATGGGCGAAAATGAAGGAACTCTGATTTCTCACAATTAATACTCAGAGACATGACCTGAGTTTAAATGTATTATCTAGCATATAAATTCAGACTATTTAAGCGAGGCCGCATCGCGGCCTTTAATAACCAGTTCTTAAGGGTTGAAAACGTGATTAATGAAATCCAAAAAGATGCTCAAGACCGTATGGAAAAGAGCCTTGAAGCATTCAAAAACCAAATTAGTAAAGTTCGTACAGGCCGTGCATCCCCAAGTCTGTTAGATGGTATTACTGTTGAATATTATGGTTCAGCAACGCCTCTGCGCCAATTAGCAAACGTCACTGTTGAAGATTCACGCACATTAGCGATTTCTGTTTTTGACCGCAGCATGTCACCTGCGATTGAAAAAGCGATTATGGCATCTGACTTAGGTCTGAACCCATCATCAGCGGGTACCGTGATCCGTGTTCCTCTTCCTCCATTAACGGAAGAGCGTCGTAAAGACTTAATTAAAGTGGTTCGTGGTGAGGCAGAACAAGGTCGTATTGCTGTTCGTAACGTGCGCCGTGATGCTAACGATAAAGTAAAAGCTTTACTGAAAGATAAAGAAATCAGTGAAGATGATGAGCGCCGTTCACAGGATGATATCCAAAAGCTGACTGATAACTACATCAAAAAAGTTGATGAGTCATTAGCGCAAAAAGAAGCGGAGCTGATGGAGTTTTAATCCATCATGATAATAAAGCCACCAAAGCAAACAACTGTAAAAGTGTGCGCTAGCGTGGCTTTATTATTTTCATATCTATTAATAAATCTTTTCTAATCATTAAGCTGATATAATCTCAGTATTGAATTAATACAGAGTAACCAATCACTATGAAACGTCTGACAATCCTGGGTTCTACAGGTTCAATTGGTACCAATACACTTTCTGTTGTTCGCCAAAATCCCGAAAAATTTCAAATTATTGCTTTAGTGGCAGGAAAGAATGTCGCTGAAATGGCGAAACAGTGCCTTGAGTTTAATCCGAAATATGCCTCAATGGCGGATGAACCATCTGCAAAAGCGTTAAAAACTATTTTGACAGAGAATAATTGTAAAACTGAAGTTTTATCAGGAAAACAAGCTGCAATTGACCTTGCTGGTCTTGATGATGCAGACCAAGTGATGTCAGCAATTACCGGGGTTGCCGGTTTACTTCCTACTTTAGCAGCAATACGCAAAGGTAAAAGAATATTATTAGCGAATAAAGAGTCTTTAATTACCAGTGGCCGTTTATTCTTTAATGAGATTCGCAAGCACAATGCAACTGTGTTTCCTATTGATAGTGAGCATAATGCTATCTTCCAAAGTTTACCTGAAATTATTCAATTAAATTTAGGATTCTCTGATTTGTCTGCATCGGGTATTTCGAGCATCGTATTAACCGGTTCAGGCGGCCCATTTAGGGATACCCCGTTATCGCATTTTGATAATGTGACACCTGATGAAGCGTGTAACCACCCAAATTGGTCAATGGGGCGAAAAATATCAGTCGATTCAGCGACAATGATGAATAAAGGGCTAGAATATATTGAGGCTTGCTATTTTTTTAATGCGAGCGCCGAGCAAATGGAAGTGATTATCCATCCTCAATCTGTTATTCATTCCATGGTTCGGTATCAAGATGGTAGCGTGATAGCCCAGTTGGGGACGCCAGATATGCGTACACCGATTTCATACAGCATGGCTTATCCCCAGCGTATCGTATCTGGCGCAAAACCGCTTGATTTTGCAACACTTTCATCATTAACGTTTGTTCAGCCTGACTATCAACGTTATCCTTGCTTGAAGCTTGCAATCGATGCCTGTCATCAAGGACAAGCCGCGACAACTGTACTTAATGGTGCTAATGAAATGACCGTTGCCGCATTTCTTGAAGGTAAAATACGCTTTACGGATATCGCCAAAATCAACCACAATGTATTAGAAAACCAAGTTTTTTCTGAACCAGTTTCGATTGAAGAGGTCTTAGAAATCGACGGATGGGCGCGTAAAAATGCAGAAAAAATAATCGCTCAGACAATTTAGAACTGGTATGTGTTTTATTTAGTTGCTGATAGCCATAATAACTCTTTAATATGTGACGTGTTTAAAAAAAGAAAAACAACATGGTATCGCTTAGAGATTTAAGGATGTGTCTTATCAGCAAATTCAATAATAGTAGTTATTATTGGTCTGTATACTCAAAGTGGTACTCACAAGGATTAATATTTAATGAACTCTAGTGGTGAAAATCTCTCTGATTCAATGATGCCTAAGCATGTTGCTATCATTATGGATGGTAATGGCCGATGGGCGAAACAAAGAGGGAAACTTAGAATTTCAGGTCATAAGGCAGGCGTTGAGTCTGTCCGTAATTCTGTACGCTTTGCGGTAAAAAATAAAATTAGTTCGCTGACATTGTATGCCTTTAGTAGTGAAAACTGGAGAAGGCCAGAGAAAGAAGTGAGTTCTTTAATGGAACTCTTTGTTTTTGCTCTTGATAATGAAGTTAAAAACTTACATAAAAACAATGTAAAACTAAAAGTCATTGGTGATGTGAACCGTTTTAGTGAACGTCTCAGAAAAAGAATTGATAAGGCGGAAGCATTAACGCAAAACAATACTGGGCTAAAACTGAATATTGCTGCGAATTATGGTGGCCGCTGGGATATTAGTAACAGTGTAAAACAAGTATTTGCAAAGGTTCAAAGTGGTGAGCTTTCTATTGATGACATCAATGAAGAAAGTATTGATAACCATATTTGTATGCATGACCAAGAGAATGTCGATTTAGTCATAAGAACGGGGGGGGAGCACCGTATTAGCAACTTCCTCTTATGGCAAGTCGCTTATGCGGAATTTTATTTCACCAACGTTTTGTGGCCAGATTTTGATGAAATGGTGTTTCAAAGTGCAGTTGATGCTTTTAGTCAGCGTGAGCGCCGTTATGGTGGAGCTGAATCAGATGATGAACAGGGCAAAGAATAGGGGAAAGATGTGCTGAAATATCGTTTGCTTACTGCGATAGTCTTAATACCGATTGTTATTGCAGCGCTGTTTTTACTTTCTCCAGCGAATTTTGGGTTTGTTGTGATTGCGGTTTGTGCTTTAGGCGCTTGGGAATGGGCGCAATTTGTCGGCTGGCATTCACAAGCTAAGCGTATAGGCTTAGCGGTTGTTTTTACTGCAATATTACTCGCAATGCAATTTTCTATTTCCGATATAAATCAGTTTTCTACTGAACCTATGATCCTGTATGGCCTATGGGCAGGCCTTATTTGGTGGGGAATTGCCATTATTTTAGTGGTTACCTATCCTGCTTCTGCAGCATGGGGTAAGTCCGTCATTATTCGATTGCTATTTGGTGTGTTAACAATTATCCCGTTCTATTGTGGGATGATGGTTTTAAGAACCGTTGGTTATCAAAGTGATACATTCTTCGGTGCTTGGTGGTTATTGTATGTCATGTTGCTGGTTTGGGGCGCGGATTCAGGTGCTTATGCATTTGGTCGAACTATCGGACGCAACAAAATGGCCCCTAAGGTATCACCAGGTAAAACATGGGAAGGTTTAATTGGTGGCCTTATAACTGCAGGGGTAATTTCATGGTTATTTAGTGCCTTTGCGCCAATCCCTGTGATGCCTGATTATTTGCTAGTGACTTCAATTATTGTTGTTATAGTATCTGTGTTTGGTGATTTAACCGAAAGTATGTTTAAGCGCCAATCAGGTATTAAAGATAGTAGCCACTTAATTCCTGGACATGGCGGTATCTTGGATCGTATTGATAGCCTGACAGCAGCAATTCCTGTTTTTGCTGGGCTAAATTTGTTAATTTTTAACGGTTTTGGTCTTTAGGAAGATACATGGGATTTATTTGGAGTTTAGTTGCATTTATTATCGCGATAGGCGTGTTAATTACAGTGCACGAGTTCGGCCACTACTGGGTTGCTCGTCGTTGTGGTGTTTATGTTGAACGTTTCTCTATTGGGTTTGGCAAAACGTTATGGCGCAAAGTCGATAAACATGGCACTGAATTTGTTTTGGCAATGATCCCGCTAGGGGGGTATGTCAAAATGCTTGATGAGCGAGTGGGGAGCGTCTCTCCTGAACGTCGCCATCAAGCGTTTAATAATAAAACTGTAGGTCAACGAGCGGCCATTATTAGTGCTGGGCCAATTGCGAACTTTTTGTTAGCAATTGTTGTCTATTGGATAGTCTTTATGATAGGTATTCCTTCCGTAAAACCTATCATTGAAGACGTAAAACCAGGTTCTATTGCGGCAACTGCAAATTTTGAACCAAAAATGGAACTAAAATCCATTGATGGCATCGAAACTCCTGACTGGAATTCAGTTCGTTTAGCATTGGTTGGCAAAATAGGCGACCGTGAACTGACAGCTCAAGTATTACCAAATGGTTATAATGAGCCGATTACAAAAACAGTTGATTTAACGACTTGGCAGCTTGATCCTGAGAAACAAGATCCAATTTTGTCGGTAGGTATAATGCCGGTTTCTGCAAGGATTGACCCCGTTATCCAAAAGGTGACGCAAGGGTTAGCTGGTGAACGAGCCGGCTTACAGAAAGGCGACAGAATAGTCAGTGTTAATGGGGAAGTATTAGGTCTTTGGAACCCAGTTACACGCATTATTCGTAATAACCCAGGCGTCCCGTTAAAACTTGAAGTACAGCGGTCACAACAATTGATTTCACTCACACTGACCCCAGATAGCCAGAATGGACAGCGTGGGGAGAAAATTGGGTTTGCAGGTGTAGAACTTTCAGTGTTACCGTTAGCAGATGAATATAAAATGGTGCAACAATATGGGCCATTTTCTGCGTTTTACCAAGCCAGTGATAAGACGTGGCAATTAATGAAGTTGACGGTCAATATGATGGGTAAACTGGTTGTTGGGGATGTCAAACTCAATAACTTGAGCGGTCCGATATCTATCGCTAAAGGTGCGGGGGTATCCGCCGAGTCAGGCTTGGTATATTATTTGATGTTTATTGCGCTTATTAGTGTCAATTTAGGTATCATCAATCTGTTTCCATTGCCTGTTTTAGATGGGGGGCACTTGCTCTTCTTATTAATTGAAAAAATTAAAGGAAGTCCAGTGTCTGAGCGAGTACAAGACTTTAGTTTTCGGATAGGTGCAATGGCATTGATTCTGTTAATGGGACTTGCACTTTTTAATGATTTCTCTCGCTTCTAATTTTTATAAGCTGGGGACCAGTAAGGAATACGCATAACAACGATGGCGATGAAAAAGTTGCTCATAGCGTCGCTGCTTTTCGGCAGCGCCACTGCATACGGTTCAGACGGATTCGTAGTTAAAGACATTCGTTTCGAAGGTCTACAACGCGTCGCCGTTGGTGCAGCATTATTGAACATGCCAGTTAGGGTTGGCGATTCAGTTGATAACGATGATATCAGCCGTTCGATCCGTTCCCTATTTTCAACCGGTAACTTCGAAGATGTTAGGGTCCTGCGTGATGGAAACACGCTGATCGTTCAAGTAAAAGAACGACCAACGATTGCCAGTATCACCTTTACAGGTAATAAGTCTGTTAAAGATGATATGCTCAAGCAGAACTTGGAAGCTTCGAATATCCGCGTTGGTGAGGCACTTGACCGCACGACAATTGCGAATATCGAAAAAGGTTTAGAAGACTTTTACTATAGCGTTGGTAAATATAATGCAACAGTAAAAGCTGTTGTAACACCTTTGCCGCGTAATCGTGTGGATTTAAAATTTGTTTTCTCTGAAGGTGTTTCAGCTCAAATTCAGCAAATTAATATTGTGGGTAATAAGAATTACACCACAGCAGAATTAGTTAATAAGCTGCAATTGCGTGATGATGTACCTTGGTGGAACCTGGCTGCAGACCAAAAATATCAGAAGCAAAAACTGGCGGGTGACTTAGAAACGCTGCGCAGTTTTTATCTTGATCGCGGATATGCACGTTTTAACATTGACTCCACGCAAGTCAGTCTGACCCCAGACAAAAAAGGCATTTATATTACGATTAACATCACTGAAGGCGATCAATATAAAATATCTGGCGTCGAGGTTAATGGTAATACAGCGGAACACTTATCCGAAATCCAAGAACTTATCACTATCACACCGGGAGAATTATATAACGGTGCTCAAGTGACGAGCATGGAAAACAAAATCAAAGATATGTTTGGCCGTTATGGTTATGCGTATCCTCGAGTCATGACACAACCTGAAATCAACGATGCAGATAAAACAGTTAAATTGCATTTAAATATTGATGCAGGTAACCGTTTCTATGTACGTGAAATCCGTTTCCAAGGTAATGACACCAGTAAAGATACCGTTTTACGCCGTGAAATGCGTCAAATGGAAGGCGCATGGCTCGGAAATGACCTTGTTGAACTGGGTAAAGAACGTTTGAATCGTACTGGTTACTTTGAAACGGTTGATGTTGAAACTCAACGTGTTCCTGGTAGCCCTGACCAAGTTGATGTTATCTACAAGGTTAAAGAGCGTAATACTGGTTCAATGAACTTCGGTATCGGTTTTGGTACTGAAAGTGGTGTGAGCTTCCAAGTTGGGGTTACACAAGATAACTGGTTGGGTACAGGTAACGCGGTTGGTATTAACGCAAGTAAAAATGATTACTCAACTAACGTTGAATTCTCATTTACTGACCCGTACTTCACGGTTAATGGTGTGAGCTTAGGCGGTCGTATTTTCTATAACGACTTTAGTGCAAAAGATGCAGACTTGTCAGGCTATAACAACAAAACGTATGGTTTAGACAGTTTCTTAAGCTTCCCATTCAATGAAAATAACTCTTTCCGTCTCGGTGCGGGTTATGTTCATAACCGACTTTCAGATATGCGTGCTCAAGCTGCTATGTGGGATTACCTTGATTCTATGGGTAAAAATCCACCAGTTACAACAGATGGACGCAATAAAGAAAGCTTTGATGCGGATGACTTTACGTTAAACTTAGGTTGGACTTATAACTCGTTGAATCGTGGTTTCTTCCCGACATCGGGTAATAAAACAAACGTCTCGGCTAAAGTGACAATACCTGGCTCTGATAACGAATACTATAAACTGCGCTTTGATACAGCACAGTATTACCCACTGGATGAAGACGAAAGTTGGGTTGTTCTGGGACGCGCACAAGCAGGTTATGGTGATGGTATTGGTAGTAAGCAAATGCCATTCTATGAAAACTTCTATGCGGGTGGTTCAAGCACCATTCGTGGTTTCCGTTCGAATAATATCGGTCCAAAAGCAGTTTACCTGAAGAAAGTGAATGGAAAAGATGGTCCTGAGCCGGGAAGCCCATCCAGTGATGCGGTCGGTGGTAATGCGATGTACGCAGCATCATTTGAATTAATCACTCCGACTCCATTTATTGATGAAAAATATTCGAACTCAGTTCGTACATCTTTGTTCGTTGATGCGGGTACGGTATGGGACACGAATTGGAATAGTATCCCAGCAGCTTGGCGTGCAGGTATGCCTGACTATGGTAAGGCATCTAACGTTCGAGTGTCTACGGGTGTGGCTTTACAATGGATGTCCCCACTTGGACCACTGGTCTTCTCTTATGCGCAGCCGATTAAGGACTACGAAGGGGATAAATCAGAACAGTTCCAATTTAATATTGGTAGAACGTGGTAATCTACTACAGTTTCTACTTATGATGGCTCCCATAATTTTGTGGGAGCAACCAAAATTTCCAGCCATACGTATGGGTTAAGGAGTTTAGTGTGAAAAAATTGTTGTGTGCAGCGGGTGTGAGTATTGCTTTAGCAATGTCTGCGGGGGCTTATGCTGAGAAAATCGCTATCGTCAATGTCGGTGAAATTTTCCAAAATATGCCAGCGCGTGAAGCCGTTGCTAAACAGCTTGAAAGTGAATTCAAAAGCCGTGCGACTGAGTTACAAAATCTAGAGAAAGATTTGCAAACTCGTGTTGAAAAATTGCGCCGTGATGGTGCAACAATGAAACAAAGTGAGCGCGAAAAGCTTGAATCTGAACTCATGACTAAACGTGATCAATTTGCTGAAAAAGCTCAAAAATTTGAAGAAGACAACCGTCGTCGTCAAGGCGAAGAGCGTGCTAAAATTTTAACTCGTATTCAGAACTCTATTAAGTCTGTTGCAGCTAAAGAAGGCTATGATGTCGTTATCGATGCAAATGCAGTAGCTTATGCAAAAGATAGCGTTGACATTACAAGTCAGGTTCAAAAACAGGTTAAATAATAGATGTCTTCAATTCGATTGGCTGACCTTGCTCAGCAGTTGAATGCGCAATTACACGGTGATGGTGATATTACCATCACTGGTATTGCTCCAATGCATTCAGCGAATAATCAACAGATTACTTTTCTATCTGATAGCCGTTATAGTGATAAATTGGCTGATTGCCAAGCTGCAGCGGTGGTTCTCACAGCAAAAGATCTCGAAGCCTGCAAAGTTGCAGCACTGGTTGTTGATAACCCGTATCTGGCTTATGCGAAAATGGCTCAAATAATGGATACAACGCCAAGTCCGGCTGAAGATATCCATGCATCAGCGGTCATTGCTGATGATGCAAAACTTGGTAAGAATGTCGCAATTGGCGCAAATGCCGTTATCGAAAGTGGTGTTGAGCTTGGCGATAATGTGGTGATTGGCGCAGGTTGTTTTGTGGGCAAAAATACGCGTATTGGTACAGGAACCCGTTTGTGGGCGAATGTTAGCGTATACCACAATGTTGAGATTGGCGAACACTGTTTGGTTCAATCTGGCACAGTAATTGGCTCTGATGGTTTCGGCTATGCGAATGATCGTGGTAATTGGGTCAAAATTCCTCAATTAGGCACAGTGATCATCGGCGATCGTGTTGAGATCGGTGCGAGCACGACCATTGACCGCGGTGCTTTAGATAACACAGTGATTGGTAATGGGGTTATTATCGATAACCAGTGCCAAATTGCACATAATGTCATAATTGGTGATAATACCGCAGTTGCTGGAGGTGTTATCATGGCGGGTAGTTTAAAAATCGGCCGCTACTGTATGATTGGTGGTGCTAGTGTCATCAACGGCCATATGGAAATTTGCGATAAGGTCACAGTAACAGGAATGGGGATGGTCATGAGACCTATCACTGAACCGGGAGTGTATTCTTCGGGGATCCCTTTACAGCCTAATAAATCTTGGCGTAAAACAGCTGCTTTAGTCTTAAATATCAATGAGATGAATAAGCGACTGAAACATGTCGAGCGTGAATTAGATAGCCAAAATCAAAAAAATCAGTAATCATTTTGTAATTCAGGCTAAAATAGTTATCTGAGTTACGTTTTCCGGCCTGCCAGTTAACCTAATCTAAGGTTAAAGCAGGCCGATTCATTAATTAAACCGTATTAATAGACAGGAAGAGTATTTCGATGAGTGATAATCATACTCTGAATATAGAAGAAATCTTAGAACTGCTTCCACACCGTTACCCATTCCTTTTGGTTGACCGTGTATTAGATTTTGAAAAAGGCAAATCATTGCGTGCAGTGAAAAATGTGTCATTTAACGAGCCATTTTTCCAAGGACATTTCCCAAGCAAACCGATTTTTCCAGGCGTATTAATTTTAGAAGCCATGGCACAAGCAACAGGGATCCTTGCGTTTAAAAGCGTTGGGAAATTAGAGCCTGGTGAGTTGTACTATTTTGCAGCGATAGACAATGCGCGTTTTAAACGTCCAGTTCTGCCTGGGGACCAAATGGTCTTAGAAGTTGAATTTATCAAAGAACGTCGTGGAGTTGCACGTTTTAAAGGTGTTGCTAAAGTTGATGGAGAAGTGGCCTGCGAAGCAGAAATGATGTGCGCCCGTCGCCGTGAGGTCTGATATGATTGATAATACAGCCTATATTCATCCATCTTCTATCGTAGAAGATGGCGCTATCATCGGTGCCAATGTTCAAATTGGCCCTTTTTGCTATATTGGCGCGAATGTCGAAATTGGCGAAGGTACTGAGTTGAAATCTCATGTTGTCGTTAATGGTCATACAAAAATAGGCCGTGACAATGTGATTTTCCAGTTCGCTTCCATCGGTGAAATTAACCAAGATCTTAAATACCAAGGTGAACCAACGCGAGTTGAAATCGGGGATAGAAACCGTATTCGCGAAAGTGTCACTATTCACCGTGGTACCGTTCAAGATGTTGGCTTGACAAAAGTGGGCAACGACAATTTACTGATGGTGAATGTGCACATTGCCCATGATTGTATCATTGGAAACCGTTGTATTATTGCAAATAACGGTACGCTAGGTGGCCATGTAACACTGGGTGATTATGCCATTATTGGTGGTATGACCGCAGTTCACCAATTCTGTAAAATTGGTGCCCATGTTATGGTCGGTGGTTGTTCTGGTGTTGCACAAGACGTGCCGCCTTATGTCATTGCACAAGGTAACCACGCGACACCATTTGGTTTAAATCTTGAAGGTTTAAAACGCCGTGGTTTTGAAAAAGAATCACTACATGCTATCCGTAATGCATACAAGGTGTTGTATCGTTCAGGTAAATCGTTAGAAGAAGCCCGTGATGAAATCGCAGAAATGGCAAAATCCAATGAACACGTGAAAGTGTTTAGTGATTTCTTAGAGGATTCTGCGCAGTCTAAACGTGGTATTATTCGTTAATTTAGTATTAATGAATCGAGGCCTTTAATAAGGAGCGAATTTCGGTGAATAATAGCCGCCCACTTACTATTGGCCTTGTTGCCGGAGAAACATCTGGTGATATTCTCGGTGCAGGGCTTATCCGTGCACTTAAAGAACAAATACCTGATGCTCGCTTTGTTGGTGTTGCTGGCCCTTTAATGCAAGCCGAGGGTTGCGAAGCTTGGTATGAAATGGAAGAGCTTGCTGTCATGGGCATTGTTGAAGTCCTTGGCCGCCTGCCTCGGTTATTATCCATCCGTAAGGATTTAACCCAGCGTTTTACCGAACTGCAACCTGATGTTTTTGTTGGAATTGATGCCCCTGATTTTAATATTACCCTCGAAGGCCGTTTGAAATCTAAAGGTATCAAAACCATTCATTACGTTAGCCCATCAGTTTGGGCATGGCGCCAAAAGCGGGTATTTAAAATTGGTCGTTCAACGAATTTAGTATTAGCTTTTTTACCTTTTGAAAAAGCATTTTACGATCGTTTTAATGTTCCTTGCCGTTTTATCGGGCACACAATGGCCGATGCCATTCCATTACATCCTGATAAACAAGCCGCTCGACATCGATTGAATATTCCTGAACATGCTAAATGTTTAGCTTTACTGCCGGGAAGCCGCCATTCCGAAGTCGAAATGCTTAGTGCAGATTTCCTCAATACAGCGAAAATATTACAGCGTAATATCCCAGATTTACATATTGTGGTGCCGTTGGTGAATGAAAAACGCCGTCAGCAGTTTGATGAGATAAAAGAAAACACTGCACCTGAATTGGCAGTCCATATTTTAGATGGTCAAGCACGTGATGCGATGATTGCAGCGGACGCGACGTTATTAGCATCGGGAACGGCGGCACTCGAGTGCATGTTAACAAAATGCCCAATGGTGGTGGGGTATCGTATGAAACCTTTCACTTTTTGGTTAGCAAAACGATTAGTAAAAACGCCGTATGTTTCTTTGCCTAATTTATTAGCAGAAAAAGAGATTGTTAAAGAGTTACTCCAAGAGGAGTGTCAGCCTGATAAACTCGCACAGCAGTTACTCCCATTACTCAATGGTGGCGAGCAGGTTGAAAACTTGAAGCTCACTTTTTTGCAATTACATCAGCTCATTCGTTGTGATGCAGATAAACAAGCGGCTGAAGCGGTATTAGAGATGGTCAAAAATTAATGGAATTTATCTATCCAAAAGCAAATATAATTGCTGGTGTTGATGAGGTGGGCCGAGGTCCATTAGTTGGCGCTGTAGTGACTGCAGCGGTGATCCTTGATCCCAATAAGCCAATTGCAGGGCTGGCAGACTCAAAAAAACTCACCGAAAAAAAACGTGAGAAATTATTTGATGAAATTCAGGAAAAAGCGCTGTGTTGGTGCATCGGCCGCGCAGAGCCAGAAGAAATTGATAATATAAATATATTACATGCAACCATGTTAGCTATGCAGCGCGCCGTTGCAGGTTTATCTATTGTTCCTGAGTATGTTCTCATTGACGGCAACCGCTGCCCTGAGTTGCCAATGCCTTCACAGGCAGTAATTAAAGGCGACAGTTTAGTACAAGAAATTAGCGCGGCATCCATTTTAGCTAAAGTGATCAGAGATAGGGAAATGGTTGAGCTAGACATAGCCTTTCCTGAATATGGCTTTGCGAAGCATAAAGGCTATCCAACGGCTTATCATTTAGAAAAATTGGCGCAGTATGGCGCAACCGAATTCCATCGTAAAAGCTTTGCTCCTGTGAGAAGAGCTTTAGACAGCAATAAGTAGGTATTAGGTCGATGGCATCACCTCGTTTTATTCATTTACGCGTCCACAGTGACTATTCCATGATTGATGGGCTAGCCAAAACGGGGCCACTGGTTAAAAAAGTGGCTTCGATGGGCATGCCTGCGTTTGCGATCACCGATTTTACTAACCTTTGTGGGTTAGTCCGGTTTTATGGTGCAGCGCATGGGGCGGGGATCAAGCCAATTATTGGTGCTGATTTTTATGTGGAAAGTGAACTATTAGGTGATGAAATATCCCACTTAACTGTTTTGGCACGTAATAATGAAGGTTATCAAAACCTTACCTTACTAATTTCTGAAGCATACCAAAAGGGCTATGGTGCGGTTGGGCCAACCATAAAACGAGAATGGCTGGCCAAGCACAAAGACGGCTTGATTCTGCTGTCAGGTGGCCGTAAAGGGGATGTCGGGCAATTTCTATTAAGGGGAAATCAAGCCTTAGTGGATGAGTGCCTTGCATTCTATGAAACCCATTTTCCAGATAGCTACTATTTAGAATTGGTTAGGACAGGGCGACCTGATGAAGAGAGTTATCTACATGCGGCTGTCGAGTTAGCGACTAAAAAAGGCCTACCTGTCGTTGCAACGAATGATGTTTGCTTTATTGAAAGTAGTGATTTTGATGCTCATGAAATACGTGTTGCTATCCATGATGGTTTTACATTAGTCGATCCCAAAAGGCCTAAAAATTATAGCCCTCAGCAATATTTACGTTCCGAAGAAGAGATGTGTGAGCTGTTTGCTGACATCCCTGAAGCGCTAGAAAACAGTGTAGAGATTGCTAAGCGTTGTAATGTAACTATCCGTCTAGGTGAATACTTCTTACCTCAATTCCCAACAGGGGATATGAAAACAGAAGACTTTTTAGTTATGCGCTCTAAAGAAGGGCTCGAAGAGCGTTTAGAATTTTTATTTCCTGATGAAAAAATTAGAGCAGAAAGACGTCCTGAGTATGATGAACGTTTAGACATCGAACTCAACGTAATCAACCAAATGGGTTTCCCCGGCTACTTCTTGATTGTTATGGAGTTTATCCAATGGTCGAAGGATAACGGCGTACCCGTTGGGCCAGGACGAGGCTCAGGGGCGGGTTCCCTTGTTGCCTACGCATTAAAAATTACAGACCTTGACCCACTGGAATTTGATTTACTGTTTGAGCGTTTTTTGAACCCTGAGCGTGTTTCCATGCCTGACTTTGACGTCGATTTCTGCATGGAAAAACGCGATCAAGTGATTGATCACGTGGCTCAAATGTATGGCCGTGAGGCGGTTTCTCAAATCATTACCTTTGGTACGATGGCGGCAAAAGCGGTTATCCGCGACGTGGGGCGCGTACTTGGGCATCCATATGGTTTTGTTGATAGAATTTCAAAATTAGTGCCGCCAGATCCTGGTATGACACTGGAAAAAGCGTTCGAAGCAGAACCTCAGTTACCTGAGATTTATGAGGCTGATGAAGAGGTTAAAGCGCTTATCGATATGGCGCGTAAACTCGAAGGTGTCACACGAAATGCCGGTAAACATGCAGGTGGGGTGGTTATCGCTCCAACTAAAATTACGGACTTTGCCCCACTTTATTGTGATGCGGAAGGCAATAACCCCGTCACACAATTCGATAAAAACGATGTCGAATATGCAGGGCTAGTGAAGTTCGACTTCCTCGGCTTACGGACGTTGACGATCATTAACTGGGCGTTGGAAATGATCAACGCGCGTCGCGCTAAGAAAAACTTAGAGCCGATTGATATTGCTGCTATTCCGCTACACGATCAAAAAAGTTTTGATATGCTGCAGCGCTCAGAAACCACAGCGGTATTCCAGTTAGAATCACGTGGAATGAAGGACTTAATTAAGCGATTACGTCCTGACTGCTTCGAAGATATGATCGCACTGGTAGCATTGTTCCGTCCAGGACCACTGCAGTCAGGCATGGTAGATAACTTTATTGACCGTAAGCATGGTCGTGAAGAAATTTCGTACCCAGATGTGCAGTGGCAACATGAATCATTAAAACCTGTTCTAGAGCCCACATATGGTATTATTTTATACCAAGAACAGGTTATGCAGATTGCTCAGGTTTTAGCTGGGTACACACTCGGCGGTGCAGATATGCTGCGCCGTGCGATGGGAAAAAAGAAACCTGAAGAAATGGCGAAGCAGCGTTCTGTTTTTGAAGAGGGAGCAATCAAAAACGGGGTAGACGGCGAGTTATCAATGAAAATCTTTGACTTGGTAGAGAAATTTGCCGGTTATGGGTTTAATAAATCGCATTCAGCTGCCTATGCATTAGTTTCATACCAAACACTGTGGCTCAAAGCCCACTATCCCGCTGAATTTATGGCAGCAGTCATGACCGCAGATATGGATAACACGGAAAAAGTGGTTGGTTTAGTTGACGAATGTTGGCGCATGGGCTTAAAAGTATTGCCACCAGATATCAATAGTGGGCTTTATCACTTCCATGTGAATGATGAAGGTGAGATAGTTTACGGCATCGGTGCAATTAAAGGGGTCGGTGAAGGCCCGATTGAAGCGATTGTTGAAGCGCGTCAACAAGGCGGGATATTTAAAGAGATTTTTGACCTTTGTGCGCGAGTTGATATTAAAAAAATTAACCGTCGTGTGATGGAAAAGCTTATTATGGCAGGGGCATTTGACCGATTAGGCCCTCACCGTGCAGCATTGATGTCTTCCCTTGAGGATGCGTTAAAAGCGGCTGACCAACATGCTAAAGCAGAGGCAATAGGCCAAGCAGATATGTTTGGTGTCTTAGCGGAAGCACCCGAACAAGTTGAAAGTTCATATGCAAGCGTACCTAAATGGCCAGAGCAGGTGGTATTGGATGGTGAACGCGAGACGCTTGGTTTATATTTAACAGGGCATCCAATAACACGATACTTGAGCGAAATAGAGCGTTATACTAACGGGCTTAGATTAAAAGATGTGAACCCCACCCCTCGTGGTCAAGTGACAACTGTGGTAGGTTTAGTACTTTCAGCTAAAGTGATTACAACCAAGCGTGGAAATAGAATTGGTATTTGTACGCTTGATGATCGTTCCGGTCGTCTGGATATTATGTTATTTTCAGATGCGCTCGATAAATACCAACATATGTTGGAAAAAGACAATATCCTGATAGCCACCGGTCAGGTCAGCTTTGATGATTTCAATGGTGGTAATAAAATGACAGTGCGTGAGTTAATGGACATTAGTGAAGCAAGGGAAAAATATGCTCGAGGACTTGCAATTTCACTGTCAGATAAACAAATTAACGATCAATTGCTGAACCGGCTTCGTAGCACTCTTGAACCTCATCGTTCAGGAACGATCCCGGTTCATCTGTATTACCAGAAGGATGATGCCAGAGCCAAGCTTAAATTTGGTGTTGTTTGGCGTGTGACGCCAGTGGATCTTCTTCTGAACGATCTTCGAACTCTGCTGGGTAGTGAGCAGGTAGAATTAGAATTTGACTAAAATAGGAATATTATGAGTCTGGATTTTCTTGATTTTGAACAGCCAATCGCAGAATTAGAAGCGAAAATTGATTCTCTAACAGCGGTTAGCCGTCAAGATAACAACTTAGAAGTCAACCTAGATGAAGAGGTTGCTCGTTTACGTGAAAAAAGTGTTGAACTGACACGTAAAATTTTCTCTGATCTAGGAGCTTGGCAAATCGCTAAACTCGCTCGTCACCCACGTCGTCCATATACATTGGATTATATTTCTCGCATTTTTACTGATTTCCAAGAATTAGCAGGGGATCGTGCTTATGCAGATGATAAAGCCATTGTTGGTGGGATGGCGCGTCTAGATGGCCGTCCAGTCATGATTATTGGGCATCAGAAAGGGCGTGAGACAAAAGAAAAAATCCGTCGTAATTTTGGTATGCCAGCCCCAGAAGGTTACCGTAAGGCATTGCGTCTGATGGAACTGGCTGAGCGTTTTAACTTGCCTATTATTACCTTTATCGATACCCCTGGAGCTTATCCGGGCGTTGGTGCTGAAGAGCGCGGCCAATCAGAAGCTATCGCTCGTAATTTACGTGAAATGTCTCGTTTATCTGTTCCGGTCATTTGTACCGTTATTGGTGAAGGTGGCTCTGGTGGTGCACTTGCTATCGGTGTGGGTGATAAAGTCAATATGCTGCAATACAGCACTTATTCTGTTATTTCACCAGAAGGCTGTGCATCTATTCTGTGGAAAAGCGCAGATAAAGCACCATTAGCAGCAGAAGCAATGGGGATTACGGCTCCACGCCTTAAAGAATTAAAATTAATTGATAATGTGATCCCTGAACCATTAGGCGGTGCACATCGTAATTATGATGAAATTGCAGAACAGTTAAAAGCACGCCTGACTGAAGATTTAGACGAATTAGAAGCGTTAGATGCTGAAGCATTGAAAAACCGTCGCTATCAGCGCCTGATGGACTATGGTTATTGTTAATCATTAACAGCTAATCGTTAATAAAAACGGGAGTTTGCTTTTGCCAGCTCCCGTTTTTTATTTTTAAGCTAGTCATTTTTAATGATAACAGAGTGTTTTGATTTAAATTATTCATCTGCTGAGAATAACAATAGATAGGAACTAGGGTGCGACAATATAATTATTTGCTATATGCTTTTACTTGCGTATTGATATGGAGCTTTATTCCTATTGTCTCTCGTTTTGGGCAGGAAGGTATGGATAGTTTCCAATTCCTTTTCTGGTCAAACTTAATTTCTGCGATATCTGTAATTATTGTTGCGTTTGCTTCAGGATATCGGCTAACAAAATTGTTTATTTTGCCAAGAGATGTACTAATCAAAGTCTTTGTTCTTGGGTTTCTTGATTGTTTATTCTACTTGTTACTGTACTACGGATATTCCATTGAAAATGGTATCGCCGTATTGGTCATTCAATATAGCTGGCCATTAGTTATTATCTTGTTATCAGTGGTATTGCTAAAAGACAAATTAGTGGGAAGACAAGTCGTTGGTATCATTATTGGCTTTATTGCAGTAATTATCACTTTCACCAAAGGGCAAATTACTCAACTTCATGTTGAAAATCCAACAGCATTATTACTGGTTTTTAGTGGTGCATTTTGTTTCGCACTAATGTCAGTTTTCTCCCGCCAATATTCGATTGACCCTTATATTAGTACCGTATGGTTATTTATTTTTTCAACGCTGACTTCTTTTGTCTTATTGATGCTGTTCAGTGAAATGAGATTACCTTCAAAAGCCGCTTTTTGGCCAACATTAGTTAATGGCATTTTAATCAATGGAGTGTCTTATATTTTGTGGTTCAAGGCGATGAATACAGGGCATTCAGCAAAAATTGCTTCTGTGATATTTTTATCTCCCGTATTATCGGTACTCTGGTTAGTGTTAATCTTAAATGATGCTTTTGAAGTTGCTTATATTGCAGGGGTATTACTAGTAATTATTTCTGGTATTTTGTGTATTGGTTCCAAAAAACATGGTCAGAAATTATGAGAAGGGCGAACAAATGATACAGCATTCGCAAGTCATTGTTGAACGGGTTCTCAATAAAATAAACGGTATTCAAAAAATTCTAGTGGGGTTCAGTGGCGGTATTGATTCAACTGTTTTATTACATGCGCTTTATCTTATTCGGCAACAGCAACTCCCTTCACTAGAAATTCGCGCTATTCATGTTCACCATGGGTTGAATAGTAAAGCAAATGAATGGGAGCAGCACTGTGCTCAATTATGTTTACAGTGGGACATTCCTTTCATTTGCCGACATGTCGTGGTTGACTCAAGCCAAAAAGGTATTGAAGCTGCGGCACGAGATGCCCGTTATCAGGCTTACCGAGAAGAGTTACAAGAGGGTGAGGTGTTAGTCACAGCTCAACACCTTGATGACCAAGCAGAAACTTTCATGTTAGCGCTAAAGCGTGGCAGTGGGCCTGCTGGGTTATCTTCAATGCCTGAAGTATTAGCTTTTACCGCGTGTAGTGGCTCAACATGGTTGTTACGTCCATTGCTTACAACGCCTCGTATAGCGCTAGAAGCTTATATGCAAGAGCAGAAATTATCGTGGGTTGAAGACGATAGTAACCAAGATGACCGTTATGATAGAAATTTTTTGCGATTGAATGTCATGCCAGTTTTGGTTGAGCGCTGGCCTCATTTTTCTAGTGCAGTTGCCCGTAGTGCGGCGCTATGTGCGGAGCAAGAAAGCTTACTCGATGAATTATTAAAAGACACCCTTGAAAACATGATGGACTATCGAGGCGGGCTATTTATTGATGACCTGAAAGCCTGCTCATCATCAAAGCGCAATGCACTTATTCGTCGCTGGGTTGGGTTGCATCAGCTACCCATGCCACCTTTTAATCAATTGGAACGAATTTGGCAAGAAGTGGCATTAGCTCGTCAGGATGCGGATCCTATTTGCCAACTAGGGCAATTTGAAATTCGTCGTTATCAGGGGGCGTTGTGGGTTGTTAAGCGAATTAATAGCTTAGTAAATCAACAGTTTGAATGGGACTTTCCTAAGGTTTTTAAATTGCCTGGATCCTTGGGAATTTTACGGGTTATGGAAGGTGAGGGGCAAATACGTCCGCCCAAACCAGATGAAATGGTGACAATTCGTTTTGGGCTGCAAGGCACGCTAAACATTGTAGGGCGTCATCGTTCCAGAAGCAGTAAGAAGATCTGGCAAGAATTAGGTGTAGCGCCATGGATGAGAGAAAGAGTGCCATTAATCTATTATAACGACCAGCTCATTACCGCAGTAGGGTGCTTTATTACCCCTGAGGGGGTAGTTGATGAAGCGTCTCTGGGGATTGCTATCGATTGGCAAAAAGAGGGTGAATTTAAGGTATTGCACTAATGAGAAGCCCCTTATGACTGTGATTACCATAAGGGGCTATAGAAGGACTCAAAATCGTGAGTATTAGTGAGAGTGGTCGACAACAATCGTGCCGATTTCTGGATGACTGAAGGAAATTATGCAATCCAATCTTAACTCCTTGGTTCCTTCATGTGTTTCAACAATCAGGTACTCAACTTTTTTTCGTAGGAGTAAATCACTGGCCTGCCCCTCAATATTCATGCCGTCATTAAGTGCTATTTGCAACTTTAGTTGGCGTTGGCATGCGATTTCTAGATATTCGTAATCATCACAATTGATAGGTTGATATTCAGTATCTGTAGACATATTCCCTCACCACTGTGTTAGTGGCGGTTATTGCCGCCTTGAACATGTTGTACCAAGCAAAAATGTGCTTAATACGATAATAGCATAGTAACTTTAATAACTATAATCACAGCGAAGGGAAAAAGACAATTCTTATTCGCCAAATCAATGCATAACGTATTTGATCAGTAATGTCCGAATTTTCTTCGGTATGCCATATTTTTATTAGATGAAATGCTATGATGCTTATATTGGTTAATAAGTCAAAACACACGGTTTTAAGGGAATTATAATGAAAAAATCACTAATGTTAGTCTTAATGGCGGTTGGAAGCATTACGTTAGCTGGCTGCCAAAGTGCGACAAAAAATACTGATGCAGCACCAGTCGATAAAGTCTATACAGGGGTTTTACCTTGTGCTGATTGCTCTGGTATTGAGGCAACATTGTTAGTTAACCAAGATGGTAGTTATGTTGAACAACTGGTTTATTTAGGCACTAGAGATGGTGATACCGCTTTTCATGATACTGGTAAGTGGGATATAGAAAATAATAAATTACGTGCAACTAATCCTAAAGGTGAAAGTACTTATTTTGCTCAGTCGGAAGATGGCCAATCAGTGACCTTATTGGATTTAGAAGGCAATCCGATTGAAACACAGATGAATTATACATTAGACCAAGTTAAGCCGAGTAAAAAAGTGGGACAGTACCGCTATATGGCTGATGCCGCTGTCTTCACAGAGTGTGCTAGTGGTCGTCAATACGCAACTTCTGGCATCGAATTAGAAAAAGCGTATGGTGAAACAGGAGTTGATGGTGGTACGCCTGTCTACGCAGAAATTGAAGGTTATTATACAATTCGCCCTTCAATGGAAGATGGCCAGTTTGATGCCGCATTAGTACCAACTGGTGAGATTAAATTCGACAAAACAGCTTCTTGTAACTAATTCGTACTTTCTCTTTCTTAAAAAGACCCCTTTCAGTTGAAGTGGGTCTTTTTTTGGGCTGTAAATGTTCGATTAAAATGTCGTATTACCCACCTTTAATTCATTTCTTGTCATTATTTGATATCAATATAACTTTTTTATTGACGCAAAATATTTATATAAATGTGAAGGTCGTCATAGCTGATGGTCAATAGGAGACAATTGTTAGCTAGTTTGAATTATCGTAAGTGCAGGGAAGACAGTATACTCCCTTCAACTAGAGATAATTATGTTCTTTAGTGTGCAAGGTTAGATTACATGATAAGCCTATAAGAAAATTTATAAGTCACAGCGGTAATAAAAAATAGAACGAATTAAAGGATAAGGAATGAATAAGAAAAATATTTATCTATTTTGTTCTGCAGGAATGTCTACCTCACTGCTAGTTAACAAAATGAGACTGCAAGCAGAAAAATACGATGTACCTGTCAATATAGAAGCCTTCCCTGAAAGCTTAGCTTCAGAAAAAGGTGTCGATGCGGATGTCATATTGCTGGGCCCGCAAATTGCGTGGATGTTATCGGATATTCAGAAATTATTACCTAATAAGCCAGTTGAAGTCATTGATTCACTCTTATACGGAAAAGTGGATGGGCTTGGTGTACTAAAAGCCGCCGTTGCAATTATAAAAAAACAAACAGCAAGTTAATACCCATAAGCTATTTACTACCTCTACAACATAATAACTCCATCAATACTAACGCTATGAATACAACGTAATAAGTTAAGAATGGAGCACACTCAAAAAATTGAGGGTATTTTTATGAGTCTTTTTATCACTTCGCTTGAAAAGGTACTCCTTCCATTCGCGGTTAGATTGGGAAAGCAACCTCATGTTAATGCAATAAAGAATGGTTTTATTCGAATTATGCCTCTGACCTTAGTTGGGGCGATGTTTGTGTTAATTAATAATGTTTTTCTGAGTTTTGATACAGGGTCATTTTTCTATTCTTTGGGGGTTAGACTAGAGCCATCAACGATAGAAACACTAAATGGTTTTAAAGTTATCGGTGGAAATGTTTATAACGGGACATTGGGGATTATGTCCTTAATGGCGCCTTTCTTCATTGCAATGGCACTTGCAGAAGAGAGAAAAGTTGATCCACTCGCTGCTGGTTTGTTGGCTGTTGCTTCTTTTATGACAGTCACGCCTTATGACGTTAATGGTGCTTATGCTGTTGGCGCTAATTGGCTCGGTGGGGCAAATATCATTTCAGGGATCATTCTTGGTCTAGTCGTTGCTGAAATGTTCGCTTTTATTGTTCGCCGTAATTGGGTGATTAGATTGCCAGATAGCGTACCTCCATCCGTCTCACGCTCATTTTCTGCACTTATTCCTGGTTTTATTATCTTATCGATTATGGGAATTGTGTCGTGGGCACTAAGTGGCATTAGTAGTAATTTCCACCAAATCATTATGGACACAGTATCCACACCACTTGCCTCTATGGGGAATGTTGTTGGCTGGGCATATGTAGTATTTACGTCTCTCTTATGGTTCTTTGGTATTCACGGCTCTCTTGCATTAACCGCATTAGACAGTGGAATAATGACACCGTGGGCATTAGAAAACGTGTCTTTATATGCAGAGTATGGTTCAGTTGACGCTGCGATTGCCGCGGGTAAATCTTTCCATATGTGGGCAAAACCGATGCTTGATTCCTATGTATTCTTAGGTGGAACCGGGGCTACATTAGGATTAATTATTGCTATCTTTATTGCATCTCGTCGTGCCGATCATCGCCAGGTTGCGAAATTAGCATTACCAGCAGGTATTTTCCAAATTAATGAGCCGATTATCTTTGGTCTGCCGATCATTATGAACCCAGTCATGTTTATTCCATTTATTCTTATTCAGCCTCTATTGGCTGGAATAATGGTCGCAGCTTATTATTTAGGGATTATCCCACCCGTGACGAATATCGCACCATGGACAATGCCAACAGGGCTAGCTGCATTCTTCAATACTAATGGTAGTATCGCTGCCTTATTACTTGCATTATTTAACCTTGGTGTGGCGGTACTCGTTTATCTACCATTCGTTGTGATTTCGAATAAAGCACAAAACACAATCGATGAAGAAGAAAGTGAAGAAGATATTGCTAACGCACTGAAGTTTTAAAATAGGGAGGAGCGTGCTCCTCCCATTAAAAAGAGATAAAAATATGTTTGAACTTAATGATATCCAAGACGATACCGCTACGGATGAGCTTGAAGAAGTTGTTATGGGGCTGATTATTAATTCGGGGCAAGCAAGAAGCTTAGCTTATACTGCATTAAAAAAGGCGAAAGAAGGTGACTATGAGACAGCAAAAAGTTTAATGGCGCAATCGCACTCTTCGCTGAATGAGGCGCATAAAGTGCAAACTCAATTGATTGAAAGTGATATGGGGGAAGGACGGATCAAAGTTAGCTTAGTCCTTGTTCATGCACAAGATCATTTAATGAATGCCATGTTAGCCCGTGAATTAATTACAGAGTTAATTGAGTTACATGAAAAATTAAACCATTAGAGAGGGAGCCATGATGCAGGCACTGATGAATAGAACCGACACTAATGCTGAAGTTAAACTAGTTCAAGAAAGTGAGCTTTTTAATAATAAAACCTTTCATGTCTTTATTTATAATAAAGTTGAGAGTGCAAGTGGACTGCATCAACATGATTATTATGAGTATATGATCGTTTTAACGGGTCGTTGTTACCAAATAATTAATGGAAAAAAAGTTTTATTAGAGCGAGGGGATTTTATTTTTCTTCCGATAGGCTCTTATCACGAAAGCGCTTATGATTTTGGGCCAACACGAATATTGAATGTTGGTATTAGCAAATCATTTTTTGATAAGCATTATTTACCACTATTACCAAGTTGCTTTGTTGCATCACAAGGCTATCAATTGAAAAATGAATTTATGGCTTATATAGAGTCTGTGATCGCATCGTTAAATTTTCGCGACAGTGAATTTAATGAATTTATTGAATTAGTTACATTTAATGTGGTAAATCGATTACGTCATTATCGTGAAAAAAGTATGCGAGATGATGCACCTCAGTGGTTAAAAAGTACATTGGAAGAAATGCATGATATCGCTATGTTTAGTGAAAGCGCTCTACAAAATATGATCGCTATAACGGGGAAATCACAAGAATACTTAACCCGAGCAACAAAACGTTATTATGGCAAAACGCCAATGCAGATTATTAATGATATCAGAATTAATTTTGCTAAAAAGCAACTTGAAATAACTAACTATTCAATTACAGATATTGCTTTTGAATCAGGTTATAGCAGTCCAAGTTTATTTGTGAAAAAATTTAAAGAACTAACTTCATTAACACCGAGTGATTATCGAAAAAATCTATTTAGTGTTGAACAAAAAATGGTAGGTTAAATTATTACCTAAATAAGCTTTCCATTTCCAAAAATCTCTAGCATACCCATCTTTTTTATAAAGATGGTGTGCTTTTCTATGTCTATTATAAAGGTACAATGAGGTTAATATGACTCAGAAACAGAAATTAAAAGTTGTCACTATTGGCGGAGGGAGTAGCTACACTCCTGAATTACTGGAAGGTTTTATTAAACGTTACCATGAATTACCTATTACTGAATTGTGGTTAGTGGATGTTGAAGAAGGTAAAGAAAAATTAGATATTATCTATAATTTATGCGAGCGAATGGTTAAACATGCCAATATACCACTCAAAATATTTAAAACGCTTGATAGGCGAGAAGCATTAAAAGACGCTGATTTTGTCACAACTCAATTAAGAGTTGGGCAATTAAAAGCACGTGAATTAGATGAATCAATCCCCTTAAAACATGGTTATTTAGGACAAGAAACCAATGGTGCTGGTGGATTATTTAAAGGGCTACGAACTATACCTGTAATTTTTGACATTATTAAAGATGTCGAAGAGATTTGCCCTAACGCATGGGTAATTAATTTTACCAACCCAGCAGGGATGGTAACTGAGGCGGTATATCGCCATACCAACTTCAAACGTTTTATTGGTGTTTGTAATATCCCAATCGGTATGAAAATGTTTATTACCGATGTTTTAAAATTATCCAATAGTGATGAATTATCTATCGATTTATTTGGTTTAAACCATATGGTTTTTATCAAAGATGTTATTGTAAATGGTTCATCGCGATTTAATGAATTATTAGAGGGTATTGCCTCTGGAACGTTAAGTGCAAATTCAGTTAAAAATATTACTGACCTTGCTTTTGATGAAGGGTTAATTCGAGGGTTAAATCTGATCCCGTGTTCCTATTTATTGTATTACTTTAAACCAAAGGAAATGCTAGCGATTGAGCTTGGTGAGTATTATAAAGGTGGTGCTAGGGCACAGATTGTACAAAAAGTTGAGCACCAATTATTTGAACTATATAAAAACCCAACATTAGATGTAAAACCTAAAGAGCTTGAATTACGAGGTGGAGCTTATTATTCAGATGCGGCTTGTGAAGTCATCAATGCGATATACAATGACAAACAAACTGAGCACTACGTTAATATTCCACATCATGGACATATTGGTAATATCCCTGAAGACTGGACAGTCGAAATGACATGCATATTAGGTCATGATGGTGCAAAACCGCATCCACGTGTAAAACATTTTGATGATAAAGTCCTTGGCTTAATTTATACCTTAAAAAATTTTGAAGTTGCGACTAGCAAAGCCGCAGTAAATGGCCAGTTTAATGATGTGTTACTGGCGATGAATTTAAACCCATTGATTCACTCAGATAACGATGCGCGTTTAATTTCTAAGGAATTACTTATCGCCCATAAAAAATATCTACCGAACTTTGCTAAAGCAATACAACAGCTTGAGCAAGAAGGTTAATAAGCGAAATAGCTTATCGTATTAAGGGAGAGCATATGGCTGTATTACTTATTGTGAATGCCGATGATTTTGGACTTTGTGAAGCGGTTAATTACGGCATTATCGAATCTCATCGTAATGGAGTTGTTCATTCGACTAGCGCGATGATGAATATGCCCGCAATATCCCATGCGGCTAAATTAAGCCAAGAAAATCCGAATTTAGCTGTGGGTATGCATTTTGTTTTAACTGCGGGAAAGCCTTTCTCATCAATGCCGACACTTAGCCGTGGTGGGATGTTGGGCAAATGGCTCTGGGATATTGATATTAATGATTTACCATTGGTTGAAATTGAACAAGAGTTAAATCTGCAATATCAAAAATTTATCGAAATTTTTGGTCGAAAACCGAGCCATATTGATAGTCATCATCATATCCATATGATAGAAGGTATTTTTCCGATTGTTGTTGCTTTCGCCCAAGAAAAGGGCGTTGCATTGCGAGTTGACCGCCAATTAGAGAAAAATTGGCCGCCATTATCATATCAAGTGGCAAGCACTGACTGTTTCAGCAGTGAGTTTTATGGTGATGAAATTTCAGAAGCATTGTTTTTGAAGATTATTAATGAAGCTAAAGCACAAGGGAATAACTCTATTGAAGTTATGAGCCATCCTGCTTTTATTGATAATGAATTACTAAAAAGTAACTATGCTTATCCACGTTTAAATGAATTGGAAGTATTAACATCTGAGCGTTTAAAATCACAGATTTTGGTGGATGGTTTTAAGATTGGTTCGTACCGAGATATTTAAAGAAAAAGCCCAAATTCAATGGATTAACTGAAATTTGGGCTTTATTTTCTAGCTTTTAACCTATTTTATTTACCGAGCTTACCTTTTAGGAAGCTAATGACATTTTCTAGGCCAACCAGTTCTTTATCATCACTACGGCGTGATTTATATTCAATTTGGTTATTGTCTAAGTTGCGGTCACCGATAACGATAGTGTATGGAACACCAATCAACTCCATATCGGCAAACATCACGCCTGGGCGCTCTTTACGGTCATCGAAAATCACATCAATACCGCTTGCTTTTAGGTCCGCATAAAGTTTTTCTGCAACTTCTTTAACACGATAAGATTTGTGCATATTCATCGGTAAAATAGCCACTTGGAACGGAGCAATTGCATCCGGCCAAATAATTCCGCGGTCATCATGGCTTTGTTCAATAGCAGCAGCAACAATACGCGTTACACCGATGCCATAACAGCCCATAGTGACTATTTGGTTATGTCCATCCTCATTCTGGACTGAAGCTTTCATTGCTTCTGAATATTTAGTGCCTAATTGGAATATATGACCAACTTCGATACCGCGTTTAATTTGCAGTACACCTTTACCGTCTGGGCTTGGGTCACCTTCAACTACGTTACGTAAATCAAAAGCTTGTGGTAATGCTAAATCACGTTCCCAGTTGATACCAAAATAGTGTTTTCCATCAATATTTGCACCTGCACCAAAGTCGCTCATCACTGCAACGCTACGGTCGATAACAATCGGCAGTGGCATATTTACAGGGCCTAAAGATCCAGGGCCTGCATTCACCGCATTTCTAATTTCAGCTTCAGTGGCAAATTCTAATGGGCTAGCGACTAAAGGATGTTTTTCTGCTTTGATTTCATTTAACTCATGGTCGCCTCGAATTAGCAAAGCGACAAGTGAATGGCCTGAATCCTTTTTCGCATGAACAATCAATGTCTTAATGGTTTTTTCAACAGGCAAATTGAATTGTTCAACAAGCTCTGCGATTGTTTTTGCATTTGGCGTATCCACCAAGCGCATCTCTTCTGTTGGAGCGCAACGTGGTGTTGTTGGTGCTAATGCTTCTGCAAATTCAATGTTAGCTGCGTAATCAGATTCAGTAGAGAAAATGACGTCATCTTCACCATTTTTCGCTAATACTTGGAATTCGTGGGATGCGCTACCACCGATAGAGCCAGTGTCAGCTTGAACAGCACGAAAATCAAAGCCAATACGCGTAAAAATTTTGCTGTAGGCTTCGTACATCGCATCATAGGTTTCTTGCAATGATTCTTGGCTAGTGTGGAAAGAGTACGCATCTTTCATAATAAATTCACGCGAGCGCATCACGCCAAAACGTGGGCGAACTTCATCACGGAATTTGGTTTGAATTTGAAATAAATTCAATGGCAATTGTTTGTAAGACGTGATTTCGTTACGCACTAAATCTGTAATCACTTCTTCATGAGTCGGACCGAGAACAAACGGGCGCTCACCACGATCAACAAAACGCAGCAATTCAGGACCATACTGTTCCCAACGACCACTTTCTTGCCATAAATCTGCAGGTTGAACGACGGGTAAAGATACCTCTATAGCGCCTGCATTTTCCATTTCTTCACGGACGATGGTTTCTACTTTACGTAGAACACGCACACCAGTGGGTAACCAGTCATACAGACCAGAAGCAAGTTTACGGATCATTCCTGCACGCAGCATCAGCTGATGGCTGATAACTTCTGCATCCGCAGGGGTCTCTTTTAGAGTTGAGAGCAGATATTTGCTAGTACGCATTGTATAGGTTCCATTAGAACAATAAGTTATGGCAAACGATTTATTTGCCAAGGTATATAGTGAGCTAGTCTACCAGTGACGGAGGCTTGCCAAAAGGGGTTAACGTGATTTTTCGCATGGTTCGATAGCGAATACTTCAGTCACACCATCAATTACTCGCCAACGAATATTAAAATCTAATAAATGAACGGCATAGTCACGTGTTTCAGTAGATTGTTTTTTGTATGCGGGGCGAGGGTCTTGCATTAAGACTTGTGAAATAAATTGTTTAATACCCGGATACTGATTTTGATAAACATCTAATTCAGTTTCTAGTTGTGGGGTAAATATAACCTGCATATCATCTGAAGGTGTGTCTTGTGCATATCCTGCGGTTGCGTTTGATACTGCTTCAGCAAAAGGTAAATAAGGTTTTATATCGATAACCGGGGTGCCATCAACTAAATCAAGGCTACCAAGCTCAAGGATCACCTGGTTGTTTTTGATTGTTATTCCACGTAATTCAACAAGTGACATACCTATTGGGTTTGGCCTAAAAGTTGAACGAGTCGCAAAAACACCCATTTTTTCATTCCCCCCGAGTCTTGGAGGACGCACGAGTGGTTTCCAACCATTTTCCATCGTTTGATGAAAAACGAATAAAACCCACACATGGCTAAATTGATTGAGTCCTCGTACTGAATTAGGGTCGTTAAATGGCGAATGCAAATGTAAGCGGCCCACACCAGCCTGAACAAGTCCAGGTTGGCGAGGGATTGCAAACTTTTCTTTATACGGAGATTCAATGTGCCCAATAACATTAAACTGAAAAGATTGCATAAGATATTTATTCAACAATTTGTAATGCGCTGCCTTCACAAATTGTTGCCTGATAGCAACCCGGAGAGGTCATAGTTTGGCACTGATGTAAAAGTACGGCATCAGCAGCAATATAGGCAGCTTGTGATAACATGCTTTTTTTTGCGGTATTTAAATTTGCCGGAGGGCTTTGAACGCTTTCTCGACAAGATTCACCGGAGACAACACCCAAATCTTTGAAAGGCATCCCTAATAACTCTTCTGGGCTGTTCATTAATTTAACGTTTGCTGTGTCTGGCTCTGCTACTTTCGGTACAGGTTTAGACAATTTCATACTAGTGAAACCTTTATTTTGCCCTGGACTCGTGTATTGGTTAATTCCACACCCGGCTAACACAAATGTTACCAAAGTGAGCAATAACAGTCTCATAAGTTATACCTTTCTTATATTATTCAAAATAATGCCGCGTTGTTTTTATAGTCTATAAATTACAAAAAATACTAGACGGCGTTAAGCCGTCTAGTATTTTAATCGTTTTTTAAATAATAAAAAAGATTACCAACCTTTAACTGCACCACCATCGAAGACTTCATTTGCTTTATTTGCAACTTCATCCGATTGATATGCTTGAATAAATTTCTTCACATTTTCGTTATCTTTATTATCTTCACGAGCAACAATAATATTTACGTATGGAGAATCTTTATCTTCAACAAATAAACCATCTTTTGCTGGGGTTAATTTAGGTGTAGCACTACTTGCCCAAGTTGTATTGATAATCGCTAATGCAATTTTTTGGTCATCTAAAGCACGAGGTAATTGAGGCGCTTCTAACTCAACAAATTTCAGGTCTTTCGGGTTTTCAACCACATCTAAAACAGTCGGCATTAAGCCAGTACCATCTTTTAATTTAATTAAACCTTGTTGTTGTAGTAACAGTAATGAACGGCCCAAGTTAGTTGGGTCATTTGGTAACGCAATTTGTGAACCATCAGCGAGTTCATCTACCGACTTGATTTTTTTAGAGTAAGCCGCAATTGGATAAATAAAGGTATTTCCGACAGGGACTAATTTATAATTACGATCTTTAATTTGCTGATCAAGATAAGGTTTGTGTTGGAATGCATTTGCATCGATATCGCCTTTACTCAACGCTTCATTAGGTAAAACGAAGTCATTAAATGAAACGAGCTCAACATTTAAACCATACTTTTCTTTAGCAACTTTTTGTGCGACTTCAGCAACTTCTAATTCTTTGCCCATGATCACACCAACTTTGATGCTGTTGGCATCTTTCTCTTTTTCACCACAACCAGTGAGAATGAGTGTGCCTAATAGCGCGCCGACAACTGCGATAGATTTTAATTTAATAGACATTGGTTTACCCCTTTAAAACGGACGTTATAAGCACCTTAATGGCGCAGCTATTTTACTAACTATCGATGTGAAACTTTTTTCATTAAATACTCGCCACCAAACTGAATAAGGTTTACTAAAATGACGAGGAGAACAATAACGGTATTCATCACTACAGGGTTATAGGTCTGATAGCCATATTGTAGTGCGATTTGACCTAAACCACCGGCACCAACAGCGCCACCCATTGCAGAATATCCGACTAACATAATTAACGTGATAGTGGCTGCATTAATTAAACTTGGCAATGCTTCTGGGATCAAAATCTTACGAATAATCTGAAGAGGAGTTGCACCCATCGCACGGGCTGATTCAATTAAACCGCTTGGAATTTCTAATAACGCATTTTCAACCATACGAGCGATAAATGGTGCAGCGCCAATTGTTAAAGGAACGATTGCCGCTTTTAAGCCAATAGTCGTCCCAACAAGAAACGAAGTTAATGGAATAATCCAAACCAGTAAAATAATAAATGGCACTGAACGGAAAATATTTACGACAACGGCAAGAGCTCGATATAACCCTACATTTTCCATGACCTGGTCTTTGCGTGTAATATAGAGCAATACACCTAATGGTAAACCTAAAACAAAACCCAAAAAGCCGGAAACAAAGGTCATTGTGATAGTGTCAATTGTGCCGTTAATCAGCAGATAAATCATTCTCTCAGACATAACCCAAAACCTCTACTTTCACGTGATGCTCTTTCAGAAATGCAATTGTGGATTCAACGCCACCATTAATGCCATGTAGCTCGGCTAACATCACCCCAAATTTTACGCCACCCGCGTAGTCAATTTGTGAACTTAAAATATTAATATCAATATCAAACTTGCGTACAGCCATTGAAATTAAAGGCGCATCAACAGACTGCCCTGTAAATTCAAGCTTGAGTAATGGTGATGAGTCCTTACCAGGCTCTGTTTTTAATCGTTCTTTATAATCATCTGGAATATCAATCACTAATGTTGATTGAATAAACGCTTGAGCGACAGGTGTTTTCGGGTGAGAGAATACTTCGCTCACCTTGTCTTGCTCGATTAATTGCCCACCACTGATTACAGCAACTTGGTCACAAATACGTTTTACAACATCCATTTCGTGAGTAATCAATAAGATAGTTAGGCCTAATCGGCGGTTAATATCTTTCAATAATTCTAAAATTGAACGAGTTGTCGCGGGGTCTAATGCACTTGTTGCCTCGTCACAGAGCAATACTTTAGGCGAATTAGCTAATGCGCGAGCGATAGCAACACGTTGTTTTTGCCCGCCAGAAAGGTTTGCTGGGTACGCATCTTTCTTTTCAGTTAACCCAACCAAATCGAGTAATTCATCCACACGCTCTCTAATTTTTTCTTTAGGCGTATTATCTAGTTCTAAAGGAAGAGCGACGTTATCAAAAACAGTACGTGAAGATAACAGGTTAAAATGTTGGAAAATCATGCCAATGCCGCGACGTGCTCTCGTCAACGTTTTTTCAGTCATCGATGTTAAATCTTGTCCATCGACAATAACTTGGCCTGAAGTTGGACGCTCAAGCATATTTACGCAACGAATAAGCGTACTTTTACCTGCACCTGAAGCACCAATAACGCCATAGATCTGACCAGCAGGCACATGCAAGCTAATATCAGTAAGTGCTTGAATGTTACGGCTTCCTTGCTGGAAAACTTTATTAATATTTGAGAGCTTTATCATTTATAGTTTCTAACTTTATCTGAATTGTTTTTAGATAGTGTATCTAATAAGGTTGGATGTTAAGGCGTCTAGACGTCTAAGTCAATAAAGATTGTTCTATTTATTCTATTCTCCTTTTATTTCTTTTCATGAGATACTAAAAAAATACTAAATTTTAGGAGCAAACAGGTGAGTAACGGGATCCCAGCAGTCTTTTTAGATAGAGATGGAACAATTAATATCGATCATGGCTATGTGCATAAAATTGATGACTTCGAATTTATCGAAGGGTCAATTGAAGCAATGCTTGAATTAAAAAAGATGGGCTATGCATTAGTTATCGTAACCAACCAGTCAGGTATTGGTCGGGGAATTTATACAGAAGACCAGTTTATGCAACTAACAGAATGGATGGATTGGTCATTAGCAGATCGCGGTATTGACTTAGACGGTATTTATTTTTGCCCTCATCATACTGAAGCTACAGTAGAAGAATATCGCCAAGACTGTAATTGTCGTAAACCAAAACCTGGAATGCTATTAGATGCACAAGACTTTTTAAAGATAGATATGGCTTCATCCATTATGGTCGGTGACAAACTGGCTGATATGTTAGCAGGTAAAGGTGCTAACGTCGGTACGACCGTATTAGTAAAAAGTGGCGAGCCAGTCACAGATGAGGCAATTAATAATGCAGACCTTGTTATTAATAGTATTGCCGAACTGCCAGAAGCACTAAAAAGAATCAAAAAGTAGTCGTTTTGAGTGATAAGCAAGCAGTTGAATAAAAAAATGAAAAAAGGGGTTGCCAGATTTTTCTGACTCCCTATAATGCGCATCCACTGACCGGGAACAAGACAACGCAAAGCGCGATGAACACTGAAACGGCAGCGAGAGATTCTGAAAAGAAAAAGCAAAAAATTGCTTGACTCTCACGGAGGAAAACGTAATATACGCCTCCTCGCGACAACGACCTCGAAGTCGAAAATCGAAAGATTTAGTCGCAACGCTCTTTAACAATTTATCAGGCAATCTGTGTGGGCACTCACAGGACACTATCAAAAAAATATTTGATTTTAAGTCTTGAAGAGTGACTAACACGTTAATTCATATATATGAAATAAGGTAGTAACGCTTATTTTGGAAGGATAACGCGAAGGCAAGCAGAGATAACCCGAGGCAGTACTTAGGTACGGCGAGGGGAAGCGATGCGAAGCCGACAAAGTTAGCCGAACAAAAGAACGTTACGGTCAGTAAGACATTCTTTGAGCATCAGACTACTTTTAATTGAAGAGTTTGATCATGGCTCAGATTGAACGCTGGCGGCAGGCCTAACACATGCAAGTCGAGCGGTAACAGGGGAAGCTTGCTTCCCGCTGACGAGCGGCGGACGGGTGAGTAATGTATGGGGATCTGCCCGATAGAGGGGGATAACCACTGGAAACGGTGGCTAATACCGCATAATCTCTTAGGAGCAAAGCAGGGGAACTTCGGTCCTTGCGCTATCGGATGAACCCATATGGGATTAGCTAGTAGGTGGGGTAATGGCTCACCTAGGCGACGATCCCTAGCTGGTCTGAGAGGATGATCAGCCACACTGGGACTGAGACACGGCCCAGACTCCTACGGGAGGCAGCAGTGGGGAATATTGCACAATGGGCGCAAGCCTGATGCAGCCATGCCGCGTGTATGAAGAAGGCCCTAGGGTTGTAAAGTACTTTCAGTCGGGAGGAAGGCGTTGTTGCTAATATCAACAACGATTGACGTTACCGACAGAAGAAGCACCGGCTAACTCCGTGCCAGCAGCCGCGGTAATACGGAGGGTGCAAGCGTTAATCGGAATTACTGGGCGTAAAGCGCACGCAGGCGGTTGATTAAGTTAGATGTGAAATCCCCGGGCTTAACCTGGGAATGGCATCTAAGACTGGTCAGCTAGAGTCTTGTAGAGGGGGGTAGAATTCCATGTGTAGCGGTGAAATGCGTAGAGATGTGGAGGAATACCGGTGGCGAAGGCGGCCCCCTGGACAAAGACTGACGCTCAGGTGCGAAAGCGTGGGGAGCAAACAGGATTAGATACCCTGGTAGTCCACGCTGTAAACGATGTCGATTTGAAGGTTGTTCCCTTGAGGAGTGGCTTTCGGAGCTAACGCGTTAAATCGACCGCCTGGGGAGTACGGCCGCAAGGTTAAAACTCAAATGAATTGACGGGGGCCCGCACAAGCGGTGGAGCATGTGGTTTAATTCGATGCAACGCGAAGAACCTTACCTACTCTTGACATCCAGAGAACTTAGCAGAGATGCTTTGGTGCCTTCGGGAACTCTGAGACAGGTGCTGCATGGCTGTCGTCAGCTCGTGTTGTGAAATGTTGGGTTAAGTCCCGCAACGAGCGCAACCCTTATCCTTTGTTGCCAGCGATTCGGTCGGGAACTCAAAGGAGACTGCCGGTGATAAACCGGAGGAAGGTGGGGATGACGTCAAGTCATCATGGCCCTTACGAGTAGGGCTACACACGTGCTACAATGGCGTATACAAAGAGAAGCGACCTCGCGAGAGCAAGCGGAACTCATAAAGTACGTCGTAGTCCGGATTGGAGTCTGCAACTCGACTCCATGAAGTCGGAATCGCTAGTAATCGTAGATCAGAATGCTACGGTGAATACGTTCCCGGGCCTTGTACACACCGCCCGTCACACCATGGGAGTGGGTTGCAAAAGAAGTAGGTAGCTTAACCTTCGGGAGGGCGCTTACCACTTTGTGATTCATGACTGGGGTGAAGTCGTAACAAGGTAACCGTAGGGGAACCTGCGGTTGGATCACCTCCTTACCATTGAAGTGTTTTTGTGAAGTGCTCACACAGATTGTCTGATGAAATAGAGTAGCGGTATCGATAGGCTTGTAGCTCAGGTGGTTAGAGCGCACCCCTGATAAGGGTGAGGTCGGTGGTTCAAGTCCACTCAGGCCTACCAAAATTGAATTGATGCTTTGTTATAGATTAGCTCGCTTACCCACGTAAGCTTCGCCAATCTATGCCTTGCCTGAATTCAATTTATAACTGATTTCTTTCATAAAAAGAAAGAGACGATACCGAAAATACCTTTATGGGGCTATAGCTCAGCTGGGAGAGCGCCTGCCTTGCACGCAGGAGGTCAGCGGTTCGATCCCGCTTAGCTCCACCATAAATTTTTCTGATTATTCAGAATAGATTAGTCAACTAGTCTATTGCGAATAATTATGCTCTTTAACAATCTGGAACAAGCTGAAAATTGAAAACAACGCACATTGTTTATCGCTTAAACAATGTGAGAGTCTCTCAAAAATCTCAACTTGAATAGTGTACTTTGAACTATCGAGTCGACGAGCGAAATGAGTTCAAGGCAGCCCGCGCACAGCAAGCGCAGCGTACTTTAAGTACGTGAGCATTGCGCGCACGGACTAACGCCGAAATCATGAAGCACAGTCACTCGTTGTAAGAAGACGCCTTCGGGTTGTGAGGTTAAGCGACTAAGCGTACACGGTGGATGCCTAGGCAATCAGAGGCGATGAAGGACGTGCTAATCTGCGATAAGCGTCGGTAAGGTGATATGAACCGTTACAACCGACGATTTCCGAATGGGGAAACCCAGTGCAATTCGTTGCACTATCGTTTGATGAATACATAGTCAAACGAAGCGAACCGGGGGAACTGAAACATCTCAGTACCCCGAGGAAAAGAAATCAACCGAGATTCCCCTAGTAGCGGCGAGCGAACGGGGAGCAGCCCAGAGTCTTAATCAGCATTAGCATCAGGAGAACGGTCTGGAAAGTCCGGCAGTAAAGGGTGATAGCCCCGTATCCGAAGGTGTTAGTGTTGTGAACTCGACGAGTAGGGCGGGACACGTGTTATCCTGTCTGAATATGGGGGGACCATCCTCCAAGGCTAAATACTCCTGATTGACCGATAGTGAACCAGTACCGTGAGGGAAAGGCGAAAAGAACCCCGGCGAGGGGAGTGAAATAGAACCTGAAACCGTGTACGTACAAGCAGTGGGAGCCCCACCACCAAAGCATTTTCTGGTGTTGAGGACAACTTTGAAGTGACATTCAACACGCGTTGGCGGAGCGCTTTTTGCGACGCCCAACACACAAAACAAGCAGTGAATGTGCTTTGGGGTGGGGTGACTGCGTACCTTTTGTATAATGGGTCAGCGACTTATATTCTGTAGCAAGGTTAACCGTATAGGGGAGCCGTAGGGAAACCGAGTCTTAACTGGGCGAATAAGTTGCAGGGTATAGACCCGAAACCCGGTGATCTAGCCATGGGCAGGTTGAAGGTTGGGTAACACTAACTGGAGGACCGAACCGACTAATGTTGAAAAATTAGCGGATGACTTGTGGCTGGGGGTGAAAGGCCAATCAAACCGGGAGATAGCTGGTTCTCCCCGAAAGCTATTTAGGTAGCGCCTCGTGAACTCATCTTCGGGGGTAGAGCACTGTTTCGACTAGGGGGTCATCCCGACTTACCAACTCGATGCAAACTACGAATACCGAAGAATGTTATCACGGGAGACACACGGCGGGTGCTAACGTTCGTCGTGAAGAGGGAAACAACCCAGACCGCCAGCTAAGGTCCCAAAGTCATAGTTAAGTGGGAAACGAAGTGGGAAGGCTCAGACAGCCAGGATGTTGGCTTAGAAGCAGCCATCATTTAAAGAAAGCGTAATAGCTCACTGGTCGAGTCGGCCTGCGCGGAAGATGTAACGGGGCTAAACTATGCACCGAAGCTGCGGCAGCGATATGTAAATATTGTTGGGTAGGGGAGCGTTCTGTAAGCCTGTGAAGGTGTACTGTGAGGTATGCTGGAGGTATCAGAAGTGCGAATGCTGACATAAGTAACGATAATGCGGGTGAAAAACCCGCACGCCGGAAGACCAAGGGTTCCTGTCCAACGTTAATCGGGGCAGGGTGAGTCGACCCCTAAGGCGAGGCAGAAATGCGTAGTCGATGGGAAACGGGTTAATATTCCCGTACTGGTGATAATTGCGATGGGGGGACGGAGAAGGCTAGGCTATCCGGGCGACGGTTGTCCCGGTTTAAGAATGTAGGCAGGTGAATTAGGCAAATCCGGTTCACTACATGCTGAGGTTCGATGACGAGTCACTACGGTGATGAAGTAGCTCATGCCCCGCTTCCAGGAAAAGCCTCTAAGCTCTAGATTATCATTAATCGTACCCCAAACCGACACAGGTGGTCAGGTAGAGAATACTCAGGCGCTTGAGAGAACTCGGGTGAAGGAACTAGGCAAAATGGTGCCGTAACTTCGGGAGAAGGCACGCTGGCGCTAGGTGAAGTCCCTCGCGGATGGAGCTGAAGCCAGTCGCAGATACCAGCTGGCTGCAACTGTTTATTAAAAACACAGCACTGTGCAAACACGAAAGTGGACGTATACGGTGTGACGCCTGCCCGGTGCTGGAAGGTTAATTGATGGGGTTATCCGTAAGGAGAAGCTCTTGATCGAAGCCCCAGTAAACGGCGGCCGTAACTATAACGGTCCTAAGGTAGCGAAATTCCTTGTCGGGTAAGTTCCGACCTGCACGAATGGCGTAATGATGGCCAGGCTGTCTCCACCCGAGACTCAGTGAAATTGAACTCGCTGTGAAGATGCAGTGTACCCGCGGCAAGACGGAAAGACCCCGTGAACCTTTACTATAGCTTGACACTGAACATTGAGCCTTGATGTGTAGGATAGGTGGGAGGCTTCGAAGCGTGGACGCCAGTCTGCGTGGAGCCAACCTTGAAATACCACCCTTTAATGTTTGATGTTCTAACGTTGCCCCGTTATCCGGGGTGCGGACAGTGTCTGGTGGGTAGTTTGACTGGGGCGGTCTCCTCCCAAAGAGTAACGGAGGAGCACGAAGGTTGGCTAAGCATGGTCGGACATCATGCGGTTAGTGCAAAGGCATAAGCCAGCTTGACTGCGAGAGTGACGGCTCGAGCAGGTACGAAAGTAGGTCTTAGTGATCCGGTGGTTCTGAATGGAAGGGCCATCGCTCAACGGATAAAAGGTACTCCGGGGATAACAGGCTGATACCGCCCAAGAGTTCATATCGACGGCGGTGTTTGGCACCTCGATGTCGGCTCATCACATCCTGGGGCTGAAGTAGGTCCCAAGGGTACGGCTGTTCGCCGTTTAAAGTGGTACGCGAGCTGGGTTTAGAACGTCGTGAGACAGTTCGGTCCCTATCTGCCGTGGGCGTTGGAAGATTGAAAGGGGCTGCTCCTAGTACGAGAGGACCGGAGTGGACGCACCACTGGTGTTCGGGTTGTCATGCCAATGGCATTGCCCGGTAGCTAAGTGCGGAAGAGATAACCGCTGAAAGCATCTAAGCGGGAAACTTGCCTTGAGATGAGTCTTCCCTGACCCTTTAAGGGTCCTAAAGGAACGTTTAAGACTAAGACGTTGATAGGTTGGGTGTGTAAGCGTAGCGATACGTTGAGCTAACCAATACTAATGAACCGTGAGGCTTAACCTGACAACACCGAAGGTGTTTTAGAGAGACAGAGTTGTTTTCGATAGAGAGTGAGAAGCCGAAAGGTGAAGGACACACAGCTTGTTTGAGATTGACGTTCTGGTTTAGTGTATAAAAGTGACATTAAACGGGAACAAACAGAATTTGTCTGGCGGCAATAGCGCGGTGGTCCCACCTGACCCCATGCCGAACTCAGCAGTGAAACGCCGTAGCGCCGATGGTAGTGTGGGGTCTCCCCATGTGAGAGTAGGGAACTGCCAGACATTAAATTAGTGAAGAAGCCACCCATTGGGTGGCTTTTTTGCGTTTGGGGAAACTCATTAATTGTTGATGTTAGAGGTGAAGCCCCTTAATGTCCCAACACCCAACACCCAACACCCAACACCCAACACCCAACACCCAACACCCAACTCCCAACTCCCGACTTCTTTCTTTTAATGGCTCACTTAATTTAATCCTTCTACGCAGGGCGATTAGTCATGAATATAACTATCGCAAATGGAAGTTCATGATACAAAGTAGTGAGTAACAGCTCACATGTTGAAGAGTGCGCGGAGACAAGTGCTGAGTGTGGGGTTAGGCAGCATGAGTTAAGAGAATTAAGTCAAGCAATCGGCAGATGACACTCGGTGGTATTGTGATCATGAATGGAAGCTCTGGAACCAAAGTAGTGAGTAACAGCTCACGTGTTCCTTAATTAGTGTGCGTAATTACAATAAAATTAACTGGATATGGTGTGGTGGTGGTTATCTATTATTGCTGTGAATGGAAGGTCTGGAACTAAAGTAGTGAGTAACAGCTCACTTGTTCCTTAATTAGTGTGCATAATTGCAATAAAATTAACGGGATATGGTGTGGTAGTGATTATCTACTAGCGCCATGATGGAAGGTCTAGATATAAACTAGTAAGTAACAGCTCACATGTTGAAAAGTGCGCGGAGACAAGTGCTGAGTGTGGGGTGAGGCAGCATGAGTTAAGAGAGTTAAGTCAAGCAATCGGTAGATAACACTCGGTGGTATTGTGATCATGAATGGAAGCTCTGGAACTAAAGTAGTAAGTAACAGCTCACTTGTTCCTTAATTAGTGTGCATAATTGCAATAAAATTAACGGGATATGGTGTGGTGGTGGTTATCTATTACTGCTGTGAATGGAAGGTCTGGAACTAAAGTAGTGAGTAACAACTCACTTGTTCCTTAATTAGTGTGCATAATTGCAATAAAATTAACTGGATATGGTGTGGTAGTGATTATCTACTAGCGCCATGATGGAAGGTCTAGATATAAACTAGTAAGTAACAGCTCACATGTTGAAAAGTGCGCGGAGACAAGTGCTGAGTGTGGGGCGAGGCAACATGAGTTAAGAGAATTAAGTCAAGCAATTGGTAGATAACACTCGGTGGTATTGTGATCATGATGGAAGCTCTGGATATAAACTAGTAAGTAACAGCTCACATCTCTTTTGGTAGCAAAGGAGTATAAGGGGTAGATAAAATGAGAGAAAAATAAATTAAAGTGGGTGTTTCCAGGTTTATTTAGATGGTGGATCCGATTGAGGGGGTATAAAGTAGCGAATAATTAAATAGTTATCATTTCGTAAGAAAGTCAGATAAGAACAGAACGTTTTAGTGAAAAAGGTTAAAAACCTTATGAGTAGGGTGGATATCGGGATAAATTTGATAAGCTATAACTACTCAAATTTGATATACTACAACCAGTAATTAATCAAAAAGTGTAAGATTTTCATTATTTTTCTGTGATATAGGGACTTCAAATTTGGCAAAAAGAACCTATTCTGTTCGGTATATTGCAGGTGAGCCCGCTAAACGAATTCAGCCTATGTCTGTACATATGTTGGGTGAATCACTTCCAATAGGTTTACCTCTATTCGCTGCGGGTGAAACTCTTGATGTGGTTACATGGAATATTTACAAACAGCAGAGGCCAAATTGGAAGCCCACTCTTAATGAGTTAGTGAAGGATAGAAAACTTATTTTGTTGCAAGAGGCTCAAATGTCACCTGAGCTAATATCTTTTGCTGCATCACATAAATTAATTGCTGACCAAGTACCTGCATTACCTTTTTCACCTCATCCAGCTGGCGTGATGACGCTCGCTGCTTCACATCCGATATATTGCTGTCCTTTAAGAGAAAAAGAACCACTGTTACGACTGGCTAAATCTGCGCTGATTACAGTATACCCGTTACCAGATGGGAAGCACTTGATGGTCGCGAATGTTCATGCAATTAACTTCAGTTTTGGTGTGGATGTATATACGCGACAACTAAATAAATTGGGTGTTCATATTGCTAAACATGTGGGGCCAGTGATCCTTGCGGGGGATTTTAATGCATGGAGTAGACAACGGGTAAATGCATTAAAACGGTTTATTCGTAGTGTGGGTCTAAAAGAAATAGCATTTAGTGATGATTACCGGACTAAGGCTTTTGGTCGTCCTTTGGATTACGTGTTTTATCGTGGATTGAAGGTTAAAGATAGCACTGTACTACCGACAGATGCATCTGATCATAACCCTATTATGACCAAATTTACGCTTTCTAAGTAATTAAGATTATCTCCCTTATTTTCCCTCGCATTTAATTATAGATTTGATGAACTCTTTTTATTGGGGACATCAGATTGAAATTATCGCTTTTATATATCTTTTTCTTTTTTGCACAAATAGCTAATGGGTCTAGCTTATTGTTAGCTAAACATGCGGAACAGTTGCCTCGTTTAGTTATTTATGACCCATCTTATCGACAAATTTCTTATCCGAATGGTGATGTGCCCGAACAATACGGTGTCTGCTCTGATGTGGTTATACGAAGCTACCGAAAAATTGGTATTGATTTGCAACAATTAGTTCATGAAGACATGAAAGCAAATTTTCGCCAATACCCCAGTCAACGAATGTGGGGATTGCGTAAGCCAGATACAAATATTGATCATCGTCGCGTACCTAATTTAGAGGCTTTTTTCTCACGAAAAGGGAAAAATAAGCCTATATCAAAGAATGCCAGTGATTATATTCCTGGCGATATTGTCTCTTGGCGTTTGGATAATGGTCGGCCACATATCGGTGTTGTAACATCGAGAAAGTCATCAAATACACAGAATTATTTAGTGATGCACAATATTGGATATGGCCAAGTCTTTGAAGATGTTTTATTTCGTTGGGATATTGTTGGACATTATTCTTATTAAGTGAGATGGTTTTTATATAATATAATTTCCTAGATTATAATTTTTAAAATCAACTTATTCAAGAGGTTTTATATATGTAAGTGATTAGTTTTAATTGTTATTTTTTAAATTATATTCTAATTATTATATTAGCATTAATTCACCTTGAACTATATTTATAAATGAAGGGTTAATCGTATAGAGTATAAAGCATAAATAAATGGTGGTTAATGTGATGAAAAATATAGTTATTGTTGGCGGTGGAACGGGCGGGACGATGCTAGCAAATACACTCGCTAGAAAATTGAGTAAAGAAATTTTTTCAAAGAAAATAAAAATAACATTAATTACGGATAATCCAATCCATTATTATAAACCTGCATTTATGTATGTTGCTTTTAATTTATTTTTTAAGGATGAATTAAGCCGTCCAGAAAGAGAGCTGTTAAGGCCTGAAATAGAGTTAGCCATTGATAAAATAGAATACTTTGATTTTAAAAATAAAGAGCTAAACTCAACACATGGAAAAAAATATAATTATGATTTTCTTGTGATAGCGACAGGTTGCGTACCTAAACCTGAGCGTATTCAAGGTTTAAAAGATATCGGTAACCATTTTTATGCTTATGAAGCATCAAGAAAGCTAGCTGACCAACTTGCTAAGATTGAAAAAGGTCGAATTTTTATTACGGTATCATTCCCTGAAACACCTAATGTGCCTCATCAGTGTGGTATCGCACCGATGGAAACAACGTTAATGATTGATGAGTTTTTACGAAAACGTCGAGTCAGGGATAATATTGAAATCGTTTATACATATCCAACCGTTTCACAATTATTACGTAACTGTTTATTTATGCAGCAACCTGTTTGTGAAGTTATTCCCGAAGTATTCACTGCTAAAAATATTAAGGCACAGAGAGGATTTACTTTAGATAAAGTTGATCCAGATAAGAAAATAGCTTATTCGAAGGAAGGGGACGAGCAAAATTTCGATTTATTGATTAGTACTCCTCCTATTACTGCGGTTGAAGCGGTTATTAATACAGGATTGAGTGAACATAATAATGGTGAAGGATGGTTACCAACTGACCACGAAACAATGCAAGTTTATGGTGTCGATGGTGTTTATGTTATTGGTGACACCGTTGATTTACCGATCAGTAAAGCGGGTGGAAGCTGCCATAATCAAGCTGCGATTATAGCCGATAATATTTGTGGTGAATTAATTTATGGTTATCCCGCGGCTATCTATGATGGGCGAGTTCAAGCCGTTGCTCAAATGGGATTAACAGCAGGAATGCCTTTACAATACGATTATAAACACGATGTTATTCCTACACCTCCGACTAAATTAGGAGGATTACTCAGAAATGGCTTTAATAGAGGTATTTATTGGGCTGCTATTCGTGGCTTAGTTTAAGGAGGAAATCAAAATGTCTAATAATGAAAATCAAAGTAAACTAATTGAACTTCTTAATTCTGAGTCGGGTGATCATTTCGCAGACAAATTAGCACCGCTATTACAATTGAATCGTTTAGATAATATTGTTGATTTACTTTCTCTAATTTCTGACCTTATTGACATTACTGATAATAGCACGGTAGAAAAACTGGCCAATTCATTTGAGGATACTTTATCACCGATATGGGAGTTCGGTACGGCTTATAATATGGCTAAAATGGAAGAGGTATATAATAGTAAAAATCCAAATTTTCGCTCGGTATATGCTTTATTAAAAGATCCAAATACATTACGTGGAATTAGTACCGTTTTACGAACCTTGCAAATAATGGGTTCTCGATTATCTTCACCCCAAGAGGGGTAATATTTCGGAGGTGGTATGATATTAGATAGACAGTATTCTTTTGATACGCGTGTGATACATAATTACTATGATGCAGCTGAAAATTTAGGGGCACTAGCTTCTCCCATTTATCAAACTTCAACCTACGTATTTAATAGTGTTGAAGAAGGTGCAGCCTGCTTTAGCGGTGAATCGAATGGTTATATTTATACACGAATAAATAACCCAACATTAAGTTTGTTGGAAAAGCGGCTTGCTGATTTAGAAGAGGGAGATGCAGCAATTGCATTCTCTTCAGGGATGGGGGCAATAACATCGACGCTTTGGACATTACTGAGCCCTGGAGATGAGTTGTTAGTTGACATGACGGTTTATGGCTGTACATATGCGTTCTTTCATCATGGGTTGGCTCGTTTTGGTATCAAAGTTCGTCACATTGATATGAGTGATCCAAATCATGTGGCACAAGAGCTCACTGAAAAAACAAGGATGATATTTTTCGAATCACCTGCAAACCCAAACATGCGTTTAGTTGATATTAGTGCAGTGAGTAATATCGTTCGCCAATATAATATTGCAAATAACCAAGAAATATTGATAACTGTAGATAATACCTATTGTACCCCTTACATTCAAAAACCCCTTGAGCTTGGGGCAGATATTGTTGTTCATTCATTGACTAAATATATGAATGGACATGGTGATGTGATGGCTGGCGCTGTTATAACAACTGAGGAATTAGCGAAACAAATCAGATTGGTTGGGCTGAAAGATATGACTGGAGCATGCCTATCCCCTCACGATGCAAACCTGATATTGCGAGGAATGAAAACACTTCCAATCAGAATGGAAAGAGTGGTTGAGAATGCACAGAAAGTTGCAGAATATTTGGCTTCACTATCTGAAATTTCTCAAGTGATGTATCCGGGTTTATCGAGTTTTCCACAATATGCATTAGCTCAAAAGCAGATGAAGTTACCTGGAGGGATGATTGCTTTCGAACTTGAAGGGGGACTTGAGGCGGGTAAGCAGTTTCTGAACCGTCTACAGCTATTCTCTTGTGCGGTTAGCTTAGGTGATTGTGAGTCATTGGCTCAGCACCCTGCAAGTATGACCCATTCTACTTATACTGCAGAGGAACGAAAACAGTATGGGATTAGTGATGGGCTTATTCGTTTATCCGTTGGATTAGAAAGTGTTGATGATTTGATTGCCGATATTAGGCAAGCGCTCATTTGATACCAAAATAGGTAACAAAAGGCCCTATATCATATAAATATAGGGCCTAAATTTACTCTACTGACCCATCCTAAATAAGGTTGACACTTTTCCAATCTAAAATTGGAGAGTGTAATGAAAGCAATCACTAAACGAACTCAACGCGATTATTCCCTCGCTTTTAAATTACAGGTTGTTGACCAAGTAGAAAAAGGCGAACTCACCTATAAACAAGCTCAATATCAATATGGGATACAAGGATGTTCTACCGTTTTGGTATGGCTTCGTAAACATGGTAGATTAGATTGGTCTGAAGGTACGCCCAATACTCTTTATAAAGGTACTGCTATGACCCAAACTCCTGAGCAACAAACCCCAGAACAACGCATCAAACTACTCGAAAGGGAACTTGAAGAAGCTCGGCTTAAATCCGATTTCTTTGAAGCTGTTGTCAAAGTTATGGATAGAGACTTCGGAGTTCGCTTGTCAAAAAAGCGCAAGGCCGAGTTATTAAAGAAAAAACGGTTAAAAACCTCACCGTAACAATAGCTTGTCGTTTTATGAATATTAGCCGGCAAGCCTACTACAAGCGACAGGATAAGACTGAAGAACGACAAAAAATCGATACGGCCATTATTGATATTGTTAAGTCTGAACGCGCCTTTCATCCCAGACTGGGAGGGCGTAAGTTACATTTTATTTTAAAGCAAAAACAAATGATTATTGGTCGTGACCGGCTATTTACTTTATTGAAGGAACATCGGTTACTTGTGCCGAATAAGCGGGCTTATCATAGAACAACTTTAAGCCATCATCGTTTTCATCGACATCCAAATTTAATTAAGTCAGGATTTATCCCCACACAGCCTGAGCAACTCTGGGTAGCGGATATTACCTATTTATCGACACATGAGGGTGATACCTATTTAAGTTTAATTACGGATGCGTACTCGCGAAAAATCGTGGGATATCATTTAGATGACAATATGAAAACAAGTTCGGTGAAGAAGTCGCTGGTTCAGGCTTTAAAAAAACGCTGTTCGACAACATCGCTGATCCATCATTCAGATCGTGGGCTACAGTATTGTTCGTCGGAGTATCAAGAAATACATAGAAATCATAATATTCAATGTTCTATGACTGATGGCTATGATTGCTATCAAAATGCCTTAGCAGAAAGAATTAATGGAATATTAAAAATGGAGTATCTTCTAGTAAAACCAAGAAATTTAGAGCAGGCACGAAGGTTGGTTGAAGAATCAATCCAGATTTATAATGAAAGGCGCCCGCATTTATCATTAAACTATAAAACGCCCGATGAGGTTCACCGAGCGTTTTATGCCTGAAAAGTTGTCAACCTATATCAGGACTAGTCATACGAATACTTTAGTCGATTAAGATTTTTGAAATTTACGCATGACAAAGAAGGTCACACTCAATATCGCGACCCATGCAAACCCAACTAAAAGGGCAACTTGTGTATCTTTAAAGAAGCCAAGTAGTGCGATAACAAAGACCATAAATGCGATAGTAATTGCAGGGCCAACTGGCCAAAATGGGACTGGGAACTTCAGTTTTTTAACCTCTTCAGGGCTCATTTGGCGGCGCATTGCGACATGAGATAGCAGGATCATTAACCAGACCCAAACGGTCGCAAAGGTTGCGATTGACGCAATAATCACAAAGATTTTTTCTGGAAGTAGGTAGTTTAAATAAACGCCTAATAACATGACAACAGACATCACCAGTACAGTGACCCAAGGCACCCCACTTTTAGTCAACTTGGTAAAGACTTTTGGTGCTTGTTTGTCTTGTGCCATACCATACATCATGCGACCAGCACCGAAAATATCACTATTAATCGCTGAAATTGCCGCAGTGATCACCACGATATTTAAGATATTTGCCGCTGATTGAATGCCTAAGCTATCAAAAATTTGGACGAATGGACTACCATTTTGACCAATTTGATTCCACGGATAGATACACATCAAAATGAACAATGTTAACCCATAGAATAGTAAGATACGGATTGGAACGGCATTAATTGCTTTTGGAATGGTTTTCTCTGGATTTTGTGCTTCACTGGCGGTAATACCGATCACCTCGATACCCCCAAAGGCGAACATTACGATAGCTAAGGATGCAATAACACCTTCAATACCGTTAGGCATAAAGCCACCGTGTTCCCAGAGATTTTGGATACCCACCGCATGGTCAGTTTCTTGGCCGAAACCGTAGAACATTAAGAAGGTACCACCAACAATCATTGCGATGATAGCGGAGACTTTCACGATAGACAGCCAAAATTCCATTTCACCGAAAATTTTAACATGGCATAAATTGAGCGCACCAATAAATAGCACGATACTTAATACCCACACCCATTGGTCGACATGTGGGAACCAGAACCCCATGTACATCCCAAAAGCGGTAATGTCGGCCAAGCAGACGACCAACATTTCAAATACGTAGTTCCAGCCAGTTAAAAAACCAGCGAGGGGGCCCATGTAATGGCTAGCGTAGTGAGAAAACGAACCGGGTACAGGATGATGCACTGCCATCTCGCCTAAGGCTCGCATGACCATAAATACAGCAGCACCACCGACCATATAAGCGAGGAGAACTGCAGGCCCTGCCGCTTGAATTGCGGAAGCAGAACCATAAAATAAGCCGGTACCAATCGCTGATCCTAAAGCCATAAAGCGAATGTGCCGAACACTCAGTCCCTTTCTGAGTTGATTTTGTTCACTACTTTGCATGTCTTTTCCTGTCTTTTTCTTCGTTCGATATATTGTTCCGAATAGGCTTTCGGTATTGTTTATTAAGTCGGACGTACTTTATTGAACCCTAAGGTGGCTACATTATCACAAACTTCCTTGTTCGTGAGATAGATATCTGCAATATAATGCGTGCTCAGCTAACTATTTTAGGAGTGATATGAAATACCCAATTAATGAAATCTTCCAAACCATTCAGGGAGAGGGGGTTTTTACTGGTGTTCCAGCCGTATTTATTCGTTTGCAGGGCTGCCCAGTTGGATGTAGTTGGTGTGATACCAAACAAACATGGGAAATAGAACAAGATAAAGAATCTACCCTAGGGGATATCGCACTTAAAACGATTGATTCAGATGCATGGGCGATGTCAGATAGTGAGGCATTGATTCAGTTAATGAAAGAAAAGCACTTCAGCGCACAGCATATTGTTATTACAGGCGGTGAGCCTTGTATTTATGATTTACAGCCATTGACTGAGGCATTAGAACAGCATGGATATCAATGCCAAATTGAAACTAGTGGCACATACCCTATTCAATGCACTGATAACACATGGGTTACTGTATCACCAAAAGTCGGTATGAAAGGAGGACTACAGGTGATCAGCCAAGCAGTGAATCGGGCCAATGAAATTAAACATCCTGTTGCTCGCGAAAAAGATATAGAAGCACTTGAGAAAATTTTAGCATTACGTATTGCCGAAACGCCTCCTGTAGTAGCATTACAGCCAATCAGCCAAAAAGCGGCAGCAACAAAATTGTGTATTGAAACCTGTATTCAACGCAACTGGCGTTTATCGATTCAAACACATAAATATTTGGATATTCAATAATAAAAAATAGCAATGATTTTTAGTAACCCCCAAGCGCTAAAAAACACGCATTGGGGGTCTTTAAATTACCTAAAAGGTTGGTTTAATGGTACTTCAGGATCTGGTTCGTGAGTAATACGGTTACGTAAGTCACGACGAATAATTTCAATAGACCAGAACCAAATTAAATGACCAAATATTTCTGAAACATTTTCATACCATGGCAGGTCTAAAAGTGGAGGGGTTAGCCCCATAAGTGGGAATGAAATCATATGGACAAATAATTGCGCCAGTGCACCCGCTAACAACCCTTGCCATAACTTAATTTTAGGGAATATTTCAGCAACGATACAATATCCGACAGCAAATACGATAGAAAATATGATGTGAGTAACCCCCACAGAGTTAAAAACGTGCCCAGCAAAGGTGTAAACTGCAGAGTTAGGGTCGGCAATGCCTAACCAATCCCTTAAGAATATATAAGGTGGATTGAGGAAGTTACGTGAGCAGTCTATTTGTTCCGCTGCACGGATCAGCGTCTCTGGCGAACAAGCTGCATTGAACATATCCGTTGGGCTTCTTGGCGGTAATGGGACTTCAGCCCCCCATTTGACAAATGAAGAAACGATACCAGCGATTAGACCAATAAATGCGGCCAGTCCATAACGCCTTCTGGATTTTGGTGTTTGCTGAAATAAATGCATTTTCCCTGCCTTATTAAAAGTAAATAATGGTAAATAATAGATCAGGTTATAATTTAATGCACTATGTCAAATTAAAGTTTTTATATCCTTAATGTTAAAAGGAGAAATGCCAGCCACTATTTGTTTCTTGCCTTAACCTCATCCTTAATAACGTATGGTTTTTTCGAATTTCGGCTATTAAAGGTAATTAGGAAACTTTCTATGCAGCGTTAGGCGTTGATATTGGTAATGAGTCAAAGGTAAAGGATATAGGGATTTACCCCTCATTTATGTTCAAAACCTATTTAGGCTTGCCGCTAAGTCAGCGGCCTGAGGAGCGTGTATCCCTATATTATATGACTTTTTTAGTGCTTGTGCTTTTAAGCTTCTCCGCGATAGACACAGCCTGCTGTGCAGGTTTCTTTTACGGTAACCGCACTTAATAAGGGTAGTAAAGGCTTAGTTTGTTGCCAAATCCATTGGGCTAATACCTCACTCGTTGGGTTTTCTAACCCTTCGATATCATTTAAATAGTGATGGTCTAAGCGTTCCCAAATAGGTTTAAATGCAGCTTTTACATCGGAAAAATCAATAATCCAACCACTATGTGAGTCGACTTCACCAGTGATTTCTAAACGCACCATGAAAGAATGCCCATGGAGGCGGCCGCACTTATGACCCTCTGGAACATGGGGAAGTTTATGGGCGGCTTCGAAAGTGAAATCTTTATAGATTGTTGTGCTCATATGTGGCTCCTTGTTGTGAATAAACAGCGTATTGTACTGCATTTTTAGGTGAAAATATCTTTAATTACCAAAATAGCGTTAACCGCTTTTATCAATATGATCCATCAGTTAATTGCTTTAGGCTTTTTAGTTATTAATTATGGCTATCGTTTCTTATCCCAATATCTAGGGTTGTTATAACCTAACTGCATACCCTATATGTTTCAGGTACTGCGGTATTTTTTGCTTTATTACCCTAATTATTTGGGGAAATGAGTGGGTGTTAGGTTGTCAGTCTTTTTTGGGTAATGACATGGCATCGTTTTTTTAAATCAAAGATGAATAACGCTGGGGTTACAAGATAATGACAAAAAAACAGCCGCCATTAGCGGCGCTGCCAATATCTGTTGAGCAATTAACACGTTTACAGACAGCCGTTGATGATTTTTCATCTCATCAACTCGCATGGCTTTCTGGTTATTTGTGGGGAGTGGTAAATCAGAACACGCAAGTTGATGTATCAGCCAGTACGCCTGTTGTTACTCAAGATACCGTCACTATTATCTCTGCGTCACAGACAGGAAATGCACGTCGCCTATCTGAGCAGCTCAGAGAGCGCTTGGTGGGGGAGAAAATTAGTGTGAATTTGGTGAATGCAGGGGATTATAAATTCAAACAAATCAACCAAGAGCAAGTGTTGGTTATTGTCGCCTCAACGCAGGGTGAAGGTGAACCCGCCGAAGAGGCGGTTGCGTTGTACAAATACCTTCATTCTAAAAAAGCGCCTAATTTATCACAAACTAGCTATGCGGTTTTCGCGCTGGGAGACTCCTCTTACGAAAAATTTTGCCAAGCGGGTAAAGATTTCGATTCTCAGCTTGCATCATTAGGGGCGATATCATTAACGGAACGAATTGATGCAGATGTTGAATACCAAGCGGTTGCAGATGAATGGGTTGAAAACCTCACGCAGATTTTAAAAGCTCGCGTTCCTGCTCAAAGTGATAGCCAATTATTGGCGACTCAAACAGGAAGTATCAATGAAATTCATTCATCACCTTATAGTAAAACGGCACCATTAACTGCATCGCTACTGAGCAATCAAAAGATCACCAGCCGCGACTCACAAAAAGATGTTCGCCATATTGAAATTGACCTCGGTGACTCTGGTTTACGTTATCAACCGGGTGATGCGCTAGGTGTTTGGTTCGATAATGACCCCGCTTTAGTTGATGAGCTGGTGGCTTTATTGTGGCTGCAAGGTGATGAAGAAGTCTTTATTGGCTCACAGCGTCATTCATTCCGTGATGCGCTGATTTATCAATTAGAACTGACACAAAATACCCCAGTGATTGTCGAAAAATACGCTCAGTTATCAAAAGACGATGCACTATTGTCATTAATTAGCGATAAAGCCGCTATTTTGCACTACGCACAAAATACGCCAATCGTCGATATGGTACGCCAAGCGGCATCTCAGCCTGCTGCCCAAGAATTTGTTGACCTACTGCGCCCGTTAACCCCTCGTTTGTACTCGATTTCTTCTTCCCAATCCGAGGTGGAAGATGAAGTTCATGCAACGGTTGGCGTTGTCCGCTATGAGATTGATGGTAAGGCGCGAACTGGCGGTGCTTCGGGTTTCTTAGCTGATCGCTTAAATGAGGATGATGAACTCCGTATATTCATTGAGCACAATGATAACTTCCGTCTACCACAAGACCCAAATACGCCTGTGATCATGATTGGCCCTGGTACAGGGATAGCGCCATTTCGCGCTTTTTTACAGCAGCGTGACAATGACGGTGCGACAGGCAAAAACTGGTTATTTTTTGGTAACCCACATTTTGTTGACGACTTTCTCTACCAAGTGGAATGGCAGCGCTATGTCAAAGACGGTTTATTAACCCATATTTCATTAGCGTGGTCTCGCGACCAGCAAGAGAAAATTTACGTACAAGATAAACTTCGTGAACAAGGTGAAGAAGTTTGGCAATGGTTACAAGAAGGGGCCCACATCTATGTGTGTGGTGATGCAAACCGCATGGCCAAAGATGTCGAACAGGCATTATTAGATATCGTCAGCCAATACGGGAACATGGACAGTGAAGAAGCCGATGAATTTTTAAGTGAGTTGCGCGTAATGCGCCGTTATCAGAGGGATGTTTATTAATGAGCAATGAACAACAACAAAAGCCCTTAATTGTCGAAGGTAAACTTGCAGACAGCGAACGCATGAAGCAAGACAGTAATTACCTACGTGGAACAATTAAAGATGACCTCAAAAATGGGTTAACAGGTGGTTTCGAAGGCGACAATTTCTTATTGATTCGCTTTCACGGTATGTATCAACAAGATGACCGTGATATTCGTGCCGAGCGGGCGGAACAAAAACTCGAGCCTCGCCATACAATGATGCTGCGTTGTCGTTTACCGGGGGGCATTATTACCCCCAAGCAATGGCTGGATATTGATAAGTTTGCCACGGACCACACGCTGTATGGCAGTGTGCGCATTACGAATCGGCAAACATTTCAGTTCCATGGCATCTTAAAAGGGGATGTAAAGCCTGCCCATCAAATGTTAAGTCACGTTGGTTTAGATGCCCTTGCAACGGCGAATGACGTTAACCGTAACGTGTTATGTACCTCTAACCCAGTGCAATCTGAATTGCACCAACAAGCTTATGAATGGGCAAAGAAAATATCTGAACATTTATTACCGCGCACAAGTGCTTACGCGGAAATTTGGTTAGATAAAGAAAAAATAGTGACAACGGATGAAGAGCCTATTTTAGGGCAAACTTATTTGCCAAGAAAATTTAAAACCTCTGTCGTGATCCCGCCACTAAATGATGTGGATTTACATGCAAATGATATGAACTTTGTCGCGATTGCCCAAAATGGGGAATTGATCGGTTTTAACGTGCTGGTGGGCGGTGGCCTTGCGATGACTCATGGCGATACCGCAACATTTCCTCGTTTAGCCAGTGAGTTTGGGTTTATTCCATTAGAGAAAACGTTAGCGATTGCAGAAGCGATAGTGACTACCCAGCGGGATTGGGGAAATCGTACTGAACGTAAAAATGCGAAAACCAAATACACCCTTGAGCGAGTGGGAGTTGATACTTTCAAAGCTGAAGTCGAAAGGCGCTCAGGCGTAGTTTTCGAACCTATTCGTCCATATGAATTTACTGAACGCGGTGACAAGATTGGTTGGCTTAAAGGAATTGATAATCGCTGGCACCTAACATTGTTTATTGAAAATGGCCGATTGATTGATTTAGAAAATAAGCCATTAAAAACCGGCGTGGCTGAAATTGCACGTATTCACCAAGGGGACTTTCGTTTAACTGCAAACCAAAATTTAATTGTTGCGGGTGTACCCGAAAGTGAAAAAGCGGCAATTGAAGCGATTGCCAGAGCTCATGGGTTAATGAGTGATGAAATTACAGCGCAACGTGAAAATTCCATGGCGTGTGTCTCATTTCCAACTTGCCCACTTGCGATGGCAGAAGCGGAACGTTTTTTACCTGAATTTATTAGTCAGGTAGAAAATATTATGGCCGCTCATCAAGTCGCCAATGAACATATCGTTCTACGGATAACGGGTTGCCCTAATGGCTGTGGACGAGCGATGCTGGCGGAAGTAGGGCTGGTCGGTAAAGCGATGGATAGATATAACTTACATTTAGGCGGGAACCGCATTGGTACTCGTATTCCACGTATGTACCGTGAAAATATCACTAGTACAGAGATTTTAGCTATTTTGGATGAGTTAATCGGTGATTGGGCGAAAAACCGTCTACCTAATGAAGGATTTGGCGATTTTGTTATTCGTACCCATGTTGTTAAGCCCGTATTGAATTCTGCTGTTGATTTTTATGAGGTTAAGGAGGCGGTATGAGCCGACTTGAACTAACAACACTCATCGAGCTCGATAGGCCTCACCAAGTCGCTTATCTCGCTGAGTTTAATTCCCAGTTAGATGCCATGACTGCATTGCAGCGCATTGAGTGGGCGGTTGAATACTTACCGACTGAGTTTGTGTTGTCTTCCAGTTTTGGGATCCAAGCGGCACTGACATTGCATATGGTGACGCAGGTTATGCCTAATATCCCAGTTATTTTAACGGATACCGGTTATTTGTTTCCAGAGACCTATCAGTTTATTGAAGTGTTAACAGATAAGCTAAATTTAAATTTACAGGTGTATCGAGCAAAGCAGTCACCTGCTTGGCAAGAAGCACTGTATGGACAACTTTGGACGCAAGGCCTTGAGGGCATCGAACGCTACAATCAGCTTAATAAGGTTGAGCCAATGGAAAGGGCCTTAAATGAGTTACAGGCACAAACTTGGTTTTCGGGGTTACGGCGAGAACAGTCAGCAAGCCGCGCAAATTTGTCTGTGTTAGGTATCGGAAAAGGGATTTTTAAAGTTTTACCCGTGATTGATTGGAACAATAAGCAAGTCTATGAATACCTAATAAAATATGGTTTACCTTATCACCCTCTGTGGGAGCAAGGGTATTTATCGGTTGGTGATACGCATACGACTCGCAAATGGGAAGAGGGAATGAATGAAGAAGATACGCGCTTTTTTGGATTAAAGCGTGAGTGTGGGCTTCATGAAAACTAAATATTCGTCATAATTCAACCCACAGCGTTGTTGGTTAATCATTCTTTAAGCCATGAATTGAGTTTAGATTGTAAATAATAGCAGACTTGATGAAATATTTGTTTAATTACAAAGGGATGGTTTTTATTAAAAATAATCGTCTCTTTATTTTTTATTATTTTTGTTTTTATTATGAAAATTAGCAGTTTGCGTTAAGTTTTGTATATTTTGTTTAAAATTAACTTATTTTGATGGTTTTTATGTGAATTTTCTGGCTTATGCTTTTCAGTTACAAGAAAGAGCTTTTTGTCATTTCAAACCTATTGTCTGAAACCATATAGTCAACTTTATATTTCTTATAATCAGTTTATATAACGATGGGTGAGCAAGATGGATTATTTACCGTTATTTGTCGATGTCCGCACGCGAAAGGTCGTGTTAATTGGCGGCGGTGTGGTCGCGGCACGAAAAGCAGAATTGCTAATAAAAGCACAAGCGAATTTAGTGATCATCTCACCAACGTTATGTACTCCGCTTCAAACTGAATATCAACAAAATAAATTTGTTTGGTTAGCAGAAGATTACCAAACTATTCATTTAGATGATGCTTTTCTGGTTATTGCTGCAACGGATGATGCATTACTGAATGAAAAGGTTTTCTATGATGCGAATGAGCGAAAAATATTCGTTAACGTCGTCGATGACCAACCATTATGTTCATTTATTGTCCCTTCTATTATCGATCGCTCGCCAGTGATTGTGGCGATCTCTTCAGGGGGGACTGCGCCTGTATTAGCACGTTTACTCAGAGAAAAATTGGAAACGATGTTGCCAACGTCTTTGGGGAAAATGGCGGAAATAGCCGGCCGCTGGCGTCATAAAGTCAAAGAAACGTTAATGAATATGCGTGAAAGAAAACGTTTCTGGGAAAAAAGTTTTAGTGGACGTTTTGCCTCCTTAGTTGAAAAAGGGCAATTCAGCGAAGCGGAGCAACAACTGGAGCGACAACTGTATGAGCCAGATAACCACGGTGAATTAACTTTAGTGGGGGCTGGGCCGGGGGATGCAGGGTTGCTCACGTTAAAAGGGCTAAGGGTTTTACAAAGCGCGGAAGTGGTTTTATATGATCATTTAGTTAGCGAAGAAATTCTTGAATTAGTTCGCCGTGATGCAGACAAGATTTGCGTAGGTAAACGTGCAGGGGCTCATAGCGTTTCTCAAGAAGAAACCAATGCGCTGATCGTGAAATTTGCTCAACAAGGTAAAAAAGTCGTGCGCCTTAAAGGGGGGGACCCTTTCATTTTTGGGCGAGGGGGAGAAGAGCTACAAGTTGCAGCGCAAGCGGGGATCCCATTTCAAGTGGTTCCGGGTGTGACCGCAGCAATTGGTGCAGCCGCTTACGCGGGGGTTCCGCTGACTCACCGTGAACATTCACAAAGCATTACATTTATTACGGGGCATTGCCGTGAAAATGGAACTGAACTCGATTGGCAGGCACTTTCCCGAGGAAATCAAACCTTAGCTATCTATATGGGGACGGTGAAGGCCGCGAAAATCAGTGAGCAATTAATCCAATTCGGCCGAGCTCAAAATACCCCTGTAGCGGTTATCGGCTGTGGTACAAGACGTGAACAAAAAGTCGTAACTGGCAAATTGTATGAGCTCGAAACATTAGCGCAGCAGGCTCCTGCTCCTGCTTTGATAGTGATCGGTGAAGTGGCTGCATTGCACCAACAACTCGCATGGTTTGGTTCGCAAACTGAAGATATAAGATGGCGCAGTGCCGTATTGGAACTGGCTTAAGTAAGGGGCTATCGTGAACGACAAAAAATTAACTCATTTACAGCAGTTAGAAGCAGAAAGTATTCATATCATTCGTGAAGTTGCCGCCGAATTTGCTAACCCAGTGATGCTGTATTCTATTGGTAAAGATTCTTCCGTGATGCTGCATTTAGCACGCAAGGCATTTTATCCAGGAAAGCTCCCATTTCCTCTTTTACATGTTGATACAGGGTGGAAATTTCGTGAAATGTACGAATTTCGTGATGCAACGGCAGAAAAATATGGTTTTGAGCTACTTGTTTATCGTAACCCTGAAGGGGAAAAATTAGGGATCAACCCGTTTGTGCATGGCAGTGCTAAGCACACTGATATTATGAAAACCGAGGGCTTAAAGCAGGCTTTGGATAAGTACAGTTTTGATGCTGCTTTTGGTGGTGCTCGTCGTGATGAAGAAAAATCACGTGCAAAAGAGCGGATCTACTCTTTTCGTGACCGATCTCATCGTTGGGATCCTAAAAACCAACGGCCTGAGCTATGGCATAACTACAATGGGCAGGTCAATAAAGGAGAAAGTATTCGTGTTTTCCCACTATCAAATTGGACAGAACTCGATATTTGGCAATATATCTATTTGGAAAATATCGACATTGTTCCCCTGTATTTTGCAAAAGAACGGCCAGTTATTCAGCGGGACGGTACTTTGTTAATGGTGGATGATAACCGTATTGACCTACAAGCGGGTGAAGTCATTAGTCAGCAAAAAGTGCGTTTTAGAACATTAGGTTGTTGGCCACTGACGGGAGCTGTGCCATCAGAAGCACAAACGCTGCCTGAGATTATAGAAGAAATGTTGATTTCTACGACGAGTGAGCGACAGGGGCGGCTGATTGATAGCGACCAATCCGCTTCGATGGAGTTGAAAAAGCGCCAAGGTTATTTTTAGTGGGCAAGGTGAATACGCAAAGTCAGGAGAAAAATCATGGCACAAGCCGTTTATAATGAATCAATCGCTCATCAAATTGAACAGCAAGGTGGTGTAGAGCCTTATTTATTGGCGCAGCAACAAAAAGGATTATTGCGTTTTTTAACCTGTGGCAATGTGGATGATGGTAAAAGCACCTTAATCGGCCGTTTACTGCATGATACTCGCCAAATATACCAAGATCAGCTGTCAACTCTGCAAAGTGACAGTAAGCGGATAGGGACTCAAGGGGAAAAGCTTGATCTTGCTTTGCTGGTGGATGGCCTTGCTGCTGAACGTGAGCAGGGGATCACAATCGATGTAGCTTATCGTTATTTTTCAACAGAAAAGCGCAAGTTTATTATTGCGGATACCCCCGGCCATGAGCAATATACGCGCAATATGGCGACAGGCGCATCAACTTGCTCACTTTCTATTTTGTTGATCGATGCTCGAAAAGGGGTACAGGAGCAAACGCGTCGACATAGTTTTATTAGCACATTACTTGGGATCCGCCATCTTATTGTTGCTGTCAATAAAATGGATCTAGTGGATTACAGTGAAACCACTTTTGACAAAATAAAGCAGGATTACCAAAAGTTTGCGACGGAATTGCCGGTTGATTTAAAGGTATGGTTTGTCCCTATTTCAGCCCTTGATGGCGATAACATTGTGAATGCTAGCGATAATTTTAAGTGGTATCAAGGTGATACATTATTATCGATATTGGAAAATGTCCAAGTGGAACAAAAAGCCTCGGAGCAAGCTTTGCGTTTCCCTGTGCAATATGTGAACCGCCCAAATTTAGACTTTCGTGGATACAGCGGAACATTATCATCAGGGGTTGTGGCAGTGGGACAAAAGGTCAAAGTATTGCCATCCGGTGCCACCTCAGCAATCAAAGAAATTGTGACATTTTCAGGGTTACAAGATTTTGCGGTGCCAGGGGAAGCGATTACATTAGTGCTTGAGGATGAAATTGATATTAGTCGTGGCGACTTGATTGTCGCACAAGATGAAATCTTACAAAGCACACAGCATGCCTCTGTCGATGTGGTATGGATGTCTGAACAGTCGTTAGTTCAAGGCCAGCAACTGGATATTAAAATTGCAGGAAAACGCAGTCGGGCAAAAGTGGAAAATATTCAATATCAAATTGATATCAATAATTTAACGCAGAAAGTGGCGACAGAGCTGCCGTTGAATGGGATTGGTTTAGTGGAATTTTCCTTTGATGAACCATTGTTACTGGAAAACTATCAACGCAATGCAGACACAGGCGGAATGATTTTTATTGATAGACTCACCAATGTGACTGTCGGAGCGGGCTTAGTCCGTGAAACACAAACCCCTGTCTTTGAACAACCCAGCGATTTTAGTGAATTTGAAATTGAGCTAAATAAATTAGTTCGCCGCCATTTCCCACATTGGGGTGCGCGCGATGTATTGGGTGGGAAATAGCACGGATGACAAAAGAAAACCATATTGTTTGGCATCAACACGCAGTAACTCGCCAGTTACGTGAGAGTAATAATGGCCACAAAGGTGCCGTGTTGTGGTTCACGGGGTTATCAGGTTCAGGAAAGTCAACATTGGCGGGGGCAATAGAGCACCAACTTACGTCCATGGGAATGAAAACCTATTTACTGGATGGCGATAATATTCGCCATGGTTTATGCGGCGACTTAGGGTTTAATGAGGCTGATAGGCAAGAAAATATCCGTCGAGTGGGGGAGGTGGCGAAGCTAATGGTTGATGCAGGGTTAATTGTTGCTACTGCCTTTATTTCACCTTTTCAAGACGATAGGCAGAAAGTCCGTGACTTATTTGAACCCGATCAATTTTTTGAGTTGTACGTGGATACCCCGGTAAGTATTTGTGAACAGCGAGACCCTAAAGGGTTATATCAACAAGCGCGGGAAGGGAAAATTAAACAATTCACCGGAATTGACTCCCCTTATGAAGAACCGCAACACCCTGAGCTGCATCTGGATGGGCAGCAACCGATTTCGGATTCCCTTTCCCAAATTATTGCGCTTTTATTGCGCAATCATGTCATTCAACTAGATTATTAATACAGCTTAAATACCCCCTTTATTTTATCCGATGGTAAAATAAGGCGGTATTTTGCGGATCAAAAACCGACTTAATCTGACTTTTTATCACAATTTTAGTATCACAGTAGCGTCAATCGTTGAGTTATGGGATGATTAGCAAATCATTTCAGGGGGCAAAATGGGTAAATTAACGCTACTATTAATTGCGATATTAGCTTGGTTACAGTATTCCTTATGGTTAGGCAAAAATGGCATACATGACTACGTACAAGTCAAAGATGATGTCGCTGCTCAGGAAATTGTAAATTCGCGCTTAAAAATGCGTAATGAACAGCTATTCGCTGAAATCAATGACTTAAATGATGGCCAAGATGCGATTGAAGAACGAGCTCGAACTGAGCTTGGGATGATCAAACCCGGAGAGTCATTTTATCGAATGGTTAAAGAAAGTAATAACCAGAAATAGACATAATAATATGATGTCAAAATAGTGTACCCATTAGCCTGATAATTTCTGATGTAAGAATTCAATAATGACAAATCCAAACCATGCCCCACAAAACAATCTCCCGCAAATTGTTGCATTGATCCCTGCGGCTGGGGTCGGTAGCCGTATGAATGCAGAGTGTCCAAAACAATATTTGCAGGTTGCAGGTAAAACAATCATTGAACACACCATAAGCGCATTGCTTGAAAATGATAAAGTGCAAGAGATTGTGGTTGCTTTAAGTGCGGAAGACGATTATTTTCAGCAACTTGCAATTGCTAATGACCCTCGTGTGACGACGGTTATTGGTGGCAAAGAGCGTGCCGATTCAGTATTAGCAGGTCTGGATTTTTTAATCACTAACCCCAACTTTTCAGATTGCTGGGTATTAGTACATGATGCCGCGCGCCCCTGCCTTCATCAATCAGATTTAAATGAAATTATTCAATTAGCAGCGGAACAAAATTGTTGTGGTGGGATCCTCGCTGCCCCAGTGCGTGATACCATGAAACGCAGCTCAACAGCCAGTCAATTAATTGACCATACCGTTGAACGTGAAGCGTTATGGCATGCGCTCACACCACAATTTTTTCCGTTAGCATTATTACGGGATTGTCTAAGTAAAGCCTTGAAAGAAAACGCGGTGATCACCGATGAAGCTTCTGCGCTAGAGTATTGCGGTCACCAACCAGTGTTAGTTGCAGGCCGCGCTGATAATTTAAAAGTGACGCGCCCAGAAGACCTCACTTTAGCGGAATTTTATCTTTCAAGAATGAACAATTAAGGAAAAAAAATGAGAATCGGACACGGTTTTGACGTACACAAATTTGGTGGCGAAGGCCCTATCATCATTGGTGGCGTGCGTATCCCTTATGAACAAGGTTTACTTGCGCACTCTGACGGTGATGTGGTATTGCATGCGTTAACCGATGCAATTCTCGGCGCAGCTGCATTAGGGGATATCGGTAAATTATTCCCTGATACTGACCCTGCCTATAAAGGGGCGGATAGCCGAGTACTATTGAGAGACGCATTTTGCCATGTACGTGCCAAAGGGTATCGCATTGGGAATATTGATATTACCATCATGGCTCAGGCGCCAAAAATGTTGCCACACATAGCTCAAATGCGTGTGAATATTGCCGAAGACCTAGAGTGTCACATGGATGATGTCAATGCGAAAGCGACCACGACAGAACAATTAGGTTTTGTGGGTCGTAAAGAAGGCATTGCCTGTGCTGCGGTTGTTCTTTTAATAAAAGATAATAGTAATGAAAGTAATGAATGTTCAGTACCTGCATGGTAAGCCATTATCTTCTGGCACATTAAAAAGTGTCCCAGAAGATTTTATCGTCAAAGAAGACTTGGGCTTTGAGCTAGATGGCGAAGGCGAACATGTCATGGTTCGCGTGGAAAAAACAGGCTGCAATACGGTGTTCGTTGCGGAACAACTTGCAAAGTTTGCTAAAATTTCAGCCAGAGCTGTCAGTTACGCAGGTTTAAAAGACAGGCACGCTGTGACGGAGCAATGGTTCTGTTTGCAAATGCCAGGTAAAGAAACGCCTGTTTTTTCAACATGGCAGCTAGAAGGCTGCCGAATACTGGCAGTCACCAGACAAAAACGTAAATTACGTATTGGTTCCTTGAAAGGAAACCAGTTCGAAATAACCTTGCGTGATATTTCGGATGCGAAAGATGTCGAACAACGTTTACACAAAGTTGCATTATCAGGGGTACCTAATTACTTCGGTGAACAACGTTTTGGACGTGACGGGCAAAATTTAACGCAAGCGTTGCGTTGGGCAAACCAAGAAATCAACGTGCGTGAACGCAACAAGCGTAGCTTCTATCTTTCTGCTGCGCGTAGTGCCATGTTTAATCATGTGGCAAGTGAACGTATTGCAAATAATACTGCCCAACACGTGATGTTAGGTGATGCATTGCAATTAACGGGCAGAGGGAGTTGGTTTGTCGCGACACAAGATGAGTTTGCTACATTGCAACCTCGCTTAGAGTCCAACGAGTTAAGCATTACCGCGCCATTACCCGGTGATGGTGCGTTGGGAACTCAGGATGAAGCTCAGGCATTTGAAACTCAGTGTTTAGCGGATTACCAACCCTTTATCTCTTTAATGCAGCGCGAACGAGTTTCTTCAGCTAGAAGGGCGATAGTTGTTAAGCCACAAGACTTACAGTGGGAATGGTTGGATGACTCGACGGTAAAACTGAATTTTTTCTTAAACTCGGGTTGTTTTGCAACCAGTGTTGTGAGAGAAATTATTAATCAAAATGGGCAGGATAATGTCGATGCTAAAGATTTTATTGAGTAATGACGACGGGGTAAATGCGCCGGGAATTCAAACTCTTGCAGCTGCACTACGCCAATATTATCATGTTCAGGTGATTGCGCCTGATCGCAATCGTAGTGGGGCATCGAACGCATTAACATTAGATAAACCACTTAAAATTCAAACACTAAGTAATGGCGACCTTGCTGTACAGGAAGGCACACCAACAGATTGTGTCTATATTGGGGTGAATAAAGTGGTGCGCCCACGTCCTGATATTGTTGTATCTGGTATCAACTGTGGCCCTAATTTAGGGGATGATGTTATTTACTCAGGCACGGTTGCAGCGGCAACAGAAGGCCGCCATTTAGGTTTACCGTCAATTGCGGTATCGTTAGATGGGGAAACGCATTATGAAAGTGCGGCTAAAGTGACATGCGAGATCCTCGCTCTTTTGCAGACGAACCCATTGCGAGCAGGGAATATTTTAAATATTAATGTGCCTGATATCCCATACGAAGAAATTAAAGGTATCAAAGTCACTCGCTGTGGTAGTCGTCATGCCGCTTCTGAGGTATATAGCCTAGAGGACCCGAAAGGGAATACATTGTATTGGTTAGGTCCCGTTGGGGAAATTCGTGATGCCAGTCCTGGAACGGATTTTGAAGCCGTGAAAAATGGGTATGTTTCAATCACCCCATTACAAGTTGACCTAACCGCTTATAAAGCACACTCATTAGTGGAAGAGTGGCTTGAAAAATCAGGAGTGTCAGTAAAATGAATACAGGGCTCATGAAAGAACTTTTGGCTCAATTACGCCAACAGGGAATTCACGATGAGCGCCTATTAGATGCCATTTCACTCGTTCCGCGGGAACGGTTTGTGGATGAAGCGCTCTCCCATAAAGCCTATGATAATATCCCATTACCTATTGGTCATGGGCAAACTATTTCACAGCCGTATATTGTTGCTAAAATGACGGCACTATTGGCTTTAGCACCGGATGATCACGTTCTCGAGATAGGGACAGGCTCAGGGTATCAAACTGCAGTATTGGCACACTTGGTTAAGCATGTTTTTTCTGTTGAGCGGGTAAAAAGCTTGCAGTGGGCCGCAAAGCGGCGCCTGAAACAGCTTGATTTACATAATATTTCAACACGCCATGGTGATGGTTGGGAAGGTTGGCAATCAAAAGGGCCTTTTGATGCCATCATAGTTACTGCGGCACCAACAGAAATACCAACTCTACTATTGGGGCAATTAAAAGATGGTGGGCGAATGGTTTTACCTGTCGGTGATAAAGAACAAGCGCTGAAGCTAATTACTCGACGTGGTAATGATTACCATACGAATTTTATTGAAAAAGTTCGTTTTGTCCCATTGGTTGCCGGTGACCTCCTTTAACCTATTTACAATGGTATTTAAAAAAATGATTATAAAAATAATCGATTTAAATTAAATATCATTGTAAAGGTTTCATTAACGCAAATAGCAGTAAAACTATTCCAAATATGATATTTTACCCAGCTGAATTCGAGGGAATAGCTTAAACTGTTAGTCATTTTCTCAAATTGTTATATTTTTAATATATTTAACTTGTTCACTATTTTGTATTTCTGCTTTAATAAGTGAAATATTTTATGATAACTCTATTGCTGACATTATTTTGAATTGTCACGTCAGATTTTTCTTCACGGGAGAAGAAGCATGAAAATTGTTAGCCCTATAAGCAGAATTCGATGGGCCGTCATCTTTTCATTTAGCGGAGCGCTATTGGCAGGTTGTTCTACACCGTATCATACAGCAGCACCTATTTCGAGTGTGAATGATAGCCAATCTAGCCAGCCAACGGTGCAAAGGACGACACCGGCCTCGTCACCAAATACGGGTATGAGCACGGCAATGCCATCGTCTCGTCCAAATTTATCAAGTAATACAAATACTCAGCCTGTAAGCCGCAGTTCAGCACCGGTAACAACTAATGGTGAAGGGCGCATAGTATACAACCGTGACTATGGCAGTATTCCAAAAGGCAGTTATAGCGGTAATAGTTATACGGTCCAGCGTGGTGATACATTATTCTATATTGCATACTTAACCGGTAATGATTTCCGTGAGTTAGCATCGAGAAACAATATTCCAGAACCTTACAGTCTAAATGTAGGGCAGGTTATTAATATTGGTAACACAAATGTGAACTCGAACACTCAATTAGCGGCAAATTCATCAAATAGTCATCAGCAAGCGGTTGATCTTCGAACAACTAATGAGTATCCTGCAAACAGTGGTGGTCAAAATTCAGGTAAGATGTTGCCTAATAATAAGAAACCTGCGACACAGGCTTCAACGACAACAACAACCTCGACAACAACCGCTTCTACTGCAGTCAGCAGTACAAATAATTCGTCAATAAAATGGCGTTGGCCAGCAGAAGGGAAAATGATTGAAGGTTTCTCTGATGCTCAAGGCGGGAACAAAGGGGTAGATATCGCTGGTTCTCGTGGTCAAGCTGTGCTTGCTGCTGCGCCAGGAAAAGTCGTTTACGCAGGTAATGCTTTGCGTGGATACGGAAATCTAATAATTATAAAACATAACGATGACTACTTAAGTGCTTATGCTCACAACGATACATTGCTTGTGCGTGATCAGCAGGACGTCACTGCGGGTCAAAAAATAGCCACTATGGGTAGTACTGGAACTAGTTCGGTTAGACTACACTTTGAAATTCGTTACAAGGGAAAATCAGTAAACCCGTTGCGCTATTTGCCGCAGCGATAAACTGGGTAGAGTGTTTTGGCATTCTACCCGCATTATCTAGGGTAGGAGTCACTGATGAGCCAAAGTTCGCTGAAAGTTAACGAGTTATACAATGACCTCGATGAAAGTAATTTAAATGACACTTTTGATGAGAGTCAGTTTAAAGAAGAGGATCTGGTTACTGAGCTAGATGACGAAATGGATTTACTCCAGAACACAAGTCAGCGTGTTCTGGATGCCACTCAAATTTATCTTAGTGAAATTGGGTTCTCACCACTCCTTACAGCAGAAGAAGAAGTTTTCTATGCAAGACGTGCATTGCGTGGTGATATCGCATCACGACAGCGTATGATAGAAAGCAACCTTCGTCTCGTTGTAAAAATATCACGCCGCTATAATAATCGAGGCCTTGCATTACTCGATTTGATAGAAGAAGGAAATCTTGGGCTAATTCGTGCCGTTGAAAAGTTTGATCCAGAAAAGGGGTTTCGCTTTTCAACATATGCAACGTGGTGGATCCGTCAAACGATCGAACGCGCTATCATGAATCAAACTCGAACTATTCGCCTTCCTATTCATATCGTTAAAGAACTCAATATTTACCTCCGTACTGCACGTGAATTAGCCCAGAAGTTGGACCATGAGCCAAGCCCTGAAGAGATCGCTGAGCAGCTAGATAAACCTGTCGAAGATGTCAGTAGGATGTTACGTTTAAATGAACGTATCACATCTGTTGATACGCCAATTGCAGGGGACTCAGAGAAATCTTTGCTTGAGGTATTGTCTGATGATAATGATTCAGGTCCAGAAAATACAATTCAAGATAATGACTTAAAAGAAAATATTGTTAAGTGGTTGTATGAATTGAACCCAAAACAAAGGGAGGTTTTAGCACGACGTTTTGGGCTTTTAGGCTATGAAGCGGAAACTCTAGAAGAAGTTGGCCGTGAAATAGGGTTAACAAGAGAACGTGTTCGCCAGATCCAAGTCGAAGGTTTAAAGCGATTGAAAGATATTTTACATGGAGAAGAGCTGACCTTAGAGTCGATATTTAATATGTAGATGTTGATTCGATAGTTAAAAACCCCTATAAGCTAATGTTTATAGGGGTTTTTGTATGTAAAGAATAGAGAGTGAGCTTAATTAATGGGAACACCACTGTGAAATTTAAAATCGTCATCCGGTGTTGAAATTAATTCAGCTTCAATAATGCCAAAATAATTAACTCGTTCAGTAATATCTTGTTTGCTAATTAATTGTGCTAAGTGCAAATAATCTTGATAGTGGCGAGCTTCTGAGCGTAATAATGAAATATAAAAATTTGCAAGCTGCTCATCAAGAAATGGGGCTAATTTAGCAAAACGCTCACAAGAACGTGCTTCGATATAAGCTCCAATAATTAGTTTATCAACTAAGGTTTTTGGATCATGGGGGTCGACATGGCTCAACAACCCTTTAGCATAACGGCCTGCAGTGATGCCATCGTATGGAATATTACGTTCATGCATAATCTCTAGAACTTGGTAAAAATGATGAAGTTCCTCTTTGATTAGCAGGACCATTTTATCAATTAAATCTTGACTATAAGGTGATTGTTTTTTTGCCAATATTTGTTTAGAAACCTGATTTTTGTTTCTTAATGTATGGATGTCACCAACCCTATCATAAGCAAATGATTCATAAGGTTTAAACCATTCAAGTAGCACTGCAGCACTGTCTTTATCGACAGCATACTTGCGAATTAAAAACATCGCACTTTGCGCGGCCTTTAACTCGCATAATAAATGGTCTTTTAAGATAATGGGCAAGTTTTCAGGCAAACTCGCTTTTTTTACCCACGCATCAGGCGTTTCACATTGCAGAAACTGCCTGATTGGTGCGAGTAACTGTGCATACTCATCCATGTTAGTTATCCATATCTTTTAACCGATAAATCCAATCTAGGGCTTGGCGTGGAGTGAGTTTATCTGGATCAATTTCAGCTAGAGCCGTTAATACTGGTGATGGCTCGACATCTTCTGTGGTTAAAAAGCTCAGTTGTGCGCTATCCACATGGCTCGCATTGGCATTGTTTGAGATAACTTCAAGTTCTCTAAGTTTTTGTTTTGCCCGTTTAATCACATCCTTTGGTACACCGGCAAGAGAAGCGACAGCAAGGCCATAGCTTTTGCTAGCGGCACCGTCTTGAACGTTATGCATAAAAGCAATGGTATCACCGTGTTCAATAGCATCGAGATGGATATTGACCGCACCTTCGAGTTTCTCAGGGAGTGTTGTTAATTCAAAGTAATGGGTTGCAAATAATGTCATTGCCTTGATTTTATTCACTAAATTCTCAGCGCAAGCCCAAGCAAGAGAAAGACCATCATAGGTTGAAGTCCCGCGACCAATCTCATCCATTAGCACTAAGCTATTCTCTGTTGCATTATGAAGAATATTAGCGGTTTCTGTCATTTCCACCATGAATGTTGAACGGCCAGATGCAAGGTCATCCGAGGCGCCGACACGGGTGAAAATGCGATCGACTGGGCCTATCACTGCTTTGCTGGCAGGGACGAAACTACCGATATACGCTAACAGGGTAATCAATGCGGTTTGGCGCATATAGGTACTTTTACCGCCCATGTTTGGGCCTGTGATGATCAATAAACGACGTTGCGGTGACAGCGATAATGGGTTGGAAATAAACGGTTCGCTAAGCACTTGTTCTACTACAGGGTGGCGACCCTCGGTAATTTGAATACCCGGTTTCTCAGTCAGTTGTGGGCAAGCGTAGCCTAGAGTTTGTGCTCTTTCCGCAAGGTTGGCTAGGACATCTAGCTCAGCGAGTGCTTCAGCACTGGTTTGCAACGCAGCAAGATGAGGTAATAGCATATCAAACAGCTCATCATACAGCGCTTTTTCAATAGCGAGTGCTTTTCCTTTTGATGTCAATACCTTATCTTCATACTCTTTGAGTTCAGGAATAATATAGCGTTCCGCATTTTTTAACGTTTGGCGACGGACGTAATGGATAGGCGTTAAATGGCTTTGACCGCGGCTAACTTGAATATAGTAGCCATGAACTGCGTTATAACCGACTTTTAGGGTATCGATCCCCAGCTTTTCTCTTTCACGAATTTCGAGTCTATCGAGGTAGTCGGTTGCCCCATCAGCAAGAGCGCGCCATTCATCGAGTTCACTATTATAACCCGGGGCGATAACACCGCCATCGCGTACCAACACAGGTGGCGCATCAATAATCGCTTTTTCAAGTAAGTCTTGTAACTTATCAAATTGACCAATACGATTTTGAAGAGCTTGTAAATACGAACAACTTGATTGGCTTAGTATTTGATGAATATCTTGGTATTGCTGGAATGCGTAACGCATACGAGTTAAGTCGCGTGGGCGTGCGGAACGTAGTGCTAAGCGTGCTAATACACGTTCTAAATCCCCTATTTGGCGCAAAAATGGTTGCAATTCAAAACCGCATTCTTGCAATGCACTAATAGCTTGTTGGCGGTTATTTAATACTTGAATATTACGCAATGGGGTATGTAGCCAACGTTTTAGCATACGGCTACCCATTGGGGTCACACACATATCTAAAATGGCGGCAAGTGTGTTTTCTGTACCACCGGCAAGGTTTTGCGTGATTTCTAAATTGCGACGAGTCGCTGCATCCAAAATGACATTATCATTTTGTTTTTCCATCACAATACTGCGAATATGGGGCAGTGAAGTACGCTGAGTATCTTTTACATATTGCAATAGGCAACCTGCGGCTCTGAGCGCTTTATGGGCATCTTCAACCCCAAAACCGATTAAATCTTTCGTGCCAAACTGTAAACCGAGCTGTTGTTTTGCAGTATCAAGCTCATATTCCCATAATGGGCGGCGACGTAAGCCTTTATTGTGTTCAATTAATGCCATACTGCCGAAATCTTCGGGGTATAGAAGTTCAGCAGGTCGGGTGCGTTGCAGTTCGGCTTGTAATGCCTCTTCGTCGGCAATTTCACTAATAATAAAGCGACCGGAGGTAATATCTAATGTTGCGAAACCAAAACCTTGTTGGTCTTGCCATACCGCGGCTAAAAGGTTGTCTTGCCTTTCATTTAATAGGGCTTCATCGGTAATGGTGCCTGGTGTCACAATGCGTACTACTTGGCGCTCAACTGGCCCTTTACTGGTCGCTGGGTCGCCAATTTGCTCACAAATGGCGACGGATTCACCCATTTGTACTAATTTAGCTAAGTAACCCTCTGCAGCATGGTGAGGAACACCCGCCATAGGGATCGGCTGCCCTGCGGATTGACCTCGCTTGGTGAGGGAAATATCTAACAGTTGAGACGCTTTTTTAGCATCATCAAAAAACAGTTCGTAGAAGTCACCCATGCGATAAAACAGCAGTATGTCTGAATGTTGTGCTTTTAGTTTTAGATACTGCTGCATCATTGGTGTGTGGGATTCGAAACTTTGCTTATCAGTCATAATGTTGTCTGTTCTAACGTATTGAGTTAACTAAATTCTGTGAGGTGTTCAGAGACTAAAATACCACAGATCGTCTCAAATGAGAGTAGGCAAACGTGTTAGCCATGGATTTCTCTATGGTATTACGTTGAGGTTATCGGGAGCAACGTGCATTTGGTGATAAAGTGTCTGAAATATGTATTAGTGATACAAAGGTAAAATTGATGACTAAAAATGAAATTTATGTAGGCATGTTGTTCTGGATTTTACCTCATATAAGGAATATGCAAATTCAAGATAAAAATCTAGACTGTAGGATAAGTCTTATTACTATGAATCTGAACTCGTGCGAGAAATTGATGGTTGAGGCGCTAAGGTTCAAGTGGGCAATGTATTCATTTTTTGTTTCCTTAATGCGATCTTAATGAATATAACAAACACGTAATAGGCGAAACTAGCGAGATATTGGTTAGCAATGATAATGTTTAAATCACGGCTGTATTTTGACACAAAAAGACCCCAGTAATTGGTAGCCCAATTATTGGGGATCACTTCAGCAATAGGTTTAGCGTTTACTTGTATTGATATCCTGTTCTTGCAGCAATCGCAGCCCTTGCCAGACAAAATGGGTTTCGTGCTGGGTAAAAATGCTATTGTTTTAGAAAAAACTAAGGCTTAGCAACAAAATAAGCAAAGGCATGATTTGTTAAATAGCGACCATCTGTTCCGTCATAAGTCTTTGCAGCATCTGGCCAAGCAAAGAAACGGGTCTCAGGCTTCGCACTTAATTCTCCTGTTTCACGATCTATCAGATAAACCTTTTGGGCTCCTTTTTTGAATATTTTCCAAACGGTTTTAACGAATACATCTGTTTCAGGATCGTTTTCAGGGAAATAGGATGCCGTCAAGCGACCATTCATTATGCAACCTTTAGCATAGCCAGCTTCCTTTGAGTGCTGGTATTGAATTAGTCCTCTTCCTATAGGATTACCCATATAACCAGAACCTGTTGGGAAAGGTTTCACATCATTTTCAATATACTCCGCTTGGCTGACTATACTTTCATCTGAAATTACTACTATTGAATTTAGTTTATCATAGCAAAGTGCAATTGAATTTTTCATGGGGGGAAACGGCGAATCCCAAGGATGAAAATCAATAAAATAAATGTCGGGAAAACTTTCTCTTAATTTAAGTGAAAACTCTTGCTCATCCTTTTTTGTCATGAAAATCTCGATGGTTAGCATTTTATTTTTTGGTGACATATATTTTGCCTTATCGTTGAGTTACCGTGCCAGCAACCATATTATCGGTGTTCAATGCACCAGGCTGCAACGTATTACCTTTAGGAACAGTAATAACAACTGCATTTGGATTTTGTTGGGTTATTCTGACCGCATTATCCCATTCACGTTGCGTCATTCCATTTACATTGCCTTTGTCTACCGTCTGAACATACACTGTGCGACCTTTGGCATCAGTAAACGTCATATCAGTATAAGACCCACCTTTACGGCCTGTAACGGCTGGGTTTAGTGGTTTTAAGTACGTTTCAGGCCTTTCAGCCCCATTTAAAGCATTTCGTCCACCATCAGTATGAGTAACTGCGCCATTATTGTCCCGGATGAATTGATCTCGAACATCATCCATGTGTGATTTAGTCGCTGCATTACCACGTCGGCATAATCCCCAAGGATCAATCCATCCCAGAGTGTTAGGTGCATACTGATACAGATTTATCCTACCCAATAATCCAATTGGGTCAGGCATGATAAAACGGCCTATTTGTGGGTCGTAGAATCTGAAGGTATTAAAATGCAATCCTGTTTCAGTGTCAAAATACTGTCCGGCATAGCGTAAGTTCTGCTCAAAGGACTCCATTTTGCGCTCTGGGTCAGAGTAGAAACTCAATGGGCTACTGCGAACAAAACCAAAGCGTTCATATTTCCCTGACCACACCGTATTGCCTTGTGCATTGGTGACGTCGAGTGGGGCACTATTAATGTCGCAGTGGTGCCAGTAATATCGGTATCCAGATTGCTTCACGATGACGGCGAGTGGGGTATAGCTGCCGTGATCTTCGTAGCAATAGGTGTGGTGTTTACTGGTATTGATATCCTGCTCTTGCAGCAACCGCAGCCCTTGCCACACAAAATGGGTTTCGTGTCGGGTAAAAATGCTATTGTTTTAGAAAAAACTAAGGTAGAGAAAACTTCTCTTCCTTAGTTAACTATGACGTTTTATCATTGCCAGCAATATTTAAACTAAGGCTTAGCAACAAAATAAGCAAAGGCATGATTTGTTAAATAGCGACCATCTGTTCCGTCATAAGTCTTTGCAGCATCAGGCCAAGCAAAGAAACGGGTCTCAGGCTTCGTATTTAATTCTCCTGTTTCAGGATCTATCAGATAAACTTTTTTGGCACCTTTTTTAAATATTTTCCAAACCGATTTAACGAATATGTCTGTTTCAGGATCAGTTTCAGGGAAATAAGAAGCATCAATACTTCCATTCGATAACCCCCCTTTTGCATAATCAGCTTCTTTTGAATGCAAGAATTTTATTAATCCCTTACCTATTGAAGCGCCGGTATAACATGAGCCACTTGAGCTTTGTTTAACCAAATATTTGCTATAACTATCTAAATCAATAATATTTTCATTTAAAATAGTAACCATAGAGTTCAACGCAGCATAGCAAGAAGAAATTGAGTCTTTAAGTTGCGGTTGAGGAGTGCTCCAAGGGTGATTGTCAATGAACTTTATACCATTGAACGATGAGATAAGCGCTAAAGAAAAATCAGCCTCATCTTTTTTGGTCATGAATGTTTCAATTGCAACCACTTTATTTTTTGGTGGCATATACTATACCTTATCGTTGAGTCACGGTCCCAGGGACCATATTATCTGTATTTAGTGCTCCCGGCTGTAAAGTGTTACCTTTAGGTACGGTTATGACGATTGCATTTGGGTTTTGTTGGGTTATGCGAACAGCATTATCCCATTCTCGTTGAGTCATTCCGTTTATATTACCTTTATCTACCGTCTGAATATAAACGGTACGACCTTTAGCATCGGTAAACGTCATATCTGTATAAGAACCACCTTTGCGACCGGTTTTGGCAGGGTCTAATGGTTTTAAATAGGTTTCGGGTTGTTCTGCGCCACTCACCGCATCTCGCCCCCCTCGTGTATGACTAACAGAATCGAAATTATCTCTCTTAAACTGATCCCGCACATCATCCATATGTGATTTAGTCGCTGCATTACCACGTCGGCATAATCCCCAAGGATCAATCCATCCCAGAGTGTTAGGTGCATACTGATACAGATTTATCCCACCCAATAATCCAATTGGGTCAGGCATGATAAATCGCCCTATCTGTGGGTCGTAGAATCTAAAGGTATTAAAATGCAATCCTGTTTCAGTGTCAAAATACTGTCCGGCATAGCGTAAGTTCTGCTCAAAGGACTCCATTTTGCGTTCTGGGTCAGAGTAGAAACTCAACGGGCTGCTGCGAACAAAACCAAAGCGTTCATATTTCCCTGACCACACCGTATTGCCTTGTGCATTGGTGACGTCGAGTGGGGCACTATTAATGTCGCAGTGGTGCCAGTAATATCGGTATCCAGATTGCTTCACGATGACGGCGAGTGGGGTATAGCTGCCGTGATCTTCGTAGCAATAGGTGTGGTGTTTACTGGTATTGATATCCTGCTCTTGCAGCAACCGCAGCCCTTGCCACACAAAATGGGTTTCGTGTCGGGTAAAAATGCTATTGTTTTAGAAAAAACTAAGGTAGAGAAAACTTCTCTTCCTTAGTTAACTATGACGTTTTATCATTGCCAGCAATATTTAAACTAAGGCTTAGCAACAAAATAAGCAAAGGCATGATTTGTTAAATAGCGACCATCTGTTCCGTCATAAGTCTTTGCAGCATCAGGCCAAGCAAAGAAACGGGTCTCAGGCTTCGTATTTAATTCTCCTGTTTCAGGATCTATCAGATAAACTTTTTTGGCACCTTTTTTAAATATTTTCCAAACCGATTTAACGAATATGTCTGTTTCAGGATCAGTTTCAGGGAAATAAGAAGCATCAATACTTCCATTCGATAACCCCCCTTTTGCATAATCAGCTTCTTTTGAATGCAAGAATTTTATTAATCCCTTACCTATTGAAGCGCCGGTATAACATGAGCCACTTGAGCTTTGTTTAACCAAATATTTGCTATAACTATCTAAATCAATAATATTTTCATTTAAAATAGTAACCATAGAGTTCAACGCAGCATAGCAAGAAGAAATTGAGTCTTTAAGTTGCGGTTGAGGAGTGCTCCAAGGGTGATTGTCAATGAACTTTATACCATTGAACGATGAGATAAGCGCTAAAGAAAAATCAGCCTCATCTTTTTTGGTCATGAATGTTTCAATTGCAACCACTTTATTTTTTGGTGGCATATACTATACCTTATCGTTGAGTCACGGTCCCAGGGACCATATTATCTGTATTTAGTGCTCCCGGCTGTAAAGTGTTACCTTTAGGTACGGTTATGACGATTGCATTTGGGTTTTGTTGGGTTATGCGAACAGCATTATCCCATTCTCGTTGAGTCATTCCGTTTATATTACCTTTATCTACCGTCTGAATATAAACGGTACGACCTTTAGCATCGGTAAACGTCATATCTGTATAAGAACCACCTTTGCGACCGGTTTTGGCAGGGTCTAATGGTTTTAAATAGGTTTCGGGTTGTTCTGCGCCACTCACCGCATCTCGCCCCCCTCGTGTATGACTAACAGAATCGAAATTATCTCTCTTAAACTGATCCCGCACATCATCCATATGTGATTTAGTCGCTGCATTACCACGTCGGCATAATCCCCAAGGATCAATCCATCCCAGAGTGTTAGGTGCATACTGATACAGATTTATCCCACCCAATAATCCAATTGGGTCAGGCATGATAAATCGCCCTATCTGTGGGTCGTAGAATCTAAAGGTATTAAAATGCAATCCTGTTTCAGTGTCAAAATACTGTCCGGCATAGCGTAAGTTCTGCTCAAAGGACTCCATTTTGCGTTCTGGGTCAGAGTAGAAACTCAACGGGCTGCTGCGAACAAAACCAAAGCGTTCATATTTCCCTGACCACACCGTATTACCTTGTTCGTTGGTGACGTCGAGTGGGGCACTGTTAATGTCGCTGTGGTGCCAGTAATAACGGTAGCCTGCGGATTGCTTCACGATAACGGCGAGTGGGGTATAGCTGCCGTGTTCTTCGTAGCAATAGGTTTGGTGTTTACCGGTATTGATATCCTGCTCTTGCAGCAATCGCAGCCCTTGCCAGACAAAATGAGTTTCGTGGCGTGTTAGCTTGCCATGAGCCCGTGATTCGACCACTTTATGAATACGGCGACCCAGTGCATCGTAGTGATACTGGGCTTTCATGTCACTGGTCTGGGCGATAATTAAACGGTTATCCCCATCATACTGATAAGTTTGTTTGGCTTGGTTAGGGTGTCCGCGTGAAATCACGTTACCATAGGCATCATGGCGATATTGCCAGCCTTGGAATTGAAGTAGCCTATCCCCTTGTGGGCTTAGATCTGGCGTTTGAGCTTCGATTTCTGATTGAGGACGCTCTAACAGATTATCCGCACGGTCATAGAACAGCATTGCATCCATGTTTTCGCCACTGGCGACTTTTTTCAGTCGCTGTTCCGAGTCATACAGGTATTCCACCCAGCCCCGATAATGGTCTTCCATCGCGCCAAGGTTATCTTGTTCGTCATAGAACCATTTTCGTGATGAGGCAATGCCGTTGAGTGGATGCTGTTTATCGCGTGAGCTGAAGGTGCTTATCGTCCGCCCCAGTTTATCGTACTGTCGATATTGTGTCAGAGTACCTTGGGTACGGCTGATTTCACGGTGCAGGTTATCGCGTTCAAATTCGGTGATTAAGTGCGGTGTACCCTCAACAAGGTGATTGATGGCAGTCGCATGCCCTGAACCGTAATAGAGCCAGTTGAGGCTGTCACCTTGAGGTAACGTCAGACGGCTCAGGTTATTGAGTTCATCGTAAGCAAATTCGACGATATCATCGCCCGTTTGCTCACGGGTAATACGCCCAAGGGCATCGTAGGTGAAGTGAACTCGGTTCGCTTGCAAGCCCATTTCAAGGCCGAGTTGATTCGGTTGCCTCGACGCCACCAATAAGCGGTTTAGGCTATCCCACTGGTATTGATAGCTATCGGTGAAGGTTTCCCGTTTAGCAAGGTTGCCAGCGGGGTCATACTGCAACAACACCGTGCGAGCAGGGGAAGGGAACACGCGGTCGCCTAGGCGAGTTTCCTCGGCTAAACGTCCGAAACTGTTATAGCGATATTGCAGTAGCGTATCATCCGGTCGGGTTTCCTCGACGAGCCGGCCTTCGGCATCACGGTTAAGTTGGTAGCGTCCGCCATTGGCATTTTCAATTGAAATTAATGCCCCCTCAGCATTGTAATGGTAATGGATATGCCGAGCGAGTTTATCAATTTCCGTTGTGACGCGACCGAAGGCGTTGTATTGCCATTGACGCGGGGTATTGTCATTGCGTTGGTGATGGGTGAGGAGCCCCGCGGCATTCCAAGCCAGTTGAACTGTGGACTCATCGGGTAACACGATGCGGGTGACACGCCCAGCCTCATCGTACAGGTACTCGGTGGCCTCCTGCAAGGCGTTGGTTTGAGAAACAACACGCCCCTCATCATAACGCCAAATATGTTGTTTACCTGAGCAGTCGAGGTGACGCAATATTTGCCCCCGCTTTGTCCAAAGAAACTCGCTGCGGCCTTGTTTGGCATCGATACGAGCGGTTGGTCGAAGCGTGGTTTTAAAGTCATAGCGGTATTCAGTGGTTTGCCCCAGAGGAGAAATTTCTTTGATTAATCGCCCAAAGCGGTCATAGTCTAAACGGGATTCAGTGCCATCAGGCCAAAAGACGGTGATAAGGCGTTCGCGTTCATTTTGATATTGCCAGCGGGTTTGGTTGCCATTACCATCAGTTAAACTGAGTAATCGTCCGAGCTCATCCCACTCACTGGTTTGCGTATGTCCTTCGGCGTTGCGACAGCCACACGGTAGTTCGAATTCATCCCACAGGAGTTCGGTTTGGATGCCTGTACGGTCAGTATACTGAATAATCTGATAGTCATCATTGAGTTGCCAACAGGCAGTTGTGCCGTCCTGCCAATACGCGGTTCGTGTGAGGTTGATATCATCGTATTCGAGGCGGTAACGTTCCCCTTCACTGGTCCTGTTTTCAATCACACGCCACACGTTATCGTCGGTGAATTCCCAGCGGTATTCACTGCGTAAACCATATTTATCGGTATGCCACGCCATGATGCCAGCGTCTGTCCAGCCAAATTGGCGGTAAGGGTGGTCAGTGTGCTGTTCGACACGCACCAATTGAGCGTGCTCGTTATAAAAATAAGCACATTGCCGACGACGTACTTGATTGGCGTTCATCTGATACACGGCAGTGAGGCGTGATACTGTGGTCTCTTCAAGCTCAAAGGATTGATATTCACAAGTGATATTCAGGTCACCGCAACCGGTAATTTGGATCAGTTGATGCTGCTCATTGTAGTGGAAACGCTGCTCGTTACTCACATTATCAACAATATGGCTTAATCGACTTTGACCTTCGTTATCAAAAGGGAGGTAATGGTAACGTAGCTCACCCGCATCCTGAAACGTCCAACTGTCATCATCATTATGGATTATCCACCCTTGGGCAGCCTCACAAAAGCTACGGTACCCGAGTGGAATATCTGGAAATGGGAGGATATCCCCCGACAGGTTTTGCCAAACAAAGCCGTCTTCAGTTTTAATTAATCGGCTTTCCCAAAAGAAGCTCCAGCCTCGACCGAGTACGCCGTCATAACAATAACTACTTAAATAATTGCGTTGCCAGTAAAGCGGTAATTCAGACTCATAGGTAAAATCCAGCTCCTCTTCACCGTTTAATACTTTTTGCCCACCAATGACTTCGACGGGACGTAACAGGATGCCCAAAGCGGGTATTCCCATCCCCAAACCTGCAATCACCTTGCCGTAACGGCAAAAGAAGCGGCCTATTTTGGCACTGCCTGGTAATTTGTTCCATAACTTCGCTATTGCCCCGAGGCCTTTCGCTGTGCCAGCACCAAAGCTCAAAAAGCCGGCGAATAACATAGTGAGGTCAGAGGCGGTGGTGAGCAAATAGGGAATTTCAGGCTCAATATTTTCGGTTGCTTGCGTACCGCCGCCAATTCTGACATTGGGGGAGCCTTCCATCACTGTGGCATCACAGGTGGTTTTATCACCGACCCGAGAAGCGGGAAACCCATTGATGTACACCGAGCCGGAGCCTTCGGCCATTTGACGCAGGCTATTTTCTTTGTCACAGTTGACCTGACTGCGCGTGGACATGGCGGCGGGTTTACCATTAATGCGAACATTGTGAGAGCCAGTTTTGATTTCTCCACAGGGACTTAACGATTTAGACCCCGTTTCAACACATTTATCCCGAACCCATTCTGCCAGTAGCCCCGTGCCATAGCCTACCGCCAGTGAAGCACCAATGGCAAGCACGCCCACCCCAATACAGCTTGCAGCAATACCGACACCCATTAAGACACCGGAAACGACTGCTCCTCCAATGGCGATAGCGGCACCTAATACCGTCCCGACGAGCATTCCCCACATTGATTTGGAGTGACCGATAATGTCCCCGACTCTGGCGGCTTCAGGCATGGCGATTACCCTCTTGGTTGAAAGCTAAGTAGGAGAGTATTCATCCATGCCCATTGCTCATCGTTAAAGGCGTTAGGCGAGGACATTGTAAAAATCAGGGTTTGGGTATCACTGAAAGGGTAAACGGCTTGAATTTGATAGACTTGTTGCTTTTTGTTCGGACGGTAGCGTGAACTGATAAGGTAGCCGTGAATACCATCGTGTCCCAGTACTGAGGGCTTTTCTTCAAGGAGTTGCCAATCTTTCAAGGAGTGTTGCAAAAGTTGCTTTTGGCGAACAACATAGTCATCAAAGGTTTCATCAGCGGGTTTGTCATCCCGAGAAATGTTAACTGCATTGCCAGTGGGGGAAATTAGGATATTGACGGTTTGTTCCTTGTAGCCCTCAGGTAGAATGACACTACCTTCGGAAAAAATACAACGCGTTTCGTGACTCATTCAAATTCCCTTTTATCGTTGGCAATATATTTATGACTATCTTGGTTGGAAAACAAAGATGCTTTACTGCACATTGTTTGAGTTGGTAAATATTTTGAATATAAATATATTGTCAAATTAAGATAAGGTAAATTAGGTTTTGTCTTATCCTAAATTTTATGTATCTAACTTCAGAGGAACGTGATGAGGCGTTACTGTTTTTGTAGTGGCATAGTTAATTTTATCTCCCATTTGATGGATGTGGGCGTCAAGATAATTAGCAAAATGCCATTAATTATTGAATATCGACAAGCGTATAAAACTGCCAAAGTGGGGAGCCGTTCTTTTGAGATAGGTACAGGATTGCAATATTTACCCAGCAAGATGAAGTGGGCATGTTTAGCCAATGGATACAATTATGATATTAAAGGCCGCCAGTTAGCTATCTTAGAGCAAGAATTCAAGAAATATGGAATTAGCACTGATTTACTATCTGTATTAAGTGATTCTAATATATAAAAAATATTTAATGTTGATAAGTATTATTTTAATGTTATATGGATAGCATCAGAGCCATATCTGAAGAGAAAAATCTAACTTCGAGCTTTATGTTGCCATATAAAACAACGGTGATAAAACGCACTATCACCAGTTTGAAGTGAGACTACCATGAAAAAGAATGAATTAATTCAAGCAACAAGACCAACTCGCACCCCGCTCATTCGTTCGGTAGTAACCTCTACAGCGATTGAAACAGGGCAGGAGTCTCGTCGCCTTGAAGAAGAAATGAAAGCAAAGCGTGAGAAGTTTGGACATTTGAAACTGGCGATTTAGTTCGCTTTCAAGGCTTTATTAACCCAATATTTCATAGGTTCATAGTTAAGGTTTAACCCTGCGTGGATTGCTGCAATGTACTGCTCGGGGTGTTGAGTCCAACTTTCGTAATCTAACGGCTGAAAACCAGCTTGTACCGCCATCACATCTGCGACTAAATTTGCTAATATTCACTGTGCGTAATTGACCTGCCCACTCGTAAACATTCCCTAACCATTGGCGGTGCCAGCGCTGAATAAGTGATATGGTAAATTATGTAATATCTCCTCTTTGAGCTAATATAAGTCGCCGAGGAGTATTTTAGTTACTGAGCCGCCTTTTTCAGTTTTTCAACTTGTTCGGCGGTGACGGGTTTACCTTGTCCACCCCACTCAGCACGTGCCCATGAAATTAAATCTGCCATTTCTTGAGGCGTTAAATCATCGGCAAAACTTGGCATGGCATACATACGCTGTCCATTCGGGAAGGTGGTGGTTGGAATACCAGTTAGTACCACACTGATAAAGGTTTCAGGGCTGTCCATGGCTAGGATGGCATTACCTTTCAACGCTGGAATACCATTTGGCACACCTTCTCCGGTGATCCCGTGGCAACCTGCGCAGGTAGACATATACATCAAGCGACCGGTTTCCATGATTTGACTGACATCACCCACTTCTGGTGAGTTTGCCTCCGGTAATGGCGCTGGTGGGGCTTTGGCTCCGAGTATTTTTCCGTGTTTATCGGTCATCAAATAAATCGCCATGTCATCAACATCGCTCTTTTTCATCTGACTGGTGGAAAAGTGGGTTACTGTGCTCATGTCTGCAAATGCAGAGCCTTGTGGGGCATTGCCCGTCAGTAAAAATTGGCTCAAAGAGGCGGTATCGTAGCCATGTTTGGAAAGCGCTTCTGCTGTGATATCAGGGATCGCCAAACCCGCTTCTTCCCCCCCTTGAAGTGACCGTGAAAACTCGACGCCCATCATTAGGTTACGTGGTGAGTGGCAAGCACCACAGTGTGCCAAACCTTCGACAATATACGCGCCTCGGTTCCACTCGGCAGAGCGTTGCGGGTCATGGGGCGCATTTTGTTTAGGAAAGTTGAGCAAAGTCCAGAAGTTCATAAATGGGCGAACGGGTAGGACAAATACCCCGGTATTTTCTTTGTTTGGCACCGCCATTGGTGGAAGTGACATCACATAAGCATACAGGGCATCAATATCTTCCGATGTGGTCATATGGGTAAATACAAACGGCATCGCAGGGTAGAGATTACCTCTATCTTTGCCAATTCCGTCTTTTAAAGCACGATGGAAATCAGCACGGGTATAGTTACCGATACCAAATTGCTTATCAGGCGTGATATTTGTGGAGTAAATGGTACCGAAAGGGGTTCCGATAGCACGACCACCCGCAGCCAATGGCCCTTCAGGTAATGAGTGGCAACCAAAGCAATCCCCAGCGGTTGCCAGTTCTTGTCCTCTAGGCAGTAACTTGGCGACTTCTTCTGAGGTCAGCGGTTTATCTAAATCAGGGCCGATACTGGAGGTACGAAAAGCGCCAAACAGGACCGCAAGCATTAATATTATGAATAATAAGATAATAATATAAATGCTTTTACGTAGAGAGCTGGATTTAGCCATGATGTTTCCCCCTAGTCGATCACGCAGCCAGGAGTGTCGAGAGCGACTTTCCTCACAGCTTCATAGTAGCGTACATAACCTGTACAACGGCAAATATGCTCATTGAGGGCTTCTTCAATCGCATGTTCGAGTTGGTCACGTTTCACTGGGTTTTTCTTAAGTTTATCAAGAAATACCGTCGCGCCCGTGACAAAACCGGGCGCACAATAACCGCATTGGAACGAAAAGTTTTCGATAAAAGCTTGTTGAATTGGCGTTAATTCAACAACTTTGCCTTGTTCATCCAGTTTGGCTTGCCCTTCGATGGTGACAATATTTTTATTGTTGAAATAATGGGCACCAAAGATACAAGTGCGGCTTTCAACCGTTGTGCCATCGGGCTGGATTTCCATAATGGTGCAAGCATGGCAGATCCCTTGTCCGCAACCAAAGTGGGTGCCAGTGAGGTCTAGGTATTCATGTAGAAACTCAATCATTGGCATCCCAACAGGGACATCAATAGGACCAACTTTTTGGCCGTTAATGGTCAGTGTTAGTGGCTTGCGCTCAATAATCGGAACGGCATTGTTGATTTTCATGAGAGTGCCTTTTTAATTTTATCTACCGTGATAGGAAATTCGTAGAAACGCTTGCCTGTCGCATGAGTTAATGCATTACTCGTCGCAGGTAAGATAGGGATCATCCCCAGTTCAGCCATGCCTTTTGGTGGCGAAGTTTCTGAGAGAGGTGGTAAGTAATCAATGGTTTGCTGCCAAACTGCCACATCTTTTGCGCGCGGTAGGACATAACGATTAAAGTTCCATGTCCCATTACCTGGTCCATCTTCATACAGTGGTAATTCTTCCATCAATGCATGGCCGATACCCATTGCTGTACCTCCTTGAATTTGGCCTGAAACCAATTCAGGGACAATCATCGTACCGGGATCCATAATCATATGGTGGCGCATGATATCGACCTCACCCGTCATCGTGTTGACGTTGAGTTCAACGAGGCAAGAAGCGGGTGTGACCGTTGTGGGGTCTGCTTTTGCGCGTTGTGTGGGTGGATAATAGGCAATTTTACGTTTAATAAAATGGTAACCGCCAGTTGTCATCTGTTTTTTCAGCTCTTGTGGCGCACCCTCGCCATAACGAACGGATATCGCATCAAGAGGCAGATTTTTTAAGCCCACAGTTGGGATATCGAACTCTGCACGAGCCCACTGCCAGCTGGAATAGCCGTGAACAGCAACCCCGGTGATGAGCCCCATCTCATGGGCTCTTTTGGCTAAAATGTCAAAAGGAATGGGCTTCATTCCGCCACCGCCAATACCTTCTGGGCCGACACGAATATCCGCAAACTCGACATTTAGGCCGTTGAACGCACCGCCGCCGGGGCCTTCACTCCAAATACTTTTGGCCGCAGGCCAGAGGGTATTTTCCAATAAAAAATGGCCAGCTTGGCGCGTGCCGAACCCAATGTAATAAACACCGCTCGATGAACTCATGTCAGGGATCAGAGCCGGCGTCCAATAGGGATCCGTTTTGGACAACTCGTCTTGTTTTTTCTGATCTGCCCAACTGGTTTTGAGTGGGAGTTCTTCAAATTCCGTTACACCAAACTCAACCACATCAGGGGCTTTGCTGAGTGCTTGCCACACCATCACTTGCTGTGCGGTTGTACCACCGGTACCAATCTCTTGCATACAATGGCGCATTGTTAGTTTGCCATTGATATCAAATTCGAGGGAAAGAATGGTTGGGACGCCACTAGAGCCATAAACTTGCTGCACTTGTGCGAATCCAACACCGTATAGCTTACCGGGGTTTTTCGCTTCATAATCGGCTTTGTTTTTCTCACGTTCGACCCAAATCGGGTGTTTTTCCGCGAGGTTTAACATTTCGACATTGCGAGGGTCACCGGCGATAACACCGCCTTGTGTATTCGGATAACCTTCTAAAATGGCATTACGACGGCGTAGTTCGATTGGGTCAATATTGAGGTTGTGAGCGATTTCATCGACCATCAATTCAGTGACAGCCATCGATTGCAAGGAACCAAAGCCACGCATTGAGCCCGATTCGACAGCCGGAGTGGCCATGGCGAGAGCAGTGAGGTCTGATTTAGGGAAATAATAAATAGATTGGGCACCACGTACCGCAACGTGGGATACGGCAACGGAGAGGTTTTCACGGCCTCCACCATTACAGTTGTAAGTACCTTTTAAGACATCAAATTTACCGGTTTTTTTATCACCAATAATGGTGACATCCATCTCAATGGAGTGGCGTTTCATCCCCATTTGGAATTGTTCATAGCGGTCATTTGCCATGCGAACAGGCAAGCCATCAGCGTAGAAACTAGCAACCATCGAATAGAACGGAAAAACTGAATAGTCTTTTGAGCCGTAACCAACAGTAGAACCGGTTAATAACACAATGTTTTCGACGGAAAAATGTGTGTTGTGTTTAGATAGCTCAGCCGCAGCATTGACGACACCCGCAGGAGATTGCGTTGCGGTTAAGATATGCAGCGTTTTGGTTTGTGCGTCATACCAAGTATTACAGTTATCAGGCTCCATTGCGCAAGGGTCGATGGATTGTGAAAAACCATGGCGTTCAATCACAAACTTATCAGGGTTCTGGCGAGCGGCTGCGATTTCTTGCTCAATTTGCCGTGCGTAGTCCATCGCTTTTTCTTGTTTATCAGGGCTCTTTTCTGCCTGATGAAGGGCTTGAATAAAGCCGCCACCACGATCTTTACGGATGACGGGTGGAATAGAAATGGCGTGTTTGGGGTCATAAGGTGGCCAAATAGGGGTATTGCCATCAAACCCACCTTTAATTCCTGAATCTTGATAAGGAGAAAAAATAGAAGGCGACAGTGGGGTGTCACCACCGATACGCACGTACCGTGCTGCACCGTAGTTAGCAGGCGGTTTTGGTCCTGTCACCGTTCCATATTTTACGGTGTTTGTGGCAAAGCGTAGCATCCGCTGTGCCGCACTGTATTTATCGAAATCATGATAAATCAAGATAGCAACAGGGTGGCCAATAATCGGTGGGGTATCTCCTAGGGGCACTAAAATATTGGTGCCATAGAAGCCTTTCCCCATACTGGTGTCTTGAGGGATATTTAAGCCATCACGGATAAGGTCTTCTTGTAAAACAACTTTATCAGGTTGTAGATTTGGCCCTAACATTGAAATATCAATGCCTTCAAAGGTTTTATCTGCCTCTGTCGCTTTTAACATAAAGGCATAGCTTTGTTTTTTGGGCCAGCCGGGGATGTCTTTAGCTCGGTAATCACGAGCAAAATTTTTACGCCCAGTGACTTTTTCAACGCCATCCCAACGAAAACGTGCTTTACCGTTTTGACCAATCCAATCCGTTGATGGAGAATCAGAATCGAGCTCCATTGCTATCGCAAAAGGGAGTTTGCCGACCATCACTGCAATACCCGCAATAGTGCCTAGTTTGATGAAATTGCGTCTAGAAATATGTCCCGACATGGTGTACTCCCTGATTATATTTTTAGGGTTTTTATTATGAACAATGGAGATAAATAATACTTTTTAGCCATGTACTATAAGGTTGTTTTATTTCGATTAAATTAGCTCACAATTCGATGGCTAATATCAGATAGCTCAGTAAGTTACACAAATATTATGGGTATATATAATGATATATCAAGAATCAATAAGGGGATTTATAAAACAAAGTGAATAATATTGTTGGAGTCATCTTAATATGACAGTGTTGAATAAAATAACTGAGCTTTATTAGAATATAATTTATGTAAATGACATCAATTCTTATTAATGAATAATTAAATCAATATGCATTTAATTATATAAAGTGTATTTGTATTCGGTTATTAAATAGAAAACTATTGGGCTCGTTAAATACAAACAAGCCCGATAGTTCATTTTTTGTCATTATTGACGTAAAGATTTAATCTGCTCAGGGGTGACATCGGCAGGCTGTCCTCCCCATTGAACGCGAAGGAAATTCACTAACTCGCTAATTTGTTGGTCATTTAGCTTATTAGCAAACCCCGGCATGCTTTGCATGTTTTGGTTATTAGGAAACGGTTGTTCAGGCAAACCATCTAAAATAGCGTTAATTAGGTTAGTGCTATCCGCATCACGTAATGTTGAATTCCCTTTCATAGCCACCGCCACATTCGGTTTGCCGCTACCATCATAGGAGTGGCAGCCGGAGCAGGTTTCTAAATAAATTTGGCGGCCTTGTGCGTTACCTTCCCCCATTCTTAATGGTGAAGTGGCTGGTGGGTTGTCGCCCATTAAATAGGTGGCTATGGCACTATTATCTTCTGGAGTTAAATGTTGTGAACTCAGGTAAATTACAGGGTGCATATCACTGTAGGCGGAACCTTGCGGCGTGAGCCCAGTCATGAAAAACTGCTGTAAATCTTCTTTTGTCCATCCTCGTTCTGCAAGCGCTTTCGGGGTAATATCTGGAGCCATAAAACGGCCTAATGCACCGCCTTTCATAAAGTTATCCAAATCCATTTCACCCAATTTCCCTCTTGGGGTATGGCATTCGGCACAATGCTCTAATACATTAACTAAATAGCGGCCACGTAGCCATTCAGAGGAGCTACCTTGTGAGCTATCGGGGAGTGGTTTATCGTTAAAAAACAATAAATTCCAGCCAATCATAGCCATACGTTGGTTTAGTGGGAATGGCAATGAATTTTCAGGTGGCGCGACATCAACAGCGGGTTGGCTCATCAAATAACTGTAAATAGCATCAGAATCTTCACGAGTGATCCCTTTATAGGATGTGTAAGGCATTGCCGGATAAAGATTTTTACTCGGTGGAGAGATACCTTGGGTCAGTGCTTTATAAAAATCATCTTTTGTCCAGCGGCCGATACCAAAGTCAGCTGAAGGCGTTAAGTTACTGCTGTAGATGGTACCAAATGGGGTATCGAGTGGAAAACCACCGGCTAATGGTGCGCCATCAGCACTGGTGTGGCACGCAGCGCAGTCACCGGCCAATGTGAGATAACGACCTCGCTCAATTTCTTGGGGAGTCGCGGTGACTTTTTGTACCGGGCCATCTAAGGTACGGCTTTCATACCAGTAGAGCACCGCCCAAACGATGATAGCGATGGCTATAAACCATAAAATAATTCGTTTGATCATTTTACTGCCTCCTTAATAAGACCAGGAGTCGCCAGAACCACATCGCGTACCGCTTCATAATAGCGGACATAGCCCGTACAACGGCAAATATGGTTATTTAGAGCTTGTTTGATAGCCTCTTCTAAGTCTGCTTCTGCAATCGGGTTTCGCTGAAGTTCTTCAATAAATACGGTCGCTGCATTTACAAAACCTGGGGTACAGTAGCCACACTGAAAACTGAAATGTTCAACAAAAGCTTGTTGAACTGGGGATAGTTTTACCTCCCCGTTTTCTTCTTTGGTGGCAGCCCCTTCGATAGTTCGGATGCTTTTATTATTGAAAAAATGTGCGCCAGTAATGCAGGTACGGATCTCTTCGCTGCTACCGGATGGATTATCTAAGATAACAACGCAAGCATGGCAGATGCCTTGACCACAGCCTAGGCGAGAACCTGTTAGGTCGACATATTCATGAAGAAAGTCGATCATCATGAGGCCTTCAGGCACGTCCATTGGTCCATACTGTTGGCCATTAATGGTTAAGGTAAGAGGAAGGAAATTTAGGCTCATGATATTACCTCTAAAATGTCTTTTGCGCGTACAGGCAAATGCAAGAAATGATGACCAGTTGCATCTGCAATGGCATTGACGATGGATGAAACCACCGGGATCATAACAACCTCAGCAACGCCTTTCGGCGGGTCAGTGTCCGAAAGTCCGGGTAAGACTTCGTTGGTTTGTTGCCAAACAGCAACGTCACTGGCAAGCGGGAGATGATAACGGTTGAAGTTCCATGTCCCATTACCAGGGCCATCTTCGTAGAGAGGTAAATATTCATGGAGCGCATGGCCGATACCCATTGCTAATCCACCTTGAATTTGCCCTGAAACCAGTTGTGGAACGATAAGATTACCGCACTCCACCACGCTATGGTGATTCAGCAATTCGACTTGCCCAGTCGCTTTATCAATGGATAGTTCGCTAACGGTAGCGACGGCACTGTAGTAAGTGACTCCGGCATTATTTCTTTGTGTATCAGGGTAATACGCTTTTTCGCGGTGGCAAACTTGGTATTCTTTATCGGCAAATCGTAGCGATAGCCCATCAATCGGTAAACGGCGGGTTTCACCCTGAATAGGAAAATCGGCTTCAGCCCATTGCCAGCGGTTAAATACGTGGCACACTGCGCCAGTTACCCCGTCCATTGCAAAAGTGCGTTCAATTAAGCGCGGTAAGCTAAGCACCTCAAGCCCATCAGCGGTTAAGCCTTCAGCAACCCAACGAGCATCCTCACGGCGAACAACGAGAGGAGCAGCTTGCCCGCCACCAATGCCTTCTTGCCAAATTGACATAGCCGCTGGCCATAACCCATGTTCGAATATAAGACGCGCTGCCGCTTCGGTGCTATGGGTGAAATAATAGGCGGAATTACTGGCACTCGCAGGTGAGCAGTAGTTCGGTGTCCATAATGGGTTTTGTGCTAAGTGGTTTTGCTCATCTTGTGACATAGCAAATGGGTTACCTGTTGAGATCATCGGTAAAATTGACCAATCAACAACGGAAAAGTGAGCTTGTTCCGCAGGCTTTCCTAACCATTTAGCGCAAACCACCGATTGGGACGTAGACATACCTGTACCAATTTCTGCACCACTATGGTAAATGGCAATTTTACCCTCGGGGGTAAGTTCTACGCGAGCAAAGGAGGATTCCGCGCCTGTTCCGAAGTCTTTTTGCACACAAGAAATCCCTGTACCGAATAGTTTACCGCTATTTTTCGCTTCGAAGTCGGCTTTACGTTTGGCTCTGTCAGTCCACATTGGGTGCGCAGCACAGCGGGTTAACACTTCATCGGCACGAATTGCGCCGCCAGGAATTGCCCCTTGGGTATTCTTCATCCCAGATTTGATGATATTTTTAAGACGGAACTCGATGGGGTCAGCTTTGAGGAGCTTTGCGGCTTCTTCCATTAACATATCGGTTGCTGCCATGGCTTGTAAAGTACCATAACCGCGAGCTGAACCCGCATCGACCGCTCTTGATGCAATACCGACTGCAGATAAATCACTGCGGGGAATATAATAGATAGCTTGGGCACCTGTAGCCCCGACCATAACAACGGAAGGCGTAAAATTACAGCGACCACCGCCGTCACCAATAAAAGAAGCTGAAAGGGCTTCAATTTTATGCGTTTTTTTATTAACCGCTAAGGTGTAATCCATATCGAAAGCATGGCGTTTGATGGTGGATTGAAATTGTTCATAACGGTCATTAGCTAGACGAATAGGAACTCCGTCCCCATATAATGTTGCCATCGCACCATAATAGGGGAATGGAGTGTGGTCTTTAGAACCATAACCAACGGTAAAACAAGGGTGTAGGAAAATTTGTTTAATTGGGAAATGCGATTTTGCCAACATCTCTGGTAATGATTCCGCAACTTCCTGAGGGGACTGTGTCGGAATAACAAGATGGAATGACTGTGTTTTGGCGTCGTACCAACCGTTAGCGTTATCAGGCTCTAAGGCAGCAGTATCAATGGATTGAGAAAAGTATTTTCGTTTGAGCACTAACCAGTCTTCCGGTGGGTTTTCCAGTTGTTTAGCGAGCTCATCAGCATATAGCATGCCTTGTTGATCTAATTTTCCGCCTTCGCGACCTTCAGGCCAAACGGGTAAGTGCTTTTTCATGCCAATAGGGGAGATTGGCATATCTTTTAGGCTTGAATAAATATCTGGCTCATAAGGATTTTCATTGCCAATTCGCACGCCACGGTAGGTTCCCCATGGGTCTCGTTCTAATGGGCCAGTTATTGCGCCGTATTGGATAACATCGTCACGGAATTTTAAGGTTTCTTTGGCAAAACGGAATTTAGCAAAATCATGATAAATCAATAATGCGACGGCTTGGCCAAGGTAAGCGGGAGTTTTCCCTTCTGGAAGCAATAAATCATCACCATAAAATTCAGGAAAAGCAACGCCATCTTTTTCTAAGTCACTTGCGGTTACGATGCGGTCAGGCATCAGGCCATTTTTTAGTCGATCAAGGTTAAAGCCTTGGTAAATTTTATCGGCTTGAGTCACGCGGAGTAAAAATGCATGACCTTGTTGTTTTGGCCAGTGAGGGATATCTCGTGCACGGATGTCTCTGGCGAAGACTTTTTCCCCTTGGACTTTGGCAAACCCATCAATACGAAATTTGATTTGTTTGTCGACCGGGTTCCAGTCAGGAGATTGAAGGATTTTTTCTTCGAATAGCACATCAAAAGCACGGCTATACAAAGGGGCTAAATAAACAGATATTCCCGCTATAACGGCACATTTTAGAAAGTGTCTGCGGGAGAGTTCGACATTGCTTTTGCTCATAATACACCCTTACACTTATTATTATTACATCGGTATTTTTATTTTTATAGTCACATCGAAAAAATTACTCGTGTCACATTTATATTATACCTCTCTTAATAATTTTCAAATTAATGATAAGTAGTTCTTGTGATCTTACTGAATATACTTTATTTATGGGATACGCAATCAGTATATCGATTTAAAATAAAAACTATGAATATTGGTATTTTAATATTGGCAGCAGGAAAAAGTGAACGTTTTCAAAATGCTGGAGGTACAGGAAGTAAATTGAATTTCATGCTTGAAAAAAATACAGTTTTTGAGAAAACACTATTAAATTCAATCGATAGTGAGCTTCCTGTGCATGTAGTGACACGGCCTGAGAATGAAGGTGTTATTAATAATTGTTTACAATTTAATATTCCATACTCGTTGATAAATAGTAATGGGCTAGGTGAATCAATCGCATTTGGTGTTAAAAATACTTCAAATTTAGATGGATGGATAATTCATTTGGCGGATATGCCATATATCAATAGTCATTTATTTACCCGTGTAGCGAATAAATTAAAACACCATACATTAGTCAGGCCAGTATATAATGGTTTACCAGGCCATCCGGTGGGAATATCTGCGAAGTATTATACGGAATTAATTAATCTAGTAGGTGATGATGGTGCGAAATCAATATTACGTCGCAACCTTGTTTATCAATTAAACATAAATGATGAAAATGTTGTAAAAGATATTGATTATCCGAGTGTTGATAACGATTAAGGAACGAATATGTTGCGTGAAGATGTTTTTGTTATCTCTCAAGCCCTTTCTTGGATAAAAAAAGAGCCTATATGGTTGTGTACGGTGCTAAGTACATATGGTTCTTCCCCTCGTAGCCCAGGTTCACTTCTTGTTGCAAAGGCAGATGGTCTGTATGTTGGTTCTTTATCAGGTGGTTGTATTGAGGAAGATTTTATTCAACGAATCAAAAATATTGACTATGTTAGTCACAGCCAAGTTGTTCGTTATGGGAGAGGTGGGATTGAAACTAAAGTCAACTTGCCCTGTGATGGCAGCTTAGATGTTTTGATCGAATATTTACCCAATAATGAAAAATCGCTTCATTACCTTGTTGAGATCCACAATGCGCTATTGGGTTATTCGGCCATTATCAAGAAAGTCACTTTGCCGCAGAGCGGTGAAATTCATATAGCTAATAAATCAGAGCAACCAACACAGATAGCGCGTGATGGCGATAAAATTCAGTTATATATTGCAGCTCCTCCTCGGTTAATTATCGCAGGAATTTCTACTGTCGGAGCCTATTGCGCTAATTTTGCCTTAACATTGGGTTTTGAGGTCATTATTTGCGATCACCGAGAAGACGAAATAGCGCGGTTTGCACCACAAATTCCACCCCAAGTTGAGGTTGTTTCTTTATTTCCCGCCCGCTATTTAGAAGAACAAGGTTGTTCTCCAAATACTGCCATTGTTTCCTTAACCCATGATCCCCGAATTGATGATTTAACTCTGATGGAGTCGGTTAATACAGAGGCTTTTTACATTGGTGCAATGGGATCAGTAAGAACGAGTGCTCGTCGTCGTGAACGTCTTATAGCATCTGGTGGGATGACGGAAGAGGAAATAAAGCGTATTCATGCCCCCATTGGTATTCCGATAGGTAGCAAAACACCACCTGAAATTGCTTTAGCGATAATGGCCGACATCGTTGCTTATAAAAATGGCGTGACCTCATCAGAGACTGCATATAAAACTAAGAAATTGATGGGTATAAATTAACTATTTAATATAACGTAATTTTATTTCTAATAGCTCACGCCATTTTAGATGGCGGAGCTAACTACAAATAATGTAGTTAATATATGGAGGTAATCGCCTCTCCCATTTTCACCAAATATTTTGATGCATCATACCGATCGGTAATTATTTCAATGTAAGCTGCGGTCTCCAGAGTTTCAATATGCAGTAAGGTGTCATTGAGTTCCTCGCAGGTTGTTACTTTTTTACAATACCAATCATCACACCCAAGTGCCGAAGGTAGCTGTGCATAATTCCATTTAGCAACATCGTTATAATAATATTCAGGTTCTCGACAAAATAGTCGCTCGATAAGGTAGCCATCGTTATTTAGAACAAAAATAATGGGTTTTAATCCAAATCGTGAAAATTGACTAATTTCTTGCATAGTTAATTGATGAGCACCTTCACCGGTTATTAAAATAATACGACGAGAGGGAGATGCTAAGGCTGCACCTAATGCGGCAGGCGTCGCCCAACCAATTGATCCCCATAAAGATTGCGTTTGAAAAGACGCCCCTTTAGGTAAAAGTGCAAATGCTAAGCCCATGGTGAATGTGCCTATATCACCAAATATCATATCGTTAGGTTTGAGCATTTTTTCTAATCGAGGGTATAAGAATGTTTCCGTTATTTCTTTTGTGGCTGAAACTATTGGCTCCCCAAGTGATTGTGCTCTTGGGAATGAATTTTGACTAAAAGGATAATGAGTAGGAGATATTAGATTATTCTTTAAGGCTAGAAGAATATCCTTCATATAAATATTATTGTAGCATTGGTCATCTATAATTACGTAGTTATCCATAATATGGATGATGTTTTCAGCTTTAATATTTGAGGTATAACAAGCCGTATTAAAATCTGACATAATTGTGCCGAAATTTAAAATACAATCACAACTTTCTACAAATGAAGTCACTTGTGGATTGATAAAATCACCTGCATACATTCCCATATATTGTGTGTTAGTTTCATCTAACACGCTCTTATCCATAAAGAGGGTTGTATAGGGAATTTGGGTATGTTCAATCAGGTCTTGTAAATTTTTTTCTAACCCTAAACGTAAAGAGATAGAGCCAGCTAATAGGCAGGCTTGTTTGCTATTAATTAATTTATTAATTATCAGATTAACTGTCGTTTTTAACGTTTTTAAACAGCTTTTGGGGGCAAATGATAAGGATGTATTAGTTTGTTTGATAATAGGCTGCATTGCATAATCAGCAGGTAATCCAAAATAAACTGGTCGGCGTTCATGTAAGGCGCATATGATTAACCGTTCAGTCTCTTCAATACAGTTTTCAGGGGTAATGATGGCATGAGCACAGACAATATGCTGGCTCATTTTATAAAATGCATCATAGTTTCCATTTCCTAGTGTGTGATGAGCAATGCGTTGGTTTTGTTGTGATTGACTTGGTGGCATCCCAACTAAATGAAATATCGGTAATCTTTCTGCAAAAGAGCCCGCTATTGCATTTAGCGCACTTAGCTCGCCAACACCAAATGTTGTTGATAATGCGGCCATTCCTTTTATTCTTGCATACCCATCGGCGGCATAGGCTGCATTGAGCTCATTGCAGTTACCAACCCAACGTAAATAAGGCGTTGTACAAACCGTATCATTAATAGGAAAGGAATAATCACCTGGTACACCAAAAATATCTTCAATTCCTAAGTCATATAGTTTAGATAAAATATATTCAATCACAGTTTCGTTCATTTTATTTCTCCAATTATTAATTAATAACAGTCTTGTGATTTTTATGTTTATAAAAATAATACTAGTTAATGAGAGAAATAATAAAATATTATTCTTCGTAATAGGATTGAGTATATTTGTTAAATTAAAATATAGTGAGGGACTATTTGATAGGATGAATTAAAAAAGAACGAATAAAAGCAGTAGATTTTTATTATAAGACCTCACTGCTATTATTAAATGTAATATTAAAATTTAGCGGCTGTTACCATTATTTCAACAAGCACTTGGTCTCGAGCCATATTAGCTTCAACAGCAGCGCGGGCTGGGCTGTTTTCAACGGGCATCCATTCTTCCCATACAGCGTTAAACGCTGAAAAATCCCTTGCCATATCTTTAATCCAAACTTGAGCAGATAGAATTCGAGTTTTATTACTGTCGCTTGCAGCAAGTAAAGAATCAATTTTCGCTAAAACCTCAAATGTTTGTTGAGTTATGTCACCGGTTAGGTCATTAGGTACTTGCCCTGATAAATAAACTACCCCTGCATATTCAACGCTGTCTGCTAATCGTGGTTTCGGGTTGTTACGTTTGATGGACATGATTACCTCGTTAATCCAGTTAAAGAAATGGGGGATGTTTGTTCTGTTATCAGCTGGGTTAATATTTCCGCGCTGCCTGCGGCAAGAGTAAACCCTAAACTACCGTGTCCAATATTAAGCCATAAATTTTTATAGGCAGTTTTTCCTAATAGAGGAGGGCCTTTTGGTGTTGAGGGGCGTAAGCCACACCAACTTTCAGCATCGTTAATTTGGGGTAATTCAGGGAAGGTATTTTTTATAATATTTTTGAGTGCTTGTATTCTATTTTCACGTAAACCTTGATTGTCATAGCCAATATCAACCATTGCAGCAATGCGTAGTTGGTCATTCAGTTTGGCATAGACAATTTTATTGGCGTAATCGGTAACGTTAATTTTCGGAACAATATGCTCAGTTTGTGGGTATTCAACACTGAGGCTATACCCTTTTAACCCTAAAATAGGAGCATTAATATTCAGTGGTTTTAATAATTCGCGGCTGCCATTTCCTGCACAAACAATAAAATCGTCAGCTTGGATCGTTCCCTGGTGAGTCGCTATTCCAGTGATTTCGTTATTTTGTGTAATGAAAGATTTAACACTGTGCTGCAAACAAAGTTTAAATTTAGGTTGTGTGAGTAAATATTGCAGTAGATTTTTACAGAATAAATAACAATCAGCGCTCTCATCATCAGGGGCATATATTGCACCTACTAGCTGAGACTGTATATTTTTTAAAGAAGGCTCTAGTTCAACAATTTCAGCGGGCGTTAATACTTTTTGAAATTGTTTATTAACCGTTTCACTGGCTTTTTGGAAACTTTTATTATCACGGTGGATAATTAATTTCCCTGATTTCTCCCAAGCAAAATCAGCGATATCACCATTGCTACGCCATTTATTCATTATTTCTTGGCTCAGGAGTGATAAACGTAAAAGATGGGCACCATTAACTTTATTGGTTTTACGGTTACAAGCTAATGTGAATTGCGCTAGCCAAGACCATTGTTGTAATGAAGGCATTATTTTTAAATTTAAAGGTGAGTCACTTTTTCCCATCCAGCGTAAGCCTTGTAAAGGAACACCTGCATCAGCAAGGGGAGATACATAGCGATAGCTGAGCTGCCCACCGTTAGCAAAACTGGTTTGCATACCGACATCGGTATCTGATTCAACTAATGTTACGGTTTGGCCTGCTTTAATTAATGCATAGGCGGTGCTTAAACCAATAACACCTGCGCCAATAACCACCACATGTTTAGTCATAATAATCCGTAACCTATAAAAACCAAGATGTTATTATTTAACGGTGAATAAGCTAACTAAACAATTGAGTTTTCATTACCAGAGTATAACTTTTAGTTAACTACTTTATTTCTTTTTTCGAGTGTGGATGCCAAGGTGTTAACATAATTCTGTGCAGCTTTGGTTAATGGCTTATCAGCTCGATGAAAAACAGATACGGCAAGGTGTAAACCTTCCTGTAATGGATAAATCATCGATTCAGGTAATGTGTGCTCGGCTGAAAAAATATCGGTAATACTGCAGCCTAATCCAGCTTGGACAAATTCTGCTGCCATATGGTAGGTGTGCACACTAATATTTGACTCTGCAAACTCATGACGTTTTTGTAATAGCTGAGATAAGGAATCAGACCCAGGGTGGATCCAACGCTCTTGGTCGATATCAGTGAGGGACACAGGGGAGTGTAGTGGTAATTTGCTATCCACATAAACCAATGGGATATCCGCAATGGGTAGAACAGTAATCCCCCCTTCAATTTCAAGATTAAAGCCAATACCAATATCGAGATCTTGTTGAGTTAATAGTTGTAGAATATCCGTTGTATGATGTGTACCGATCGTGAGTTTGATATTGGGATGTTTTTTTATAAATTGTGCGGTTACTTCAGGTACTAAGTTCAGCCCTAAGCTAGGTAAGCAGCCAATGGCTAATTTACCTTGTGGGTCACGTGATAAATTTTGTGCTAAAATTCTGAGCCTATCTAAATTATGATAAACTTCTTTGGCTTCCTCAAATAGTAGGTTTGCCTCAGCAGTCGGAATTAATTTTCCTCTTATTCTCTGGAATAAGACTAAGCCAAGTTGTTGCTCTGCATGTTTTAAGGCCTTACTTGCCGCAGGTTGTGATATATGTAAAACCTCCGCTGCACGGGTTAAAGAACCACAGGTCATGACCGCATAAAAAATATCGAGATGCCTTAATTTCATTTTCAGAAACCTATTATTTGCCTTTACTCACAGAAACCGACTGTTGGTATTAATTCGCATATTCTACCGAATTAATACAAATTAATCTGAACAACTCTTCATTTTGTACTGAAAATGGTGAAGGAAATTTGGCGGTATAAATTAAAAAGAGATAAAAAAGCGAAGGCCAGGCTATATACATAGGTTATAGCCTGGCCTTTATGATTGTGCGCTAGGTAAAGTACGTACCAATTTCGAGAAAGATTTTAATTAAGATACTATTTGAAATATCGACAATAAATGCACCGACCATTGGTACCACTAAGAAGGCTTTATGAGAAGGACTAAATGCTTTAGTGACTGTTTGCATATTTGCTATTGCGGTTGGTGTTGCTCCCATTCCAAACCCACAGTGCCCAGCACTAATAACAACTGCATCATAATCTTTGCCCATCATTCTAAAGGTAATAAACGTTGCAAATAGAACCATAACCACGGTTTGTACGGCAATAATAATTAGAACAGGGCCTGCCATACTGGCTAGTTGACCGAATTTTAAGGACATTAGCGCCATTGCTAAGAATAATGACAAGGCAACGCTACCTAAAACATCAACAGTTGGTTCAAAAACTTCATGCTTAAATACATGGGTTAAGACGTTACGAATAATAATACCGACAAATAAGCACCAAACAAAGGTTGGTAATTGCATGACAGTATCTTTAAAAAACTCACTAATATAGCCACCGACAACAATACAGATAATCAGCATTGAGATGGTTTCAATAACATTATTGGCATTAATTTTTCGTTTAACACTTGGTTGTTCGAAAGCTTCGACGATTGTTTCTTTTTCGAGTTCAGTGCTTTTAGGGATTGAAACTTTTTTTAATAAATGACGAGCAACAGGGCCGCCAATTAACCCACCTAATACTAAACCTAGGGTTGCACATGCCATAGCTAATTCAACAGCACCAGTCACGCCATACTTATCAGCCAGTATTGGTCCCCAAGCTCCTGCGTTGCCGTGACCACCCGTAAGTGTGATTGAGCCTGCAATTAAACCAATAAATGGACTTTCGTTAAGCATGACTGCCATTCCCATACCAACGGTATTTTGAATCGTAATTAAGATAGTCACCGCAATAGTTAATAAGACAAGTGGCTTACCGCCTTTTATTAAACGCGAAAAATCTGAGCTCAATCCAATTGATGAAAAGAACGTAATCATTAAAATGCTTTGTAGTGAAGCATCAAAAGTAAATGAGTATCCTGCTGTTTTATCGACAATTAATAGGATGATAGCAACAATAAAACCGCCAACAACGGCTTCAGGAATATGGTTTTTTTGTAGAAAAGGAGTGTATTTTACAACAAACATACCAATCAATAGCGCCAAACAAGCGACTAATAAAGTGTAGCTGGCATCTAGGATCATTATTTTACCTCAAGTTAGTTTACCAGAACTTTCACCGTTGTTATTTAACATTAGCGATAAATTAAATTACTTTGCGTAACTTTTGTTTAACAATGAGTTTTGTTTGGGTATCTATAACTTTTAGTTAACTGCGACATTCTTATTTTTTCATTTGTCGAGTCATTAAATCCCGTAGTAAATTATTTATTTTTAATTTAACTAGTTGTTAATTATGGTTTTTTCTGTTTTGTGTGTATTTGGGTATCATTTATGTGGTGATTAATATTTGCACTGGTTTTATCTCGTGGTTATAAAGCCGTATTCAATATAAATGATGAGAAGTGTGATGTGTCGCATGTAAGACGCTTAGCAATTGTAGAAGAAGAGGAGTAATGCTACATGATGTAGAATGAGCTTTTAGTTTATTTAATAATTCAAATGAAAATTGATGTCTTGGACATGTCATTTGGGCTCAGTATCTGAACGATTAATTGCTTTTAACCTCAGTGAAACGAATGCGAATATTATCCATTAAAATAATAGTGTAATTCTATTTAAATATTATAGCTTGGTTTTTAACCAATTTATTTATATCATAAAAATAAGTCAGTGATTTAGTTATTGCTTTTATTAAAATTATTATTTTAATTACTATTTATAATAGTATTAGTATCATTAAATATGATAGGAGCGATATGATGGTGACTCCCCCCCAAGCAGAACAAGCATTGGTTATTCTGCGAAAACATTTTTCTGATTCATTAATTGCAGTTTATCTACACGGTTCCTCTGTTTCTAGTGGGTTACGGCCAATGAGTGATATTGATTTACTTGTGGTGATTGATAGCCCCGTGACTGATTTTTGCCGTGAACAACTTGTACGAGATTTAATGGATATTTCGGGCTTATATCCGATTGATCCAAAAGGCCGGCGACCACTGGAAATTGTTGTATTCTTAACAAGTGAATTAAACATGCTTTCTTATCCTGCAAAATGTGAATTAATTTATGGAGAGTGGTTACGTACAGAGTACGAGCAAGGGGTATTTGAAGGACAAACTCAAGACCCTGAATTCACATTAATGTTAGCCCAAGCGTCACAAGAAGCAGTAAGTTTATGGCACAAGGAAATATACGGCTTACCTATTGTTGGCCTGCATGATATTCGCCGAGCTATGTTAGATTCACTCCCTAATTTAGAGTTATCTCTAAAAGGTGATGAGCGTAATGTTTTACTGACATTAGCACGCATGTGGCACACCATGGAAACGGGACTATTTATATCAAAGGATGAGGCTGCCATTTGGGCAATAGAACTCATGCCAGTGGAATTGGCCTCGGTGTTACTGGTAGCGAAAAAGGCCTATTTAACTGGTATTTCTGTTGATTGGGAAAATCAACAGGTGGAAGTCACCTTGTGTGCGAACTATTTAGCTGAGCGTATTCGTGTTTATTCTTAGATGCACATAGCCAGTGTGTCTTTTGATGCTTTTTTAATACCAATCAAATAACGTTTGCCTGATCTTTAATGAATTGAAAAGAAAAGGTCTTATACTGCCTTACTGTTTTATTCACGATGGAACAAAAATGACTAAAAAATCGATAAATCCAGCATCTGTCTTTAATTCTTTGCAGTATGGCTTTAGCCAAGCCGTAGAAACAACGGGAACCCGACAATTATTTCTATCAGGCCAGGTTGGTGTGAATGCTGTGGAAGAAACGGTTGCTGGCGGAATTTACGAACAAACTGTGCAATCATTAATGAATATTGAACATGTACTGCATGAGGCCGGTGGCGATTTATCTCATGTGGCTATGCTACGTATTTATATCAAAGAGGGCTTTAACAGCCATGAGGAACAAGCTGATATTGCGCGAGCATTAAAAGAAAAATTTCCAAATATGCCACCTGCATCTTCTTGGGTTATTGTTTCAGGGCTTTCCTTACCGGAATGGTTAATAGAAATAGAAGCTCATGCAGTTTTGAACTAAATTTATTAGAATAGAAAAGCCGACAGTGGAAAAATCGGCTTTTCTGGCACTCGTGGTATTAGTGTTTTACTAATGTTGAGAAATAATAAACAAGAGGTACTGCAAGGATCCACAAGCTAATTGGAATTTCTCTCCACTTGCCAGCAACGGCTTTAATTAAGATATAGAATAGCAACCCACCGGCGATACCCGTACCAAAACTATTAGCGATTAATGTAATCATCACCATCATTAATACTGGTAAGCCATCAGTAAAATTGCCTAAGTCCACTTTTCGTAAGCCACTAAACATATTTAGTCCAATTAAAATGAGCGCTGGAGCTGTGGCTTGGGCTGGGATCATTAATGCGATAGGCGTAAATAACAGCATTAATAAAAACATAAAGGCAGCAGCAAGGGCAGTCATACCTGTTTTACCCCCAGCTTCTGCGGCAGCGGAGGACTCAATGAGTGCAGTTGCCGCAGGAATACCTACCCACGGGCCTAATGCAGCAGCAATAGAATCAACGATAAAAGGGCGGTTAATATTTGGCATATTACCTTCTTTATCTAATAAACCGGCTTCTCCGCCAACGGCTAATGTTGTTCCCATCGTTGAAAAAAATTCAGCGGCAAAAAAGACAAATAAGAAAGGGAGAAACGCGATATTTAGTGCGCCAATTAAATCAACATGGCCTAAGACAGGGGCAACAGAATGTGGAATACCAATAAAACTTTCAGGTAATTTTGTGACGCCAAATGGAATACCCAAAAGGGTGGCAAATAAAATTGCCCATAAAATTCCGCCTGGTATTTTGCGAGCTTGTAGAGCAATGGCAATGAAAAAGCCTGCGAGTGCGACTAACGCTCCAGGAGAAAGGAAATCACCAAGCATTAATGCATTTGTTTTTGGGTTAGCGAGGACTAATCCTGCATTTCGAAAGCCTAAAACGGCAACGAAAAGACCAATTGATGCAGTTAATCCGAGTTTAATTGATTGAGGGACAGAGCGTGTAACGACTTCACGCAAGCCAAATTTAGTTAATAGAAAAAATAAGATCCCTGACCAACAAGCAATGCCTAGCCCTATTTGCCAGTCAATGCCTTCACTACCCGCGAGAGTAATTCCGACAAGAACAGAGCCTCCGATACCGGGGCCAACAATAAAGGGTAAGTTTGCGTAGAATGCCATTAATAAACTGGCAATAACGAAGACAATAATCGTTCCAGTGGTTGCTGCGCCTTTATCCATCCCTCCAGCGGCAAGTAAACCGGGGATCACCACAAGAAGGTAAGCCGCGGCTAAAAAACCAGTAATTCCGGCTAAACACTCTGTTTTCACTGAACTTCCACGCTCACGTAAAGCAAAGCATCTTTCCAGCCAACTCCCTGATGTTGGCTTATCTATTGAATTGTCAGCCATTAATTGGCTCTCCTATTATTATTTTTGATATTTATAGTTTTCTAAGCGTGCTTAACAGTATGGATGATTGCGTTAACGATTTGACGCGTTGTTCCATCAGTTAATCCTAAATCAGTTAAATGCGGTCCCGCATTGCATGCAAGACAAGTTCCTTCAATGGCTTTAAAGACTCGATATGGCGGCTCCCAATCTGCGATTTGACTACTTAATTCACGTAATTGACGAAATTGAGCGGCTAGTTCAGTTGCGGGTAAATCAGATAACATACCGGCAATTGGCATAGCGACATGAGCTAAAACCTTGCCATTTTGTACTAACGCCATACCTCCACCACTTTCGATTAATAAATTAGCGGCAGTGGCCATATCATCAGGATCACGACCAAGCACAACGAGGTTATGTGAATCGTGCGAATAGCTAGTTGCAATGGCTCCGCGTAATTCCCCCCAACCCTCAAGTAAGGCTATTTGAGGTAAAGCATCGTGGCGGCCGTGACGGTGCTGAACTCGAATAAGACTGAAATTATTCGGCAGTTGTACCACGCTATTTTTGATTTGTACGTCAATTTCTCCCCACTGGGTAAAGCGTGCTCCACGAATGTGACGTAAACGCGCGCTACCATTATTGATTTCATCAATTTTTAATGTGCAATCATTTGGGGTTATTGGCGAAAGTCGCATGGTATCGCGTGGTGGTAAAATATTATCAGGGATACTTAACGTATTAATAAGTTGGTTGTTTTCTGCAATTTTTTGTCCTGATACATACACAGCTTGTGCTCTTAATATTTCCAATGAATCGAAAATGACTAAATTTGCTTTTCTCCCCGCTGCAATCAGGCCAAGGTCATGGCGTTGTAGGCGTATTGCCGCATTGAATGTGGCAAAGCGCAGTACGTCAGTTGCCGGCATTCCATGCTCGATTAAAAGGTTTAGCAACGCAATAATTCCTCCTTTTTCAATCAACATGTCGGGCGGCACATCATCTGTGCATACCGTAATTTGTGATGATAAATGAGGTAAAGATTTTAATGCGGCAACAATATCGGGAAGGAGATAAGGATGTGAGCCTCGAATTTCTAACGTAAGACCTGCACGCAGCTTTTCAAGGGCATCTTCAGCCGAAGTTAATTCATGATCAGAGGTGACGCCAGCCGCCAGATAAGCTTGGAGATCAGCCCCTTTTAAACCTCTTGCATGGCCTTCTATAAGTTTGCCTGATGTAATTCCTGCATTTAAAATTTCTTCCATTCTATCACTGCCATGGAGCACACCAAACATATCCATAACTTCAGCCACACCGCGGACTTCCGGCCAACTCAGCATGGTTGACATTTCATTCCCAGCAAAATCCGCACCAGACATTTCTAAGCCAGGTGTTGATGGCACTGATGAAGGGGCTGCAACCATAACATCTAGCGGCAAATTTCGGCTAGAATCAATAGCATAACGTACACCTTCTAAACCTAATACATTGGCAAGTTCATGGGGGTCCCAAAAAACAGCTGTTGTTCCTTGAGCTAGAACTATTTCTGCATAACGAGCAGGGGGTAAGTGTGAGCTCTCTAAATGGACGTGAGTGTCTATTAAGCCGGGTGAAATGAAATAGCCAGATAAATCATGGGTTTCATTTGCATCAGTACGAGTTCCTGTAGGATGAACGCTAGCAATTAGGTTGTCGGTTATCCCGATATCTGCAAGGCGAACTTCACCTGTGACCATATCGACAATATTGGCATTAGCAAGTAAAAGGTCAAAAGGTTTTTCACCTTTAGCGGATTGAATGACATGACGCCTATTTTGTTTTGTTATGCACATAAAGTTACCATTGCTACAGTTTATGACTGTTACTTTATGAGTAACGCAAACGTTTGCCAAGATGATAAAATTTATCATGCGATAAGAAATGGTTATAATGAACAGATATATTGGCTAACCCAATAAAAATAAAAGTACATTATTATGATAGAACCTTGGCAGAGACTGCCAGCACTCACGCTCAAACAACTGCAGTATTTTGTAACATTAGCAAAACTGCGTCATTTTACCGAGACAGCAAATCGTCTAGCGGTGAGCCAACCTGCTTTGAGTAGTGCTTTGCGGCAAATAGAAACGGTTATTGGAGGAAAGTTAATTAATCGCACCGCTTCATCCGTAACATTAACGGAGCTAGGCGCTGCAATTTTGCCATATGCGCAGCAAATTCTGAGTGTTTCTCACCGTGCATTTAGTGAAATTCAGAAAATCATCGTAGAGGGAGGGGATGGTACATTACGTATTGGGTTAGTTCCTTCCGTAAGTTCTTTGCTATTTCCAGCAGTACCTGAATTATTAACTCAATATTTTCCGAGGCTTAATATTGAATTTTATGACCAAACGAATGACGCTTTGGTGGAAAAGCTTATCAATCATGAAATTGATTTTGGCATTGGTGTGTTAGATAGCTCAGTGCCTCAAAATTTAAATATCTTTCCATTGCAGGATGACCCTTTTGTTGCCGTTATTCATCATGATGACCCTGTATCTGTTAATGCGTTTCACTTACCGTGGAAATTGCTAAATAATCGTGATATTGCCGTATTTTCGAAAGGAAATATTCAACGTTTAGTTGCTGCTACGGTGGAAAGTCACCGACTAAAATTAAATATTCGTTATCAAGTAGATTATATTGAAACCTTATATGGCTTAGTTCGTTCGAAATTAGCGATTGCTATTTTACCTCAGCTTTATACTGTACATTTACGTGACCCTGAATTGAAAGTTTTGCAATTACAACAACCTGAGTTAACGCGCACAGTCGCTTTAATTCGCAATAGCCAGCAAACGACACCATTAATGAATGAGGTTTTTCAGGTATTGCTAAAAGTATTGCGTGAAAATAACGTATGAGATATATCCACTAGGTTTGGTTATTATCGCATTTATCGTAAAGTTATTTTATTCGAATAACTGAATAATGGTCTCTAATACCGACAATAATATGTTAAAGAGCATCATGGATAGCTCTGGTGTTTTTAGTTAATAAATTAATTTTAAAAAGTTTTGGAATAACACTATGAATACTATACTAAAATATAGCTGTTTTGTCTTTGCAGTTATGTTGCTTTCTGCTTGTGATGATATGGATCTTTTAAGTGGTAAAGGCAAGTTTTATTATAGTAATCCAAGTGAAAACACTATTACGTTTACGCTAGATGGTAAAGATTATGACGTTTTACCCGATGATAAAGGGGTAGTTTTACTTTCTAGTGGGTTACACCAGTTAAAAAGTGATGAAGGTCATGTGACAGATTTTTTTGTTTTTGAAAATAACTCTGGCGGTATTATTAACCCAAATAATTTTGTTTATTACACATTGTCTGAAGTTTATGCCATTGATGGCAAAGAAGATAGGTTTAAACCTGCGAGTTACCCCATTACGATTAATGGACATGAGCTTGAGCTACCGGTTCACAGCTCTAATGCAACGCTTATTGATGGAAATATATTTAGGTGTAGCTATCCGATTGGCGAAAACTTTCCTGATTCAATTACACTTTATGATGATAAGTTAGATGGAAATATTAAATCCAAGTGTTTTGATAAACATGAATTAATTGTCTATTTAGATAATGAATACGGACAAAATTTATTGCCGGATCCTGCTAATCATGAAGCTACAGATTCTATCAATGTGGTATTTATGTACGGAATCCCAACAGTTACTTTTGATAATGAGGATGTACAGGTAAAGGCCGAAAAATTAATTCAGTTAGTTACACAGTTAAAAAATACCGATGATGTGAATATTCATAAAGAATTAAACCAAGAATTCCACCATGCTATCACAGAATTAGTTCAGGAGCAGGCTCGAAGCGCTGCATCAAATTCTGTTGCAGAAAATAGAAAGTATAATCATTTTATTCAAGAAATTAATGTAGTAAGAGAAAATGGTATTTGGTTAAGAGAGTAATGGCATAGATGTATTTGCTTATTTGCATTGAATTGGAAAATTATTCTTAATTAATCGTTTTCCCGAAATCAATATAAGAATATGACTACTAAGTATACAGAAAGTAGTGGTGTTAAAACTTTAAATGCTACCGGATACGATAAGGCTTATCGTGCTGTAAATAAAGTGGTGGAAGCTAAACAAATAGTTGCGCCAATACCAGAGGACTAGAAGTAGGAAGTTGAAGCGAATGTGAAGGAACGTAAAAAATAATACTGTGTTTAATTAAAAAGAAGTGATATCGCTTCGAATAAAGCCCTTACGGCAAATGCAATAAGAGCTTCCATTTTATAAATATAATTAGCTAGTTTGTTTTAAGGCTGTAAACATTTTTTCAGCAAGTGTGTCTTGTGCCGATTGGACTCCAGGTAATACAAAATAGTACCCTCCACCAAAAGGCTTAATATAACGTTCAAGTGGCTCACCATTGAGCCGTTTTTGAGTGTCAATAAAGCCTGTCTTTAAATTTTGTTGAAAAGAGACAAAAACTAAGCCCATATCGAGAGTTCCTGTTTCGGTTAACCCCAGTGAATAGCTATAACTTCTTCGCCTTAGTTTTGCGGTATAACGTTCAGGGTTACGAGGCTCTGCACGGCGCATATGGGAATCAAATAAAATACGGTCACCATGAGGATCTTTTTCAAACTCAGGATCATCATGCTCATTTTTCATGCCGATGGGTGCTCCTGAGTCTTTATGTCGGCCAAAATCATTTTCTTGATCTTCTAATGGTGTTCTATCCCAAAACTCTAAATTAAAGCGAATAAGGCGTACTGCTTGGTATGTCCCTCCGTCGCACCAAGATGGTTCTTGGCTACCTTTTGTTATCCATATTAATTCGTTCATTAACGAATTGTCATCGGCAGGCGCATTTCCTGTCCCATCCTTAAAACCAAAAAGGTTGATAGGAGTTGAGTGGTTATCAATGTCTCGTGCGGGTAAGAAACCGTCGATTTTCCAGAGGGGAAAGCTGTAAGGAGAAATATGCCGTAGAATATCACGTAATGCATAAATAACGCTTTCTTGGCTATTCGCACATATTTGCAAAAGGAGATCACCACCACACCATTTTTGTTCTAGTCGATCGTTAGGGAAACTGGTCATTTCACTAAGATGTTTAGGCTTAATTTTATTTAAGCCGAACCGGTTATCAAAAAGAGAATTTCCTAAAGCAACGGTGATGGTCAGTGAGTCGGGTTGTTGTTGTTGTGTTCCAAGAATACCTGACTCTGCGGGAGGCATTTTATCATTATTGATTAAAGACTCTTTTTGGGGTTGGGTTAAATAAGCAATACGTTGAGTTAGTAAAGTAAACACAGTCTGTAATTCTTCCACGGAATTCGCCGTGATATTAAATGCGACAAAGGTGGCATTTTTGGGTTCAGGCGTTAAAACACCAGCTTGATGCAGCCCAATATAATTAATTGTTTTGTCATAGGAGAGTTGGCAATTGGCGATTTTCCCTTGCGCTTTTAATGTTGGGGCTGCCAAAACGGCACTACTAACTGCGAGCATTTTTAGGGCATTACGCCGAGACATTCCGTTGGTTTGCAATATACTTCTTAGTTTAGCTTGCATAAATATATGCCTTAATATTTATAGTAAACATCGACATCGAGCTCAGCACGTAATTTCGCTAAGGTTTCAGCTTGCTGAGTGAGTAATGAATAAAGCGCCATTTTGTCTTTTAATTGTAATTGGCTATAAGGTTGATATGTGGTATCTGAAGCTTGATATGGCTGCATTATTTGGTTAATCAGTTGGTCATTTTTCTGTATCTTTTGAAGTGTCTCTGGCGTGATAAAAGGCTTAAGAATCTCAATGATTTTTTGTGATTCCTTTTAAATTAGCGGCAATATCAGTTAAATCAGACAAACTGTAGATATTTTCTTTACCACCCAATTTCGTTTCTAAGATCATTTCAATAAAATCAGCTGAGGCTTGTAAGAGCTTTGGTATTTCAATGGTTTCGGTTGCTACTCGTTTATATAAATCACGCCCTTTGAGTAATAGCTCTTGGTTTGCGACTAAAGCAAGTTTTGCATTTTTTTGCTTAAATAATTGGTACTCAACAAGATGAAACCCTGTAAATCGGTAATCGGTTTCTTTATCGAGAAAATAATCGGCTCTTGGATTAATTGTCCTATCTGTATTACCAAATAAAATAATGATAGGGCGCACGGTTTCATAGTGCTGGTGAGCTTGAATATACGCAGTTTGAGCTTGTTGTAGCTTTCCTTGCTGTAAACTCTGTTGCAATAATTCCAACTGTGTGACCATTTTTGCCAGCTCAGTATTAGCAAAGATTAGATAGGTTTGGATTGCATGTTGATATTTTTCTGGAGTAGGTATATCCCCTTTAGCAATAATGATGTTATCCCCTGTTTGCACAGGGGATCTCAGTGCTTTACTTTGAACCAAAGTAGGCAGCGAAACACTGAATATTAAGCTAAAAGATATCCATTTGATATTCCGTCTCAGTGAGCTAGACATTTTGTTTGCTCCGAGCAAACAATGGGATCACAATAGCCCAATAAAGGACAAAGGTAATGACGCTGAGCCAAATAGGTTGTGAACGATAAGCAAAGAAGGAAGAGATAAAATTGCCAGCGATACCAGAATCATCAAGAAATACAGTTGTATCCCAAGCGGGGTAAATTAAAAAATCAGGGATAGTAAAATCATATTCGATTAGTAAGTTTGCACTTTCTTCTACACCTTTAAGTAACAGAGATAATGCGAGGAATAATAGAATAACCCCTGTAACTTTAAAGAAGATAGACCACGAAACTAAGCGATTTGTTAATAAGAAGATATAAAGTGTAAGGCCTGCAATTGCAATCCCACCACCTACCTCGATAAAGAAAGCCGACGCATTAGATGTAGTGAGTGACATAATAAAGCTAGATAAAAAGACGACGATCTCACTCCCTTCACGGGCGATGGCAATGGCTATAATCAATGCGGCTCCCCACCAGTTATGATGAGCAGCATTACGGCTAATTCCTGATTCAATTTCTGATTTCATTGAGCTGCCATGTTTGTTCATCCAATACACCATTTGGACAATCAGAACGCAGGCGAGTAATTCCATAAAAATCATGAACAGTGATTGCCCCGTATCATCAAGGACATTGAATACGCCATAAATCAGAAGTGCGAGTAAGATGGAGGTAATAACCCCGATAGCGACGCCAGCCCAAAGGTATTTCATACCATTTTGTGCGTCAGGGTGGCGTTTAATCCACGCATAAATAATGCCAATGACAAGTAGCGCCTCAAAGCTTTCACGCCAAACAACAAATAGAACTTGTCCCATATTAAATCCTTTTATTTCGCAATGATCTCGCCTTTGGGGTGAGAAAGGTGAAAGTCATCAAAAAAAGAATAGGTACCGGGTTTTAGGGGGGCGATAACAACAACTGAACTTGCTCCAGGTGCTAAAACTTTTTCTTTTCTTAACTGAATGCTTTCAAATTCTGCGGGCTCAGTGCCTGTATTGGTAATTTTGATTCGGATAATCGTTTTTGCGGGGACTTCCAGAACACGTGGGATGAGATCACCATTTTTCATTTCTAATTCGACAGTGTATTTTTCGGCCGCTAATGAAGATAGGGGAATTATTGTACAAACGATAACCAGTAAAAAACTCAGTAATGTTTTCATTTTGGCTTGGTTTATCCTTTAATAAGTACAAACAAAAAAGGGCTTACGCAAGAAAATGTCCTTGGTTAAGCCCTTAGCTAATTTCGATTAAAATTAGTAACTACCTTTACGGCCAACACCTGCGTAGTCAAAGTCCCAAGAGACTTCGAAAGGTTGGAACCAAGGTACCACACCCGTTTCTTTGTCAATATGGCGTCCAAAGGCGACATCTTTATTGTGTGATGGTGGATAAATTTTATAGGTGACACGGTATTTACCATTGCCATCTAATTTTATGTTCTCCCCATAATGAGGACCATCACTGGCTACCATAGGCATAAATGTGCCCGTTTGAGTTTGTGGTTTGTCACCGAGTTTGGTCACCGAATATTCAATGGTTAGGTAAGGGATCCAATCACCTTCTGCGAAGCCATTTGGGTTATCTTCAACCGCGTGGATATCTGCTTCTAAGTGGACATCTGCTTTATCAGCCGCTAAGTGAGACATCGCATGATGGCCTTCTTCGGTATCCATTGTAATGGGTTGTAGATAAACACCTTGGATTTCCATTCCGTTTTTGATCACAGGGTGACCGAGAGGGTACTCTTGAGCTAATGCAGAGATTGAAAACAACGCGAGACCTGAAACAGCAGCTTTGTAGGCGAGTTTCATTATTTTCGTCCTTACCATAAGTGATATAGAGCTGTAATGATAATCATTACTATTACTAAAAAACAAGTGGTAATTTACGATAAGTAAATGACTCGCCGCTAAAAAGGGTTGTTTTTATATAAAAATCTAAGCGTTATAAAAAGTTATTATTCTTTAAAAAATAACTTGGTAATAATGTGTTCTATTAGGCAGTTTATTATTGTCTACATGATATATTTTGAAGGTGTGAATTTTATTGCGAAAGAACACATCATTCATTTTGTTGAAAATAAAGGTATAGCCATGCAACGACGTTATCTTGATTGCTCTGCTTCAGAAATTGCAAAACTCAATAAAAAGAACCTATTAGAATCAATTAAAGCAAGTGAAGGGCGAATTTTGGTTTCTGAAACCATAGGTACAATTCAACCCGTATTAATGACAGTGACGAATGCTGAATTAGCCGCAAGCCAAGGTGCCGATATCCTGTTGCTGAATGTTTTTGATGTTAATCAACCGATTATGCAAGGTCTGCCCGAAGGGGTTGAACCTGAGGAAATCATTCGCACACTTAAGCGTTTAACGGGACGAGCAATCGGTGTTAATTTAGAGCCTGTACCTGAGGGCTTTAATAATCCGACACAAGATGCGCAGTGGAAAATGTCAGAAGGGCGATTAGCAACAGTAAAAAATGCCCTGAAATTAAAAGAAATGGGCGCAGATATCATTGTTTTAACGGGAAACCCTGGAAATGGCGTCACTAATCAGGAAATTAACCAGAGTCTTAAAGAGCTTAAAGCTGTTGTGGGTGAAGATATTGTGCTTATCACAGGAAAAATGCACGCTGCGGGGGTTTTGAATGCCTCGGCTGAGCAACTCATCACAGAAGATGATATTCGTACTTTTATTAACAGTGGTGCAGATATCATTTTGCTCCCAGCACCGGGAACGGTCCCTGGGATCTCGTTAGAATTTGTGCAAAAAATGGTGGGTTATTGTCACTCTCAAGGTGTGATGACAATGACGGCGATTGGCACTTCTCAAGAAGGTGCAGATCTGCAAACTATTCGGCAAATTGCATTAATGTGCAAAATGGCTGGGACAGATTTACACCACATTGGTGATTCAGGATATAACGGAATTGCATTACCTGAGAATATTTTAAACTATAGTATTGTGATCCGAGGCGTTCGGCACACGTATTCACGTATTGCTCGTTCAGTGAATCGTTGATTGATATTTTTTAGGTGATTTTTACAAGAGTGCTTTGTAGAAATCGCCTATATCAGCAAGATTTCCATTTCCTATTTGAGCCCTAAATACAGATTATTTTTGATAAAAATTTATACAATTCCCGCTATTCTTCAGGTAAAATTTCGCCCATTTTTTAAAACAATATTTATAACACAATAAAAGAAGTGAGCTATGTCGCAAAATACTAATCCGGTACCAAAAATTGGTTTCGTCTCTCTTGGCTGCCCAAAAAACCTAGTTGATTCAGAACGTATTTTAACTGAATTACGCACAGATGGTTATCAAGTGGTTCCAAGCTATGATAATGCTGATTTAGTCATTGTGAATACCTGTGGATTTATCGATAGTGCAGTGCAGGAATCGTTAGAAGCGATAGGGGAAGCACTGAATGAAAACGGTAAAGTGATTGTGACAGGATGCCTTGGTGCGAAAGAGAACCAAATTCGTGAAGTGCATCCAAAAGTATTGGAGATCACCGGCCCACATAGCTATGAGCAGGTACTTAACCATGTGCACCACTATGTTCCAAAGCCAGAACATGACCCTTTCTTGAGTTTAGTCCCAGAACAAGGGGTAAAACTGACACCGAAACATTATGCTTATTTAAAAATTTCGGAAGGGTGTAATCATCGTTGTACTTTTTGCATTATTCCTTCTATGCGAGGGGACTTAGATAGCCGCCCAATCGGTGATGTGTTAAATGAAGCTAAGCGTTTGGTCGCTTCAGGCGTAAAAGAGCTACTGGTTATTTCGCAAGATACTTCTGCATATGGTGTTGATGTTAAAAATAAAACAGGTTTTTGGGATGGGCAACCTGTAAAAACCAGCATGGTGGGGTTATGTGAACAACTTGCTTCAATGGGGGTATGGGTGCGTTTACATTATGTTTATCCTTACCCACATGTTGATGATGTCATTCCATTGATGGCAGAAGGCAAAGTTTTACCTTATTTAGATATTCCGTTACAGCATGCAAGTCCCAAAATTTTAAAATTAATGAAACGCCCTGGTGCTGTTGAAAGAACACTTGAGCGCATTAAACGTTGGCGTGAAATTTGCCCTGAACTCACTTTGCGTTCAACCTTTATTGTGGGGTTTCCTGGTGAGACAGAAGAAGATTTTCAAATGCTATTAGATTTCTTGTCAGAAGCTAAGTTAGATCGAGTGGGCTGCTTTAAGTATAGTCCTGTCGAAGGTGCGAAAGCGAATGAGTTAGCTGATCAAGTCCCTGAAGAGATTAAAGAAGAACGTTATCATCGTTTTATGCAATTACAACAGCAAATTTCTACACAGCGATTACAAGATAAAATTGGTAAAGAAATTTTGGTTATTATTGATGAGGTTGATGATGAAGGTGCGATTGGCCGTAGTATGGCTGATGCACCAGAAATTGATGGTATGGTTTATCTTAATGGTGAATTTGGAGTTAGCGCAGGAGACATAGTGAAAGTATTCGTTGAGCATGCAGATGAATATGATCTGTGGGGGAGTATCGTTACTTCGTAATTTGATGAAAGCGTTCTAAAAGTCTATGTGGCTAACTTAGGTAAATTAAGTTAGCCATTTTGTTTTTTAGCACATTGATATACTGCTTTTAATTATAAAATTGATGTGGATCAATGGTTTTAAATCTATCAATTAATAACTTGATCTAGAATATAAAAATTAAATGGTAAGTTGACATAATCAGATAACTCTTATCGAAGAATAAGGATAACTATGTCAACCCATTTAACATTTCCAACTACAACACCTGTAATAAAAAGTAATTATAATTCATATGATTACGGAAATATCGTGAAGCTTGCTTATACAACCATTGAGGATGGATTGGCCTCATTACATGATAACAATATTTGTAGTTCCCTAATTAGTACTGATGGAAAAACGCTTTGGCTTAGTAATGAGTTTAGCGGTAATTTTGAAATAGCAAACTTGTTATCAGAGAATTTAACTTGTGGAGCACAAGTTAGGTTATACGCAGCTCCAATTGAGCTACATGGAATTTTTTATTATTTAGCGCCAGTGTATTCACACACAGGTGAGACGGTATTAGTTGTCGCTATATCTTCAACTCAGAATTGTTGCAATGTTTTGTTTGCGCTTACGCAATCTTTAGCAAGAGAAGTGAGTGAAAAATTGAAATTTCACTATTATGAACAAGGGAATTTTAAGGTCGATAAGCAAGAGCAACGATTCGCTAACTTGGATATTCACTCAGTTGAGAAAGCGTTGATTATTGAAGTTGCGCAAGCTTGTAAAGGTAAAATTCAGCAAATGCATAAAGTCCTCAATATGGGACGGACAACGTTATGGCGCAAATTAAAGCAATACGAAATTAATATTAAAGACTACAAATAGCTTCTCTCATGTGTTTTGAAAAATAAAAAAATAGCGCTTTCGCATATTTTTGTGGGCAACAATAAAGCAAAAATAGCGAAGCGCGCAAGACATACCAACATTTTGAAAAATAGCCAATAGATAAATAAAGCATAACCTACCTGCTAATATCGTTACTTGATGTATCGAGAAAAGAAAATGAAAACGATGCTCATTATGCAGAGATTTGGTAAAGCAGTATGTTGTTTTTAGCTTTTTTTTTTAGATTTATGATGGGTGAATAGGAGCGAGAAAGGTTATTGTCTTACTAAAAAATGGTGTGATAGAAAACATTTTATCTTAAATCGTATTTCAATAACCCAAAAAAATATTATTTTATCTTGTAAGTATTAGCAGTTATTATTCCTATTCGAATTATCAAGTTACTTGATTTTTTATCAATAATAGAGTGAAGCTGTTGTTTATCAGATATGAAGATAAAATTTTATTTCAGAACTGACAGAACTTTAATCTATACTTATCTAAAATATAGTATATTTCGTATCCCTCATATAATTAACTTCTGATGGTTTAGAATAAAACCATCAGAAATAATAACGCTATAAAAAAGTAAACATATCATATGAATTAAAAATATTTAGGATAAGTGTTGATGTATTCGTATTCTTGAATAAGTTGTGGTAGCGATTTAATACCTAATTTTGTATAAATGTTGGAGCGATGAACCTCTACAGTTCGTGGTGATAAAGACAGCTTTTCAGCTGTTTCTTTACTTGTATTGCCCTCTAAGATCATATCCATAATTTCTCTTTCCCTAACTGAAAGACGGTTAAACTTATCAGAGAGATGAGTTTATTTCTTATGCTTTTCATGCAAGCTTAAAAACAATTCCGTTGCACTATTTATGGAGTTTAAAATTTCAACCTCCTTGAAAGGAAAGGGAAAAAAGTCAAAACTTCCAGCTTTGAAACTCTCTCGACACAAACTGACTGAAGGCTCTTCGGCAAGCACAATGAAGGGAACAATACCAAATGAATTCTTTATATTGGTTAATCGCCTAATACGATTTTCATCATTGTTTAAGAATAATAAAATGCATTCTTTTACATTATCTTCATTAGGGTAAGTATAATTACTCACAAACACTTCTTCATTATTATAAAATCTAAAGGTAAAGCCAAAAGATTCCATCATTAATTTCAGTTTATTCTTAAAGACATTATCACTTTCTACAATTACATGAATGGTGTTATTCATCACCATACTCCTGTTAAACTGATTTGATATTCATATCAATCTGATAAAATACGTAGATAAATAAAGTGAAATTTAAATTTCACAATAATATTTTCTACTGATCGTTGTTTTTTTTATAATGTATTACCGACATTAATTTATATTAAAAACATCATCTAGTTAAATTTAATATAAAAATAGAAACAATAGTTAAAGTTTGTGTCATTGAGTAATATTCGATTAATGATGTGTAACATTTTAGGTGAATTTACTTATTAAATGTGTTTTTTAGCATAATGTGATAGACAGAAATACTGTTAAAGCTAATCAATAGTATCTTAAAACATTAGTCATAAAAAGTCTTAGATGTGCACTTTATGCTATTTTCTTAGGTGGTTGTACTTAACTTGTGAATTGACGAAGATTAAGTACTTTTTATATCTAACATGTTAGAATTTATTTTCACCCAGTTTTGATGAGTGGATATACTTAATGGCTTCTTTAAAAGACGTAGCGCGACTTGCAAATGTTTCATTAATGACAGTATCACGGTCAATTAATAACCCTGAGTTATTAAGACCTGAAACCTTGAAACAGGTCCAACAAGCTATTGAGTCACTCAATTATATTCCTGATTTTTCTGCACGAAAGATTAGAGGAAAAAGTTCTCGGGTTTCAACAGTTGGCGTTTTGGCCCTGGATACAGCAACAACCCCATTTTCTGTGGAAATCATTCTATCCATAGAGCAAACCGCGAGGCAATTTGGCTGGAGTAGCTTTGTTGTTAATATTACATCCAGTGAAGACAGTGAAAGAGCTGTCCGACAACTATTATCTCAGCGACCAGATGGTATTATTTATACAACAATGGGGCTTCGAGAAGTGACTATTCCTGAAGCATTACATAATAATCGTTTGGTGTTAGCTAATTGCATAGATAAAAAAGGGCAATTTCCAGCTTATGTGCCAGATGATTTTAATGGTCAATTTAATGCAGTAAATCGTTTAATAGAGAAAGGGTATCGGAATCCTCTCTGTCTTTATATTCCACAAGAGACTCTAGCTGGAAAAATGCGCCGTGAAGCCGTGGAGTCTGCATGGACAAAGGCTAATTTGCCGCTATCATCGCTTCAGCAATACCATTTAGAGTTAGGTGATGAACACTATTTAGATGTGATAGCTTTAATTAATAGTCATTTTGATAATAAAAAACCAGATTTTGATGTCATTATTTGTGGAAATGATCGTATTGCTTTTTTAGCTTATCAAGTACTGCTTAGTCATGGTTTGCGTATCCCTAAAGATATTGCAGTACTTGGCTATGATAATATGATAGGTGTTGGAGAACTGTTTTATCCACCATTAAGTACAGTTGTGTTGCCGCACTATCAGTTAGGCCAACAAGCCGCTTTGCATATCATAGAGGAACGGCAGCAAAATTGTGTTGAATATGTTGCTTGCGATTTATTAGAACGTGATTCTTTTTAATTTTGTTGAGAAAATTAAACCTAATAAACTGCTATTCAATTGATTTTTTGAGTTACCAATAAATCGTTGTTTCTAAGAAGTTTTATTTTCTGCATTTTGGCGTATGATACGAAGCTAATATTATTTAATCAGATCGTATTGTGGATAAATTATGTTGCTTCGTTCGGGAGTAGCTCTTGCTATTTTTTCCTATATCTTATGGGGAATAACACCATTATTTTATCGTTTACTTCCCGGTGCTGAACCTTTAGAGCTGCTTGCACAACGTCTTATCTGGTCTGTACCGATACTTTTTTTTGTTCGCTTAATTATTAAAAACAAATCTTTGTGGCGTCAGGTATGGTCTGATAAACGGTCGATAATCCTCTGTTTATTTAGTTCGTCGGTGATGGCGATATCTTGGACAACATTTACCTACGCATTAACTCATGGGCAGGTGTTAGCCGCTAGCCTTGGGTATTTTATTAATCCATTATTTTCTATTTTACTGGGGGTTTTGTTTCTTCGCGAACGGCTTGTTCTCGCAGAAAAAATGGCTGTTATTTTTATTTGTGCGGGGGTTGGTTACCAAATTTGGCAGTATGGCGAGTTACCTATTTTAGCGTTAGTTATGGGGAGTGCATTTGCGATATATGGGTTAATTCGTAAATTTATTCGATTTGATGTGATTACGTCTTTATTTCTAGAGGCACTTTGGCTACTTCCTATCGCAATAGCGATCACGTGGTGGTTAGTATCTAATGGTTTAAGTGAAGTAGCACAAGGCGATTGGCAAATCAAAATTCTTTATATGTTGGCCGCTCCTGTTACGATAATTCCGTTGCTCTTTTTTACAGCTGCAATTAAAAGAACATCATTAACGGTGATCGGATTGGCACAATATATAGAACCAACAATTCAATTTTTATTAGCCGTATTTTTATTTAATGAGCTATTTGATTGGGTTAAAGGCATCAGTTTTTCACTTATCTGGATTGGTTTAATGTTTTGTGTGTTCGCTATTTTACGCAAACAATATATTAAATTTTCACATAAAGAACCCTTTATTACAGGGCGTGATAAAACACCACTAGATTAATTTATTGATATTATTATCAAGTACTTATGAGTTTGTTGTTTTGTGGTCTTTTATCCTTGATAGTAAAAGCAAACGATTGCGTATATAATTGGCATTAACTTTTTGTCGGTAGGGGCATCAATTATGAATCAATTAGGTACTGCACTGTGTAAATCAGCAACAAAAGTGATGTTGTTAGGTGCTGGGGAGTTAGGCAAGGAAGTGGCGATTGAGTGTCAACGGTTGGGCATCGAAGTTATTGCCGTTGATCGCTATGATAATGCACCTGCAATGCATATTGCGCACCGTAGTTATACGATAAACATGCTTGATGGCGAAGCGCTGAAGCAAGTCATTTCAATTGAAAAACCCGATATTATTGTACCTGAAATTGAAGCGATTGAGACACAGGTATTAATGGAACTTGAACAGCAAGGGCAAAAAGTGGTCCCGTCTGCGAAAGCCATTGTTCTGACTATGGATAGAGAGGGGATCCGCCGATTAGCCGCAGAAGAGCTGAAGCTACCAACATCAGAATACCAATTTGTGGATAGTAAACCTGATTTTGTCACCGCGGCAACGAAAATTGGTTTTCCTTGTATTGTTAAGCCCGTGATGAGTTCATCAGGTAAGGGGCAAAGTGTGATCCGTTCTCAAGATGAATTAGATCAGGCTTGGGATTACTCACAACAAGGTGGGCGAGCAGGGCAGGGACGTGTTATTGTTGAAAAAATGGTCAATTTTGACTTTGAAATCACATTGTTAACGGTCAATGCGGTAGATGGTATTCACTTTTGTGCACCAGTGGGGCATCGACAAGAAAAAGGGGATTATCGTGAGTCTTGGCAGCCACAGTACATGAGTGAGGTTGCATTGAAAAAAGCGCAGGACGTTGCTGAGAAAATTGTTACCTCTTTGGGGGGATATGGAATATTTGGTGTTGAATTATTCGTGTGTGGTGACGATATCATTTTTAATGAAGTTTCACCTCGCCCACATGATACGGGGATGGTGACTCTTATTTCACAGAGTTTATCTGAATTTGCCTTACATGTTCGTGCATTTCTTGGTTTCCCAATAGGTATAATTCGCCAATATGGGCCGAGCGCTTCAGTTGTTATTTTACCCAATTTACATAGTCAAAATGTCGTTTTTTCCAATATAGGTACAGCATTAGGGTCAGATACTCAATTACGGTTATTTGGTAAACCGGAAATAGCAGGAACTCGCCGACTAGGTGTTGCTTTGGCGATTGCTGATTCTATTGAAAGTGCATTAGATATGGCTAAAAAAACCGCTAATACAGTGTGCGTTTCTGGTTGATTTTGATAAGGTTTTGCTCATTCACTTTAATTGAGTGAGCGCTTGTCTATTAAGATAATAACGATGATTTACTCTACTTAAAATGCCCCATCAATACTGTCGTAATAGCTGCTTGCTTCGATTATTTTAAAGTGACCACTTAACATGTTTTCATTTATTAAACGGGACCAAATCATCCCGTAATGCTTATTATTGGCACTGTGTATTTAATGTTCTCACTGGAGAGTCCGCAGTGACGGCTATTTTTTCTAATGCCGAATAATTCACTGTACATTGGCCTGCTTTGCCTCCCCATTGAATGCGAATACGCCCTGAATCCGGTAATCCACTCATGTATAGCTGCCCATTTGAGCCGACAATACCGGTGTTGATATCGCTATCGTCACTGTCTTCTGTAATTAATGTGGCTATTGCGCCAAACGGAGGCATTTTCCCAGTGTTCGATAAGTTAATCATTGCTTGATAACCCACTTTGGTCCTGAAGTGACGTTTAATCACCGCACCTTCTGTTGGGTACACCATCATGGACGTATCTTTAAATGTCGTATCATCCGGTAATGTATTAACGTTAACCGCGATTTGGTTAGCCGTGTTGCTGGCTAACTGAGGGATCACGGCATTACCAAAGCGGTCAAATTGTGCGCCCATGGTTAATGCGGCACCTTTTGCGCCATCCGCGGTAATGATAGCAATGGTGTCCCCAACGTTCGGGGCTAATGTCACGCCATCAGAATGCGCAACTAACCCGCCACTGAGTGTTCCATTCATAGCGCGATTCGTATCGGAGTAGCTGTAACCCGCAGATAACGTGGCGTTATTACCGGAATACGTCCCGTTAACACTGCCTCCGTAGTTGCTGTTTCGGCTGTCATAGTTTTGATACAAGCCGTAGCTGAAGCGGTTACTCATCGCACTGCCAGTTAAACCTGCTTGGTGGCGTGTATCACCGTGGTTATCTACGCTTATTCCGTAACGGGCACTCATGGTTTGCGCCATTTCACTGTTGGTTAACAGGCTCAACGGTACCGACACATCGAACGACACCACCCGGTTTTCTGGCCAGCTGTTGTTGTAGCTTTTCACGCGGTCAACCATGTAGGCCAAGCTATAAGAAACACCTCGGAAGTTGTTGTTATAGGACAATCCAACGGAGGTATTAGAGCTCTGCCCTCCCCAATAGGTATTTTTCGAGGCTCTCAGTGATAAGGAGCCATACGAATCAAAGGATTGGCTGATGGATGTCTGGAAACTGTAACGTTGACGTGAGCCCGTCCAAGGCGCCAAGCCATCTTTCAACTCATAACCCGCGTTGTTGTAATCCGAGAAAGAATAGAAGTTCTCGGTGGTATAACGCAGCGCCGTCAAGTCAAAGGAGGTTCCCGTAGAGAGCAAGCTTTTCGAATAACGAATACGGTAAGACTGCCCTTTTAGGTTTTTCCCTGAGAATTTGGCATCGGAATGCGTAATGTCCGTGGACAGCGCCCCAAGCACGCCCAGAGACAAGCCAATACCGCCCACCACTGAGTTATAGCCGTTAGAGACCAGTAACCCACCATAGGTGGTGATATTATGAGGTAGACCAACACTAAATGAACCGAGTGCAAAGGTTTTACGCTCAGAGTCCACCGTTATTCCGCCATTGTAGCGTCCTGCAGAAACCTCGTAGTTGTACGAACCTTGGCGCTCCATCATAGGCAGTGAAGAGTAGGCTTGGGTGAAGACAGTTTGTTTGCCATCTTCTTCTTCCACGGTCACTTCCATGTCCCCCGCCAACCCGCTGGCTGGGATATCACGAATAATAAAACGGCCTGGTGCGACGAAGGTTTGGTAAACCACGCTACCGTTTTGGCGCACGGTGACGGTGGCATTGGTGTTAGCAAAACCTTCAACCACAGGAGCAAACCCTTGCATGCTGCTAGGGTCGAGTTGTGGGTTAGATTTCAGCGTTGCCCCTTTCATGGGAATGGAGTCAAAGATATTGCCCCCTGTTGAAATCTCACCAGCGCGAAAGGTAGATTTAATTGCGTTAATGGTGCGATAAACATACGTGTTGGTGAAGTTGGAATCACTGTTGCTTGAGTCCCCACTGCTTTTACTGTAGTTGTACAGGTAGCTGGTTCTCAGGCGCCATGCCCCCACGTTGATCCCTGCATTTAAGTTAGCAAATAGGGAATCATTGGTACTGGATTTTTGGTTATGTTGAGCTAACTGACGGTTATTACTGTAGTTAAAGACATAGTCCATGACTAACGCAGTCACACCGTCATCACGTAATTCAGGGGGAATATAGCCTGCGAAATTAGGCACCATGGCAATTTGTGGTACGGATAAATTCACGGTTAATGTTTGAGCATCAAACGTGATAGTCGCATCGGCAATATAGTCCGACAGTTTTGCAATCTTAACCTCTTCGCCAAGATCTCTTAATTTAGGTAATGCAGAGGTATTCACCCCCAGTTTTTTCAGCTCACCCACGGTAAATACAGGGATAATTTGACCATCGGGCTGTTTATCAAAGGCAATATTGAATTCCCCGGAAGGGATCAAATTGACATTCACCATGACATCGTATTTACCCGGCGTTAGAGTATTGCTATTGGCAAAGTCATTTAAATCGAGCTGAGAAACATCAATCCCGCTCCCATGCATTAATAAGCCTGGGTCAAAATATGATTCGGCAGGCGAGAAAGAGGGCGCCATTGCATAGCAGCAAAGAAAAACCTCTAATGCAATTATGTTTAATTTCATCCCTTTCACTGCATCACCTTTTGTTATTTATTGTTGCCGAATGTTATATTTTTCAAGTTCACTCAATAGATTCGTTACGTAATTCCAGTAAATACTCATCGGTAAAACGCCATTCGATTTTTCCTAGATTTGAACTTTTTAAGGTAATTTCCTGAGTAGAAAAAGGCACTAGAGTTATTTCTCTTTCTCCATTTTTAATCATATTACCAGCGACTTTTAAATAATCGAATGTTAAATAAAATGGTGTGGGATTCTCTATTGTTAAAGTATTTCCTTTGCGAGAAAGTTTAACTTCTTTTGCTAATTGACTTGTTTTTAACTCTTCAATTTCTTTAGGTCGGTACAATAGTTTAAAGTAGAAATTAGGGACAATATTCAAATTAATGCTATTTTCTTTTTTGTTTTTTTTCTTCACTCGGGATTGCTCTTATACCAATCCAAAATAAACTTTCCCGATCGTTAGGGAGAGTTACGCCATTGACTTGATTACTAATTCGACGAATATTCCAAGAGTTTTGTGTATTTGCGTCCATTTTTTTTAGTGGAGGCAAAATAATAAATGGTACTCGTTCATTTGTGTTATCAATTTTAGGAAGCAAAGTTTCTTCATCGACATTGGAAATCCAAGCCTCCATTAAGTAACTATCCGCATTTCCATTAGTCATATCGATATTGATACCACCAGAATCACTTTCGTTATAAACATAACGTTTTAATACGAAATCAAATCCAGCCTGACCATTTGCCACTGCAACAAGTGGAAAAATAAAAATAAAAAACCAGAGGGCGCGAAGACTATTTTTTATCATTTTTGTGTACCTTTTAATGCAATTGGTTCAACTTTAGTTTCTCCGCCATAGTCATTAATAATATCCCATTCTATTTGAGAAACTTTATTATTTGCAGGCAATTCAATGGAAGAAAATGGTGCGACCATTGGTGCTCTGTCACTTTCGTAAGACACTTTATCCATTTTTATGTTAACTAAAGTGAAATAATAAGGAGATGGATTTTTGATAATAATTTTATTTCCTGATTGAGTCGCTGTTAATTTATTAATGTAGTCATTAACGTGCCCTTCAATTCCATTCGGACGGTAAAACATTTTTATCACTATTTTGGTTGATAAATTAAATCGTGTATTTACCTTATCATTGTCATCATTATTTTTTTGTTTAGACTCAGGAATGAAATTGGTCATTACATAAAACAAGGACTCTTGATCATTAGGGAGAGAAGCTAATGATTTAGGAATGATTTTTAGTGCAGTATTTGAGTTTTCTTTAAGTTTTACAATCGGCGGTATAATCGTAAAATTTTCGCTCGGTGTATTTTCACTTTCTAACGTTGAGAAAATTAAACTTTGTAATAAGTATTTTTTTCCACCGCTATTGTATGCTGTGATGCTTTGGCTTTTATCATCTTGAGTAAATATGACTCGAGAATGGTCGAGTGATACCGCTGAAAATGCACTTTGAGATACAAAAAATGTCGCTAAAATGGCTTGAATTATTTTTTTCATGTCATGTCCGCATAAATTATTAATCGGCGTAATAACCAATAGTTAAGGTTGCAGAAAAATCACCTTCATCTGGCTCACAATCTGTTTTGGCACAACGCAATTTAGCATTGACCACTTTTGTTTCACTACTGGTTTTTATGTTATCCCAAATAATTGATGATGCATCTGGCTTGGCTAATGGCGTTTGATTAACACTAATAACACGAGTTCCATCTAATAATTGTACGCCAATCACCCCATTAGGGTCATCATTAAAGAAATTATTACTGCCTGTTAAGGTATTTCCAGATGCTAAATACACGACGGCTGTTGTTTGATCCGTGCTGGTACAGTTTCTTAAGCCAATAGGAAAGTTTTTTGAAACTGTATCATTTTTAATTTCATTGACTGTCGTCACTCCTGATGAATTACCCAATATAATTTCATTAGGAACGTCAATTTCACAAGTTTTAGCTAAAAATAAAACAGAAAATTCGTAGTGTACGCTATAGTCATCTGACGCCATTGCAGGGTAATACATGAACACCATCAGAGTAGTCAGTAATAACTGTTTTATTTTTTTCATGTCTATCAATCCTGATAATATCCCAAATGTCTGGTTTAACATTATTGTTACGTTTCACTAGACTAACTCTATAACTAATATTTTGCTTATTGAAGGAAAGGTAGAAGTTTCCTTAATTACTCACTATCTGTTAATTTTGGTTGTTTTTATCTCAGGATTCAAGTGAAAAACCCGTTTTAGTTGTATCTTCTGTTTCGAAAAAATATCACAATTAAATTGTATAGATACCACTGATTTTAACTTGATTTTGAATAATATGTATCTGCTGAGTGTCATCACTAAGTTGAACAATATCGCTTGACCAGCACAAATATACTTTTACTCTACGATCCCATGATACTCATTATATCCACCCAAGTCGTTGATGACGGCCCACTTTACTGACCCGGTTTTGCTCTGGCTTGTGATGGTCATTTCAGAGAAAGGGGAAATGACATTATTTTGTTTATTCAGTTTGATTGACTTTTTATTAACGGTTAGCCCTGCCAGGTTAACATAGTAAGGTGAGTTATTGATTAACTTAACTCCATTAGCGGCTTGGGTTACTTTTATATTTTTAAATGCATCTTCTTGGGGCATAGACAAATTAGCAGGACGATAAAAAATTTTAATCACACTTTCTAATCCCACCTTTACACCATCAGCTTTACTGGATTCAGGAACATTTCTAGAGTGAAAGTAATACATACTTTCTCGGTCTTTTGGGAATTTTTGCGAAATTGCTTTTATTTTAATGACATTGCGTTGTTTAGGTTCTAATTTAAAAATAGAAGGGGTAATAACAAAAAAACCTTCGGATGGTGTTTTGCTATCTAACTGTTGTGTAATAAAACTGGCCACTAAATACGCTTTATTATCTTCATTGCGAGCAGTAATAGAGGCGGAATTAGTTGCTTCTTCAATTACAATACGGGTTTGACTTAAACCGACACCCGCTTGAGCAAAAAATGAAAATGTTAATAAGATAAAAAGTAGAGATTTTAATTTTTTCATTTTTTTTCTCTTATATTTAAATTTAAATTGCGGGTAGCAAACTAGTACTACCCGATTTATCCTCTAAACTTATTGTAGACTATAATTAACTAATTTATTAGTCGTAAGCTACGCTAAAAGTAACAGGTACGTTTAAGTTTTGAGCGACTGCATCAGCAGCAGTAGCATGAAGACTTGCAACGATTGGTACGATATAATCATTTGTACCTGTGATTTTTATATCTGTAATTTCAGTTGCTGCATTAGGCGTCATTGCTGTTTTCGCTTTACCAGCTGCTAGTTTAACACCGATTTGTGATGCTTGAGCATCAGCAAACATGTCTGAATGGCCTGTTAATGTTTCACCAGTCGCTAAGATAGATACGCTTGTTGCATTTGTAGTTGCATTGTCACCGTTATCAGCGTCATATACTTTAGTGCAGTTATTTAAAACTAAGTTAAAATTCGATTCAGATAATGCTTTGGTAGTATCAAGATTGCTGTTTGAGTGTGTTCCTAAACTAATTAAACTTTTAGACGCACTAATGTCACAAGTTGCAGCAACTAAACGGGCATTAAAGTTAACAGTTGCATCTTGTGCTGCAAAAGCTTGAGAAGAAAGAGTCGCAACAGTTAATGCACCAATTAAAGCAAGTTTATTAAATTTCATAATCATTATTCCTAAGTATGTGATAAAACTGAATGTAGTTTTTAAATTAATAGATGTTTAAAATTTTATATTTAAGATTGACTTTTAGTTTTTAAATTAATATTTGAAAGTCGGATTTATTATTTAAATAACCCTATTAATAAATAATATTATTAATATTGGCTATTTGATAAATAATAAACTTCGTCACAAAAAACTTAATTTTAAAATGTAGTCATGTTTATTTGGTGAATACTGACTCACCAGAGAACGTGGATAATATTAATAATACTCATATAAGTTGTCAAACAGGTGGAAAATGCAAATTTCTGTTTTTTTAATTGATTTCTAATTGTTAATTGATATTTATTTCAATGGGTTATGTGTTTTTTTATTGGCTTAAGTGATATCATTGATTGGTTTTTGGTTTTATATGCTTAGATTCGTGTTATCTTTGCGTTTAAAAAGTTTAATATTCTGAAATTAATATTTATACATAACTTGTAGCTAAATATCACACTATCCTGGTGCGAGGGGGGAAAGTGTTACGAATAACTACGGTGTGTGATAAAAACGCCAATTAATTAGAAATCATTAACACTTAAATTAATCTTGATCATGTTTTCTATGTGGATAAATTGGTTTGATAAATTGCTATGGCATGTTACTTCGTCATTTTTTTAGTTACCGACTCAAATTTAGTCTTGAGATTATTCTTATATAGAACGTTATTTACCGTTATTCCTAGTTTCACTGAAAAGGATATCCGCTATCTTTATTAAGCAAGTATTCAATAGAAGCAAAGTAGATAGGCCTAGCTTCTTATCACCTATTAGGCGTAAAGTAGAGTAAGGAGAGTTATGAGGATTTATTATGTAGTGGGTTTAATGTCACTAGGATTCATATCTGTTTTATCAACAGCGCAAAATCTGGAGCAACAATTTAGCTTATGGTTATCGAATGAAAAAGATAAAATTGAATGTTTTTCGCCGGAAGCTTCATTCAAATATTGCTTAGGCGAATCACTTAATGGAGGTTCGGCAGTTTTTAACCTGAAAGGAGAAGAAATTTATCAACTTTATTATTTTGATAATTGGCCTGATGAAGCGCAAGATGGGGTATATCGAATACGTAAAGAAGATAAAATCGGTTTTGCAGACGCAATAACAGGAGAAATAGTGATTGATGCAATTTATGATTGCGCGTATCCCTTTGAAACAGGAAAAGCGAAAGTGGGTATCGGATGTGAAATACAAACAGACGGTGAACACAGTTGGTGGGTTGGTGGTAACTGGACAACAATTACACGCTAATATAGTACATCGATATTATATAGTTTTAGCTGAATTAATTTTAGGCTTTTACGATATTAGTTAGGTTTATTCACAATAATACTCATTTTGACTATATTAGCCTAAATTTTTAACTTATTGAAAACAAATTGAAATAGTTATATAGATCACATTTTTAGCTCCATTTATTCCCCCTGAAAACCATTCAAAGTAAAAAACAAACCGCTTAATTCCCTATGTCACCACTTAGCCTAACTTTAATCATTTGCGGTGTGTAATTTCATACCATATAGACCATGGCAGAGCTCAATTTTTAGATTTAATACAGTTCAACCACTGCCAATTAAAAAGCCATCACGATAAATGATAAGCAACGAAAACACAGCGATATCATTTTTTAAGGTGGTTAATACAAAATCAATGGCATGTTCGTTTTACCTCAGAAGGGTGTTCTATGAACAAAAATGGTATTTTAAAGCACATTCCGTGGATGATCCTCGGGATAATCGGTGCAGTCTGTTTAGGGGTTGTTGCACTCAGACGCGGTGAGCACATTAGTGCGCTGTGGATTGTTGTCGCTTCTGTGGCGGTGTATCTCATCGCATATCGTTATTACAGCTTATATATTGCTAAGAAAGTAATGAAGCTGGACGAAACACGTGCGACCCCTGCCGTCATTAACAATGATGGGCTAAACTATGTTCCGACAAATAAAAACGTTCTATTTGGTCACCACTTTGCCGCGATTGCAGGGGCTGGGCCATTAGTCGGGCCCGTTTTAGCAGCTCAAGTCGGCTATTTACCCGGTACCTTATGGTTACTAGCTGGGGTTGTGTTAGCCGGTGCGGTGCAAGATTTCATGGTGTTATTTATTTCATCACGCCGTAATGGTGCATCATTAGGGGAAATTGTTAAAGAGGAGCTTGGCCCGATTCCGGGAACGCTGGCGCTCTTTGGGTGCTTCCTAATCATGATCATTATCCTTGCTGTATTAGCATTGATTGTGGTGAAAGCCTTGGCAGAAAGCCCATGGGGTGTCTTTACCGTTGTGTCAACGGTGCCTATCGCATTGTTTATGGGGATATATATGCGATATATCCGGCCGGGACGCGTAGGTGAAGTTTCTGTTATCGGTATTGTTCTCTTAGTGGCTTCCATTTGGTTTGGTGGCGTGATTGCTCACGACCCATACTGGGGCCCAGCACTGACATTCAAAGACACGACGATCACTTATGCGTTAGTGGGTTATGCGTTTATTTCAGCATTATTACCTGTATGGTTGATTTTAGCGCCTCGTGACTACTTAGCGACCTTCCTGAAAATTGGGGTTATCGTTGGTTTAGCGATTGGTATCGTTATTCTAAACCCTGAATTAAAAATGCCAGCAGTCACGCAATTTGTTGATGGCTCCGGCCCTGTTTGGAAAGGTACTCTATTCCCATTCTTATTTATTACCATCGCTTGTGGTGCGGTATCCGGTTTCCATGCGTTAATCTCTTCAGGTACCACACCTAAGTTATTAGCAAACGAAAAAGATGCGCGTTACATCGGTTATGGCGCAATGTTAATGGAGTCATTTGTTGCGATTATGGCACTGGTAGCGGCTTCTATTATCGAACCAGGTCTGTATTTTGCAATGAATACACCACCGGCAGCGTTGGGTATTACAATGCCTAACTTGCATGAGTTGGGTGGCCCAGATGGCGCAGCTATCATGGCTCAGCTCAAAGATGTATCTGTTCATGCAGCTGCTACAGTGAGTTCATGGGGCTTTGTGATTTCACCTGAACAAATCATGCAAACAGCTAAAGATATTGGTGAGCCGTCGGTGTTAAACCGTGCAGGTGGTGCGCCGACATTAGCAGTAGGTATTGCGTATGTTTTCCATGAAATCATGCCTGCGGCAAATATGGGCTTCTGGTATCACTTTGGTATTCTGTTTGAAGCTCTATTTATCTTAACCGCATTGGATGCAGGAACCCGTTCTGGCCGCTTTATGCTGCAAGATTTATTAGGTAACTTTGTTCCGTTCTTGAAGAAAACCGATTCACTGGTTGCAGGTATCATCGGTACAGCAGGCTGTGTTGGGTTATGGGGTTACTTATTGTATCAAGGCGTTGTTGACCCACTGGGCGGTGTTAAGAGCCTATGGCCTCTGTTCGGGATCTCGAACCAAATGTTAGCCGCGGTTGCTTTAGTCTTAAGTACAGTTGTATTGATTAAGATGAAACGCAGTAAATACATTATGGTGACTGTCTTACCTGCGGTCTGGCTATTAATCTGTACAACATGGGCATTGGGACTGAAATTATTCAGTGATAACCCACAACTGGAAGGGTTCTTATACTTAGCGAAATCTTATAAAGATAAGATTGCGGCAGGTGGTGCAGAATTAACTGCACAAGAAATTACTAATATGAATCACATTATTATTAATAACTACACCAACGCAGGCCTGAGTATTCTATTCTTAGTGGTTGTCTACGGTATCATTTTCTACGGTATCCGTGTTGGGATGAAAGCACACAAAAACCCAGAGCGTACAGACAAAGAAACACCTTATGTTCCTGTACCTAAAGAGGGCGTGAAAGTTTCATCTTCACATTAAGTCACCCTTCAACGAATTTGAACATCTAAAGGTGTTCAGTAAATGAAAGGTCGCCCTACATTGTGTACATCATGATGTAGGGCATTTGTATTGGAGAGCCTGATGTTTGGAAATCTCGGCAAAACAGGAAAATACCTTGGACAAGCAGCACGAATGTTAATTGGTATTCCTGATTATGATACCTATGTACAGCATATGAGTGATAATCACCCAGATAAACCTTTGATGACATACAAAGAGTTTTTTCGCGAAAGGCAAGATGCACGTTATGGTGGTAGTGGTAAAGGCGGATTTCGCTGCTGTTAATCAATGAAGTGTGAGGGAAATAATGAAACCTATTAGCGTAACAATTTTAACCGGTTTTCTCGGTGCTGGTAAGACAACTCTCCTTAGCCATATTCTTCATGCTGAGCATGGCCATAAAATCGCAGTAATTGAAAATGAGTTCGGTGAAGTCCCCATTGATAACGCAATAATTGGTGATCGTGCGACACAAATTACCACATTAAGTAATGGCTGTATTTGTTGTAGTCGTTCGAATGAATTAGAAAATGCCTTATTAGACCTATTAGATGGCCTTGATAATGGAAAATTAGATTTTGACCGTCTTGTCATTGAATGCACGGGTATGGCAGATCCCGGCCCCATCACGCAAACCTTTTTTTCCCATGAAGTCTTATGTGAACGTTATGTATTAGACGGTATTATTACACTAGTGGATGCTGTTCATGCGGATAAACAACTGAATGATTTCGCCATTGCTCAAGCGCAAATTGGCTATGCAGACCGCATTTTATTGACTAAAACGGATATTGAGCCAAATAACGAAGCTTTAATTGAACGTTTACAACGAATTAATGCAAGAGCACCGATTTACCCCGTTATTCACGGTGATATCGACCTGAATTTATTATTGGACATCGAAGGCTTTTTATTGGATTCGCAACTGAATGTCAAACAACCGACATTCCGTTTTGCTCCTAAGCAGCAAAATGAAGTGGGCTCGATTGTTCTCGAATTTGATTATCCTGTAGAGCTGATGGCCGTTTCTCAAGTGATGGAAGATCTATTGCTTAGCTTTGCAGATAATTTGCTGCGTTATAAGGGCATCCTTTCTATTGTCGATGAGCCAAAACGCCTATTGTTCCAAGGTGTTCAGCGTCTTTATAGCGCAGATTGGGATAGGGATTGGGAAGTTGATGAACAACGCCGCAGCGTCTTGGTGTTTATTGGTATAGACCTACCCGAAGAGATGATCCGTGAGAAATTTGCGGCACTGGAAGTGAAATAGACGTTGATTCAAAGTAGAACAATTCAAAAAAGAAGTTCAAAGTCTTAGTGCCGTGTGGCAAAAAAGCCAATCCCTAGGGGCATACACAAGTATGTGACTAGGGTTGGCGAATGTAGCCAACAACGCTACGGCGTTAAGGACGCGCTTTAGCGGCCATAATTTCAATAATCTGCACGTCAGTATATTTCATAGAACCCGCCGCTAAAGAACATAAATTGGCAATGGACTGGTCGACATCATCAGAAACAATACCATCCGACCCTTTAACACAGCTATTATCTAATGCCATTAGCACGGCTTTATAAGCTGCGCTTGCACTGGTGGAAACCTTCATTGCACAGCTATTTGATGCGCCATCACAGATCATGCCGCTAACATCACCAATCATGCTAGAAATTGCCATAGCGACCACTTCATAGCGAGATTCTAATAACCAAGCAATCCCTGCGGCGGCACCCATTGCGGCTGTTGTAGCTGCGCAAAGTGCTGATAATGCAGGAAGTTGATTGTGAATATAAATAGCCATTAAGTGTGACAACATTAACGCACGAGCCAGTTGCTCTTCAGAAGATTGCAAATAATCAGCCGTGACAACCACCGGCATGGTTGCCGCAATACCTTGATTACCGGATCCTGAATTACTCATGGCCGGCAATACCGCCCCTCCCATTCGTGCATCAGAGGCTGCTGAGGTGCGGATCATAATTTCAGACATTAAGTCTTTTGAAAGCAGACCACGGTCCCGCTGAGTTTGCAATGTTTTGCCAATATGTAAGCCATAAACATTGCGTAAGCCCTCTTGAGATAAGGCTTCGTTTAAATGGGCCGCCTCAAGAATGAAACGAATATCATCTAAAGGGGCTTCGGTAGCAAATTGATAAACCGATTTTGCGTTGACTGGCGGCAGTGGGACGTCTGCGGCACAGTCAACGGGGGACTCATGATGAGGTTGAGCTGTCGTGGCATCAAATATGGTGCGATTGTTATGAATTATTTTAACAATATTCGTATGAGAGCCTGCAATGATAACGGTTGCGGATCCAGTTTGTGTATATACCGTGGCTTCGGAGTATATGACATCATCACAAGGGTGCTTGATATCAACGGTAATCGCTCCTTGCGCCAACATGCTTTTACTTAAGGTAATAGCATCCGCAGAGGCAGATTTTAATACTTCTAAACCGGCTTCGGCATCTCCCCCAATTGCACCAAGGGCTGCTGCGATGGGTAAACCAACCATACCTGTTCCGGGTACTGTTACACCCATGCCATTTTTCATGAGGTTAGGGGAGACAAACGCACAAACACGGATCACAGATCCATCAAGTAATGAGGCGGCCTTGGCGGCAGCATATGCCAATGAAATAGGCTCAGTACAACCTAAGGCAGGTTTTACTTCTTGTTTTACTGCATTGATAAAATATTGCCAAAGTAGTGGTTGTGATTGAGCATGCATGGCAAGTCCCCTTAATAAACTCTTTTTCGTTTTTATTATTTTAAACAACAGTCTGGAGAAAAACTTCACTAAGTTAGGGGATTTAAAGAGAGTGGGGAGAAATATTATCTCTCATTTGAGCTATAAAAATGAAATATTTCTAACGTTGAGCTTGGTCACAAAAGTCCTGCCTATGAAATTGGGCAGGACCCAGTGATAAGTGAAAAAGGTTAGTTTTCTAAATCAAGGCGTTTACTTTGCCACTTACGTGAACGCCAGCGCCATGCATTGGTTAAGCCGCGCAGCCATTCATCAGCAAAGAAACCTAGCCAAATACCTAAGAGACCCATCTCCATTTTTATACCTAAGAAGTAGCCTAACGGTATAGCGACGCCCCACATAAAAATAATGGCAGTACATAGCGGAAAGCGAGCGTCGCCTGAGGCACGTAATGCGTTTACCATCACGATATTAATTGTTCTGCCGGGCTCTAAGAAAACAGAGAGTAAAAACAATGGCAGCAGTACCTGAATAATACCTTGGTCATCCGTAATATTATTTAAGATAGGATCACGAAATAACCAAAAGGCGATAACAACACCAATTGTTACGTAAAAACCCATTTTAAGGCTCTTTACGCCGCGCCTAAAAGCATCTTCAAATCGCTTTGCACCAACAAGGTGGCCAACCATAATTTCATTACCAATACTGATAGATATCCCAAACAGCATGATAAACAATGACAATTGGAAATAGAGTGTTTGTGCTGCAAGAGATGTTTCTCCCATGAGACCGATAAACGCAGATGCAGTCATAAAATGGAGGATCCATACGAGGTTTTCCCCTGCAGAGGGTAATCCAATATGTAGAATTTTACCCAACATTTTCCGTGACCAGTGTATTAACATCAGTGGGACAAATTTGATCCTTAACCCATAAAACAGTAGGCAGAAGAGTAAAATAACGGCAACAATACGCCCAACAACAGTTGACCAAGCAACACCTTCAAGTCCATATTGTGGTAAGCCGAAGAACCCATAAAGAACAATGATGTTACCAAATACGGTAATCACATTAGCAATTAATGTGACCCACATTGCGGGTTGTGCTTTACCATATACTCGTAAGCAAGCCGCTAAAATAATTGAAATTGCCTCAGGAATTAAACAAATCCCTAAAATACGTAAATAGGTATAACCATCAGCCATTAAATGTGATGGCATATTCATAATAGTTAAAATGCTATAGCCAAAAAATAACGCAACTAATGCGCTGGAAAAACCAAGAATAAAGTTAAAAGCGATTGAAATATGAATCGCTTGGCTGGCTTTTTCTCGGCGGCCTGCTCCAAGGTACTGGGCAATAACAACGCTACACCCCACACTGATAAAGTTAAAAATAGTGATAAATAAATCAAATACTTGGTTTCCTACCCCCATAGCGGCAAGATAGGCGGTAGAAACGTGACTCACCATATAGGTATTAATTAATAATGTGGCCAAATGAAGAAAAATATCGATAAAAATTGGCCAGCTGAGCGAAAAGAGTGACCGCTCAGTCACATCGGATTGATGCATTGAGAACCTTTATATTCATGAATGTTAGGGAAAGCTTTCTGGGGGATTAATTCTACATGGATTTCAACAATGAAAATAGGGTTAAAATGCATCTGATTTAATGAGGCTAATGTTTTGTTTACTTTTAATTATTCTGTTAAATTCAATTTCGCTATAAATAATTTAATAAGCAACATCAGAACTGTATAGGAGCAAAAATGACAAAAATTAAAGCAGCAATAGTGGGCTATGGCAATATTGGTCGCTATGCACTAGAAGCTGTTCTGGCCGCTGAAGATTTTGAGTTAGTCGGGATAGTTCGTCGTAATACACAAGATATTCCTGCTGAGCTTTCATCCTACAAAGTGGTCGATGATATTGAAAAACTAGGAAAAATTGATGTTGCGCTACTCTGTTCACCTACGCGTGCAATCGGGCCATTAGCCGCAAAAATTTTAAGTTTGGGAATCAATACGGTTGATAGCTTTGACGTGCATTCAGATATCGTGGCTTTAAAACATCGCTTAGATGATGTCGCGAAGCAGCATAATAGCGTGGCAGTTGTGTCTGCGGGATGGGATCCGGGGTCGGATTCAATTATGCGTACATTGATGTTAGCCATGGCTCCTAAAGGTGTGACTTATACAAACTTTGGACCGGGGATGAGTATGGGGCATAGTGTAGCGGCTAAGGCTATTGATGGCGTGAAAGATGCGCTGTCCGTGACTATTCCACTAGGAACTGGGGTTCATCGTCGTATGGTGTACATTGAATTAGACGCTGGTGCGAAGTTTGATGAAGTGGCTCAAGCGATTAAAGCAGATAGCTATTTTTCTTCTGATGAAACACATATTCGCCAAGTTGATAGTATCGATGCATTGAAAGATGTTGGACACGGTGTGCACATGACCCATAAAGGGGTTTCTGGAGCAACACACAATCAATTATTCGAATATTCAATGCGTATTAATAACCCCGCGCTGACATCTCAATTTATGGTTTCTGCTGCACGTGCAACGATGAAACAAGCTGCAGGCGCATATACTGTAATTGAAATACCACCCGTGAATTTCTTACAGGGTGACTTAGATACGTTGATCGCGAAACTGGTTTAATTTCAATTTAGTTTATCTGTGGCATGGCGTTTTTACGTTCATGCCATCTTGTCGATATTTATTACACTTTATCCTCTCTTTAATTTGTCATTCAGATTTTAGCCACTGTTTATTTTTTATATTATCAAGTAGCTTATTAATAAAGTGATATTGATGGCATGGAGTGAGGTAATGGTAAAACCGCCAAGGAACGAGAAAGATAAGCACCAAGGTTTTTTCCCAAAACAATCATCAGTAAAAAGTGTGAAGGAAAATTCGTATTCTTTCAGCATTATTCGTGTTTTTTCTAAAATAATAAATTACGGCTTTTCATTATTTTATGTCGGCTTTATTTTATCGGTATGGTTTTTCCCTGAATACTATACGGTAGAAATTATTTATAACCTGACATTGATCCTGATTTTTGAATTTATTTTAGTTCACTCAGGCGTCTTTATGGCGGTATTTCGTGATTGGCGAGTATTAACGCTATTTGCTCTTTTTTATGGTCTTTTTGCGCTGGCCATAAATATGTCAGTATTAGGTGATTCCCCATTAATTTTATATTTATACAGTGCCACTGTTGCCAATCGAATGCTTTTTGGTTTAACCAGCCGAACAGAGCAAGAACGTTCAGAAAATATGGGCTATTCAGCATTAATGGCACTCAATTTTATGTTCTGTATTTTCTTGGTATTAATTTTATCTTTCCTCGTGCCTTATGGTGGGTTAACGCCTGAATATTTAAGGTCGATTGGCTATTATTCGAGTATTTCTAGTGGTGGTGAATTCCCGGATAAACCCCATGTAGCTTTTGCCTTTGGTGTGCTCTACTTTGGTATGCCTATATTTATGGCTTGTTTAATGCATTTTTTATGCAAAGGACGTTCTATTTACCAGGAAAAAGGGAAATAACTATTATGTCACGCTCAAGATGACAGGGGCGAAAAAATAAAAAACGCCTACCGAAGTAGGCGCCTGGTGTTGGCAATACAAAAAGTAAAAATAAAAAGGCCTAGCGAGTTATTGATTTAAATTTTTGTGTTGTTGCGGTTAGTGCGACTTCTGTTGGTAAACGTTCCATTGAGCTGGCACCATAAAAACCATGGCAATCAGGGCAGTTAGCTAAAATATATTCAGCGTCTTCTGGTGTCGCAATTGGGCCACCGTGACACAGAACAATCACATCTTCGCGTACTGCTTTTGCCGCTTTTGCCCATTCATTGATTAATGGCACACAATCTTTGAGCGTCAATGCCGTTTCTGCGCCAATATTCCCGCCAGTCGTTAGCCCCATGTGTGGCACAATAATGTCAGCGCCGGCTTTAGTCATCGCAATGGCATCTTCAGCACTAAAAACGTAAGGCGTGGTAAGTAAATCTTTATCATGGGCTAGACGGATCATTTCAACTTCCAACCCATAACCCATTCCTGTTTCTTCTAAATTGGCACGAAAATTACCATCAATTAGCCCGACGGTAGGGAAGTTTTGCACCCCTGCAAAGCCTGTCGCTTTGATATCATCAAGGAATTTATCAAATTGGCAGAATGGGTCTGTTCCATTTACACCTGCAAGGACAGGAGTCTGTTTTACGACGGGCAAAACTTCTTTTGCCATATCCATAACGATTTCATTCGCATTGCCATAGGCTAATAAGCCGGCAAGTGAACCTCTACCTGCCATACGGTAACGACCAGAGTTATAGATAACGATTAAATCAATACCGCCCGCTTCTTCACATTTCGCGGATAGCCCAGTGCCCGCACCACCGCCGATGATTGGTTCTCCCCGAGCAATCATGTCTCTAAATTTTTTTAATAAATCTGCGCGGTTATGTTTCATAATTAACCTCTATTATTTGTTCGAAATTTCCTGGTGTAGCTGAATAACCTGGTCACAAAACTCGGAGGAGTTAATATGATAAGGACTCAAAATAAGCTGTCTTTTCTCTGTTATGATTAGATTTTCGGTTAAAGCATCAATGAAGGCTTGGTCTGCGATAGGATCCCAAAACGGAGCACCATCAACATCTAATGCTGAAAATCCTGCTGTTGGGATGATAAAGCGCACTTCACCGTGACAACGATTTAATTTTTCTGCAATCCAACGACCCATTTGCTGATTTTCTTCTTTGGTCGTTCTCATTAAAGTGACTTGAGCGTTGTGATGATAAAATAAGCGATTTTGGTAGTGTTCTGGCACGCTGGAAGGACGGCCAAAATTCACCATATCCAAGGCTCCACAAGACATCACACACGGAGTCTGAGTACGCTCAATGGCTCCAAAACGGTCTTCATCACACGCTAATACGCCACCAAATAAATAATCACACACTTCGGTGGTTGTAATGTCTAAAACTGAATGCAGTAACTGGCTATCAATCAGTTTTTCCATGGCTTTACCACCGCTACCTGTTGCATGGAAAACTAGACAGTCATATTGCGCTTCTAACTGTGTTGTAAGTGTCTGTACGCACGGGGTCGTTACTCCGAACATGGTTAGGGCAATGGCAGGTTTTAAGTCGTGAGGTTGTTCTTCGCTATCAAACCAAACGGCTCCTGCGATTTGATTGGCCGCATTTTTTAATACTTTGCGGGAAATGATATTCAAACCTGATACATCAGTAACGGAGTACATCATAGAAATATCACTCGCACCGATATAACCAGAAATATCCCCTGATGCCATCGTGGAAACCATTAACTTTGGAATACCTACAGGCAATACTTGCATGGCGGGTGTTATGAGAGCGGTTCCACCTGACCCCCCTAAACCAAGGATAGCAGCGACATCGGTTTGTGCCGCAAGATAAAGGCTGAAAGCGTGTGCCATGGCTTCAATGGCTTTACCACGATCACCACAGAAAACGGCTTCAGCACCTAGCGGATGAAAACTTGCAACGGTGTGTGCGCTGATATCTGCGTTTTTTTCTAATTGCGTGAGTTGTGTTGTCAGGTCAACGGTGCGTACCGCTAATCCGGCTTTTTTAATTAATTCACTGACATAAAATAGTTCAGCACTTTTTGTGTCAAGCGTCGTTACAACATAAATAAAACCCGGATGTTTTTTCATAGAACAACCCTTTCAGAGTAAAACGAGCGTTGAATTTTTCATCATAATGAGACTATAGTACCATTTGATTTAATTGTAAAATGAGACTGCAGTCTCATTTTTTGTTTTATTGTAAGAGATATTGGGTTTTGTTTTTTATCTGATTGAAAATTATGATTTTTTTATTTGTGGTTTTGAGTGTTTTGAAAATGTGTGGAAAATTAAAAGATTTAAATGTGATTATTATGATTTTTGCTATTATCTTTAAAATCATCTCCTGAGATAAGTCTTATCAAATTATCAATCAAGTACATTTACCTATTCACACTTATATGTTTTCATTAATGCTAACTGAATTTATAGTAATTGGCAGTATTTTAAGGATAAATTAATGTCTAAAATTCACACACTCACAGAGTACAAAGGAACACGAAAACGGACCTATGTATTATTGGTTACGACAGCTTTAGACCTATTTGAAAAAGGGGCGATGCCTTCTGTCTCGGAATTAGCGCTTGAGGCGGGAGTGTCTCGTGCGACAGCTTATCGTTATTTTCCGACACAAACCGATTTAATTACCGCAACGGTTAATGAAAGTTTAGGTCCAATTTTAACTTGGCGTCCGCAAAGTGAGCAAACTGAAGAGCGTATTGATGAGTTATTGACCTATGCTTTTCCTCGTATGTTTGAACATGAAGGGGTTTTACGGGCTGCGTTGCAAGCATCATTACAGCAGTGGGCGCAGGGTAGAGCTACGCCGCAAAGTCTTCAAGATAAGCGCCTAGAACGTGGTAATCGTAAAGAAATCCTTGCGATGGTGACATCGCCAATGAAATCAGACTATCCGCAAGAAATTATCGATAGAGTGATTCGAGCCTTTTCTGTTATTTATGGTTCTGAAATATTTTTAGTCTTAAAAGATATTTGGAAAATGGATGACGCTCAAGTAACAGAATTAGCCCAATGGATGTCCAAAGCGATTATGAATCAAGCTCGTGCTGATAATATAAAATGATGAAAATAAAAATAGTTTTGTTACTACGCCATGTTAATTTATGTTAGAGCGTTTTTTTTAGACACTAAGTTAAAATAACTAGATCAAAACCTAATAAATGGATAAATACTGATAGATATCACTAAGGGGATAAATAATTAAAAACTAAAGCCATATGGCTTAAATAATGTGATATAAATTAGGGTGATAAAAGACGTAATGGTTAATACCATATGATGAAATTACTAAAAATGATAGGCGGGATTTCCATCTGTGCTTTAATCGGTGGTGGGCTTACCTATCTTGGAATTCCCCTTGCATTGATGTTTGGCCCGATCATTGCGATTATCATTTTTCATCGTTTTGGTATCTCGTTCGCTATTCCTAAACATACCATTACCTTTGTTCAAGTCACACTGGGAACCTCTGTCGGCTTGATGTTTAATCAAGTATCTCTTAACGAAGCAGACAATTTATTTCTTTTATTATTGATGCTAGTTGTCTGTTTGGCAGTGCAATTTTCGTTCAGTTTTTTTTGGTTTTACCGAAAAGTCGGTTGGACAAAACAAGAGGCGATGCTTGGCTCTGTCCCCGGTGCGATGGCTGCAATTCTCGCATTAACTGACCATACCCATACACCACCTCAAAAAATTGTTATTTCCCATACTATTCGCTTAATTATTCTTATTTTATTAGCCGGTATTGTTGTTGGTAGTGATGGTGATCCGCAACCAATAATCGAATTTCCTGAACTCACATTAGTTTCAACGGGGTGGTTACTGTTGATTGTTGCTGTCGGTGTTATTTCAGGGATAATTTTACAGCGTTTAAGAGTCCCTGCGCCTTTTATGTTAACGTCATTAGCGGCGGCAACACTCATTCAAAGTTGGGTTGATATCCCGTTGAATTTCCCACTGATGCTGACTGAACTCAGTATGGTCTTGATTGGGATGAATATTGGTAATCATTTCATTGTTTTTCCACTTTCATCGTTGATTAAAAATATATACTCTTCAGCCCAAGTGGTGGTGGTAAATATCGTGCTGACTTTTCTTATCACGGTATTTGCATCTTGGATCACCGGCTATGACATTTCCGTATTATTGTTAGCTTGGGCGCCGGGAAGTATGGAAGCAATGACATTCGCAGCAATTACGATGAATTTAGATGCCGGCTTTGTGATGTCAAACCATATTATCAGAATGGTAATTATTCAAAGTATTCCATCGCTAGTGCTTTTTTGGCAAGAACGAAGGCAAAAAAGGAATAATAATTTAGAGTAAAGAAAGAAAACATGCAGACTATGTTTAGGCATGTTTTCTTGATGGGCTTTCTCATCTGCCTATTTAACGTAAGCAAAAAGGCCTAGCGAATCGCGAGCAAGGGACTGACATTTAAACTCAGCGGTGAGTGGTATTCCTTTTAGGTCACTATAACTTTCTTTGTTAAGAGCGGTCATTTTTTCCGCATTATAGTTACTAAGATCCCATTTATTACTTTTAGCAAAGTAAACGATAGCACGTTCAATTTCCCTATCAGGGATTTGTGAATACCCACAATCATATTTTAGATAAATAAAAATAGCCGTAAGATCAGCAAGATCTTCAGCTTCATTGGGAGAAAGAGCTCTGGCAGAATTGGTTATCCCTAACAGAGTCATTAAGCATGACATCAATATAAATTTGCGCATTCGATATTCTATCTGTTTTCTATGTCAAGTTACGTTAGCATAAGAATAGAATTGTTAGTCAACTATATTTTTCTTAAATCCATGTAATAAAACCACATTTAAAGAGTGGTTTTATTGACCTTCCTGTAAGGGGAGGCTTTATCATCCCTTCATTAAACCATGTTTTGCTTCGAAAGTGTAATTTGCCATAAATTACACCACTGATGATTATTGATTTGATAAATAAAAGGAAGGTTATCAATGCTACGTCGCGATTTTTTGAAATTAAGTGCTATCACATATGCTGCAAGTGCGCTGCCTATTTGGAGCCGCATCGCGGTCGCAGCGGGAAACTACCCTGAATTAGCGATCCCCCCGCTAGTTGAACCAGATGCACAAGGCAACATTCAGTTAGCTATCCAACAAGGTGTTTCGCAATTTGTTCCGGGAAAGAAAACCACAACATGGGGCTATAACGGTAATTTATTGGGCCCCGCGATTAGCTTAAGAAATGGGCAAAGCGTTAATATCAATATTGTGAATCAATTGGCTGAGGATACAACCGTTCACTGGCATGGCTTAGAGATTTCAGGTGAACAAGATGGTGGGCCTCAAGCGATAATTCAGCCGGGAGCAAGCCGTAAAGTGAATTTTACGGTAAACCAAAGTGAAGCGACATGTTGGTTTCATCCACATACTCATGGAAAAACCGGATACCAAGTGGCGATGGGGTTAGCTGGTCTTGTATTAATTAAAGATGATGACAGCACAAAACACGGCTTACCAAGTGATTGGGGGGTCAATGATGTTCCTGTCATTTTGCAAGACAAACGCTTAAAAGATGATGGGCAAATTGATTACCAGCTTGATGTAATGAGCGCTGCAGTGGGGTGGTTCGGAGACATCATGTTGACGAACGGAGCTGTTTACCCTAAACATGTTGCCCCAAAAGGTTGGCTACGCTTAAGGTTATTAAATGGCTGCAATGCGAGAAGTTTAAACATTTCCACTAGTGATGGACGTAAAATGTATGTCATTGCAAGTGATGGTGGTTTGTTGGCTGAACCGATTGCAGTCACAGAATTGCCTATCTTGATGGGAGAGCGTTTTGAAGTATTAATTGACGCCTCCGATGGTCGCGCATTCGATTTGGTTACGCTACCTGTCGGGCAAATGGGTATGACAATCGCACCATTTGACCAGCCTTTGCCAGTACTGCGTATTGAAACAACTTTGACTAAGGGAGACGGAGTCCTGCCATCAACGCTTGCAGCAATATCTGCGATCCCTTCTCTTGCTGGATTAAATCGCCGCCGTTTCCATTTAATGATGGATATGCGTTTAGACATGCAAGGTATGATGATGTTACGCGAAAAATATGGCGACCAGGCCATGGGTAATATGGGCGGTCATGGTGCAATGATGGGTAATATGAGCCATGGAAATATGAATCATGGAAATATGAATGGCAAAATGGGAAGTGGTGGCCATTGTGGTTCAGGTTCTGATGGTTTAGATATTCATAACGCGAATACCATTAATGGACAGGTTTTTTCAATGACTCATCCTGCATTCAATGCCCCTATGAATCAACAAGAAATATGGGTCGTTTCTGGGCGTGGCGATATGATGTTGCACCCATTCCACGTTCATGGAACACGTTTTCGTATCCTAAAAGAAAATGGCCAAGCCGTAGAGCCTCATCGCCAAGGTTGGAAAGATATTGTTAAAGTGGAAGGGCAGGTGAGTGAAATTTTAGTCGAATTTAAACACCCTGCAACTCAACAACATCCTTATATGGCTCACTGCCATCTTTTAGAGCATGAAGATACCGGAATGATGTTGGGCTTCACGGTAAGTTAACAGCCACATTTATTTTCAGATAAAATGCAGTGTGAAATTTTAGCACTGCATTTTCCTTTATTAGTATATGCGTGCTGCCTATGTTAAAATTACGTGCTTTCCATTCCCATAGATGCGTAATAGAAGATGAAACATACCCTTGAAGTAATGATCTCTGAAGAAGAGATTGCTCAACGAATCAGTGAATTAGCCGATAAAATTAGCGCTCATTATCAAAAACTTGATGGTGAATTAGTCCTTGTTGGTTTACTGAAAGGTTCATTTATTTTTATGGCTGATTTATGTCGTAAGATTGATGTTCCTCATGAAGTCGATTTTATGACCGTTTCAAGTTACGGCAATGCGATGACATCAAGTCGTGATGTTAAAATTGTCAAAGACTTGGACGAAGATATCCGTGATAAACACGTATTAATCGTTGAAGATATTATCGACTCTGGTAATACCTTAAATAAAGTTCGTGAAATTTTCGAATTACGCGGCCCTAAATCTGTTGCGATTTGTACATTATTGGATAAACCTTCACGCCGAGAAGTACAGGTTCCTGTTGAATGGATTGGTTATTCGATTGAAGACAAATTTGTGGTGGGTTACGGTATTGACTACGCTCAGCAATATCGTCATCTGCCTTATATTGGGCATGTAACGTTACTTGAAGATTAATATTCGGTAACCCGATAAAGAAGAGTCGTGCTTAGGCGGCTCTTCTTATTGTCGCTAGGCAGTATACTGTGGGGCGCTTTTCTTACCTTGTAATTTATTATCCGTAAGTCACTTCGATGTCCATAGTCGCATTGGCTTTACCTGGAGTAATCGTTTTTTCCATTTGTATATAGTAAGAGTTAAAGTATATCGATAGTTTTCCGTCAACATATGACGGGGAAGCCAAAGTATCACGGCCACCTATTATCATCCTATACCACGACGTTCGGTCATTACTGTATTCGACTCTGATACCAATACCTCTGGCTTTATCAGTAGAGTTATCTATATCTAGAACTGTGTTAGCGCCCGGATATTGACGTCCTTGAAGAGCAATATTAATTTTAGTGCCTTTATCGCAATCAAAATCAATCTGCCATCTCACATCTTTACTTTGCGAGTTGACGCCACTACCCAAGCCAAAGCCGGATTGACTAATAGTATAATCACCAAGATGAATATTTTGTATTCTTGATGATTGGATAGAGCAAGTATTAGAAGACACTCGTCCTGTAACATTAAAAATGGCATCGTAACTAAATGATTTAACAGGGAAAAGTAATATCGTTGTTACAAGGCAATGAATTGCATATTGAATTTTTTTATTCATTGTTTTCCCTTAATTATTTCGTACAACGAATGTAATAGAGGCATTTGCCGTACCTGGTGTTGCGCTATTTGCTAATTGTTTATAGCGCGCACGCAATTGAACTGTATTAGTTCCTGAAGTTGTCCCTGCCGCACTAATTAAGGTACTGACTTCATTTGCATTTTTTGCTTCCCAACGTTTGCGCTCAGGCGAATAAGCTTCAATTTGAATAGCCATTCCGCTCGCTGAACCTTCGCTCTGATCCAACTCAAATAGCTTTCTATCTAGTGCTGCAGGAGTTCCTTCTAAAGCGCCACTCACTTGTCGATTTGCTGTTGAACAATTAAAAATCAAATCAAATTCCACCCAATCTGTCACTGAGTTACGAGGGAAGTTACTTCCACCCCCTTCTAAAAACCACATTCCTAAATCAACGCCTTGCGCATCAGAAGATATGCTACACGTTGCACCTTTAATCGAACCTGTAAAATTCACCTTGATTTTGGCATCCACAGCTATCGCATTCATTGGCATTAGAAATATAAAGAACAGTACAAATATGTTTAAATTATGTTTCATAAATAATGACCCTTGATCATTTATACACAAGGGTAACCGTAACCTGTGCATTACCATGAGTTGCCTTCACTTCATTCGATGTTTTGACATATCTGAATTCAAATGTTTTTGTGACAATAGGGTTCAGACTTGCTTTATCCAGCAAGGAATAGACATAATTGTTGGATAAGGTACGGTCTCCTCCTAATTTCAATGGGGAAGATTGACCTGCTTCGTATACTCGCACTGCAAATCCAGGGCTTTCGCTTTCATTTTCTAAATAAATAATATCTGTATTTATATTACTTGGGTGTAAGTTATCCGCTATGGTGTAGGCTACAGACATGATGGCAGGGCAGTTAATCGTAATAGACTGTTGAGCATGGCCAAAGGTATCTCCTATATTTAACGCGCGAACTTTAGCGATGTCATGGACGCCGAGGTCGACCGATTGTCGAACCGATGAAACTGCACAAGTGCGTTGTGCCCATGAAATCAATGTTGATGCAGGTAATATTTCTCCTACTGATGAGATCCAATTCATATCACCACTGCATTGCACTTTGACTGGATTAAAATGTGTAACAGCTTTATCCGTTCCTTCAATATCTCCTTGAACGGTTTTGACATACATCATTCGTGTTTCAAGTTGTAGCGATGATGAGCCATCAATGGCACTAATTTCGCTATTATTTCCTGTTAACGGATACCATTGGCTCGTTCCTTTTTGCCTTAATGCCATGACATAACCCACGCCATTAATACCTGTGCTAAAAACGGGGTAGCTCCCTGAACTATCATTAATTACCGTTCCTACGGGTTGGCTATTTACTTGTGGAATAAAATTAAAGTTTCCCGGCCCTTCAGCAACACATAATTCCTGATTCCCTGTAGACTCAAATTGCTTCCAACCATTACCCAATATCGCTTCACGGGGAAGTTTATGAGCTGCCGCATCAATTTCTAAATCCCCTAAATTGATGCGAAACTGCCCGATACTGAGCGCGTTAAATGAAAATAAGGTAATACCAACCAAAGCAATAATTTGTTTTATATTCATATTCAAAACCTATTTTATTGGCAGTTGACGGGCAATATGGGTAAATGATGCTTCAATTGTTCAGCGGTTAATTTATATTCGGCAACACACTGATCTTCTTGGTTTTTACCCCATTTAATTTGTAGTCGCCCTTGCTCTGGCATCCCACTGAGATAGACATCACCATTATCACCGACAATACCTGAGCTCATATTTTGGTCATCATTTTGAGCGAATTGGGCCATTGCACCAAAAGGCACTGGTTTTCCATTATGAATAACATTAAATAATAATCGGTAACCGACATGAGTTTGGTAGTTTGCCAAAATTGCGGCGCCTTTTGTTGGTACCGCATTAACTGTATTGGTTTTTAATTCAACATTTTCAGGTAAAGAGTCAATGTTGAGGGATATTTCATTTTTAGTATAAGGGTTGAGATAAGGCACAATTGCGTAACCTCGAGAATCGGTTGAAATATTTGATCGATTTAAAACTTGCACATTTTCTGCGCCCGGGGCTCGAATAATCGCGAAAGAATCATAGATAGGCTGAGCTAAAGTGATGCCATATGGGTGAGCAACAATCGCTCCTGTTAAACCGTAATTTGCTCGCTGTGAATATCTATCATAGCCATAGGCCGCATTAGCGACACCATAACTTCCTCTATAAGATGCCGAAGCATTTCCACTACCACGAGTTTCTTTATTTCCATATGATTGCTGAACAGCGTAATTAATATTATTTTTTTCGCCAAGAGTACCACTTACTCCCATCATTGCGTCTGCATTGCCGCTGTTATCCGCTGTAATACTACTATTTATCGATGTGTAATTACCGGATGTATTATTAAGTGGAATAGAAACTGAGAAAGAGAAATAATTATCAGCTTTACGCTGATAAGCACTATCAGAATAACTGTAATTAAAGTTATAAGTGATCCCATCAAAGCTTTTGTTATAACCCGCATTTAATGAGCGTTCTTTACCCGAACGGTTCCAATAATCTTGCTGATAACTAGAAAAATAAATATTACCAAATTTATTTAGTGACTGATTTAGTGAGACTTGAAAGCGGTTTTTTTTATTATCGCGATATATTTTAGGTTGATTACTGTTAGCTTCACTGAATGAATAAAAACCTTCCGTTGAGTAACGATAGTTAGCTAAAGTTACAGATGTCCCAGTCGAGGTCACGTTTTTGGAGTATTGGAAACGATATGACTGCCCACTGTCGGTATCTTCTTTCCCTAATAAATTTTGGCTGTTTGCTTGTGTAACATCGGCCGATAGTGCGCCCAAACTACCTAAATTAATCCCCATTCCTATCGCATAAGATTGGTAATTTTTTGATAGTAAAGTTCCAACATACCCAGTAATACCTTTTGGTAACCCATAAATAAAAGTACTTTGCAGGAAATCAGGTTCTACTTCGCCGGAGGCATTAGATTTATATTTTCCCCCCGTTAATGAATACTTGAGTTGCCCTTCTCGCTGCATAATAGCAATTGATGAGAAAGGAACAGTAAATGAGCGTTCAGTACCATCTGCTTCCTTAATTATAACGGTTAAGTCACCGCTAGTCCCCGTTGGGTATAAATCATCAATTTCAAATGCACCTGGAGAGACATAGGATTGATAAATAACATAGTTATTCTGTTTAATCGTAACTTCTGCGTTACTTTGAGCTATTCCTCTAATAATGGGAGCAAACCCTCTCATTGAACTAGGTAGCATGGATTCATCACTTTGTAATTGAATACCACGGAATTGAAAACCATCAAAAATCTCACTTGGTGTCGCTGTGTCACCAATTACTAATTGAGATTTTAAAAAGTTAATCCCTCTTTCTAAGCTAGTCTCAATGTTTTTCCATTCGCGTTCTCCGCTATTATCCGTATAAGTCGAATAATTTTTTAAACGCCATGGGCCTAGATTTCCAGTGCTACGAAGGTTGAAATAATGAGAGTTTGTGTCTTTGGTGTTATTACGACTCCAATTGTTTGAACCACTATAATAATAATTTAAGATTAAAGCAGGAACACCATTTTCCCACTGACTAACGGGAACAGTACCTAATGCTTGTTTATTCATAGCGACTTGAGGTATTGAGATATTCAGCTTCTGTTGATTCAATTCGAGCGTAGATTTTGCCTCGGGTATATACTCGCCTATTGGGCCTATATATTGCTCAGCAGAAAGTGCAGACAATGCTGGAATAGAGTTAACTTTAACTCCCCAAAGTGCTAATTCTTCTTTTGTTATGCGTGGAATTAACTGGCTTGATTTATCATCTTTAACAAATTCGGTAACCTTAGAATCCATTAAAATACCATTTACGATAATATCGACATGGTATTCACCCGCTAACTGTCCTCCAGGATTAGCGAACTGGTCTAAATTAGGTAGATCTGCAATATTTTGGCCATTAATGACGCTGAGTGAGTTAGGACTAAAATAATCTTCCGCAGATACATGACTGATGTTTATTCCAGCCAAAATTATTGCGGTTACTACCTGACATATTTTTTTCAATCGAAAATAAGTTATCCCATTATGCAAATCGGTTATCGCGTCATAATGACAATTGAATGAATGTTGCTTTCTTGAAATGCAGCGCATAATGAATGTTCTTCCAACTGATTATTTTAATGTCTGATTTTTCGCTTTCGTTATCGTTCCATGGTCATTAATTGCACTCCAAGTAACTTGGTTTGCTTGAGTTCCCGAAATATCCCATGACGCTTCGCCCAGAGGAGGGACCATGCCTGGTTCTGCAATTTCTTTATTACCAATCTTCAACTCCCCAAATGAAACATAATAAGGAGTTGGATTATTTGCTTTTAAATAGTTTCCTTGTTTTTCAAAGGTTAATTTTTCATACGCAATTAACGCTTCCGCTGTTGGTAAACCAGCAGGGCGATAAAATAATTTAATCTTGTTATTAATTGAAATTGTTAAATTATTTGTTGAATTTGGGTCAGATGGTGGAATTGATTTAACATTTAACCAATAAACTGATTCTTTATCAGAGGGCAGCTGAGAATCTGTTAAAACAATTCGAATGGCATTGGCTGATTCAGGTTCAATGCGAAAAAGTGGAGGCGTTACAGTAAATGGTACTTTCTGTTTATCATTATTATTAAAATTATTTACCCAAGATTGTACTAGATAAGGTGTTTTATCATCATTTCTCACTGAAATTGAAGCTTCTTTCTTATTGCCTTCATAAATAACACGAGTACCACCTAAAATAACACTGGCGTTTGCATTAAGAGTCGTCATAAATAAAAGCGCTAATGAAATGAGATGCTTTTTCAAAATTTTCCCCTATAAAAAGAGGGAACGAATGTTCCCTTAATTCAGTGAACTATTGGTTATATTGAATAGTGACAGTAACGTCAGCGTTTGCTTTACCTGCAGTAACTTCATTTGCGGTTGTAACGTAACGCGCATAATATGTTTTCTCTCCACTATTACCATTCAAATCAATACCATCAGCTTCAGTGTCTGGAGTATAGAAATTTGTTCCGTTAACATCACCAGAAATACCAATACCAACACCATCAGCTTCATTGACTGCATATAATTGGTTGTTATCTGGATGTGCGGTTCCTCCGAAGGTGACGCGAGCACGTGCTAATGTTGCAGGGCAACCACTCAAGCCTATTGTTAAAGGAACTGCATCAGTTAATTCACCGACCTTATCGAAGGTGTTAGTCATCCAAGTGCCAAGTTGTACTACACCTTCATTTTTATTAGCATTATTAACTTCAATAGTGCATGTCGTATCAATAAATTGACCTTTGAAATTAATGGTACCTTTAGCATTACCGCTATCAATTGCAGCATGTGCCACACTTGATAATGAAACCATAATAATTGATGCCATTAATACTGACTTTTTAAAAATCATAGGAACCTCTTATCTATCTAGTAAAGATTTATTAATTATATTTAAGTTATTTTTTAATAACTATTATTCCATATATTTCACACGTAAAGATTGTATTAGTATTTTTAAAGTAAGTCCACTGGACGAGTAATTTTAGGTATTTAACTTAGGTTGTGATATTTAACCTGTAATTAATGCATTTAAGTTAATGGAGTAGATGGATAATCCAATAAATTACCATTATCTTAACTGTTAACGATATCAATCAAATCAAAATTAAATTTAAATATTATTCAAGTAACTGTAACATTATATTTCGCTTGAAATACAATTTAATAGGTTTGTGCAGACTAATATTCTTATTTTGTGGGGTGCGTGGTATTAAAAATGTCTAAAGTTGGTTTTTAAGGTGCTTAAAGCTTATTTACTGTGGGGGGATGTGAAAACGCTTAAGATATGATCTTATGGTGCTATAAAATCATCTTTTTATTTTTACCTTTTTAGGTAAATAAAATGAATGATAAGACTATGGATTTTAATGTTTTCAATAAGAAACTATTTATAGTTTAAATTAAAGAGAGAGTAAACTCTCTTTAATATATGAATTTTTATTAAATTTACTTTAGTTTTGGTTTTATATCGAGAATATTCTTTACTTAATTAAGTGGTTTTACTTAAAAATAAAAGGCCGTATCTAATTAGTTGAGTGACAACGATAGATATGACCTTTTCATTGTCAGCCTTAAACGACCTCCTAAGGAGGTAGTGATTGACCCTGTGAGGCTATAGCCGGAAGGAAACCCATATTAAAAAACTACCTCTTACTCACCACAAGTAAAGAGGAAATAACATGGATTTATACAGAAGTTCATCACATGTGTATTGGTGTTGCAAATATCATCTAGTTTGGATACCTAAATATCGTTATAAGATATTGAAAGATAAAGTAGGAAAAGAACTTTATAGAACAATTTATATTCTCTGCAATATGAAAGACTGTGAGTATTGAAGCTAAATGTTCAGCCAGACTATGTTCATTTAGTTGTAATGATCCCACCTAAACTATCAATATCAGCACTGATGGGAGTCCTGAAAAGACGTAGTGCGATGAGGTTATATAATCGATTTCCACATATACGTAAGAAACTTTGGAGTAATCACTTTTGGGCTAGGGGATATTTTGCTAATACGGTGAGGGGTAATGAAGTCATCATTAGGCGTTATGTAAGGCATCAGGATAAAGTTGATCAAGAGCTCGACCAACAAATGGAATTATTGGAGGATTAATAAAGAATATAGCCCACTTATAGAGGGCTATATTTAAAGCCACCTCTTTTAGAAGGTGGCATATATTAGATAAATCAATAAATTATATTATAACTATTTATTGATGATAACAGTACCGCCCGTGATTTTTCCATAAGAATTGGAAAGCAGAGGCGTGTTAACTTGAGTAGTACCATTTGAGTTGATTCTACCATAGGCATTGTTGATGGAACTGTTGCCCTTAACTGTTAAATTAATACCTGCATTTATTGCACCATTATAGTTGGAAATTGAATTCGCTTGGATATTCATATTTCCTGCACTATTAATTTGAGCGTAGTTGTTAATAAGCTCATTGCTCAATGCTACATCAATATCAGCTTCACCAGGTGCAGGGAAAAGAGCATTCGTTTGAACGATACCTGAAGTATTATTCATCTGAATACCTTTAATTTTAATGTTGCCATTGTTGGTGACAATCCCCCCTTTTTGGCTTGGTAAACCAAGGTTATATGTGTATCGGCTAAAGTCAGACGAATTAGTATTACTGATATAATCAGCATTCATTACTAAGTTATTATCCGCTTTAATCAAACCATTAGAGTTGTTTAAATATTGAGAGATAAAGTTAAGGTTAAAGCCTTTAATGTAACCAGCATTATTAACTAAATTATTAACTTTAAACGTCGATTTACCATTGTTAGAAGAGATAACACCATTATTTGTCAGTTTTGGTGAAGTAATATTCAATAATTTCTCACTGCTAATTACCGATTTACTATCATTAACGACTGAATTGTATGCAGTAATATCCATTCTGCCATTTTCAGTTTTCATGGTAGATGACAGGTTGTTTAAAATATTAGTATCGATAGTCATGCGGCGTTTTGCATAGAGCGCACTTGATGCTTTATTATCTAAACTTTTACCTGTGAAAGTAAAGTCTCTACCTGCTGAAATGATAGCTTGTTCATTGATGAGTCTATTAACGTTAAAAACAATATCTTGGCCAGCAGTAAATCTGTATTTACCATATTTACTATTGTTACCTGCCCAGTTGTAGATTGTATCTGCGTTAACATTAATGTTGCCTTTCTCAGCATGAATCAAGCCATTACTATTCTGGATGTCTTGTGCGGTATTGATGTTAACGTTTTGATTAGCTTTGATTAACCCATTATAGCGATTGAGTAAAGTACCATTTGAGGAAATATTAACATCACCATTAGAGGAGATAATTGTCCCATAATCATTACTAAAGGAATTAGTTGAATTAGCAGCTAAGTCAATGTTTCCTCTGCTTTGAATGGTTCCAGTATTATTTATAGCACCAGCTTTAACGTTTAATCCTTGATTACCCGCATTAATAACACCTTTATTAAAGAGACCTGTATTGGAATCATTAATATTAATGTTCATTTTTTCTGCGTTTAAGCTACCGTTTGCAGCGACAGTTACACCGTAATTTTTCTGATTATAAGGCCCGGTAATACTAGAGATTATATTACCATTTGCATCATAAAAATTAGAACCGGTTGTAATGTTTAGTTCATTTGCTTTAACGTTGCCGTTAACAAGTACAGCGCGAGAGATAAAATCAACAACGCTGTTAGATGTCAGGTCATTATTAACTGTAATTTCGCCTTTAGAGACATTGTAGCCAACTAAGTTTTGACCAACAACAATAGGTGTTCCTGTAACAAATGCACCACGTGTAGCGTTGATGAAGCCACAGCTGTTACATGTAATACCCGATGCATTAGCAACAATAACTTGAGCTGCATTTCCAGCAACTTCCATCATACCATTAATAGTTGTCATGCTGTTGCCGATAACTTCATTTAAGATAACTGAAGCCTCTTTACCAGCAGTAATATTATCATTTCCAAAAATATTACCCCCTAAAAGGGTATCAGTTGCAGTGCTACTGTTATTAAAAATAACGCCTTTTTCGTTCACATTAAAACTTTGATAGGTGTTATGGGAAATACCACTGTCTGTTGGTTTTTTGATGTGAATGATATTTAAACCGTTTGGTTTATAAATGATACCTGTACCGTCTAAACTATAGGTTCCATTCGTATCATAGCTACTAATACCCGGAGCATAAAGGGTTGTTATATAATCAGATCTGAGTTTACCATAATAGTTATTAATATTACTTGCTGATTTAATATCCAAACGGCCTCCCGCATAGATATCACCTTTATAGTTATTTAGCCCTTTAGCATCAATATTGATTCCGCCATAACTAATTAACTGTCCATTATTGTTATCTAGTTCATCAGTTAATTTAAACTCCATTCCACCACTTGTTGCTGCTTTTTCTGATGAGGAACTTTTAAATAATCCAAAATAGTTAGAAACCTTATTACCAGTAACTGTAATGCCGGAATTTAATGCTTCAATACCACCAACTTTGTTTGTTAAAGCAAATCGAGATGCAACAGAAGAGAAATTATTAGAGTTTAAGTTGCTTAAATGACCAACATTTAATGTCATGTCGTTATATGAGCGAATATATCCACCATTGTTGCTTAGAGTATTAGCGGTAACTTTAAGTGTTTTTCCGTCAATGAAACCTTGTGTGTTACTTATATTATTAGAAGTAATAGTTAAGTTATCACCAGCAATAGACCCACCGTTATTTTCAAGATTGTCAACCTTGATGTTAGAAGCATAAGTTGGGACTGGTACTGTATTTGGTACATTAGTAGGTGAAACAATTTTACCTGCATTGATTAATTTTGCAGAAGTGATATTTAATCCACGGCCGCTACTAATGGTAGATTTTGCATCATTATTAATATATTTGGTAATGTTATAATCAGATTTTGCATTTTTTGCTGTAATAGATGATGATTTGTTGGTTAATATATCAGCATCAACTTTTATTCTACGTTGCGCGGTTACTGCAGAATTTGTATTTTCTAACCCTGAATTTAGCGTTAAATTAATATCTCTTCCAGATTCAATTCTTGCATTTTCATTAATGATTCGGCTGGCTTTTATATTAATATCTCTACCTGCAATAATTCTATCTTCAACGTGGCTATTAGCTGTATTTCGCCACTGATAGAGTGTATCAGTTAAATCAATATTAATATCACCAGTTTCGGCTTTGATTATACCATCACCATTTTGAAGCGTTTCACCTGAAATACTTACATTGTTTTTAGCTTGAATGGAACCTTTATAGCGGTTAAATACTGAGGAATTACCTGCGAGACTAATGCTGCCATCTGTTGAGATGATTTTTCCACCATCGTTGTTGATGAAACCACCGGAATTAATATCAACGTTAATATTCTTTCTAGCAGTAATTATGGCATCATTGTTAATACCTGAGGCTTTTACATCAATATTACCGTTAGATTCAATTCTATTTCTTTTATTAGATAGCCCACCATTAGAAGAGATAGATAAACCATCATTACCAGCAGAAATAATGCCCTGATTGCTAACGCCGACCCCCATTTCGGTAGAAACAAGGGTAATTTTATCTGCGTACATACCCCCTAAAGACGAAACGTCAATTGCGACAGAAGGGCGGCTACCTGTACCGGCAACAGAAGATAATACTTCACCATTAGCATCGACAAAGTTATTTCCCGTAACAACTTTGATTTCTTTTGCTGCTAATTGACCATTAATAATTGCTGAACGAGCAATCAGTTCAGTTGGAGAATTAGACGTTAAGTTTTTATTAACGATAATTTGGCCTTTAGAAACGTTATAGCCAAGAATTTCTCCGTTAGTAACAATTGGCTTACCCGTTGTTAGAGTCGCACTTTCTGTATTAATGAAGCCGCATGAGTTACATGTAATACCTGATGGGTTAGCAACAATAACTTGTGCTTTTTTCCCTGCAACTTCAACCATACCATTTAGCGTTGTTGCATTATTAGAGTTAACTTCATTAAGGATAACTTTTGCTTCACCACCCGCTAAATTAAGGTTTCCGTTAATCATTCCACCTAACTGAGTATTAACGTTATCTTTACTGTTGTTTAAAATGACTCCCTTATTATCAACATCGAATTTATTGTATATATTGTGAGAAACCCCTTTGTCACTAGCTTTATTTATATTAACAATTGTTGGGCCATTGTGCTGATTGATTACTCCAGCACCGTTAGTATTAATTATTTCGCCATGAGCCATTGAAGTCATCCCTAAAATTGCAGAGACGCATAAGACGATAGGCTTTAGCTTTAATGTATGATTAGAAGACCCACTTTTAATAGGCTGACTCATAGAAATATCCCTAAATATGATTTGAAGTTAATATATGTAAATTAACAATACCCCATTATAACACTTGAATTATGATTGAAATTTAAAATAAGTATATTTAAAAATACTTATTCAAAGTCCAGTTTTTTATTCCAAAATAAAATATCATCAATGAGTTTTTCGTGGTTGAATATATATTTCTTGAGGTTAATTTCTTTGTAATCAACAAATAAGCTTTACTCTGCTTCAGAATAAATATGTATCAATACTTAAATCAATATGCGTATAAATATAATTACAACAATTGTTAATCATAAGTTTTTTTGGATTAATATTTTCATTTTAATTTAAAAGAAATGAAAATATATTTTATAATTTAATTACGCTATTTTTGGATTTAATCGGTAAAAAGCTCTTAAATGTAAGAGCTTTTTATTTTTAGTTTAATTTATTTTTTTTGAGTTAATGTTGAAATAGCTTCACGGTAACATAACTCAAGTTTTTCTCGGCTGTCTGCAGTAATATGTAAGTCGTGTAACCGGCCATTATTAATCCCATATACCCAACCGTGGATCATCACTTTCTGGCCTCGTTTCCATGCAGATTGCATGATGGTTGAATGCCCTAAATTATAAACTTGCTCAACGACATTTAATTCACATAAACGGTTAAGGCGCTCGCAAGGTTTTAGCTCACCTAACATAGAGCTATGTCTGTACCAAATATCTCTTATGTGTAATAGCCAGTTATTAATTAAGCCAAGTTCGGTGTTATCAACCGCTGCTTCAATACCACCGCAACCGTAGTGGCCACAAATAATGATGTGCTCAACTTGTAAGACATCAACGGCATATTGAATGACAGATAAACAGTTTAGGTCAGTGTGAATAACTAAGTTGGCAACATTACGGTGCACAAAAAGGTCGCCAGGTGCGGCGTTAATTAATTTTTCTGCAGGTACTCGGCTGTCAGAGCAGCCTATCCATAAGAATCTCGGCTTTTGCGCTTTTGATAATTCTTTGAAGAATTCGGGATCTTGTTCATTGACTGATGCTGACCATGCTTCATTGTTAGCAAACAGCTCTTCGATTTTTCTCATCATGACTTATAGCCTAGTTGTGTTACTTTGCGATAAAATCTTATACAACATTTATTGATTAATTAATAATTAGTTATACTAATTTCAACACCCTTATGATGAACCTGTCTTTTCGTCAAGACAACCCTATATTCATAACATATTGAATTATATTGTATAAACTAATTATCTCTTTTCTGCATAACATAGAGCAGAAAAAAGTGGCATCATGGTGATATATTGCCTTCAAATCGTCCTAAGAATAAAGGTTTTTTTTACATATGACATATGCACTTGAGTTATCGCAGTTAACCAAAACCTATCCAGGTGGTGTGAAAGCCCTGAAAGGGATTGACCTGAGCGTTGAAGACGGTGACTTTTACGCATTGTTGGGGCCAAATGGCGCGGGTAAATCAACCACAATCGGGATCATTAGCTCACTGGTGAACAAAACGAGCGGTTCTGTAAAAGTATTTGGTTATGATTTAGAAAAGCAAGTTGTACAAGCAAAGCAGCAACTTGGATTAGTGCCTCAAGAGTTTAATTTCAACCCATTTGAAACGGTATTGCAAATTGTTCTTAACCAAGCCGGTTATTATGGTGTTACTCGCTCTGTGGCTGTTCAACGTGCGGAGCAGTACCTGACCCAACTTGATTTATGGGAAAAACGTGATGAGCGGGCGCGTAATTTGTCCGGTGGTATGAAACGCCGCTTAATGATAGCCCGTGCGTTGATGCACCAACCAAAGCTATTAATTTTGGATGAACCAACAGCAGGTGTTGATATTGAACTTCGTCGTTCAATGTGGACATTCTTAAAGAACCTTAACGCTCAGGGAACGACAATCATTTTAACCACTCACTATTTGGAAGAGGCTGAAATGTTGTGCCGTAATATTGGCATTATTCAACATGGTGAATTAGTTGAAAATACCAGTATGAAACAATTACTGAGCCAATTAGAATCAGAAACCTTTATTTTTGATTTAATGCCAAAAAGTCCGATCCCTCAATTATTAGGGTATGAATCACGTTTGATAGACACCTCAACACTTGAGGTAGATGTCAAAAGAGAGCAAGGTCTAAATAGTGTTTTTAGCCAATTCAGTGAGCAAGGTGTTCAGATTTTAAGTATGCGAAATAAAGCAAACCGGTTAGAAGAGTTATTTGTTAACTTAGTCAAAAGAGAAAGTAATGCAACCGAGAAGGAGATTGCAAGATGATCTCATTATATTGGGTCGCATTAAAAACTATTTGGATAAAAGAAGTCACGCGGTTTGGCCGTATTTGGATACAAACATTGTTACCACCAGTGATCACAATGTCGTTGTATTTTGTGATTTTTGGTAATTTAATTGGTTCAAGAATTGGTGATATGGGCGGTGTGGATTATATGCAGTTTATCGTCCCCGGGCTGATCATGATGGCGGTGATCACTAATTCATATTCAAATGTTTGTTCTTCTTTCTTTGGTTCTAAATTTCAGAAAAATATTGAAGAATTACTCGTTGCCCCTGTTCCGACGCATATTATTATCGCAGGTTTTGTTGGTGGTGGTGTTGCTAGAGGGATTTTAGTCGGCTTTCTCGTTACATTGGTATCGTTATTTTTTATTCCATTGCAAGTGCATTCATGGGCAATGGTGGTAATAACTTTATTGCTAACCGCAATTGTGTTTTCCCTTGCCGGTTTATTAAATGCCATCTTCGCTAAGACATTTGATGATATTAGTATTGTTCCTACCTTTGTATTAACACCATTAACGTATTTAGGCGGTGTGTTTTATTCGTTGTCATTACTACCACCGTTTTGGCAAGCCGTCTCTAAACTGAACCCAATTGTGTATATGATCAGCGGCTTTCGTTATGGCTTTCTGGGAATAGCTGATGTTTCTATCGCGATTACATTAGGCGTCTTAATGATTTTTTTAGTCGTTTTTTATGCATTAACATGGTTCCTAATTGAGCAGGGTCGAGGCCTCAGAAGCTAAATTTTAGGGATGAAATTGTGTTAAAAAAAACGGCTTTTGATACTGAATGTAATCAAAAGCCGTTTTTTATTGAAATGTGTATAAATGGTGTTATTAATCAATTCATTGGGTAAGTAAAACCCCAAATTAAGCCACTTGGACAGGAACCGCTTTTGCTAGGCGACTCATTTTATTGTTTTCATCAAAGTAAGCTACTTTTGGCTTATGTAAACGAGCATCTTCATCTTCTATTTGCACATAAGAGCAAATAATCAGTTTATCACCAACTGCAGCTCGGCGTGCAGCAGCACCATTAACCGAGATAATTTTTGAGCCACGTTCGCCTGAAATAGCATAAGTTGAAAAACGTTCACCGTTATCAACGTTGTAAATATCAATGGCTTCGTATTCAAGGATCCCCGCGGCATCCATGAAGTCCTGATCTATCGCACATGAGCCTTCATAGTGTAGGTCTGCTTGTGTAACCGTGACGCGATGGAGTTTGCCTTGTAACATTCTTCTTAACATTTTTTTCTTCCTCATTTGGCTCACAGCGTTGTTGGTGGTGCTCACTCGCCCTAGTCACATACTTATGTGCTCCTAAGGACTCGCTTACTTACCGCCTAGCTGTGAACCAAATGAGTTTGAAAAATAAAAGCCATTCGGAACACAGACATTGAATTAACGCTATAAACACTGTAATTGCAGTGTGTTATTTCATTTTTATAATTGATTTATTTTTATGCAATATCGCGTTGCAGGTCAACTTGTAAATTATCAATAAGACGCGTTTGACCTAACCATGCAGCCATTAAAATAACCGCACGTTTACTGGACTCACCAAGTGGTAATAATGTATCTGCATCACGAATAAATAGCTCATCAGGGGTAAAACCGGCCTCACGTAAGCTATTATTCATCTCTTCGATAATAACTTCAGATGCGTTAGGCTCAGCGACTAATTTTTCACCCGCTTGTTGCATAATTTGAAACAGTTTAGGCGCTGTTTTTAGCTCTTCCGCTGATAAATTATTGTTGCGTGAACTCAGTGCTAGGCCATTTTTGGCTCTAACCGTTGGGACACTAACAATTTGAGTATCAAATGATAAGTCAGAAACTAATTTGCGAATTAATTGCAATTGTTGGTAATCTTTTTCACCAAACAAGGCAATATCTGGCTGAACTAAGTTGAACAGCTTAGTGATAACCGTTGCGACACCTCTGAAATGACCGGGGCGGCTTGCGCCTTCTAACATGGTCGATAATTCAGGAACGTCAACAAAAGTCTGCTTTTCCATCCCTTCAGGGTAAAACTCTTGTGGGGAAGGGGCAAAAATTAAGTTGATGTCACGGCGCTTTAATTTTTCGCAATCCTGTTGCAACGTCCGAGGGTAATTGGCTAAATCAGATTGCCTATCAAATTGCATCGGGTTGACGAAAATACTGGCAATGACAATATCAGCCTGTTTTTTTGCTTGGTCAATGAGCGTTAAGTGACCATCGTGTAAATTACCCATTGTTGGGACAAGTGCAATACGTTTGCCTTCTTGTTTCCAGCGACGGATTTCACGGCGTAAAATAAGTGCCGTTTCAACGATAAGCATACGTGTGTTCCTTATAGTTTCTGATATCAATTAAGAAAAAGAGTGGGCTTCACTTGGGTAAATGCCATCTTCCACTTCTTGGATATACATACGAATAGCATCATGAAGGTTGCCTGCTTGAGCTAAAAAGTTTTTAGCGAATTTAGGCGCTCGCGCTGTAATACCCAGTGCATCATGCATAACAAGGATTTGTCCATCAGTTCCATTTCCTGCACCAATACCAATTACCGGTAGAAGTAGCTCTTCCGAAACATGACTTGCTAAGGCGGTTGGAACACATTCGAGAACCAACAATTGGATACCTGCATTTTCTAATGCAATCGCATCCTTGAGTAACTGATTTGCTGTCACCTCATCACGACCTTGGACCTTATAACCACCTAGGACGTTGACGGCTTGTGGTGTTAAACCGAGATGACCACACACAGGAACAGAGCGTTCTCCTAACATTCTTACAGTATCACATAGCCAGCTGCCACCCTCAATTTTCACCATGTTTGCACCTGCTTGCATTAAGATTGCTGCATTAGCACAAGCTTGTTCTGGGGTGGCGTAACTCATAAATGGCATATCTGCGATAATGAAGGCATTGGGGGCGCCTTTGCGAACGCATCGGGTGTGGTAAGCAATTTGCTCGACAGTAACTGGTAAAGTCGATGATTCACCTTGGATCGTCATTCCCAGTGAGTCTCCAACGAGCATCACTTGGATACCTTGCTCATAAAATAATTGAGCAAAGCTTGCGTCATAGGCAGTCATCGTTGCAAATTTGTGTTTGTCTTTTTTAAACTGACATAAATCAGCCAGAGAAATTGGTTTCATTATAATAACCTCCGGAAATGATCTCCCTGCGACCATACCTCATAAGAGGTTGAACATTTTAGGCTGGAATATCCCAAAATGTTAGGCCATTTCGAGGGACTTGTTTGAGTCTTTCTGAAAGCTTTTCGCCATCAGGAAAAACAAGAGAAGGAGCGATTTCATTAAGCGGATACAACATAAACTCGCGCTCTTTTAGCCCATAATGTGGAACGGTTAACCGTTCAGTATTGATAATACGGTTACCAAAAAGCATGATATCAAGGTCAAGTGTTCGTGGGCCCCAACGTTCTTCTTTACGTACACGACCAAGCTCAAGTTCTATTTTTTGAGTGTGGTTGAGAAGTACTTCGGGCTCAAGACTCGTTTCGAGTAGTACAGCCAGATTCAGAAAATCTGGCTGATTTTGCGGGCCTAGTGGCTTGGTTCGATAAACAGAAGAGGTAGAAACAACACGACTATTGGGAATAGCATCTAATGCTGCAATAGCTTGCTGTGCCTGTAGTAGCGGCTCACCAAGGTTACTTCCTACTGCAATATAGACGTGTTCCATTGTATTCTCTCTATCTATTATGACTTATTTGACCGACGCGCACCTGTTCCACCTTGTGATGAACGTGGGCGGTGGCGACGGCGAGTGGGTGCATTGCCTAATTCCGAAATCATTTCACGCTGTTTAGTATTATTTGCCTGTTGAAAATCAGCCCACCATAATGCTAACTCTTGTAGTTCGTTTCGGTGCTCAACATTGGCCCTTAATTCTAATAAATCAAACGCGGCACGGAATTTCGGGTGCTCCATTAATTTATTGGCACGACGACCTTGGCGACGAGGTAAACGTAACTGCAGCAACCAAATATCGCGCATCGTGGTTGTAATGCGTTTGGGGATCGCAATCGAACGGCACTGTTCGTCTAAAATATCATTCATCGCAAGGGCAAAGGCATCATAATAGGCTAGCCCGCCTTCTTGAGAGAGCTTTTCAGCATGCTCTGTCACTGGGTACCATAACATAGCCGCAAATAAAAAAGCAGGGTTAACACGCTTATCATTTTTTAATCGGAAATCAGTATTTTTAAGGACTTGCTCAATGATTTTTTCCATTGGCGAATCACTGTTATCCGTAAAGCGGCTTGCGACAACAGGGAAAAGCTGCTCAAACAAACCATATTTTTTGAGCATTTTATAGGTATCGTAACCTTGGCCTGCTTGTAGTAATTTGAGTGACTCTTCAAATAACCGAGCAGATGGAATTTCTCTCAATAAATGAGCAAGTTGGTAAATTGGCTCTGCAGTTTTTGGTTCGATGTTCATATTTAATTTGCAGGCGAAACGTACCGCTCGTAGCATTCTGACTGGGTCTTCACGATAGCGTGTTTCTGGGTCACCAATTAGACGAATAACGCCAGCTTTTAAGTCATTTAAACCATTAACGTAATCACGTAATGTGAAGTCTTCGATATTGTAATAGAGGCTGTTAACGGTGAAGTCCCGGCGGATCGCATCTTCCTCAATGGAACCAAAGATGTTATCACGTAACAACATGCCGTTTTGTGCTTGTGCAGATAAGTTTTTGTCATCTGAGGCATTTTGGTCATGGTGGCCACGGAAAGTTGCAACTTCAATAATTTCGGGGCCAAACATAATATGTGCTAGACGAAAACGACGACCAACGAGTCGGCAATTGCGAAATAATTTGCGGATCTGCTCAGGTGTGGCGTTCGTCGTAATATCGAAGTCTTTAGGTTTTTGGCCTAAAAGCAAATCACGCACACCTCCACCCACTAAATAGGCTTCAAAGCCACTCTTGTTTAAGCGGTACAGCACTTTTAACGCATTGTCACTAATATCACTGCGCGAAATAGGGTGTTCGGAACGCGGGATAACAGTAATGTTTTCTTCGTTTACGGTTGTCATTGTAGGGCGCTTCTCAGGTGTTGAATCGGCACGTTGAGATTGACGAACCGTTTTTCTAATAGGGGTTGTTTTATGGGGCTGAGCTGTGTTCCGCTCTTTAGGTGCGGTTTGCGCATGAGCAGAATGAGTGACTGGCCTTTTACCGGCTGCCTGACTATCTCGCGAAGGATCACGATGTTCTACTACATCTTCAGGGGATGCGGCTGTATTGCGAGATAAAATGTTACGGCAGAAATTTGCTACTCGGTTAAAAATAGTACACCTCGATGTCATTACCAATATTCATTAAACAAAATAAGCGGCTAATCATAGCTCACAGAAGTTTCTTTGAGAATGGTTAAACGAATAAAAGTCGTCTCTAATTATAAACGTTACCAATAAAATTTACGCAAAATAATAGCGTAAAAAGCTTTCTTGCTATAGGGGTATAAGGTTAGAAGCCTTATTTTAAGCGCTTTTTTGTTGTTAGAGGATTATTCAACTTCAAACTATAGGGTTAAAAAATAACCTAATCTATTTCCGTAAAAATTTACGTGAAAGTAAATGTTTATCTTATTTAAAAGAGCACGATAGGACGTTATCGCCAATTAATGAGTAGAAAGGTGCGGGGGAGGATGGAGTGACGTGATAGCTAACGCAAGGAATAAGCTTTGAGCTGAACACAATAAAATGTAGAGTTCCCTTGTAACGGCGCAGTAATATGCGCCGTTCAGGACTCCATATAGACACTAGCCAGCCATTTGCTTTTCGCGAATTTCAGCTAATGTTTTACAGTCGATACATAAATCAGCGGTAGGACGGGCTTCCAAACGACGGATACCAATTTCTACACCACATGATTCACAATAGCCAAAGTCGTCATCTTCAACTTTTTTCAGCGTTTTTTCGATTTTCTTAATCAGTTTACGTTCACGGTCCCGGTTACGTAATTCAAGGCTGAATTCTTCTTCCTGAGCGGCTCTATCAACGGGGTCTGGAAAGTTAGCTGCCTCATCTTGCATATGAGTAACAGTCCGGTCCACTTCATCTCTGAGTTGATTGCGCCATGCTTCGAGAATGAGCTTAAAATGCGCCAACTGGGCCTCGTTCATGTACTCTTCGCCAGCTTTTTCATGATAGGGTTCAACCCCAGCAATGGCGAGAATGCTTAAGGACGATGTCTTACGTTTTTGCCCTTCTTGCATAATGCTTCTCCTACACACGCAAATTTTACAAAAACCCCAAGGGGGAAAAATTAAGGTCGCTATAAATAGCAGAAGACTGCTCTCTTGGCAATCGTTCCTGCAATGAGTTTTGTAATGCTGTGAGGGCGAGCGTGTTTATTCCCTTTTTAGCGCCCAGAACTCTGCGGCCTCGTATAAAAATCGGTTAAAAAAACTTTATTTAATAGAGTTAAAGTGAATCTGCTTACTTAACACCATTTGTTGAACAGTTATATCAGCTTGATAACAAAGCACTTCAACACCACTTTGTCTCGCTTCCTCCAATAATAGCGCATATTGTTTATCAATATGTGCCGCAGCAGATGCTACGTGAATACCTGTGTGTAAAGCAACAAACAATAGTATGGCTCTTTTTCCTTCTTTCGCAATATACATTAGTTCTCTTAAATGTTTTTGGCCCCTAAGTGTCACTGCGTCAGGAAAAAAACCTTGATTATTTTCGAGTAAAGTTACTGATTTTACTTCGATAAAGCAATCGGGTAATCCATTTTGCATGAGATAGAAATCGATTCGGCTATTTTCTGTGCCATATTTGACTTCAGGTTTTATTACGCTGTATTCGGATAATTCTGGAATGTGTTTTTCGGTTAAGGCTTGCGCAACTAATTGGTTCGCACGAAGGGTATTAATGCAAATAAAATGACCGTTTGCTGTTTGGGTTAACTCCCAGCTATACGGGTATTTGCGTTTTTTATTATCAGACGTTGAATACCAGATGGTATCACCCGGGGTTGCACAACCTGTCATAGCGCCTGTGTTTGCACAGTGAATTGTCATTTCTTCACCATTCGGTAAAGTGACATCAGCCAAAAAGCGCTTGTAACGCTTAATTAAAGTGGCTGGTTGTAAGGCAGGTTTAAATTCCATGAGCTCTCCGCTAGCGTATCGGTAATATGCTTACTGGCAAAAGAGGCTAATGCTACAATGTCTGACAGTAAAAGTTAAATAGATGGAGTGATAACCCCAGTGTTACCGATATTCGAAGTTTGTGAGGACATACTTACCGCCTTGATGGCTTCACCTCAAGTATTGCTTCATGCACCTACAGGTGCGGGTAAATCAACTGTTTTGCCGCTAGAAATATTAAAGAGTGGGGTTATTAATGGTCGGGTTATCATGTTGGAGCCTCGTCGCCTAGCGGCACGTTCAGTGGCGGCTCGTCTTGCACAACAACTTGGTGAAGAAGTCGGTCATACCATCGGTTTACGCATGCGCTCTGAAACTAAAGTTAGTCGTCACACGCGTCTTGAAGTGGTGACAGAAGGCGTACTGACTCGTTTATTGCAAAATGACCCAATGCTTGAAGGGGTTGGTTTAGTTATTTTAGATGAGTTTCATGAACGAAACTTACAAGCAGACCTCGGTCTAGCTTTGTTAATTGATTCACAACAAGCTTTACGCGAAGATTTGCGTATTCTATTGATGTCAGCGACATTGGATAATCAAGGGCTGTCTCAGCTGTTTCCTGATGCGCCGGTTATTACTTCACAAGGGCGTACATTTCCCGTCATACGTGAGTATCATCCAATAAAGCCAAATAAACTCTTTCATAAAGAAGTGGCATTGGCAGCTTGGCAATTATTGCAGCAAGCGCATGGGTCTTTATTATTATTTCTTCCAGGTGTGGGGGAAATCGAGAAAGTAAGAGTAGAACTCGCTTTGATGGTCAGTGAGGACATACTTTTATGTCCTTTATACGGAGCACTATCTCTACAGGCTCAGCAACAAGCGATACAAGTGGCACCTGAAGGTATGCGTAAGGTGGTATTAGCCACCAATATTGCGGAAACCAGCTTGACGATTGAAGGGATCCGCCTTGTGATGGACAGTGGTTTTGAACGTGTGGGGCAGTTCAATCCACGAACAGGGTTAACCAAATTAGTGAAACAGCGAATTAGCCAAGCGTCGATGGCGCAGAGAGCAGGGCGAGCAGGCCGTTTGGAAGCAGGAGTTTGTTGGCACTTGTTTAGTGAAGAGCAAGCTGAGCGGGCGGCACAATTTAGTGAAGCCGAAATTGCGCAAAGTGACCTGAGTAGCTTATGGCTGTCTTTATTACAGTGGGGGTGCCACGATGCGGCACAGCTTAGCTGGCTCACTTTACCACCAAAACCTGCGATATCAGCGGCAAAAGATTTACTGGGTAAATTAGGTGCTATTGATGCTGCTGGTAAGTTAACGTCTTTTGGGCAGCAGATGGCGGAGTTAGGTAGTTCAGTACGAACAGCAGCAATGTTATGTAGAGCACAACAAAGCCAAAATCAGCATGTTATTCAATTAGCAGCACTACTGGTGGCGATTATCGAGGAACCTCCTCGTCAACAAGATGCGGATCTTCGCTATTGCATAGAAAGGCCAACAGAGGGGTGGTGTAAAAGAGCATCAGCACTTTGCGAACAAAAAGTGCCGAGTACCATTGGTCAGCGAGATGCGCTCATTAGTGAGTGGTTACCAACGTTGCTGGCTACAGGGTTTCCCGACTACATAGCGAAATCTCGAGATAACCAACAACGTTACCAATTAGCGAGTGGCTTAGGGGCAACGTTGGGTGAATCAGATAGACTATTGGGGACACCGTGGTTAATGGTGGTATCCTTATGGCAGCCAGAAAATACAGCGGATGCACGTATTTCCTTGGCTTACCCTGTCGAGATTGACAGACTACAAGCCGATTGCCCATCACTGTTTAACACTCAAGAAACGGTCGAATGGGATGAACAAAAAGGGACATTATTAGCTTGGAAGCGCTTGCAATGCGGTCAATTAGTGGTGAAATCAGAACGTTTAAGCAACCCAGATAAGACTGAACTTCGCCAAGCGTTGGTGTATTGGTTGAAACAAAATGGCTTACAGCAGCTAAATTGGCAGGAAGATGCGCGGCAATTATGTGTCCGTTGTACGTTAGCTAAGCAGTATTTTCCCGATGTTGACTTGCCAGATTTTGATGATACAGCGCTATTGGATTCGCTGGGTGAATGGCTAGAACCTTATCTTGATGGCGTAACGAATAAACAAAAATTACAGCAGATTGACTTAGCCTCTTTATTAATCAATCGATTAGATTGGCAGCAGCAACAATGGTTAGAAAATATGTTCCCAAGACGCTATCAGGCGCCATCTTTACATGATGTAAGTATTCACTATTCGTTAGATAAGCCTCCTGTAATCGCAATTCGAATGCAAGAGATGTATGGAGAAAAAACAAATCCGACAATAGCACAAGGGAAGATAGCGGTAACGGTATCTCTACTGTCCCCTGCCATGCGGCCGTTGCAGATCACGCAAGACCTTGGCGCGTTTTGGCAAGGCAGCTATAAAGAGATACAAAAAGAGATGAAAGGGCGTTATCCAAAACATTTATGGCCGGATGACCCTGCAAATACTGCACCAACAAGACAAACAAAAAAAGCGATGATGGGTGCGAAATAACCTATTTTTATGCTCTAATAGCGGGTTTCCTTGTTTAGCCAATTGATAGGCTAAACTGAGTAAGGAAATGTAATTAAGAGCTTTCTTTGGTGAAATCTCTGAGGTTATGGGCCAAAATTAACCACTAAACTGGCATAAATAGTGAGTGACTCAGATATTTTGTAAGGTGATATGGAGCGACCATGTCAGGTAAAGATTTTGAACCAATCGGCAGGCGTAACAAAAAAACTGCTGGGAAAAAACAGTCTTCATCCCGCCGTCGTAGAGACCGCGATGACTATGACGATGAAGATTTATTCGAACATGATGATATTGATGAACAATATCTCGATGATGAAGATGAAGAAGAGCAAATGGCTAAAAAAGGCTCAAGAAATAACAAGCCTCGAAAGGTAAAAAGTAAATGGCGTTGGTTTTGGCTGCTCGTCAAACTGATGATCGTGTTTGCGGTTTTACTCGCGGCATATGGTTTTTATTTAAATCAACAAATTAAAGAACGTCTCGATGGTAAGGTGTGGGATTTACCCGCCGCCGTATACGGCCGAATGGTTAACCTTGAGCCCGGTATGGATTACAGCCAGGCAGAAATGGTTCGCCTACTTGAAGGCATGCAATACCGTAAGGTGAGTAAAATAACAACATCGGGCGAATTTGTGGTGCGTGGTAATAGCATCGAAATCTTACGTCGACCGTTCAATTTCCCTGATCAAAAAGAAGGGCAAATACTTGCTCGAATGGTGTTTGAAAATAATGCCTTGAGTAAGATCGAAAACATGGAGAACGGTCGCTCATTTGGTTTTTTCCGTTTAGACCCGAAACTGATCACAATGATGCAGTCGGCAAATAATGAGCAACGGTTAGTTTTGCCGATATCTGACTTTCCCGAATCTCTAGTTAAAATCTTACTAGAAACCGAAGATCGCAACTTTTATGAGCATGATGGCGTCAGTTTGTACTCTATTGGTCGTGCTGTTGTTGCTAACTTAAGTGCTGGGCGCTCCGTTCAAGGGGGAAGTACGTTAACCCAACAGTTAGTCAAAAACTTGTTTTTAACTAATGAGCGCACATTAAAGCGTAAAGCGAATGAAGCGTATATGGCGGTTTTACTGGACTACAACTACAGTAAAGAACGTATTTTAGAGCTGTATTTAAACGAAGTCTTTTTAGGTCAAAATGGAAATGACGAAATTCGTGGCTTCCCATTAGCGAGCCTGTATTATTTTGGCCGACCAATCAATGAGTTAAGCTTTGACCAACAGGCTTTATTAGTGGGGATGGTGCAGGGGGCGTCAACATATAACCCTTGGACTAAACCACAAAATGCGATTAAACGCCGTAATATCGTGCTGAAAATCTTGGAAACACGTGGCGTGATTGACCAAGAAATGTATCAGGTACTTAGCGCAAGGCCTCTTGGGGTGAAAAATAAAGAAGGGCTGGTGGCTTCTCAACCTGCCTTTATGCAAATGGTTCGTTTAGAACTCAATGAAAAATTGGGTGATAAAGTTAAAGAACTCTCCGGTGCGAAAATTTTTACCACCCTAGACCCAGTTGCTCAAACTGCGGCTGAAAATGCAGTTGAGAATGGTGTCGCTGATTTACGTAAATCTCGTAAATTAGATGACATAGAAGGAGCCATGGTAGTAGTTGACCGCATTAATGGCGAAGTACGTGCGATGGTTGGTGGTTCTCAACCCCAATATTCAGGGTTTAATCGTGCGTTAAATGCACGGCGTAGCATTGGTTCTCTGGCAAAACCTCCTGTATACCTCGCTGCACTAAGTGAACCGGACCGTTTTCGTTTAAATACATGGTTAAAAGATGAGCCACTAACAGTTAAAGTTGGGAATCAAAACTGGAGCCCGAGAAACTACAGCCGCAATTTCAATGGCCGGATGATGTTAGTTGACGCCTTGGCTAAATCACAGAATATCCCAACCGTAAACTTAGGCTTAGAGGTCGGTTTAGACCAAGTGTTTAACACCTTTGTACGCTTAGGGGCACCTGCGGCGGCTATGGAAAAAGTTCCCGCGATGCTCTTAGGGGCGGTTAACTTAACACCTGCTGAAGTTGCTCAAGTATTCCAAACTATTGGTGGTAATGGTAATCGTGCGAAATTGTCGGCACTACGTTCTGTTATTGATGGCGATGGCAACGAGATTTACCAAAGCTACCCATCTGCTGAGCGAGCAGTACCTTCACAAGCGGCATACCTCACATTGTATGGTATGCAACAAGTGGTTAAACAAGGTACGGGCCGAGTCTTATTGTCTAAATACGCAAAGTATAATTTAGCCGGTAAAACAGGGACAACTAACGATCTACGTGATAGCTGGTATGCAGGGATTGATGGCAAAGAGGTCGCAATTGTGTGGGTTGGCCGTGACAATAACGGCCCAACACAATTAACTGGGGCGACAGGCGCACTGAAGGTGTACCAACGCTACTTAGATAACCAAGCGCCATTGGCACTCATTAACCGTGCACCAGAGGGCATTGTTGATATGCAAGTCACTGCTGATGGTCAATTAAGTTGCTCAAACTTCGGCGGCGGTAGAATGTTGCCGATTTGGACAGATAACCCAGAAGGGTTATGCCAAGCGTCAGAAGAGCAAGCTCCGGTCTGGGACTTAAATGGTAATAATGGCGAGCAACAAGATGATGCACCGGATTGGGTTAAGGATATGTTTGGCAATAGCCCCTAAATTCTCGTCATATTTCAAGTTGTGACTGTGTTGGCTTCATAGAGAATTAGCTGGTGAATTAATTATTTTAAAGGCTAGTTAGAGCGTTGTGGTGTCAAATCGAGCGTTATCTATTCTTAACTATAAAAAAATAGAGGTGAAATTGGATAAATTTCACCTCTATAACATCAATGTGAATTAATTCTTTTTAATTTTCATTAATGCAGTTTCTGCCGCTTTAACCGTTTTCTCAATATCTTCATCGCTGTGTGCGATAGACATAAAACCTGCTTCAAATGCAGAAGGTGCGAGGTAAATACCTTGTTCTAACATGTAATGGAAGAACTTTTTAAAGCGTTCAACGTCACATTTCATCACGTCTTGGTAGCAAGTTACGGTTGGGGCGTCGGTGAAGAAAATACCAAACATGCCACCGACGTGATTGATAACCATCGGGATACCTTGCTCTGCGGAAACACGTTTTAAACCACGAGCTAACTTTTCTGTTAATTCATTTAAACGTGAATGAACACCCGGTTGAGAGACTTCTTTTAAGCAAGCAAGACCTGCAGCCATCGCGACAGGGTTACCCGATAAGGTCCCTGCTTGGTAAACAGGCCCAATTGGTGCTAGTTTTTCCATAATTTCAAGGCGGCCACCGAAGGCGCCAACAGGCATACCACCACCGATGATTTTACCTAAACAGGTTAAATCAGGCTGAACATCATAGTAATCTTGTGCTCCACCTAATGCGACGCGAAAGCCTGTCATAACTTCATCAATGATGAGTACGGCATTGAATTCATCACATAGTGCACGTAAACCGGGGAGAAATTCAGCTGTTGGTGGTACGCAATTCATATTTCCAGCAACAGGTTCAACAATCACGCACGCAATATCTTCTGGGTAGTTTTCAAATGCTTGGCGAACTGAAGTTAGGTCATTATAGGTACAAGTTAATGTGTGTTTTACAAAATCTTCAGGTACACCCGGGGAGTTTGGTTCGCCCATAGTAAGCGCACCAGAACCCGCTTTGACTAATAAGCAATCTGCATGGCCATGATAGCAGCCTTCAAATTTGATGATTTTGTCACGGCCTGTGTAACCGCGCGCCAGACGAATTGCGCTCATGGTCGCCTCAGTGCCTGAATTCACCATGCGTACCATATCCATAGAGGGGACTAACTCACAAACTAATTCAGCCATTTCAACTTCAGCGGCAGTCGGAGCACCAAAACTTAACCCTTTATGAACCGCTTTGATCACGGCATCACGGATCTCAGGATGGTTATGGCCTAAAACCATTGGTCCCCATGAGCCAACATAATCTACATAGGCTTTACCATCAACGTCATAAATATAAGCGCCATCCGCTTTTTCAATAAATAATGGGGTTCCACCAACACCATTAAAAGCACGAACAGGGGAGTTTACACCACCAGGAATTTGTTCTTTTGCTTGTGCGTAAAGTTTTTCAGATTGTGACATCGCAGGGCTCCAGAAAGAGGCTAAGAAAAAAATTGCTCTCATTCTAAAGCACCACACCAATTAAACCAAATGTTGATACGAAGATATGCACAATGTGTCTAATTGCGTAACAACACTTGAACCATTTAGTCAAGTGGCGGATAATTAGGTTAATTGATCTGAGTAGGTTTTAGCCTACACATGAATTTACCGGTCACCGGTTTGGAGTAAAAAAATGAGTGATGATGCAGCTCTGCCTTTGCAATTTACTGATGCGGCAGCAATTAAAGTTAAAGATCTAGTCTCTGATGAGGACAATCCAAATCTGCGTCTGCGTGTTTATATCACTGGTGGCGGATGCAGCGGTTTCCAATATGGTTTCACATTTGATGACCAAATCAATGAAGGCGATATGACAATCGAGAAACAAGGTGTTGCTCTTGTTGTAGACCCAATGAGCCTACAATATTTAGTGGGTGGAAGTGTTGATTATACTGAAGGCTTAGAAGGTTCGCGCTTTATTGTAACTAACCCGAATGCTAAGTCTACTTGTGGGTGTGGTTCGTCCTTTAGCGTCTAATTCTCGTCATCCTTCAACCTGTAGCTGTGTTGGCTGCATTCACTAGACCTAGTCACATACTTTTGTATGCTCCTAGGTTCTAGCTCATTTGCCGCCTTGCTACAGGCCGAATGATTTAGAGAATTATTGAGTTCTTCTTCAATCTGTAGCCGTGTTGGCTGCATTCACTAGACCTAGTCACATACTTTTGTATGCTCCTATTTTTCGTCATATTTCGAGTTGTGGCGGTGTTGGCTTCATTCAGTTACTCGGGTCACATACTAATGTATGCTCCCCGAGATATCTTCATTTGCCGCCTTGCCACAACTCGAACTATTTAGAAAATTTTTGTAATTTGTAATTTGTAATTCTCAATCAGATAATGCGTTTAACTGCTCGCACAGTTGTTCTGTCGCATTAACAATCCTTGGGCCTGCTCGGTGAAACCAATCTTCATTTAATCGGATAATTGGGACATTGAGCTGTGAGTGCCAAAATTTTTTCACTGTTTTTTCCTGTTCGGCTGAACCAGTCATAATAATTACATCTGGTTTGCGAGTGAGTACCTGCTCACGGCTGACTTGTGGCCATTGTACTGCACTATTTACAAAAACATTTTCACCACCACAAAACTCGACGATATTATTTTGCAGCGTGTGATTACCTGCGCTAAATAAAGGCTGAGTACCGAGTTGAATGAATACTTTTCTGGGGTTGTTATTTGATACTTTTTTATTTTGATAAGGAGTCAGCTTAGCGCGCATTTTTTCTACATTTTGCTGTGCTAGCTCTGGATTTGGGCTGTATTGCGCTAATTCAATCACTGAACTGATAACATCATCAATGGTTTGAGGATCGAAATAAATAATTGGAATGCCAAAACCCGCAAGCTGATCAAGAGGACGCTGGGGGTTACCTCCTCGCCATGCAAGGATTAAATCAGGTTTAAGTGCGATAATACGTTCGACGTTTAAACCTTGCCAATCAGCGACTTGTTCCAAATTATTTGCTTGCTCTGGGTAATCGGAGTAAGCACTGGCTGCAATCAAGCTATCCCCAAGCCCTGCCGCATAAGCAAGCTCAGTATTAGCAGGCGATAAACTAATAACGCGTTGCTTTGCTGCTCCTAGAACAGAAAAAGACACCAATAAAGCGCATAATAAGCTAGCTGTAAGGGAAAAATAATACGTTATGCTTCTCATGGGAATTCATTGTGATATTAATAAAAAGGTATAACTAACATAAGGTTATACCTTTTATGAAAATTATTTAACGAGTTTAGCTAAAATTGCTGTGATCATCAGTGAAGATTGACGAGCAGCAACAGGTAAAAACTCATCAAAGCTCGTATGAGATTCTTTATCTGCCACATCTGAAATAGCACGAACGACGACAAACGGGGTGCCAAATTGGTGGCACACTTGGCCAATTGCAGTGGCTTCCATTTCTACTGCCGCAACTTGCGGGAACATGGCCTTGATGCGAGCTAGCGGTTCAGCACCATTAATAAAAGCATCACCGCTGCAGACTAAACCACGTACAGCATTCATATCCAATAACTTAATGCACTGCTCAGCAACTTCAATTAGCTTAGTATCAGCAACGAAAGCTGGCGGACACTGTGCCATTTGGCCGGGTTCATAACCGAATGCGGTCACATCAGCATCATGGTAACGAACTTCTGTAGAAACCACGATATCGCCGACGTTTAAACGAGGGTCTAAACCACCCGCAGAACCCGTGTTAATCACGACATCTGGTTGGCAATGCTCTAATAATAGCGTTGTACCGATTGCGGCTGCGACTTTTCCAATACCCGATTTCAATAACGCAACGTCAACGCCATTAATTTGGCCTGTATAAATCTCACAGCCAGCACGGTTAATAGTTTGGCAGTTTTCAATTTGTGAGCGCAAAATCGCCACTTCCTGTTCCATGGCGCCAATTATTCCAACTTTCATTTTGTCTCCTTTTCCCTGCACAATTTGCACTATTAATGTCAATATAGTGTCAAAATTTTGACTAGGGACGATAATGTTTTATTGTGTTATTGCTGTATTCTTCGAGTGGGTTCGCAATTTTAATTGCAACAACTCGGATTTAGACAACGAAATTACAAAGATGCACGAAGTGTAACATTGAAAGGTGAGTCGTGAAGGTTTTTTCCTATATTTAGGCTATATAATGAAACATCAATCGAAATAGGGAAGGTGGCAGAGTGGGTGAGATTAATTTTGTTAAGAAGCTAAACTTTCAGCGTAACTACATGAGCAGTGCGAAAAACCAAAAAATTTCACCTAAAGATGAAGATGCGGTTAATCGCTTATTTGAAAGTGATCGTGGGCGGATTATCAATTCAGCAGCCATTCGCCGCTTACAACAAAAAACACAAGTTTTCCCCTTAGAGCAAAACGCAGCAGTGCGTAGCCGATTAACTCACTCACTAGAGGTTCAGCAGGTTGGCCGTTACATCAGTAAAACGGTTTTAGGTGAATTAAAAAAGAAAAAATTACTGGAACCCTATGGGCTAGATGAACGTTGTGATGCGTTTGAAAGCTTAGTCGAAATGGCTTGTTTAATGCATGATATCGGTAATCCACCATTTGGGCACTTTGGTGAGGCCGCAATTCAACGTTGGTTCACCAAATTATTGTCTCCAAGTTACCTGTTTACACCGAATACTCCTGATCCATGCAAAATACCTGCATTACAGTTAACTGGAAATGAAAAACAAGATTTATTCCGCCGCCAATTAAAGCAGGATTTATGCTCATTTGAAGGTAATGCGCAAGGGCTGCGTATGGCGCATCGCTTACTCAAATTAAACTTAACCTATGCGCAAGTTGGTTCTATCTTAAAATATACGCGTGGGGCTTATGATTTGGAGCCAATTCCACCTGAGTTTGATTATTTGATGAAAAAGCCAGGCTATTATTGGTCTGAGGTGGACTTTGTTAGTGAGTTAACTAAAAAGCTCGATATGGAGAAATATTGTCGTTTTCCGCTGTCCTATATTATGGAAGCGGCTGATGATATTTCATATTGTATTGCTGACTTGGATGATGCCGCGGAAAAAGGCATTTTTACTGTTGAACAGTTGATTGAATTTTTAAAAGCCGAGTGGGGAGATATTCAACAAAATGATTTGTTCGATCAAACTGTCATGCGAGCTTTCAATAATATCAGTGACAACCACACAAGGCGTATTCAGCAAGATCAATTCTTTATGTATTTGCGCGTGAATATCACGGGGAAATTGTCACATTACAGCGCACAACAATTTATTAAAAATTTGCCTGAAATTTATAATGGCACTTTTAACAGTGCGTTACTAGAAGATAAAAGTCCAGAACATAGATTACTGAAAGTACTAAAAACAGTGGCCTTTAAACATGTATTTAACCATCATGAAGTTGAAGAGTTAGAGTTGCAAGGTTACCGAATTATCAGTGGGTTATTAGATTTTTATAGTCCATTACTGATGATGGATAGACGCGATTTTGCTGATCTTGTCGAAAAAAATTATCACAAGCACTTTTTCATAGAAACGAGGTTGTTTCATAAATTATCTAATAAGCACCGCTTATCCTACACAGAAGCACTTGAGAAAATCTCTGCAACGAATGAATCAGATAAATCTATTCTAGAGTTTTATTATCGAGCTCGTTTGATTCAAGACTATATTAGTGGTATGACCGACCACTATGCTTATGAAGAATATCGTAAATTTATGGTTAGTAACTAATATAATAATTGAATGGAATGATAAAACTATAAAAGTAGTCAATCAAATGATAGGAAAATAGGTATAATGGGCCTGTTCGTTTTTCTTAATTAATTAGCGGAAAAAATATCGTACTAAAATTGGAAACACGACAATCATGATTTTTATAACTTAATACTCTGTAGTGACTACTTTATGGCTCAATTTTACTCCCCTAATCGTCGCACCACTTCACGTCGCCAAATCACGGTTATTGCTGATAGCCTTGATGCCGCAGGGCAAGGTGTTGCCCGTATCGAAGGGAAAACCATTTTTGTAACAGGTTTATTGCCTGGAGAAGAAGCTCAAATTGAATTGACGGAAGAGAAACGACATTTTGCTAAAGGAAAGGTGGTTAAGCGTTTGAGCACTAGCCCCCAGAGAGTAAAGCCTCATTGCCGTAATTTTAATCAATGTGGAGGATGCCAACAACAGCATGTTGACATTGCTCTGCAAAGAGAAAGTAAAGCTCATGCTTTAGCTTACCTGATGCAGCGCGAAACATCGCTAGATATATCCATTCCTACGGTGATGAGTGGTGAGCCATATGGTTACCGCCGTCGAGCTCGATTAGGGCTACAATATCAGTCTAAAAGTAAAAATGTCATTATGGGGTTCCGTCAACCTCAATCTAACACATTGGTTGATATAAAAAATTGTCCGGTACTTTCCCCTGAATTGGATATCTTACTAAAGCCGCTTTCTGAATGCATTAACGAGCTCAGTAATAAAGCGAAACTGGGTCATGTAGAACTGATCCGTGCAGACAATTGCAAAATTATATTGATTCGTTACTTAACGCCTTTTTCGTTATCAGATACTCAAAAGTTGAGTGATTTTGAGAATCAGCACGGAGTGTCTATCTGGTTAGCGGGGAATGATGAAAGCTTACAAGCTCTATCACCAAATTCGCCACAACCAGAATATCAAGTTGCAGGGGAGATATTAAAATTTAACCCATTAAATTTTATTCAAGTGAACGGGCAAGTTAACCAGTTGATGGTAGAACAAGCATTAGTATGGTTAGATCTAAACAGTGAAGATAGGGTATTAGACCTTTTTTGTGGAATGGGTAATTTTACTTTACCGATCGCACGGCTAGCGAAATCCGTTGTGGGTGTTGAAGGTGTTGAAAATTTAGTCGAACAAGCTCGAAATAATGCCCAGCTCAATACTATTTGTAATGCCACATTCTATAATGAAAACTTAGAAGCCCAGATACACACACAACCTTGGGCGGCTCATGGTTTTAACAAAGTATTATTAGACCCAGCTAGAGCTGGAGCTGCTGGTGTTATGGAACATTTAATTAAACTGATGCCAGAAAAAATTGTCTATGTTTCATGTAACCCCACAACATTGGCGAGAGATAGCAAAGTTTTACTGGATGGGGGCTATCAATTATTACAGTTGCGGATGCTAGATATGTTTCCGCAAACTAGCCATTTAGAGTCAATGGCGCTATTTATCCGTCGCCCAGAGGTTTAACAGGTAGGGAGAATATATGGTTGCAGTAAGAAGTGCACATCTTACCCCAGCAGGTGAGTTTGCCCCAGAAAAGTGGGTTAACGGCCTAGGGTTGAGCAATAAACAATCAGAAGAAAAGCTCATCCATACCTGGCAATATTGTCACGATAAATTAGCCGGACAAGAAATCGCCCCTCTATTACTGTGGCGTGGTATTGAAATGACCGAAATCCTATCGACACTAAGTATGGATATCGGCAGCTTACAAGCGGCTTTACTTTTCCCCTTGGTGGAGGAGGGAAAGTTAGAAGAACAAGAAGTTATTGATGAATTTGGCAAATCCATTCACGAACTTGTTAAAGGCGTGCTGGAAATGGATGCCATTCGTCAACTCAAAGCCACACAATCGAGCGAAACAAGCTCCACACAAGTCGATAATATTCGTCGTATGCTATTGTCGATGGTGGAAGATTTCCGCTGTGTTGTCATTAAGTTAGCGGAACGAATTGCCCATTTACGTGAAGTCAAAGATGCAACGGAAGATGAACGCGTTTTAGCCGCAAAAGAGTGTTCAAATATTTATGCACCCTTAGCAAACCGCTTAGGAATTGGTCAATTGAAATGGGAGTTAGAAGACTTCTGTTTTCGTTATTTGCACCCAGATGAATATAAGAAAATAGCAAAACTCCTCCATGAACGACGTATTGACCGTGAAGAGTATATAGATACTTTCGTTACAACTTTACGCAAGTACATGTTAAAAGAGAGTATTCAAGCAGATATCTACGGCCGACCTAAGCATATTTATAGCATTTGGCGCAAAATGCAGAAAAAATCATTGGCATTTGATGAGCTGTTTGATGTGCGAGCAGTGCGTATTGTCGTTGAACGCTTGCAAGATTGTTATGCAGCCTTAGGGATTGTTCATACCCATTTTCGCCACCTTCCTGATGAGTTCGACGACTATGTGGCGAACCCGAAACCTAATGGCTATCAATCGATCCATACTGTGGTGTTAGGCCCTAACGGCAAAACGCTTGAAATTCAAATTCGTACCCGCCAAATGCATGAAGATGCAGAACTGGGGGTTGCGGCGCACTGGAAATACAAAGAAGGCGCGACTGGCATTGGCAAAGGCAGTAGTTACGAAAATCGTATTGCGTGGTTACGTAAGTTGATTGCATGGCAAGAAGAAATGGCAGATTCTGGCGAAATGTTGGATGAAGTTCGTAGCCAAGTATTTGATGACCGCGTGTATGTCTTTACCCCAAAAGGGGATGTGGTGGATTTACCCGCAGGCTCTACACCACTTGATTTTGCCTACCATATTCACAGTGATGTCGGCCACCGTTGTATTGGTGCAAAAATAGGTGGGCGTATTGTCCCATTTAGCTATCAATTACAAATGGGTGATCAAATTGAAATTATCACTCAAAAACACCCAAACCCAAGCCGTGACTGGTTAAATCCTAACTTAGGGTATGTCACAACCAGCCGTGGGCGTGCGAAAATCCAAAATTGGTTCCGTAAGCAAGATAAAGACAAAAATATCCTTGCAGGGCGTCAAATTCTAGATAGTGAACTATCACAGCTTGATATCAGTCTCCGCGAAGCAGAGAAACTGTTGATAGCTCGCTATAATGTTCATTCATTGGATGAAGTGTTAGCAGGAATAGGGGGAGGTGATATTCGTATTAACCAATTAGTGAATTTCCTGCAAAGTAAATTTAATAAAGCCACAGCGGAAGAAGAAGACCGCGCGGCAATGAAGACGTTGGAAAGCAAGTCTTCACTACCAAGAGCGCCATCTCATGGTAGCGGTCGAGTGGTCGTTGAAGGGGTTGGTAACTTAATGCACCATATTGCACGTTGCTGCCAGCCAATTCCAGGGGATGATATAGTTGGTTTTATCACCAAAGGGCGAGGTATTTCCATTCATAGTTCAGATTGTGAGCAGTTAGCCGAATTACAAAGTCATGCGCCAGAACGCGTCATCGATGCGGTGTGGGGCGAAAACTATTCCAGCGGTTATTCTCTAGTGGTTAGAGTCGTAGCTAATGATCGTAGCGGGTTATTACGTGATATCACGACAATATTAGCGAATGAAAAAGTGAATGTACTTGGCGTCAGTAGCCGCAGTGATGTGAAGCAGCAATTGGCGACGATAGATATGACAATTGAGCTGTATAATATTGAGGTGCTGAGTCGGGTGTTAGCAAAATTAAATCAGTTGCCGGATGTTATTGAGGCAAAACGCCATTCCCAGTGATTTTCTTCATATTTTGAGTTGTAGGGGTGTTGGCTACACTTAGCTACTCGGGTCACATACTTATGTATGCTCCCCGAGATATCTTCGCTTGCCGCCTACCTACATCTCAAACTATTTTGAAAATCAGTACTGTTATATTGTCAGTGGTTTTCTTCATATTTTGAACCGCAGCGTTGTTGGCTGCGCGCTCTCATCTTAGTCACATACCGATGTATGCTCCTAGGGGCTCGTTTACTTGCCGCCTAGCTGCAATTCAAACTATTTTGAAAATAATTTTTTGCAAATGTTCAATAATCTTTTCTTTGTTTTTTCTTTTGTTGGGAAAAATTTGTTGATTTGCCTTTATATCTGGTAAGTTTGAGATAAAGATGACAATTAGAAACAAAAGAAAATCAAAGGTTAATACAATGAGTCAGGAAAAACCCGAAATCGAACGCTTATTATCCATTATGGCACAGCTGCGTGACCCACAAACAGGTTGCCCATGGGATAAAGTACAGACATTTAAAACTATTGCACCTTATACACTTGAGGAAACCTATGAAGTGCTTGATGCGATAGAACGTGAAGATTTTAACGACTTAAAAGGTGAGCTGGGCGACTTATTGTTCCAAGTGGTTTTCTATGCGCAAATGGCGAATGAAAAATCATTGTTTGATTTTAATGATATTTGCCAAGCAGTGAGCGATAAGCTTGAACATCGTCACCCACATATTTTTGATACAAATAACACATTGAGCAGCTCGGAAGTGATTGAGGGGTGGGAAAAACGAAAAGCAAAAGAGCGAGCTGAAAAATCGCAGTTTTCTGTGCTGGATGATATCCCGAATTCGCTCCCAGCACTAATGAAAGCCTATAAAATTCAAAAACGTTGCGCTTCTGTAGGGTTTGATTGGGATACCTTAGGTCCAGTGCTTGGAAAGGTCCATGAAGAGCTTGAAGAAGTCATGGAAGAAGCCACTCAAGTTGTCGTTGACCAAGCTCGCTTAGAAGAAGAAATCGGTGATTTACTGTTTGCAACAGTGAATTTATCCCGTCATTTAGGACATAAGCCTGAAATAGCGCTGCAAAAAGCTTGTAAGAAATTCGAAGGTCGTTTTCGCCAAATCGAAAAAAGCCTCGCGGAAAGTGGCAAAACGACAGAAAGTGCTACACTTGATGAGATGGAGGCACTTTGGAAGCAGGTTAAGAGCCAAGAATAAAATGGCTCGTCATATTTCGCACTACAGCGTTGTTGGCTGCGTTCAGCTACACGGGTCACATACTTAGTGTATGCTCCCCGAGATATCCTCTCTTGTTGCGATGGAGAGTTAGAGTAAATAGTTATTCAAAATCAAAGTTAGTGCAAAATCGCATTTTTTATACCTTATAATGAGCTGAAAGGATTTAGCTTTTATGTTTGAACTGTGTTAATCTATAAAAATAGATAAAGATGACTAATTTTGAAGCGATAAAAAAACTTTCGCTTTTAACTTGCTGATAATATTAGAGTATTGATGAAATTTAGCCTTATTATGCTTAGAACATTTGTAGCGAAATTAAGGTTCGGGTATACTGTTTTCCCGTCCTGTTATATCCATCATCTTTTAAACCTAAACTTTCAGGTTCAGCATGAAAACTAATTATATTTTTGTGACCGGCGGGGTCGTATCCTCTCTGGGTAAAGGCATTGCCGCAGCCTCTTTGGCGGCTATACTCGAAGCCCGTGGACTCAATGTGACTATTATGAAACTGGATCCCTACATTAACGTAGACCCAGGCACAATGAGCCCAACCCAACACGGGGAAGTTTTCGTTACAGAAGACGGCGCTGAAACTGACTTAGATTTGGGTCACTATGAGCGCTTCATTCGTACTAAAATGACTCGTCGTAATAACTTTACGACCGGCCGTGTTTACTCTGAAGTTCTGCGCAAAGAGCGCCGTGGCGACTATTTAGGCGCGACAATTCAAGTTATCCCACATATCACTAATGAAATTAAAGACCGCATCATCCGTGGTGGCGAAGGCCATGACGTTGTTTTGGTTGAAGTTGGCGGCACAGTAGGTGATATCGAATCTCTGCCATTCCTTGAAGCAATTCGTCAAATGGCAGCAGAAGTCGGCCGTGAGCGCACATTATATTTACACTTAACCTTAGTGCCATATCTTGCAGCCGCTGGTGAAGTGAAAACTAAGCCAACTCAACATTCTGTGAAAGAATTACTGTCAATTGGTATTCAACCAGATGTGTTAATTTGTCGTTCAGACAGAGTGATCCCAGCGAATGAGCGTGCGAAAATTGCGCTGTTCTGTAATGTACCAGAGAAAGCCGTTATTTCTCTCAAAGATGTTGATTCAATTTATAAAATCCCAGCCTTATTGAAATCACAAGGTTTGGATGAATACATCTGTAACCGTTTTCGTATTGATGCACCAGAAGCTAATTTAGCTGAGTGGGAACAAGTTATATACGAGGAAGCCAATCCAGCGGGTGAAGTCACTATTGGAATGGTGGGTAAATATATCGAGTTACCCGATGCGTATAAATCTGTAATTGAAGCATTAAAACACGGCGGTTTGAAAAACCGTTTAACTGTGAACATCAAATTAATTGATTCACAAGATATCGAAACACGTGGTGTTGAGTTATTAAAAGGTTTAGATGCTATTTTAGTACCAGGCGGCTTTGGCGAGCGTGGTGTTGAAGGGAAAATTCTGACCGCACAATATGCACGTGAAAACAAAATCCCTTACTTAGGAATTTGTTTGGGCATGCAAGTTGCATTGATTGAATTTGCACGTAATGTTGCCAATATGGCAGATGCAAACTCAACAGAATTTAAAGCGGATTGTAAATTCCCGGTTGTTGCGCTGATTACTGAATGGCGTGACGAAGAGGGTAACCTTGAAGTACGTTCAGAAGAGAGCGATCTTGGTGGAACAATGCGTGTTGGCGGTCAACCATGTCATTTAGTGAATGGTAGCCTTGTACGTGAAATGTATGGTTCAGAAACTATCATTGAACGTCACCGCCACCGTTATGAAGTGAATAATTTACTACTGAAACGTATTGAAGATGCGGGTCTAAAAATTGCAGGCCGTTCAGTGGACAATAAGCTGGTGGAAATCATTGAAAACCCTAATCATCCATGGTTTGTGGCATGTCAGTTCCACCCAGAATTCACTTCTACGCCAAGAGATGGTCATCCGTTGTTTGCAGGTTTTGTTAAAGCCGCTGGTAAGTACCAGAAAGGTGAGTTGAAATAAGATATGGGGAGGTCGGCGCAGGTGCACCAACTTCCCAAAATTTAACTTGTACTGAGGAAAACCTAATGTCCAAAATTGTTAAAGTGATCGGTCGTGAAATCATTGACTCTCGTGGTAACCCAACTGTAGAAGCTGAAGTTCATTTAGAAGGTGGCTTTGTTGGTTTAGCAGCAGCACCATCAGGTGCGTCAACTGGTTCTCGTGAAGCTCTGGAACTGCGTGACGGTGATAAAGCACGTTTTCTGGGTAAAGGTGTTCTGAAAGCAGTTGCTGCTGTTAATGGTCCAATCGCAGAAGCGCTGATTGGTAAAGATGCTAAAGACCAAGCTAACATCGATAAAATCATGATTGATCTCGATGGCACTGAGAACAAATCTAAATTTGGTGCAAACGCAATCCTTGCTGTATCTTTAGCAAATGCTAAAGCAGCAGCAGCGGCGAAAGGTATGCCTCTGTATGAGCACATTTCTGATTTAAATGGTACTCACGGTCAATACTCTATGCCTCTGCCAATGATGAACATCATCAACGGTGGTGAGCACGCTGATAACAACGTTGATATCCAAGAATTCATGATCCAGCCTGTTGGCGCTCCAACGCTGAAAGAAGCGGTTCGTATGGGTTCTGAAATCTTCCACCACTTAGCAAAAGTACTGAAGTCTAAAGGTATGAACACTGCGGTTGGTGATGAAGGTGGTTATGCACCTAACTTAGAGTCAAACGCAGCGGCATTAGCAGCAATTAAAGAAGCGGTTGAACAAGCAGGTTATGTGTTAGGTAAAGACGTAACACTGGCGATGGACTGCGCAGCATCTGAGTTCTATAACGCAGAAACCGGTAACTATGAACTGAAAGGTGAAGGTAAAACCTTTACTTCACAAGAGTTTACCCACTACTTAGAAGAGCTGACTAAACAGTACCCAATCGTCTCTATCGAAGATGGTCTGAACGAATCTGACTGGGATGGTTTTGCATACCAAACTAAAGTTCTTGGTGACAAAATCCAACTGGTTGGTGACGACTTATTCGTAACGAATACTAAGATCCTGAAAGAAGGTATCGATAAAGGCATCGCTAACTCTATCCTGATCAAATTCAACCAAATCGGTTCTTTAACTGAAACGTTGGCTGCAATTAAAATGGCGAAAGATGCAGGCTATACTGCAGTTATCTCTCACCGTTCAGGCGAAACTGAAGATGCAACTATCGCAGATTTAGCGGTCGGTACAGCAGCAGGTCAAATCAAAACAGGTTCTATGAGCCGTTCTGACCGTGTTGCTAAATATAACCAACTGATCCGCATTGAAGAAGCATTAGGTAAAAATGCACCATTCAATGGCTTAAAAGAAGTTAAAGGCCAAGCATAATTTATTTTGTTTAGCTAAAATCATTAATGGGAAGCGAAAGCTTCCCATTTTTTTTGAATCAATGATATCCCCCCCTCTAATCAACATATAAAACAACTTTATTGTTAAATAGAAGTCTGTCTGAAATTGTAAGCCAGTAGTGGTTTTTCTATTAATAATAAACTATTTTTATTTTTCCGCTTTTCCGCTTTTCCGCTTTTCCGTTCACTTATATAATATATTCAAAGGAATGAATATGAAAAATGATAAAACTAAATCATTAGTAACTATTACAGAAAATAATATTATTCGCAGCAATAAAATAGCCAATTTAAAAGAGGTGTCAAAGAAATTAACGATAGACACAAGTGAGTTAATAAATTCGAGTGGTATTGTTGAAAAAGGAAAAGTGGAATTTATTAAAACAAAAGATAAACGTTATGTTGTGAGGTATTTAAATGATAGTAAAAATAAGCCTACAATTAATAGCTATTTTTTGAGTTATAACAAAACCGACCAAAGCCATTTCTATCCATACTATATTGATATTCCTAAAAATCCATCAGACAGTTTCTTTTTATTTACAGATACGCTAGATAAACATTCTTTAATTATCACTGATTATGATAAAGATCATTATCGGGTGTATCATGATTGCCGTACTAATAGTTCTATATTATATGACAATGTTGTCATGGCAGTTGATTATAAGGATTACCATATTAAAGGTAAGGAAAGTGGAAATGCAACGGCTTACATGCAGTATATTAATAATGAATGGCAACTATACTACCAAAGGCAAGAGACAAAATATTATGAAGGAAAAAAAACCTTAATATTAAGAGAAAATAGTCGGTTAGTACAAAAATCACCTAGTAAGGAAGTTAATAATAAAAAAGAATTTCTAAAATATAGAGATGCAGTACACCAAGAAACATTGTCATTAGCAAATGAGCTAAATATCGAAGTGAAGAAAATAGATAGTGGTCTCTATATTCAAGATAAAGATTCTCTAGAAAGTACCATAAATAATACGTGGAGAGATTTGAATGCAGTAATTTATAAAAAATTGAATAGAAACATTTCAATATTAGATGAGGTTCAAAATAGGTGGAGACATAAAATAAAACAATTATCTAAAACCTCAGTCAGTGAAAGATTACAAATCAAAGCTTTACAACAAAAAATAATACAGAGTGATATCTACATTAGCCTTTATCAAAACCGTTACAGTAAAGCTTTGGTAGAAGCCCGACAAGTTGAACGTAGTTGGTTATGGTGGCAGCTAAAAGAAAAATATGGAATGAATGCGGTTGTAAAGACAGGGGAGCTGATTATTCAAGGAGGAAGTGATGAAAACAAAAAAACGGTTAATGAGCGTTATGAAAATTTAGTTTTTGTGCATAAGAATTCAAACAATATTCCATTTAGACGACGTTTTAGCGAAGGTATGGAAGATTTTAATGAAGTAAATATTTCAGGTATTAATAGAAAAATGTCGTCTTTAGAATTAAAAAAGTTGTACTTAACATTGGAGCTTAGCCCGATAGAGCGTGGGGCATTGTATCGACGAATTAGTGAAATTAGCCATGAAGAATACATAAAGTATGTATTGAGCGAAACAAGTAAAGTCAGCAAGTTGTTTTATTCCTTTAATAGCCTATCAAACCGGTTAATGCCACAAGACTTCTATTTGTCACTTATGGGGGGAGAAACTAAGGGGCGATGTTATCCATTAGTTAGAGCAATGTCTGTAGCATTAGCTAGAGATGGACAAAATGGTGCAGATGTATTAATTAATAAGCTATTTATTGCTTCTGCGAATCCAAAAGATAAAGACTCAATACTACTTAAATCAGCGCTAGAGAAGCTCCATTCAAATGTTGATGCGGTTGAAGCTTCTTTTTCTCATGGCCGGATGGGAATTGAAGAGACGCAAAATTTATTGGATGTAGGGGAAAAAACAGTAATGTTTGCGATTAATAGCCAAAATCATTCCATGCTGATTGGAAAAGTGGTGGGAAATGACCAATCACATTACTATTTTTATGACCCTAACTTTGGGCTATTTACATTTAATAGCAGTCAAGAACTCTTCATCGCTTTTAAAATGTATATGGTTGAACACAAAATGGCTGATTTTTATTCGGCATTTGGTAGCGCTAAAAAACCTCACTTTGAAATTATTACAATTTCAACTGAAGATATGGCGATTGTCTCTGTTGGTAATGGTTTAAAAGTAAGTCACTTAAGTGATTCAAATGAACTTAGTCAGTTAGCTAAAAGAGAGCAAGAGAGCCGCCGAGTCATTGAAAAGCAGGATACAATAAAAAATGACCTCCAGTTACAAGGAACTCTCAGCATTTTAGAGGCAGAACAATGGGGGGACAGGCTAGATAATTCAATAAAAGGTTTGTTATTTGAGTATCAAATGACGAAAAAGTGGATCCCTATTTTTTCTACTTTACAAGAAACAAAGAATGGAAAATATCGTCTACAGTTCGTTAATTATGACGATCCAGAAAAAAGTCATTGGGTAGAAACGGAAGATACCACTTTTTTAGAGTTTAACCATTACTATAATAAAAAGATGGAAGGATTTAAAGCGTATTCCCATCTTGAAGAAAACGATATTAAGCTAAAAGAGTTTAGCAGTGACACTCACACTTTTGATGGATTAAATACGGGAATTGCTGTTCAATCACTCATTCAATGGTATTCGGATGAAAATAATAGTATTAAACCAATCGAAACTGATGGTTTTAATTTAGCCATTGCTCTAAAAATACATGGTTATATTAATCATGGCATGATCTCACACGGCATAATGAGTGATTTATCTAAAATTATAGGGGTTATTCGAAAAGGATTAAAAAATAATTTAACAGTAGAGTCTAAAGCCATTAATATTTTTTCTTCCTCATTGGTGCGAACAGCGAATGAAAGTACAGCGATTTTATTCAATGGTGCATTAGTTGGTATTGATGTATATGAGCTATCCCAAGCAAAAAACGAACCACAGAAGGTTATTTTTGGTACACAACTTGCCTTTGACTCAGCAAACTTGATAACGGGTGGTGCGAGTTTAGGAGCTGGGCTTCTAGGGGCTAGCGGGGTATCAACATTTATGAGTGGAGCTGGCGTTATTTGCGCTGGTTTGAGTATTGGCTTCACAAGTTTAGCTCGTAATTTTGTCGTTATAGGTGAAGATGCAAAATCTGTCGGCCATTATTTTTATATGTTAGATCAAGCTTATCAAAGTAATGGATATGACTATTTGACTAAGAAAAAAATAGCAACACCAAAATTTGGTGCGGTGTTTAAAAGAATAGATCTTAAAAATAACCAAATAGAATTTGATAGCCAGTATATTTATAGAACAACTTCACATTCTGCAGGGGGAGGGCGAAAAAATTATATTTTTTGGGCCGGTAATTTCCCTACAATGCTTCATGACCGGCAACAAGCTCTAAACATACGTCAAGGTATTGGTTATTCAAATAGCTATAGAGAATTTGATTATTTAGAGGCTGAAATAGTTGTTTTACCAACGACACCTAAATCTTACATTAAATATAATTATAATCTGTGGCCTGGTGCAACAACACGGCATGATAATGGATTTGATATTATTCGTCGCTTAGAAAACACAGATAAATTTGACTATGATTTTTATATTTTTCCAAGTGAGAATACAATAACACAAATATTCCATGAGTATGTAGATACACCAATAGAAGTAAATCTGGATGATAACTATCGTTATGTGGTTGTTCCTAAAATTCCTAATGAATGGTACGGAAAGTTGAATTATTCTATTAAGGGAAATGGTGGGGTATATAAAATAGCACCTCAATTAGGAACGAAAATTACATTATTTGATGAATCTGGTTCTAAATCACCTTCTAATTGGTTTATTGATGGCGCGTTTTTTGAAAATAATGAAATAATAATCCATCATAATAAAGTTGTTATTTCTGGAGTAGAAGTTAATTTTTCGCCATCAATGTCTAAAGATAATATATTGTATATTAATAATAATAATGAGATTTATAAAATTGATTTTTTGAATTTAGGTTACTATCTTATTAGTGAAGATGGTCATAAGTGGGCAGGTAAGGGGGATGAATTATCTGCACATTTGGATAAGTTAAATTCTCAACACAAGTTTAATAGCCAATATATAATAATTGAAAATTATCAATATAAGGGGAGGAATGTGGGGCGTGCATTTTATCAGGTATCCACAGGTCGTTATATTTTCACTCATTCTTCTGATGATAAAACGAACAGCGCGGACTCTTTTGTTATTATTGGTGATTTATTTTATCTTTATTCTAAAAAATACAATTTAATATGGGCGATTAATTCAGATAATAAAATAAAATCCAAGTATATGCTAATTAATAATCAGGGAAATTCTTTTGAGTTAATGAATCTATGGGAAAACAATGGAGCTGTTTATTTTTCATGTCGCTATCAAGATCATGATCTACCGCAAGTTGTGACCTATATGATTGACGGCGATAACATTATACTCATTGGTATTTCTGTTGATGAGTTAACATACTACCGATTATCTGAAGGGCAAGATAAAATACCTAAGAAAATGTTAGAACAGGTTTTAGATAAGTATCTACTATCAGTGAAGGATCATGAAAAACTCGTTAGTGATAAAAATGCAAACCCATCAAATTTCGCGGAAATAATACTCATCACCGGTGTTGATAAGAATAACCGCGTTTATCACGATTGGCTGAAATCTGGCGATGGTACGGTTATTAAGTCAAATGTCATTTCTTATTTAGACTCTATGGATAACAAAAATACGCGCCTCAATAAATTAAGTCAACCTAAAGATATTATATTGGTCGCGAATCTAATTGATGAAAATGATAATGAGGTGTTTTATTTTTATAGTCAAGATAATAGCCTGATTTATCGTCAGGTTGGTTCTGCTCCTAATATATCTCAAATAGGTAAGCAACAAGTTAAGTACATTGAGGTTTCTAATGTAGATAGTATTGTTTTTTCTCACGGGATACTCCTTGTTATTAATCAAGATGGTATTGTTAATCAAATTACAGCTAAAGGAGAAATGAATAACTTTGCAATAAATGAAAATTGGTTTGATAAAAATGTGGTCTGGTGGGGAAATTTAAAGGAAGTAAATAATAAAATGAATTCATATTTATTACTTGGCCTTAAAAGAATGGATAATAATGAAGTTATACCTGCTTGGTATGATAATGGAAATATTATTATTGCTCACCAGTTATCCTCTAAAAACACATTACAATATTTAGGAATAGATAATAAATCGTCTGCTGCTATTATTTATGATATATCAAGTAAGCGACTTTATTGGCAGCCTTTAGCAACAACTATCGAGTTAGAGAAAGCTTTTACTGGAAATAAAATGTATAACCCAGCTTCATTACCATCTTTGTATGAAATATACCCTAACATGAGATTTGAAGCAGTCAAAAAATTAGCTGACGGGTTGCTCATGTATACTTCAAATAATGAAATTTTATATCACGATAGTGCGATTGCTCATGCAGATGGTAATAAAAGAGGGTTTCTCTCTTCATTGCTCATTAAAGGTGGAAATCAAAAAGACATCATTAATCCTCCCGTTATTGATAATGTCAAAAATATTGTCTTGAGCGCTGGAAATGAACAAGATAGCTATGTTATTTCCCGAGCGGCTTGGCTACATTATCAAGTGATTGTTATTAATAATCATGCAAGTGATTATTTAACCGATACTCTCGTTTTACCTGTAGATGATATGGGATCATTAGTTGTAAGCCGTTTTAACGATGATCTTATTCTTACTGATATCAACACTAATAGTATGTTATTAATTAATAAGGCTTTTGAACTAAATGCTGAAAAGTATCAGCATTTGCAACTGCGGTTTTTAAATTCAACAGAAGAAATCAAAGTAAAAGCGATAGTAGAAAACTATGGGCTTACTGGTGTTTTTTTGTCCGAAACCAGTAAATTTGATAAAAGTAGTGAAGAAATCGCACTGAGAAATGAAAATCAATTGTTACAGCTGGCAGATTCAACAGTGTCGTTGAATAACGATGAGAGTACATTTAGCAATCAGCGCATTGTCCATTCCCCTTTAATAAATCCCCCTCTTTACATCGGGCATATATTATAAATTGTGATAGATTAGCCATCCATCAGTGCTGGCTAATAAAATAGCCAAATTTAAATTAAAGTGTTGAGTATAATACTTAAGTGTATTGATTATTCTTAAATTTATCTTTTTTATTGCTTTTTTTTGGTAATTAAAACTGAATGGTCGGTTTTGTAGTCTTTTGTGTCGCTGGAGCGACTCCTAGCTTGGTTTTTGTAAGGAAAATAAAACATTTCTTGTTGATTAAACGAAAAATGAATTAAATTGCGCGGGGTAGATCTCACTTTTAGGTTATCCACATTTTCATCTCAATAAATTAACTCTATATTTCACTCCTTATAAATAACTATTAACAATATGCACGCGCTAAAACTAAACTTGCTTCCAAAGCTATGGAGTAAACATGGACGCTTCAGAATCGTTAACACCATCAGTGAGCCCTACGCCCTCGAACAAACGAGGGTGGATAATCTTAGCTGTTGATATCGTATTATTAATTCTATTACTAAAATATTTACCATTCGATGACAAAGCGAATGCAGGTCTTGCAATGATGGTTTTCATTGGTGTGCTTTGGTTAACTGAAGCTATCCACGTCACCATTACTGCATTGTGTATTCCTATCTTAGCCGTCGGCTTAGGGCTGATGAATACAGGGGAGGCATTGAAATCATTTGCAAACCCAATCATTTTCTTATTCTTCGGTGGCTTTGCGCTAGCGACAGCTCTACATATCCAAGGTCTTGATAGGCTAATTGCTAATCGCTTACTTATGGCTGCTCGTGGGCGTTTATCAGTAGCGGTACTATTACTGTTTGGTGTAACCGCGTTACTGTCTATGTGGATTAGTAACACAGCGACCGCAGCAATGATGCTGCCGTTAGTATTAGGTATACTGTCTAATCTTGATGTCCGCCATGAGCGCAATACTTTTGTGTTTGTTCTATTAGGTGTTGCTTATAGTGCAAGTATTGGTGGTTTAGGTACGATTGTCGGTAGCCCACCAAACGCAATTGCAGCAGCAGCTTTAGGTTTAGATTTCTTATCCTGGATGAAATACGGTGTTCCAATCATGGTAGTGTTGCTGCCTATGATGTTCGTATTGATGTACATGATGCTTCGACCTAACTTAAAACATCGCTTTGAAATTGAATTAGAGCATGTGAAATGGAATGGTAAACGTATTACTGCAATGGGGATTTTCCTGTTTGCGGTTGTTTGCTGGATCACCAGTACTTTCATTAGTGATGCGTTAGGTGGTGTGAAAGATTTAGACACCGTTATTGCAATGATTGCAGCTATCTTAATTGGTATAACTGGCGTAGCTAGTTGGTCTCAAATTCAAAAAAATACTGAGTGGGGCGTATTGATGCTGTTTGGTGGAGGTTTAACACTCAGCGCAATCTTAAGCTCTTCTGGCGCAAGTAAAATCATGGCAGACTGGATGCAAATGACATTTGGTGAAAGCCACTGGTTCGTTATTATTCTTGCTGTTACTGCTTTTATCATCATTCTGACTGAGTTTACTAGTAATACAGCGAGCGCAGCTTTATTGGTACCTATTTTTGCAACCGTTGCTGAAGCATTAGGTATGCCTGTGATTGTCTTAACAATGATCATCGGTATTGGTGCATCTTGCGCATTCATGTTACCTGTTGCTACACCACCAAATGCGATTGTGTTTGGTTCAGGCTATATTAGGCAGATTGAGATGGTACGTGTCGGTGCGGTATTGAATGTGGCCTGTATCCTAGTTATTTCATTGTTTGCTTGGTTTGTCTGGATGTAATTTAGTATCAAAATTCATCTTAACGGCCTCTTTTAGAGGCCGTTATTTTTTGTAGGCTAAATTAAAATTAGTTCGCTGTTTTAGCGATAAGGGCTTGCTGATTTTTCCCTATTTTTATGATGCCTTTATCTGAAAATATAATATCTGCATCTCCACGTACAGAGAAACTCATCGTATTTATAACCCCTTGAATATCGACTTTATTTTGTGGACAAAGAAAACTGTCTTTACATTGATATTGGTGGCTTTCAAGCACAATGTTACGTCCTGTCAATGTAGCCTGTTCATTTAGCTCTAAATGATTACCTTGAATATATGGAATATCAGTTTTGAATTTTGAGCTGTATTTGACAATGCCTTCACTAGGGGAAAGGGTGCTATTGCCAGATGCGCTGATATAGTTTTGTATGGCAGAGTGAATATTAAGGGAATTTTGCAGCTTTATTTGGTCTGCAACGACATTTAATTTTGCTAGTTGAATTGGGTTGCCTTGCTGCTGACTAATACTGATTTGGCTAGCTGGCTGCGTTGAAAACTTCAATTGGTTATAGTCTTCCAATTTTTGGGGTTCGAGCTGGTTATCTTTATCTTTGTTTTTCACATATTTTTTTTCAAACTTACCGGCAATTAAGGAGAGGCTATTAATATTATCAACGGTGCCATCTTTCCATGAAATGCCATTAGGATTCGCAATAACAAGGTTAGCGCGCTGCCCTTTAATACCTAATATTCCTTGCAGTTGGCTTGCTTCAGTCCCTGTAACTTCTGCAAAAATAAGCCTTGCTGCCTTATTATTAAGTTTGTTATTACTGTTAATATCATTATTAAAAATTAAGCCATCGTCATTAGATGAGAGACTTTCAAATGTATTAAATGAAATGTTGTTTTTTAGAGGGGCTTCTATATTAATGACCTTTGCCTTAGAAATATCAGGGGATCCGGCCAATGATGAGTGGTGATATAAAGTACAAGTTAATAGAGTGAATAATATGGTTTTCTTCATTTTTATTAGCTCCTTGCTGTAAAAATCCATTTTATGATTAAAAGTATAATGCACGGAGTGGCTTGTCTTAATAATCAAAAATTATCTGGGTTTAATAAAATATGATACGCAGACCCTCAATTGACCTAGATGAAACACGATATTTCCATTCTAGCCGCACCAAGGTGTGTTTCTATTTTGGTTATCAGACGTCTCTATTTGGGTTATCAAGAGAGCGAAGGCACAGATACTGATTAGCTTGAAAGGGGAGGCGGTCTGCAGCAAGTTAGAATTAATACACAAAAAAAAGAGCCACTTATGTGGCTCTTTTCAATTTACCTATCAGCAATTATTGTGCTGTTGGTGGATGGCTGTGTTCAATATCCTCTGACTTCTTGGTAAAGCGGCGGCGGATCACCACGAAGAAGACAGGTACGAAGAAGATAGCCAATGAGGTTGCGGCAAACATTCCCCCAAGAACACCAGTACCTACTGAGTTCTGGGATGCTGAACCTGCACCGTTACTAAATACCAGAGGGATAACACCTAACATAAATGCTAAAGATGTCATCAGAATTGGTCGTAAACGCATTTTAACTGCATTCAGCGTTGCTTCGACTAACCCTTTACCTTCTTTCTCCATCAAGTCTTTGGCGAATTCAACAATCAAGATTGCGTTTTTCGCCGAGAGCCCAATGGTTGTTAAGAGACCCACTTTAAAGTAAACGTCGTTGTCTAGACCACGAACACTGGTAAACAGTAATGCACCAATAATCCCCAATGGAACGACTAACATAACTGAGAATGGAACTGACCAGCTTTCATAGAGAGCCGCCAAACACAGGAAGACCACTATCAAGGAGATTGCGTACAGAGCAGGGGCTTGGTTACCTGCTAAGCGTTCTTGATATGACATACCTGTCCACTCGTAACCAATTCCTTCAGGCAGGTTTTCAGTGGTGAGTTTTTCCATTAACAGCATCGCATCACCCGTACTTTTCCCAGGAGCTGCTTGGCCTTGAATGTTCATCGCAGGGACACCGTTATAACGCTCTAAACGCGGTGAACCATACTTCCAAGGATCTTTGGATTCGTCCATAAAGGCCGAGAACGGAACCATTTTACCTTGGTTATTACGAACATACAGGTTACTAATGTCAGAAGGTAACATACGGCTTTCTGCGTCACCTTGTACGTAAACTTTCTTCACACGACCACGGTCGATAAAGTCATTCACGTAGCTTCCACCAAACATAGAACTCAATGTTGCGTTGATATCACTGATAGCAACACCTTGAGCCTGTGCTTTTTGTTGGTCAATATAAATACGGTATTGCGAGGTATCATCCTGACCATTTGGACGAACACCTTGAAGCATTTCTGGGTGCTGAGCCGCTAATCCAAGTAACTGGTTACGGGCTTGCATTAATTTATCATGCCCCAAGTTACCTTTATCGACTAACTCAAAGTCAAACCCGTCTGCGGTACCTAACTCAACAATTGCGGGTAGGTTAAAGGCGTAAATCAATGCCTCTTGTTTTTGTGACAGTGCAATATTCGCGCGCTGTACAATCGCATCAACGTGGTTTTCATCGCCTTTACGTTCGCTCCAGTTTTTCAGAACGACGAAAGCGAGACCCATATTTTGTCCTTGACCGGCGAAGCTAAAGCCCCCAACGGTAAAGACCGATTCAACGTTTTTGGCTTCTTCGGTATGGTAGTAGTTATTCACTTCATCCAATACCGCTTGGGTTTGTTCTTGTGTTGAGCCTGGTGGTAACTGGATCATCGACAAGAATACCCCTTGGTCTTCCGCGGGTAAGAAGGAAGACGGTAAGCGGACGAACATGAACGCCATACCAACCACTAACAGCAGGTAAATCACTAAATAACGGCCAGTGCCGTTAAGCATACGGCTTACACTGTCGGTGTAGTGGTGTGCTTGTTTTTCAAATGTACGGTTAAACCATCCAAAGAACCCTTTTTGACTACCATGGCTGCCTTTTTCAATTGGCTTCAACATGGTGGCACACAGTGCTGGCGTTAAGATCATCGCAACCAGTACTGACAAGATCATGGATGATACAATGGTAATAGAGAACTGACGATAAATTGCTCCGGTAGAACCTCCAAAGAAGGCCATTGGGATAAATACCGCAGATAGAACCATTGCAATACCGACTAATGCACCTTGGATTTGACCCATTGATTTTTTGGTCGCTTCTTTTGGAGACAAGCCTTCTTCTTGCATAACACGCTCAACGTTCTCAACAACGACGATGGCGTCATCGACGAGAAGCCCGATGGCGAGTACCATCGCGAACATGGTCAAGGTGTTTATGGAATAACCAAATGCCGACAAGATAGCAAAGGTACCTAACAATACGACAGGTACTGCAATTGTTGGTATCAGCGTTGCACGGATGTTTTGTAGGAACAAATACATAACGACAACAACCAGCATGATTGCTTCCACTAACGTTTTAACTACTTCGTTAATCGAAATTTTAACGAATGGGGTTGTATCGTATGGATAAACAATCTCTAATCCTTGAGGGAAGAAAGGCTTCATTTCCTCAAGCGCAGCACGAACGTTATTAGATGTATCTAATGCGTTCGCACCAGTTGCCAGTTTAATACCAATACCTGCTGCTGGCTTACCATTAAAGCGGGCAATCGTACTATAGTTTTCAGCACCTAATTGAACATCAGCAACATCTTTAATACGTACCTGAGAACCATCTTGGTTAACACGTAATAAAATATTGCTAAATTCTTCAGGGCTATTTAAACGTGTCTGCGCAATGATAGATACGTTTAAACGCTGATTTGCAATAGAAGGTGCTCCACCGAGTTGCCCTGCTGCGACTTGGTTATTTTGTACCTTGATCGCATTAATGACATCTGTAGTGGTCATGTTGTACTTAACGAGTTGCTCTGGTTTTAACCAAATACGCATTGCATATTGGGTACCGAACAGCTGGGTTTCACCTACACCGTTAACTCGGCTAAGAGGGTCTTTAATATTTGACCCTACGTAGTCGGCAATATCGTATTGCCCCATTGAGCCATCGCTAGAAACGAAACCCGCAACCATTAAGAATGAACTAGTTGATTTATCGACACTAATACCTTGTTGCTGAACTTCTTGTGGCAACAATGGCATTGCCAGTTGCAATTTATTTTGCACCTGTACTTGCGCGATATCACCATCAGTTCCTGCTTCAAATGTCAGCGTAATGCTAGCAGAACCTGATGAATCACTGCTCGATGACATATATACCAAGTTATCGATACCGTTCATATTCTGTTCGATAACCTGCGTTACTGTATTTTGTACCGTCTCAGCATCCGCTCCTGGATAGTTAGCTGAAATAGAAACAGCTGGTGGCGCGATGGTCGGGTACTGTGAAACAGGTAACTGGATAATTGCCAACAGACCAGCAAGCATGGTGATAATTGCAATTACCCACGCAAAAATTGGTCTTTCTATAAAAAACTTAGGCATTAATCAGCCGCTCCCTTATTTAGACTTTTCTTCAGGTTTTGCCTGATTGTCTATGGATTGCGTTTCTAAGTTTGCTTCCTTAGGATTCACAACAATTCCTGGTTTGATTTTTTGTAAGCCGATGACAATGACACGATCACCTGCTTGTAGACCTTCAGTTACCAGCCATTTGTTGCCAACTGCTTGTCCTGCTTTAACTTGTCTGACTTCAACTTTATTCTCAGCATTAACAACCATGACTTGAGAAGTTCCTTGAGCCGTACGAGTTAAGCCTTGTTGCGGAACTAGAATCGCATTATCAATAACACCATCTTCTAATACAGCACGAACAAACATACCTGGAAGTAACTCTTTGTTCGGGTTAGGGAACATGGCTCTCATCGTGATAGACCCTGTTGTTTCATCAACAGTGACATCAGAGAATTCTAGAACGCCTTTTTGAGCATATTCTTGACCGTTATTATTGATCAAACGGACAGGAGCTTGCCCTGATTCTTGCTGCACAGCACCTTTCGCTATCTCATTTCTCAGACGTAAAAAATCGTCACTCGATTGCGTTACGTCTACATAGATAGGGTCAAGTTGCTGAACTCGCATTAATTCAGTGGTTTGCCCTGATGATACTAAAGCCCCTTCAGTCACATTCGATTTGCCAGTACGGCCGCTAATCGGTGCGGTGACTTTGGTATAATTCAGGTTGATACGTGCAGTTTCAACCGCTGCGTCAGCCGCTTTGACGGCAGCAAGTGCTTGCGCATAGGTTGAGGTTGCTTGGTCGTATTCCTGACGACTAATGTAATTAGTTCCTAATAATGGTTTATAACGCTTCACCGTTAAGGCAGCCAGATTTGCATTCGCTTGTGCTTTTGCTAGCTCCGCTTTTGCGCTGTCATAGGTTGCTTGGAATGGTGCAGGATCAATTTGGTATAAAGATGTTCCTGCTTCTACGTCGCTACCTTCTTTATAGTTGCGCTTTAAAATGATGCCACTAACCTGAGGGCGAACCTCGGCAACACGAAATGCGGATGTACGGCCTGGTAACTCGGTTTTGAGAGTCAGAGGTTCGGCTTTAAGCGTAACAATTCCTACTTCAGGCGCCGGGCGTTCTCCGCCACCTTGTTGTTCATCGTTACAACCAGATAAAGCCAAGCCACCTGAAAGAACTAACAGAGCCAGAGGTAACACCCCTCTGTTTTTTCGCATAAGTTAACCTCAATTAATCAATATGAGTTCAAAACAAAAATAAGAAAAATGGTAAACAATATGATTTATCACTATGCTATAGTACAAACATACACGAATGTATGTAAATCAGCTTTCGATAGAAACGGGTCACAATGGCACGAAAAACTAAACAACAGGCTGAAGAAACCCGTCAGGAAATATTAGATGCTGCCATCAAAACATTCTCTGAACGAGGAGTTTCTGCCACATCATTAGCCGATATTGCAAAAGCAGCCGGGGTTACCCGAGGTGCAATATATTGGCATTTCAAAAACAAAGTTGATCTCTTTTATCAAGCTTGTGAATTTGGTGATAATCAAATAATACAAGCTGAAGAATATTATCGTTCTAAATATACCAATGATCCACTTTCAATACTAAGAGAATTATTAATTTATATTTTGACTGACTTTATTGAAAGCCCAAAAAATCGCGCTTTGATGGAAATTTTCTTTTTGAAGTGTGAATTAGTTGGTGAAATGGCTGAGTTAGTTGATTTTAAACGCGCTAATTATATTGCGAGTCAATGCCGAATAGTTGGCAATTTGACTGCCTGTATTGATGCAGGACAGCTTCCCGCAGACCTTGATGTGGAATGTGCTGCGATTATGATCCGTTCACTAATGTCGGGTTTATTAGAGAACTGGCTACTCCAATCAGAAAATTTTAATCAACATACAATCACATTGGTTGATACACTATTAGAAACACTAAAGTGTAGTACGACAATCCGGTTAAAACCAATTCAAACTGAATAAGTGGAGTCCATATGTCCTCTATCTTGATTATTGCCAATGGGGCACCTTACGGCAGTGAAACACTGTTCAACTCATTGCGACTAGCGATAACGTTAAAAGAGCAAGAGCCACAGTTAGATTTAAAAATTTTTCTGATGTCAGATGCAGTGAGCGCAGGATTGGCAGCTCAAAAGCCGAAGGAAGGTTATAATCTTCAACAAATGTTAGAGATTTTAACGGCACAAAATGTCCCTGTTAAATTATGTAAAACGTGTACAGACGCCCGTGGTGTGAGTGACTTAACTCTTGCTGATGGTGTTGAGGTCGGCACATTGGTTGAGCTTGCAAGCTGGACATTAACAGCTGATAAGATATTAACTTTCTAGCATTTTACGTAAAATGTGTTTAATTAGATGAAAGTAAGTGTTGGTAGGCGACTATCGGCACTTTACCTAATTAAACAATATTATTATTTGTATAAAGGAATGCCATTATGATGAAACAACAATGGAAGTGGCGGCAGTTAGTATCGATAACACTGTTTTTTTTCATCATATCTTTTTCCAGTTCAATTACGGCATTAACATCTAATAACTTACCTGATAAGAATGAAATAAAAAGTGCGCTCAGCGCATTGAATAAAAAAAGTTCACTCAGTGAAGAAGATAAACTTGCTCTCGCTGATCTGGAAAAAACCTCAGATTTTTATAACGAGCTGGATAAACTTGAACAGCGAACGGCTGAACTGCAAAAAAAACTCAGTAGCGCGAGTGAAGAATCGAAACAAGCAGCACAAGGTTTGTTGCAAATAAAAAATGAAAATAAGCAACGCACCGAAAATTTCCTACGAAAAATACAAGATAGTTCTCTTTCACAATTAGAAGCATTACAAGCCTCTTATTTAGAAAGTCTGCAAATAGAGCAAAATGACCTTGCAACCTATAGTAGCCAATTAATTGGCTTACAAACGCAGCCTGAAAGGGCACAAGCGATGATGTTGGAAAATGCGAGGCGCTTACAAGAAATTCGTAATGAGCTAAATAGTTCATTGAATGAATCTGTGAATTTAAGACCGACTCAAATTACCATGCTGCAAGTTGAACAGTATTTATTGCAGCAACAAAATGAATATCAAAAACGTATTCTACAGGCGAACACTCAATTACAAGATGTGCTGCAAAAACAACGTGATTATACCGCAGCCTATATTGAGCAATTGGAGCACCATATTCAGCAAGTACAAAACGCGATTAGCCATCGCCGACTAAATGACTCCCAATCAACAGTGCGTGAAGCATTGAGTACTTCTGAAACCGATATTGAAGCGCAACAGAATCCCATTATTCAAAAAGAAATTACGATTAATAATGCGCTCAGTGACCGTTTAATCGCAGTGACCGAAAATAGCAATAAACTGGTGCAAAATGGTATTCGAGTTAAAACATGGCTTGAAAGAGCGACACAGTCTGAACGAAATTTAAAAGAGCAAATTAATGTATTACGCGGTAGCTTATTGCTTTCACGAATTTTATTTCAACAACAAATTGACTTGCCACCTGACATTTTAACGAAAAATTTACCCACAACGATTGCCGATTTGCGGCTTGAACAGTTTGATATTAACCAACAGCGTGATGAGCTTTATCAACCTAATGATTATATTACGAAGTTGGAACAGCAATTTGAAATAAAAACAGGGGATGAGCCAGCAAATAGCACATTATTATCAGCTGAAGATAAATCTACATTATTGAAATTATTGGAAGTACGCCGGGGTTTATTAGACGAACTCAACCAGCAGCTTGGTGGGCAAATTTCGCAAGCTATCAACTTGCAACTGGATCAAAACCAATTATTGAGTGTGGTGAGCTCTCTTGAAAATACCTTGGCGCAACAAATATTTTGGGTGAATAGCAATAAGCCAATCGATTTGGAATGGGTTAAAGGTTTCCCTGAAGCCGCAGCGACACAAATTAATAGCTTTGATTTTAGTTTATCGAACCGCAGTATTAAACGAGGAATTAGTAACTCTCTGTTAGTGGTTATTCCACTTGTTTTGGTTGCCCTGTTGTTTATTTGGTTTAACCGTAAAATTAATAATCGATTGCAAGATATTGACCAGCGGCTTTCCAGTTTGCGTAACGATAGTGTGTTAAGCACACCTTTTGCGCTGCTGCTGACATTAATACAAACCTTGCCTATTTCACTGTTTTTACTGGCATTAGGTTACTGGTTTTTGAAAACAGGAAATGTACAAGGGCCCTTCTTTTGGCAATTTTGCCAACAATTGGCGATATTTTGGGCGTTATTTGAGCTAACTTTCCGCGTGTTAAAACCGCAAGGTATTGCGCGAAAACATTTTGGTATCGAAAAAGAGAAAATATCCCAGACGCGGCGCCAAATGCTCCGGTTATCGATTCCGTTGGTACCACTCATTTTCTTCTCCACTTATGGGGTTACTAACCCACTGAAAGTGTCTGAGGACGTGATAGGTCAGTTAATTGTACTGGTTTCTCTTATCTTGTTGTGTATCTTTACGATTCCTTTTTGCAAACAAGTTTGGCAAGAGAAGGGCAGCCACTTAACGCGTAGTATTGTCGTGACATTGCTGACATTTTCGCCATTAATTTTAGTGGGATTAATGATGGCGGGCTACTACTACACCACGTTACGCTTAGCAAACCGTTGGATAGACAGTTTATACCTGTTATTGCTGTGGTATATCACTTATAGCGCGTGTTTGAGGGGGTTAACATTGGTTGCTCGTAAATTAGCATATCAACGTGCCATAGAACGCCGTGCGATGTCGAAGCAAGAAGATGCTGAAAATGAGCCAATCAAAGAGCCACCAATGACTATTGAGCTGATTAGCCAGCAATCGTTACGCCTCACCACGATGGTGTTGTTTATTATCTTTGCATTGGCGTTTTACGCAATTTGGTCTGATTTCATCACTATTTTCTCTTTCTTAGATAGCGTGAATTTGTGGGGTTATACCACCACCTCTGCAGACGGTGGCAATATCTTGCAATACGTGACTCTGGCTAATTTAATCTTAGCGTTAGTGATTATCGTCGTGTCGTGGGTCATGACACGGAACTTACCGGGGTTGCTCGAAGTGTTGGTCTTATCGCGGTTAAAACTTCGTCAAGGTTCCACTTATGCCATCACGACAATATTGACTTATATTATTGTGGGAATTGGGGCGATCGCCTCATTAGGGATGATTGGTGTCACGTGGAACAAGCTGCAATGGTTGGCGGCAGCCTTAACGGTCGGGTTAGGTTTTGGCTTACAAGAGATTTTTGCAAACTTTGTTTCCGGGATCATTTTGTTGTTTGAACGGCCGATCCGCATTGGCGATACGGTGACGATTGGGACCTATTCAGGAACAGTTAGTAAAATTCGTATTCGGGCAACCACGATCGTCGATTTTGATCGTAAAGAAGTGATCATACCCAATAAAGCCTTTGTGACTGAACGGTTGATCAATTGGTCGCTTTCAGACACCGTCACACGAGTAACGATAGCGATTGGGGTAGCTTATGGTTCAGATCTCGATAAAGTAAAACGCGTTTTATTATCTGCAGCCACCAGTAATAGCAAGGTAATGACGGAACCTGCTCCCAATGTTTACTTCACCAGTTTTGGGGCAAGTACGCTAGATCATGAATTGCGTTTTTATGTGCGGCAGATAGGTGACCGTGGTGTGACCAGCGATGAAGTGAACCGTGCGATAGATAAATTATGTCGAGAAAATGATATTGATATTGCATTCAATCAGTTAGAGGTTCATTTGCATAATAGCAAAGGGGATGAAGTGCAAGAAGTGAAACGTACACCAAAAGACAGTGATGACAACCTACCAAGTTAATTAGATTTCATCTGTGCGGGTGGCTTGTGCCGCCTGCATCTGTTTGGAAATATAATCATTTTTAACAATATCAAGAGCTTTTAATACAATATCGGCTTCAATACCTGAATTTTCGAGTAAATAAATCAAATCAACGGCAAGTTGTACTTCTTGGGGGGCATCTTTGAGCGAATTCATAGTGATCCCTTCTGAGATTTAATCAAAATATTGATTTTCTTGATGTTCAATGGCTTTTTCAATACGCAAAAGTGCTTGGCGGCATCGGTACAAACGGCCTGCGAGTACAGCAAGTTCTTTTTGGCATTGGTGCTGCAAACGGTGGTCGGTTAGCTCACTTAAATGAAGTTCTTTTTCACTCACCATGGCCTGCAAGCGTCGTTCATAGTCTTGATGTTGTGATAAACGTTCATATAAATCAACCTGTTCCCTTTTTTTAGTAAAACTGGATTCTTTTTCACGTAGCGTTTGTGTAGAGATCTCTCGTGAAATTGCTTGCATTTGATGGACAATTTTTTCAGTCAGAAAATTGACCTGCTCGCTGTGGTTTAACGTTACGCTATGGCACAATTGCTGGTATAAGGTCTGCAATTCGTTTTGGCAATCCCCCAAACGGGTTGATTTGCGACTAAACAATTGCATATCGAAGCGTGAATGTGAAAATTCAAGATCCTTTATGGGTTCCACTCGTGTTTTCAATTCATCAATTTGCTTTTTTAACGCGTCCAAAAGAGCGGGGATTTTCATTTTTTGTTCTCATTAAGTGTCAAAAATAGCGAAATATTGATATTCAGCAACAAAACTGATGCCAAATTGACGGCTTCTTATTGCATTTTCATGGTACTTTACATAGATTCTACACTTTCGTGTTTACTACATGGCTTTTATTATGACCGCTAAAGAGCAACAACTGCAATTGATTAAAGAAAGTATCGCATCGATTCAAGATTATCCAATCGAAGGCGTGATCTTTCGTGACATTACGACTTTATTAAATAACCCTGCTGCATACCAAGCAACGATTGATATGTTAGTAGAACATTATCAAAATAAAGGCGTCACTAAAATTGTAGGAACTGAAGCGCGTGGTTTCCTATTTGGCGCGCCAGTTGCATTACGTTTAGGCGTAGGTTTTGTCCCTGTGCGTAAAAAAGGGAAATTACCACGTGAAGTATTGAGTATGACTTACGACCTTGAGTATGGCACCGATACGCTTGAGATCCATAAAGATAGCATCAGCCCTGAAGATAACGTCTTAGTTGTTGATGACTTACTCGCGACCGGTGGTACCGTGGAAGCAACGGTAAGAATGATCAAACAGCTTGGTGCTAATGTTGTTGATGCGGCATTTATCATCTGTTTACCTGATCTTGGTGGCGTTGAACGTCTACAAAAAGAAGGTGTTTCTTCTTATAGCCTTGTTGAGTTCCCAGGCCACTAATCTTTATTTTCCCTCTATTTTTATCACAGCCTCGCTGTATAGGTTGAGGCTGTGGTAGCATGGTACTATGATTATATATATTCACGTACCATGTTAAATGACAGTGGAATCCATGAGCTATCAGGTACTTGCCCGTAAGTGGCGCCCCCAAAAATTTTCAGACGTTGTTGGCCAACAGCACGTTTTGACTGCACTCGCTAATGGGCTAACGCATCAGCGGCTTCATCATGCCTATCTTTTCTCCGGCACACGTGGTGTAGGGAAAACAACGATTGCGCGCCTATTTGCTAAAGGCCTTAATTGCGAAACAGGGATCACAGCCTCACCTTGTGGACAATGCGCTAATTGCCTTGAAATAGAACAAGGGCGATTTGTCGACTTAATTGAAATTGACGCAGCCTCCCGAACCAAAGTCGAAGATACGCGTGAATTATTAGACAATGTTCAATATGCGCCAGCACGTGGGCGCTTCAAAGTTTATTTAATTGACGAAGTACATATGCTGTCTCGTCATAGTTTCAATGCGTTGTTAAAAACCCTTGAAGAACCGCCTGAACATGTGAAGTTTTTATTGGCGACGACGGACCCGCAAAAACTCCCCGTGACCATTTTGTCTCGCTGCTTGCAATTCCATCTAAAAGCGTTAGATGTGACGCAAATCAGTGAGCAACTTGAACTCATCCTGAATGCAGAAAATATTGAGCATGACCAACGTGCTCGCCAGCTGATAGCAAGAGCGGCTGATGGCAGTTTACGTGATGCATTAAGCTTAACTGACCAAGCCATTGCGATGGGGCAAGGGAAAGTCACGGCTGATATTGTCAGCCAAATGCTAGGAACCCTTGATGACGAGCAGCCATTAGCCATTATTGAAGCACTAGTACGTGCTGATAGCATGGCGGTGATGGGACAGGTAGAGCAAGCTGCCAGCCGCGGTGCGGATTGGGAAAACTTGCTGGTGGAAATTTTGTCGCAATTACACCGTATCGCGATGATCCAACTGCTTCCTGCTGAACAAGAAACAGATCCGTCATCGACAGAAGGGCGGCTACGGCAGGTCGCAAGGGTCATTTCCCCTGCAGACCTTCAACTGTTTTACCAAACGTTATTAGTCGGAAGAAAAGAACTCCCCTATGCCCCTGAGCGGCGTATGGGGGTTGAAATGGCACTATTACGTGCATTGGCTTTTCATCCTAAAAATGTGATTGCTGAAATTGAAGCACCGCCAAAAGTTATTCCACAAGCCGCTGTTCAATCTGCACCGTCTGCGGCATCAAATATGGCGCAAAGGGTGCCTCCGGCACAAGCGCGAGCAGAAAATCTGCCAGACAATAGCCCAACTTTACAGTTATTGAAGGCTAGGCAGGCGTTACAATCTCCACAAAGTGAGGATCCTAGCCCAAAAAAGGCTAAACCGGTGATGCCTGAAAGGGCTAAGCCGGCGGCATCAGCACTGGAAAGGCTGGCTGCCGTGACCAGCAAACATCAACAAAATGTGGTCAATAAAGCGTCTCTGGCAGCTAAACCACAAAAACCAAAGCAGTACCAATGGAAGCCTCAAAATGAAGAGGCGATGGCGCCAAAAGAGGCAGTGACAACGCCAAGCGGGATCAAAGAGGCGTTGGAATATGAAAAAACGCCTGAGTTAGCCGTTAAAATTATTGAGGAAGGGCGAATTCGTGACAGTTGGTCTGGGAAGATTGCAAAATTAAATATTCCCAAACTGGTTGAACAATTAGCTTTGAATTCATATATAGAAGAGTTAAGCGAGTCGCAAATTGTTTTACATTTGCGCTCGGCTCAGAAGCATCTGGATAAACCATCGGCACACAAAGCGTTGGAAGAAGCTCTGAGCGAACTATATGGTCGTACTGTTGAACTGAAAATCGTTCATGATGATAATAGCGAGGTGAAAACCCCGCTAGAATGGCGACAGGCGATTTATGAAGAAAAACTGGCACAAGCGCGCCAGTCTATTATTGCGGATAAAACGATTCAAAAACTGCGCTCAATGTTTGATGCGCAATTAGATGAAGAGAGTATTCGCCCCGTTTAACGCTACAGTCTCATTGTTAAGCTGTAGCCTCAGTTGTGAGAGATAACTATGTTTGGTAAAGGTGGATTGGGTAACCTGATGAAACAGGCCCAGCAAATGCAAGATAAAATGCAAAAGGTTCAGGAAGAAATCGCTCAACTCGAAGCTACAGGTGAGTCTGGAGCTGGCTTAGTTAAAGTGACCATTAATGGCTCACATAACTGCCGCCGTGTTGAAATTGATCCTAGCTTGCTCGAAGACGACAAAGAAATGTTAGAAGATTTGATTGCAGCGGCATTTAATGATGCTGCGCGTCGCATCGAAGAAACGCAAAAAGAAAAAATGGCTAGCGTTTCAAGTGGTATGCAATTACCACCAGGCTTTAAGATGCCATTCTAATGCAAACAAGTCCGCTTCTTGAATCGTTGATGGAAGCGTTGCGCTGTCTTCCGGGGGTTGGCCCCAAGTCAGCGCAGCGAATGGCTTTTCATCTTTTACAGCGTGACCGTAGTGGTGGAATGCGTTTAGCACAATCACTCACTCGAGCCATGTCTGAAATTGGTCACTGCCGTGATTGCAGAACATTTACAGAACAAGATGTTTGTAATATTTGCGATAACCCACGCCGCCAACAAAATGGTTTAATTTGTGTGGTTGAAAGCCCAGCAGATATCTATGCAATTGAACAAACTGGTCAATTTTCCGGGCGCTATTTTGTGTTGATGGGGCATTTGTCACCTCTTGATGGTATTGGCCCAATGGATATCGGCCTTGATAGGCTTGAAGAGCGTTTGGCGTCAGAGACGGTCAATGAGGTCATTTTAGCAACCAATCCAACGGTAGAAGGGGAAGCGACGGCAAACTATATTGGGCAAATGTGTGGCCAATATGGGGTGGCAGCGAGCCGAATTGCGCACGGGGTGCCTGTGGGTGGGGAGTTGGAAATGGTTGATGGAACCACACTTTCTCACTCGTTGGCGGGGCGCCAACGGCTCTAAAGTCCTCGTCATTCTTTGCGCCGTAGCGTTGTTGTCTTCATGCATCAACCCTAGTCACATACTTGTGTATGCTCCCAGGGATTAATGCATTCGACGCCTAGCTACGGCACAAATTATTTAGAGGACATGATTGGAGATGAATAAAACTATTCCTTTTATTAACTACCTTTAAAATGATTGCGGTTATTATTTTCTTTCTAATCATTGGCTTTTGGTTCTGATGGTTTAAATTTTTTGTTCTTTTCGCTTGAATTTCTGTTTTTCGCCCCCAATTAATCTGCATCGATAAGTCAAACCTATCCAATTAAATTAGATTGATGAAATAGAGGCGATTAATGAGTATGAAAGGACAGGAAACTCGTGGTTTCCAATCAGAAGTTAAACAACTCCTCCAGTTAATGATCCACTCCCTTTATTCCAATAAAGAGATTTTCTTACGTGAATTGATCTCTAACGCATCTGATGCGGCGGATAAACTGCGTTTTCGTGCATTATCTAACCCCGAACTGTATGAAAACGATGGCGAGCTGCGCGTGCGTATTAGTGCCGACAAAGACCAAGGTACATTGACCATCAGCGATAACGGTATCGGTATGAGCCGTGAAGAGGTGATTGAAAACCTCGGAACTATCGCGAAATCAGGCACAAAAGCATTCTTAGAATCATTAGGTAGTGATCAAGTCAAAGATAGCCAAATGATTGGTCAATTTGGTGTGGGCTTCTATTCCGCATTTATCGTGGCTGACAAAGTAACAGTACGTAGCCGTGCGGCAGGTGCTCCAGCAGACGAAGGTGTGTTCTGGGAATCTGCCGGTGAAGGTGAATACACTATCGCTGATATTGAAAAAGCAGAACGCGGCACTGAAATTACCTTGCATTTGCGCGATGATGAAAAAGAATATTTGGATAACTGGCGCTTGCGTTCAGTGATTAGCAAATATTCTGATCATATTGCCTTACCGGTTGAAATTGAAGAAAAAAATGAAGAAGACGGTACGGTTACTTGGGAAAAAATTAACCAAGCGAAAGCATTATGGACGCGTAGTAAGTCTGAAATTTCAGATGAAGAATACATCGAATTCTATAAACATATTTCCCATGACTATGCAGACCCGCTGACATGGAGCCATAACCGTGTAGAAGGTAAGCAAGAATACACCAGCCTACTATATGTACCTTCTAAAGCGCCGTTTGATTTATGGAATCGTGACCAACAGCACGGCTTGAAACTCTATGTTCAACGCGTATTTATTATGGATGACGCAGAGCAGTTCATGCCGAATTACCTACGCTTTATTCGTGGGGTGTTGGATTCCAATGATTTACCGCTGAACGTTTCACGGGAAATACTGCAAGACAGCGCATTAACCCGTAGTTTACGCAGCGCATTAACTAAACGCGTTCTGCAAATGTTGGAAAAGCTAGCTAAATCTGATACCGAAAAATACCAAACCTTCTGGCAACAATTTGGCTTAGTAATGAAAGAAGGCCCAGCAGAAGATATGGCAAATAGCGAAACTATTGCTAAACTTCTGCGATTTGCAACGACTCATACCGATAGTAGCGTACAGAATGTCTCTTTAGAAGACTATGTAAGCCGTATGGTTGAAGGCCAAGATAAAATCTATTACATCACCGCAGACAGCTATGCAGCGGCAAAAGGTAGTCCGCACCTTGAGTTATTCCGTAAAAAAGGTATAGAAGTCTTGCTGTTATCTGACCGTATAGATGAATGGATGATGAATTACTTATCGGAATTCGACGGCAAACAGTTCCAATCCGTAAGTAAAGCCGATGAGTCATTAGATAAGCTAGCGGATGAAAACAAAGCGGAGCAAGAGGAAGCCGATAAGCAGTTAGAGCCCTTTATTGAGCGCGTAAAATCATTCTTAGGTGAGCGTGTTAAAGAAGTTAAACTTACACACCGCTTAACGGATACTCCAGCCATTGTGACAACCGACGTAGATGAAATGAGTACTCAGATGGCGAAACTGTTTGCAGCAGCAGGGCAAGCCGCGCCGGAAGTGAAATATAACTTCGAACTGAACCCAACGCATCCGTTGGTGAAAAAAGCAGCTGAAGTCACAGATGAGTCCGTATTTGCAGATTGGGTTGATGTATTGTTGGATCAAGCATTACTAGCAGAACGCGGTACATTGGAAGATCCAAACCTATTTATACGAAAAATCAATGAATTACTTCTAAAGTAATTTAATTTGGTATTTTCGTTATTGAGCATAAACCACGCTTTTGCTTGTGCTTTAGCGTGGTTTTTTTCTTTTGCGAAAAAAGATAAATGCGAAATCGTTTACGTGTGTTCTTGAGTAAAGCGGCATGCTAATGGTATGGTAGCTTGTTTTCTTTTCAAATTATAAAAATCTAAATAGCAAGGGGTTTACGCAATGCGTATCATTCTGCTTGGCGCTCCGGGCGCTGGTAAGGGCACTCAAGCTCAGTTTATTATGGAAAAGTTTGGGATCCCTCAAATTTCAACTGGTGACATGTTACGTGCCGCTGTTAAATCAGGGAGCGAGCTCGGTTTACAAGCTAAAGAGCTGATGGATAACGGTAAATTAGTTACTGATGAATTAGTTATCGCATTAGTTAAAGAGCGCATCAAACAAGATGACTGCCGCAATGGCTTCTTGTTGGATGGGTTCCCTCGTACTATCCCACAAGCGGATGCCATGAAAGAAGCAGGCATCACGGTTGATAACGTGCTGGAATTTGATGTACCTGATGAAATTATTGTTGAGCGCATCATTGGTCGTCGTGTACATGCACCATCAGGCCGTGTTTACCATATTAACTTTAACCCACCAAAGGTTGAAGGCAAAGACGATATAACAGGTGAAGAACTAACCATCCGTAAAGATGACCAAGAAGACACCGTACGTAAGCGTCTGGTAGAATATCATGCATTAACCGCGCCTTTAATTGCGTATTACCAAAATGAAGCTAAAAAAGGGAATACCAAGTACTTCAAATTAGATGGTACGCGTAAAGTAGCCGAAGTTAGTGAAGAACTGGCGAAAATTTTAGGTTAATATTTGTACTTATTATGCTTTGCATTGCAGTTATAGTTACTGTGATTCGAATTGTTTTAAGTATAAAGGTATTATATGAAGGCAGCGGTGATCGCTGCCTTTCTTTTTTATACCACTTGGTGACAAAAATCGTTAATTAACTGTGCTAAAGTTGGGAATAATTATCAATTAGGAGTTGTTTCATGTCAGAAAAAAAAACCGGCATTTTGTTAGCTAACCTAGGAACCCCTGATGCCCCAACAACCTCAGCAGTGAAACGCTATTTAGCCGAATTTCTTAGTGATAAGCGCGTTATTGATGTACCTCGCTTGATTTGGAAACCCATTTTGCATGGGGCGATTTTACCGCTTCGTTCTTCTAAAGTCGCCAAATTATACCAATCGATTTGGTTAGAAGATGGCTCGCCATTACTGGTCTATTCCTTACGTCAAAAACAGAAATTAGCGGAATTATTGCCGGATACTGCCGTAGAGATAGGTATGAGTTATGGTTCCCCTTCAATTAAAAGCGCAGTGGATAGTTTGTTAGACCAAGGCGTGACCGATTTAGTCGTCCTCCCACTGTATCCACAGTATTCCTGTACGACCACTGCCGCGGTATATGATGCATTAACGAGAGCATTTGCCAGCAGACGAACCATTCCAAACGTGCAATTCATTCGCAGTTATGCGACACATCCCGCTTATATTCAAGCGCTAGTCAGCTCGATAGAAGAAAGCTTCGCTCAGCATGGTGAGCCCGATAGGCTTGTACTGTCTTTCCATGGCATTCCACAGCGTTATTGTGATACTGGAGATATATACCAGCAAGAATGCGAAAAAACGGCTGAGGCACTCCGTGAGGCGTTGAATTATCCAAAGGATAAAGTCATGCTGACCTACCAGTCACGTTTTGGGCGTGAGCCATGGTTGATGCCCTATATGGATAAAACGATGCATGAATTACCCAGCCAAGGTGTAAAATCAGTTCAGGTTATTTGCCCTGGTTTTTCAGTTGATTGCTTAGAAACATTAGAAGAAATTAGCGAACAAAATAAAGAGTTTTTTATGAGTAGCGGTGGTAATCAATATAATTACATACCAGCTTTAAATGACAATCCAAATAGTATTCATATGATTAATACAATAATTCAAGGTATACTAAAATAATCTATTCAGCAAAATAATGTAGAAAAGTTTGCTTATCGATATATCAATAAGCGGATTATAGACTATAATCACTTATCTGAAATTATAAATGATTGAACAAATGTTATGTCTTTTGGAATTAATATGAGCAATAAGCAGCAGCCACCATAGAGTAATATAGAGCAGAAGACGACTTCTGCTCATCAATTTCATATACAACAAAACGATGAAATTGACTTGATGGCCTTGTTTTCCATTTTGTTAAAACATAAATTTTTGATTCTTATATTTACGATTGTTTGTATTGGGGTAAGTGCTGGTGTTGTTAAGTTATTACCTCAAAAATGGAGCAGTACTGCTATTGTTATTCCTCCTGCATCTGAGGAGCTTAAAGAAGTCAATGCATTTAAAGCGCAATTGGATGTCTTAGATGTTCCTGTTGACCTTAGTGCTCAACGTGTTTTTACTGCATTTATTGACCAGTATCGTTCAAAAGTTAATCAAGAAAATTATATAAGAAGTACTGAGTATTACCATAATCTTGTCGAGAAAATTGACCCAAAAGATGATGTTATCGCGCAGCAAAGGCTAGTGAATTCAATCATTTCTAATGATATTAGAATTCAAGATCTCTCAAAAGAGAAGAACAGTACCTCAAATGATATTGTATTAAGCTTTACTGCCCCCTCGCCTACAGAAGCCCAAGATTTGCTTGAAGGCTATATTCGTTATAGTGCATCGAAAGTAAGGCAGCAGTTAAAAGTTGAAATCGATAATCTGATTTCAGAGAAACTTATTTATGCTAGTGAGTCACTAAAACGCGAAGTCAGCAAAATTCAAACAGAATATGATGTTAAAGTTGAAAGGCTTAAGCGTGCCGTTGATATTGCAAAAGCTGCGGGAATTGAAAAACCAATCGCCAGCGAATCCGTTGCTATTAATGATGATCCTGATTACCCAATTGCGTTAGGAACTGAAGCTTTAGAGCGAAAATTACTGATTGAAACTCAAAATCGTGATTTGGCTTTGATGAGTGAAAATCTACAAAATCGTAAAATTTATCTCGATAATTTACAAGAGATAACCGCGAAAGAATTAGCTTTTACGCCTGTTAAGTTTATTTTAACGCCAGACTTACCGTTACAGAAAGATTCGCCTAAATCAGCGTTGATTGTTGCGTTAAGCGCTATATTAGGTTTAATTTTGAGCTGTGCATTTGTGTTAAGTCGGGAGCTTTACCGCGATTATAAACATCAGAATCAGTAAAATTACCACCAAATGACAAACAATGGAGCCAGTGTCTTCTTTGCAGGTGCTGGCTTTATTTTATCGTGCTAGAATAGGGCGATGTTCCATTGTTAATCTTCTAATTATGAAATTCCCCGGTCAACGCAAGTCAAAACACTATTTCCCTGTTAGTCTCAGAGATCCTTTATTACAGCCTTTAAAAGAAACGTTAGTAGATGATGAGAATTGTAAGTCCTATATCGTTGGTATCGACCAAACATTAGTCGATATTGAAGCGAAAGTGGATGACGAATTCATTCAACGCTATCAGTTGAGTAAGGGGCATTCACTGGTTATTGAAGATGATGCCGCCGAAGCGTTATATAAAGAACTTACAGATAATGCATTGATTACTCATGAGTTTGCGGGTGGAACGATTGGCAACACACTGCACAATTATTCAGTATTAGCAGATGACAGATCTGTGTTATTAGGCGCAATGTGCAATAACATCCAAATTGGCAGCTATGCTTATCGCTATTTATGCCATACCTCCAGCCGTATGGATTTAAATTTTCTACAGGGTGTGGATGGCCCGATTGGGCGCTGTTTTACTTTAGTCACTGAAAATGGTGAGCGGACTTTTGCTATCAGTCCCGGCCATATGAACCGCTTGCACCCAAATAGCATTCCAGAAGATATCATTGCGGGGGCTTCCGCGCTGGTATTAACGGCTTATTTAGTTCGCTGTAAACCCGGAGAAACTATGCCGGATGCGACGATGCAGGCTATTGCGTATGCGAAAAAGCATAATGTCCCCGTCGTGTTGACACTTGGAACAAAATTCGTCATCGCTCAAGACCCTCAGTTCTGGCGTGATTTTTTGGCGGAACATATTTCAGTCGTTGCAATGAATGAAGACGAAGCGCAGGAACTGACCGGGCTGAGTGACCCATTACTTGCCTCTAATATGGCATTAGACTGGGTCGATTTAGTTTTATGTACCGCTGGCCCGTCTGGCTTGTATATGGCTGGCTATACCGAAGACGCTTATAAACGCACGACGCAGCACCCATTATTGCCGGGTGCAATTGCAGAATTTAATTTGTATGAATTTAGCCGAGCAATGCGCCAACAAGATTGCCAAACTCCATTACGAATTTTCTCGCATATTGAGCCTTATATGGGCGGACCTGAGAAAATCATGAACACGAATGGGGCGGGAGACGGGGCTTTATCTGCATTACTTCACGATATTACCGCCAATTCTTATCATCGCTCTAATGTACCGAATTCCAGTAAACATGAGCGCCAATACTTAACGTATTCATCTTTAGCCCAAGTGTGTAAATATGCTAATCGTGTAAGTTATCAAGTATTAACTCAGCATTCACCTCGCTTGACTCGTGGTTTACCTGAAAAAGAAGATAGTTTAGAAGAATCGTATTGGGAACGTTAAAGCGAAATGATTCTTATTTGAGTTAATGGTATTTATCTTGAAGCACCTCAATATCTCTATTATTGAGGTGTTTTTATTTTGGGAGAATTGTTATTTGATAAATTACTCTTTTATAAATTGTTATTATTACATTTTATTTATTGTTGATAGTTATTTATATAAAAATATCATTTAAAGATAGGCCATATAATAGTTCGTGATGACTAAATATAGATAATTTATCTAATGAATTTGATGTTAATAATGGATGAGTTTAATGTTAATAATGGACGAGTATTTTAGTTGCTTTTAGGCTAATAAATAAAAGCTGTATGCTACTTTATGAGTATTCATATTTAGCATACAGCGGGTTTTATCTTTAAATATATAAGTGTGGTTAATGTTAATTAATGTTGTTTCGCAACCGCGAGTTCACTTTCTTCTTTGGATATTTCAGCCGCTTTTATATCATCAGCTTCATAACGCATCGCCTGTGGTACTGAAATTTTAATCGCAATAAATACGGCTAAGAAGCCACCGACCAATTTACCAAGCAAAATAGGCAAAACGAGTGTAGGTTGGAAATTGGCCGTGAATGCAAGGTGATCACCGATGGTCGCTTGCGCACAGACACCAAATGCGACACATAATACTTTATCCCTCGCTCGCATTTCTTTGAATAAGTGATAAGTCGCGATAATGTTTGCCATCACCATAATAAAACCTAAAGAACCCGTATCACTCAGTTTTAAACGGTTACTTAATGCACGTACTAAAGGTTTACAGTAGCGTTGGAACAAATAACAAATTGGGAATGTACCCGCTAACATAATACCGATATAACCTGCAATTTCGATGGCACGGAATAGCTCATTTTGGTCTGCAAACAGTGGGTCGAAGCCCCATGCACCGAAAACTTTGGTGAATACTCCGGTAAAGTGCTCAACAATGGAAAATGCTAAGACTAATTTGACGAATGCATCCATGATTTTACCGAAAATCAGGAAGCCGGTTACCATTAACATCGGGCGATATTTTAGCCCAGCAGCCAATAAAAAACAGAATACAAACAGCGGCATCAAGTATTGCAACATGGTAAAGAAATCTAAGGTTAATTGATGTGCCGCTGGTGAGTTCGTAGAAATAATGTCCCTGACTGGAATATTATTGAACGTAATTAATAGCAGTGAAGCGAGTACGCCAAATGGTATTGAGATCAACCCAGCCATTGCACCAAGTGCAAGGTATTTATGATCTTTGCGATTTAACATTGTTAACCCTACTGGGATCAGGTAAACAATGGTGGCCCCAGAGGTATAGCCGATCAACATTGCGGTGATCCACATATCTCGATTAGTGGTTAAGGCATCCGCTAATTGGTAGCCCCCCATATCGACGGCAATAATGGATAAAGCCGCGATTGAAACATCAGACCCGACCGATGAAAACACAGGGCCGAGTACATAAGATATTAACTGTGAGAGTAGTGGAACTGCAGCCATGATCCCCGCTTGAGCAAGAAATACAGGGCCGATAGAAAAGATCCCGTTAACAAACTCTTTCCCCAGTTCACTGGTTGGTTTCACAATGGATGCGACTGCGCCAATGATGGCTCCGCACATAATCAAATAAATAATGTAATTTCCGAATTCAGCCATGGTAGGGTTTCCTTTTATTATTTTAGTGTCTTAATTGGCGAGAACGGGCAATGATGTCGTGATATTGTTCCATCACACCTTGCATGTTCGTTCCATCAGGATGCGTCACAGTCGCGTTGCGTCTTACCGCCATTTCGTGAGTGATACCGATGCCTTTGCGAGCTAGCAAGGCTGCGCCTAGTGCGGTGACTTCACGGTTTGCTGGTGCTTCAATGTCTTTTTGTAATAAATTCGCTAAAAACTGCTTAAAATATTGATTTGAAGAAAGCCCTCCATCGACTGAGATTGATTGGCCTAGTGGTGAAATTTTTTCCATTGCAAAAATAACTTCAGCAGAGCGTGCTGCTATACCTTCCAAGACAGACTGCATCATGTCTTTTTTGTCAGTATCTAATGAAAGCCCAGCCCAGAGACCTGCGGCACTGCGATCCCAGTATGGGCACCCTAAACCCGATAACGCAGGGACAAAGGCGAGACCACGTTTAATAGCGGATTCAGCCCTGAAATCACCGAGTTCATCGAATGAGTCAAATAAACCGATTTTACGAGCCCAATTGATGGCTGATGCTGCGTTGTATACGCCGCCATCTAACCCAAAGACAGGGGGCTGATTGGGGAACTTCCAGCAGAGTGTGGGTAATAAACCACTGTGATGAGTTTGTGGAATATCGGTGCCAGTCAATGCTTGTAAGAAAGCGCCTGTACCGAAGGTAATTTTTGCATCGCCTTTTTCACGACAACCATGGCCAAATGTGCCTGCAAATTGGTCAACAATAATGGCGGTGACTGGTGTGAGATGCCCATCGAGATTTATTGCGCCAAAGTCACCAATATTGTCCTTAATAGGCGGTAAACAGTGGATGGGAACACCAAAAATGTCACATAGCTCTTGGTCCCATTCCAAGGTATGAATGTTGAGTAATGACGTTCGAGATGCAGAGTTATAGTCGGTGACGAATACGCCACATAAGCGGTCGAGAAAAAAAGCATCCATCGTACCGATACGCAGTTTATTTTTATCCGCTAATGTTTTCGCGCCGACGACATTTTCAATTATCCACCCCATTTTGCTGGCGGAAAAATACGGGTCGAGAGGTAATCCCGACTTAGATTGCACCAGTGGCTCTAATCCTGCCTCTTTGAGCATTGAGATAGTTTTTTCTGTCCGTAAGTCTTGCCAGACAATGGCATTATATAAAGGGCGCTTGCTGTCCGCATCCCATGCCACAATGCTTTCACCTTGGTGACAAAGCCCAATAGCATCAACAACTTCACAACTGTGTAAGCACTTAATGATGTTTGCCAGTATTTCCTCTGGGTCGTGTTCAACCCAACCACTATTTAATGTGATTTGCTTATGAGGAATGCTCATAGGGGAGTGATAATGGCCGCCTTCTTCAAAGACAACGACCCGGGTTCCCGTTGTTCCCTGATCGATAGCCGCATAACGTTGATTGAGCATCACAATGTTCCCAGTGTTATAAATGTTGTAAATAGGTCTGTTTTTTTGCTTACTATCGTTCAATCGGAAATAAAATCCACAAAAAACTCACAGTAAGTTTCACTAATGTGACAAAAATCACAATAAAGTAACAATGTGAGTAAGTTTTTGGTTGTTGTTGTTCTTTGTGTTGTTTTATTTATTGTGATTGTGGGAATTATGTGGTTTTATGTGTGCAAGTTTTAAGTTAAGGATCTCAGCCATGGATATTAATAATAAAAAAATTTGGGATGTCATTGTCATCGGCGGTGGTGTCATTGGCTGTGCAGTGACACGCAAATTCACACTGATGGGAGCCAACACGTTGTTACTCGAACGTGGCGGTGACATCCTTTCGGGAGCAAGTAAGGCAAATAGTGCGCTATTACATACAGGTTTTGACGCCACACCAGGGAGTCTAGAGCTTGAGTGCATGCAAGAAGGGTATCGTGAATTCATTGAAATTAGAGAAAAAATGAATTTACCTCTTCTTGAAACAGGGGCATTAGTGGTTGCATGGAATGATGAGCAACTCAGTAAATTACCTGCGATAGTCGAACAAGCGCATACTAACAATGTATTAGATGTGGCAATTATTGATAAAGAAGAGCTCTATCGTAGAGAACCACATTTAGCGGAAGGTGCTCTAGCAGCCGTTTCTGTTCCCGGTGAGGCGGTTATCGACCCATGGAGTACACCGCTTTCGTATTTAACTCAAGCTGTGAAACATGGGGCTGAATACCGTTTTCATTGTGAGGTAAGCGGCGGAGCACTTAATGATGGAGTATGGAATTTAACCACATCAAAAGGTGAGTTTTCTGCCCGTTTAGTCATTAACTGTGCAGGAATTAATGGGGATATTGTTGAATCCATTTGCCACCCATCACCGTTTCAAATAAAACCACGTAAAGGGCAGTTTCTTGTTTATGATAAAGCCGCAGCGGCAGATATCAATGCGATTATCTTGCCTGTGCCAACGGCCATCACAAAAGGTGTTTTGTTATCAAAAACCATCTTCGGCAACCTCTTGCTTGGCCCAACAGCGGAAGAACAAAATGACCGTTGGAAAGCTGAGGTAAAACAGGAAGTCCTTGAGGACTTAATTGCTCAAGGTTCGCGTATGTTACCTTCATTGCACAATTACAGTGTGACCGCAACCTATGCGGGGTTACGTCCTGCGACAGAAGAGAAATATTACCGCATTAATGATTACCCTGAAAAGCAGTGGATATGTGCGGGGGGAATTCGTTCCACAGGCTTAACCTCAGCGTTAGGTGTGGCGAGCTATCTTGGTAAATTGTATCAAGAAAACTTCACACCACTTTTTGAATTATCACCGCCAGAAGCGCTCATTTGGCCCACTATGCCAATGATTTCTGAATATCATCAACGGGATTACCAATGCAAAAGCAATGGCGGTATTGTTTGCCATTGTGAATTAGTGACTCAGCGGGAGATTGAAGCCGCATTTGATTCGGATATTCCTCCCGAGTGTTTAGGCGCTTTACGCCGCAGAACGCGAGTGATGATGGGGCGCTGTAATGGGTTTTATTGTAGTAGCCAGGTGGCTGAAATCATTAATGGTCGTTTCGACCACACACTGGCAGTGGAGGCCGTAAAATGAGTTTAAATTATGATGTGATTATCATTGGCTCGGGTCCTACTGGTGTTGCTGCGGCACAGGCTTTGCGTCGTCGCGGTATTCAAAATATTGCCATTATTGAACGTGAAGCGCAGGCAGGCGGTGTTCCGCGTCATTGCCAACACCCAACTTTTGGCATACTCGCATTCAAGCGCCCGATGAAAGGCAATCAATTTGCAGAAAAAATTGTCAATCAACTGGGAAATACGCCGATTTTCACCCGTAGTACGGTAACGGCATTACAGCCTAATGGAAAATTAACGGTTTCAACACCAGAAGGCCTTGTTGAAATGCAAGCTAAGCGGGTTCTGATAGCAACAGGGGTAAGAGAAACACCACGCCACCCACGTTTGGTCTCCGGCTTACGCCCTCAAGGGGTATTAACGGCAGGGGCATTACAGCAATTTGTTTATTTAAATGGTAAGAAGCCTTGCCGTAATCCTGTGATAGTCGGCAGTGAATTAGTGAGTTTTTCGGCGCTATGGACACTAAAAAACGCAGGCGTTAAAGCCCAAGCGATGATTGAAAGTGGCGAACGGATTTTAGCCTTTAAACCCGCGACGTTATTTGCCAAGGCAATGGGGACTCCCATTCATCTAAACAGTAAGATTACGGAGATTGGTGGATTAGATCGCGTGGAATATGTGATTGTTGAAACCAAAGGTAAAAGCCACAAAATTATGTGTGATTCGGTCATTTTTACCGGGCAATTTGTCGGTGAAAACACGTTAATCCGTAAAAGTCATTTGGGGTTTGATGCGGCGACAGGAAAACCGGTAACAGACCAATATGGACGTTGCTCAGATGCCAGTTACTATGCTGCGGGCAATATGTTGCATCCGGCCGATATGGGCGACCAATGTTATCAAGAAGGCTTAGTGACAGGGGGGCGGATAGCAGACGATTTATTAGCGAATCATCATCAACAACAATTAAAAGAAACCCAACATATTCCTGTGCAGTTTGACTCGAAAATTTGTTTTAGTGTTCCTGCATGTATTGATATTGATAATTTATCAGTGCGACAAATTGATTTTAATATCAAAGTTGAACAACCCGTGAGCGGAACTATTCGAGTTATGGCAGGAAATACCCTGTTATATGAAAAACGCCATCGCTGTTTACCAACACGACGTATTTTACTGAAAAATATTGATTTAACAAAAATACAACGGGATGCTACTGAAATTAGTATCACTGTTGTATAGTGCTGGAAAGTTAAATGGTTAAGAAGGATTAAACTATGTGTGAGGGACGTTCCTCAAAAGTACGTCATCAAACCATCATTGAGCTACTTTCTACTCAAGGCCAGGTTTACGTACAGGAGCTTGCAAAACATTTTAATGTCGCGCAAGAAACTATCCGTCGTGACCTTAGTAAACTTGAAACACAAAAGTTACTGAAAAAAGTCCATGGTGGGGCGGTCAATATCCAGTCAAAATTTGAGCGTAATTTTACGGAAAGAGCACAAGCCGCGGTTGATGAGAAAAAAGCGATTGCAGCAAAAGCGGCTGAGCTAATAAAACCCGGAGACACATTGTTTATTGATTTTGGCACAACCACCTTTGAATTTAGCCAAAGAATCAAGTTGATTGATAATTTAACCGTCATTACGAATTCGCCTTTATTGGCAAATACGTTACAAGAAAACTCAACCATCGAAACAATTTTGATTGGTGGGCAATTTAATGCAGCGCAAAACGCGTGCTTAGGTGCGATTGCGCTAAAAAATATTGCTGAATTTTTTGCTGATTACGCCGTGATTGGCGCAGGGGCGATACACGCACTGCATGGTGTGATGGACCAGCACGTCGATGAAGCTGCAATTGCGCAAAAGATGATGGAAAATAGCGATAAATTAATGGTACTAGCGGATGGCACAAAGGCCAATAAGCATGCGATTAATTTTGTGACGAGTTGGGAAAATATTGATTATTTGGTGACAACTAGCAAAGAATTTAAATTACCTGAAAATAAAAAACATCCTAAAACGAAGATTATTGTTGCGGATGTTGAATAAGTTTTAATTATTATCATTCAATTATAAACACACTCTATGAAATATATTTAATTATTTTTCATAGGGTTACTTTACCTGAAATTTGATTAACGCCAATACTAGGAATTATTATGAGCCTCTATTTTATTGCTTGCCCTTATTCAGATCCTGATAGCAATGTTGTGGAAATGCGCTTCCAAGAGTGTACCAAATTTGCGGCGGAGCTTGCGCTTAAAGGTATCGCTACTTACAGCCAAATCACGATGACCCATCCTATTAACCAATACCTTGCCTCACAAGGGCAAAAGGTTGCTTGGTCTTCTATTGATATGGAATTTCTAAAGCGCTGTGATGGTTTAATTGTGCTGACATTACCAGGCTGGGAAAAAAGTGGTGGCGTAGCAGCGGAAATTCAATTTTTTAAAGACCAAGGATTGCCAGTTTGGACGGGGGATGAGTTTAAACTACAAATGGCAGAATAACGTTTATTTATAGTTATCTTGATGATCCATGACGTTTTATCGTCATGGATTTTTTGTGGAATATTAATTAATTTTAATAGTATTGGTACTGGTATTTAAACGTCTCAATTAAAGGGGCTGGCTGGCTACTATGTGAATTGGTTACTGTTTCAGTTAAGCAATTACCATATTTATCAGTTTCTAGGCATTCAATAATGGTAGTTATCTCATCAGTATCAATTTTAATTGTCCGAGTTTCTTTCTGAAAGAAGCCATCAGAGTCATAAGTAAATTGGCGAGTATCACGCCCTGAATTTCCATGAATAGCGGCTAACCTACCTTGGTCATCATAAGAATATTGGTAAAACACCTCCATCCCTTCAGAAAACCCTTTTGTCGAATCTATTTTGCCATTGTTATACTTAGCAGTGACAGTGTAGTCTTTGCCTGCCTGATCTTGAGTTTTGACTGCTGATATTTTGCCGGATGGATCTTGTTCAAAAGTGAACTTGCTTTCCATATTTTGCACGGGTTGACCTAATGAAATCAGGTTCACCATTTGATAAGTTGGTTTTCTCTGGATTGTTCTTTTCAGTGATGAATTGAGCTCTCCATTTAAAAACCATTTTGATTCACTTTGATAGCTTTCTAGTTCACCGCAAGGTAAAAATGCCATTTTAAGTGTTTTACTGTCTAAGGATGAACCTGTATGGGCTGAGCTATAGTTTACGGTTTTAATTGTTTTGATAGGGCCATACACGATTTTTTGCGTCATCAAATGCAAATTATCATCATGCATATTCCGTTGTTCATCACTACAGTTTTCAACGGCATAAGCAGATGAAGCAAGCAAGGTTAATAGAGAAAGTAAAACTGTTTTTTTCATTCGGTAAGTTCCTAGATGATTTATGTTTACGGAATACTACCTAAGAGATGAGCAAAAAGTTTGCGTAAAAAAGCCGTAACCCAAAGGCTACGGCTTTAAAAATAGGGTGGTGTTTAGTGGCTAGGTTTTAGATATTCATCTAAGTTTTTGCCTTCAACTTTTTTATTGTCGTTATCAATAAAATCATCGATAGAACAACCGAACTCTTCCACATCATTGCACATGAGTGTTGCCATGGACTTAGCAATTTCATGTTCACCAATAATGATATGCTCAGCCCCTCGTTCTTTGATAAAACTGACTTCATCATCATAATGGGCGCGAACAATCACAGTGATATCAGGGTTCATTTCTTTTGCTGTTGCGACAATTTCCCCAGCTTCATAACCATTCGGAATGGTTAAAAGCAATGTTTTGGCGCACTCAATACGTGCAAGGCTAATGATATCTTTATTTGCACCATTACCTAAAATTGCGCTAAAGCCATTTTCAGCAAGTTCCTCAAACCGAGCGCGGGTATCTTCAACGACAACGACAGGAATTTCTTTTCTGCGTAGTTTGTCTGCAAGCATGCCACCGACTCGGCCGTAACCGACGATGATAGCGTGGCCGCAGATATCGACAGGAACTTGAGTTTCTTCTTCCAAAGTCTCTTCCAGCAGTTGCTCTTCGATAGTCTCGGTTTTCTCAAGGTATTTATCTAATAAGCTAAATAACACAGGATTTAGCATAATAGAGACAATTGCCCCCGCTAATACCAAGTTTTGAGCGTCTTTATCCATCACGCCAAGGGTCAAGCCCATGCCAGCTAAGATAAAGGCAAACTCACCGATTTGCGCCAAACTGACAGAAATGGTTAGTGCTGTTCGCCGTGAGTGCCCAAACATCCTGACAAGAACCAAGGCTGCTGCAGATTTACCAATAATGATAATGGCCAGAACCCCCAAAATCCCTAAAGGTTGTTCAATTAATACGACTGGGTCGAATAGCATCCCAACCGAGACAAAGAACAGAACCGCAAAGGCATCACGTAATGGCAGAGTGTCTTGTGCAGCGCGATGGCTGAGTTCAGACTCATTTAATACCATCCCTGCGAAGAACGCACCGAGGGCAAATGAAGCATCAAAAATTGCCACAGCGGCATAGGCAATACCTAATGCAAGAGCAAGAACCGCAAGGGTAAATAGTTCACGAGAACCGGTTGATGCGGTACGCGATAAAATCCATGGGATCACTTTACGACCCACGACAATCATAATGAATATGAATAGAACTACTTTACCAATTGTCCATGCAAGGCCTAATGCGAGCTCACTGAAACTTGCGTCATCCGTGTTCATAATAGCGGCAGCGGCAGGCAGTAGAACAAGTGTTAAGACCATGGCTAAGTCTTCAACAATCAGCCAGCCGATAGCAATTTGCCCACGCTGACTTTCAATTAATTGACGTTCTTCTAAAGCACGTAGTAATACCACGGTACTGGCGGTGGATAAACATAGGCCAAATACAACACCTGTAAATATTCCCCAGCCAAATAGCATAGAGAGGCCAAGACCCAGTAAAGTGGCTACTGCGATTTGTGCAATGGCACCTGGAATAGCGATAGCTTTAACAGCAAGTAAATCTTTTAATGAAAAGTGTAGGCCAACCCCAAACATCAGTAAGATAACACCGATTTCAGCAAGTTCAGGGGCAAGCGCTGCATCAGCGACAAACCCGGGAGTAAATGGGCCTGCGAGGACACCGGCTGCAAGGTAGCCAACTAAAGGGGAAATTTTTAATCGCTGCGCGATCATACCTAACAAATATGCAAGGGCGAGACCACCAACAATGGTTGTAATTAAGGGCGTTGAATGCTCCATTTAGTCTCCTCTGGTGAATATAAAAATAGAAAGGTGGGTACATGCCGTTGACTTTTAAAATGAGGCCTTCATTTTAAAATGCAATTTGCATGTTTTTATATTCTAACTTTTTTTGAGATAAATTTCCTTAAAAAAATGAAATGTTTTAAAAAAAAAGACAGCTTAAAGGTGCTAAATCGTTACAATCGCTGTGTTTGTGAGATTTTTATCTGAAATTTGTTTGAATTATGGATGGAAAGACCCATACTTATTTTTGTGTAAGTATGGGTAAAATAAGAAAATAAATCTATTTATTGCCAATATTTGGCAGTAATACTGTGAAAATCCCAAGTAATGGTAGGAAAGCGCAATAATGATAAACTTGTTCAATACTGGTCTGGTCAGCGATATGGCCTAAAACTGCTGCGCCAACGCCCCCCATACCGAATGCGAGTCCAAAGAACAACCCTGATACCATGCCAGTTTTACCGGGGATTAGCTCTTGTGCGTAGACTAAAATAGCCGAAAATGCAGAGGCTAAAATCAAACCAATAATGACAGTCAGTACCCCAGTCCAATAGAGGGATGCGTAGGGTAAAATTAAGGTAAATGGTGCAACACCAAGGATTGAGAACCAAATAACGTACTTACGCCCTATTTTATCACCTATTGGCCCACCAATCATCGTGCCAGCGGCAACGGCAAATAAGAAAACAAACAAATGAATTTGCGCATTTTGCACAGAAACACCGAATTTATCGATCAAATAAAAGGTGTAATAGCTGCTAATACTGGCCAAATAAAAGTATTTGGAGAAAATTAGAACTAACAGGACAGCTAAAGAGCCAACAATGACTTTGCGTGGTAAGACTTTAACATCTCCCGCACTGATCGGCTTTTTACTTGCGGCACGGTGTTGGTGTTTGTACCAACTACTGACTTGCAGCAAAATAACAATTGCAAGTAGAGCCGCCAGTGAGAACCAGCCAATATTGCCTTTTCCATAAGGTTCAATAATCAGCGCTGCAAGTAATGGCCCAAGGGAGGCCCCTAAGTTACCACCCACTTGGAAAAAGGATTGTGCAAGGCCATGTCGTCCTCCTGAAGCCATACGAGCAACGCGTGAAGATTCAGGGTGGAACACGGAAGAGCCCGTACCAACAAGTGCTGCGGCAAGTAATATGGTCGGGAAGGTTTCTGCCATTGCTAACAATATTAATCCCGTTAACGTAAAGCTCATACCTATTGGTAGAGAATATGGTTGCGGGTGTTTATCAGTATAATAGCCGATAATGGGTTGAAGTAATGATGCCGTAATCTGATAAGTGAGGGTGATCATCCCTATTTGGGCAAAACTTAATGAAAAATCAGACTGTAATAAAGGATAAATTGCTAAAATCAGTGACTGGATCATGTCATTAAGTAAATGAGAGACACTGATCGCCGTTAGGATACTAAAAACCGTTTTTCCCGTTTTGTTTAATGGCTTTGACGGGCTTGGGTTGCTAGGGTTTGTGGTTTGCTCACTCATATTATTATCAACTTTCTGTGTTACATAATTGTTATCAATATAACTGAAATACAATTTATTTAAATGAATAAATAAATCACGTGAATAATTAGTGCCGGTTAATTATTTGATGACGATCTCATTTTTATGAAACGAATTTCTTATTCTGCAATAGGTATCAAATCCTGATCATATTTTTGTGCTATAAAACAGCAGGTAGTGACAAACTATAATCTAATATGACTGAATAAAAATTCCTATATCAGCAGGGAGAAATGTATGAAACTTGCATTTAAGGCATCCGTATGCGCATTAACGGTATCGTTAGCGTTAATACCCGCGACTATGGCAAATGCGTGGGAAAAAGACAAAACATACAATATTACCATTTTACATACCAATGACCATCACGGCCATTTCTGGCACAACGACCATGGAGAATATGGTTTAGCCGCGCAAAAAACGGTGGTTGATGAAATCCGTGACGAAGTCGCTAAACAAGGGGGTAGTGTTTTATTGCTCTCTGGTGGTGATATTAATACCGGTGTACCAGAGTCTGATTTACAAGATGCAGAACCCGATTTTAAAGGAATGAACTTAGTGGGTTACGATGCGATGGCATTAGGAAACCATGAGTTTGATAACCCACTTGAAACACTGCGTCAGCAAGAAAAATGGGCAACTTTCCCGTTTTTATCAGCCAATATTTATCAAACCAGCACAGGCAAACGCCTTTTCAAACCTTACCAAGTTTTTGATAAACAAGGTGTAAAAATTGCAGTAATGGGGCTGACAACCGACGATACTGTGCGTATCGGTAACCCTGCTAACTTCCCTGATGTTGAATTCCGTGTGCCTGCGGACGAAGCCAAAAAAGTGGTTGAAGAGCTCCGTGCGACAGAGAAACCAGACATTATCATCGCCGCAACGCATATGGGCCACTATGACGATGGCAATCATGGCTCCAATGCCCCAGGCGATGTCGAAATGGCGCGCAGCTTACCCGCAGGCTATTTAGATATGATAGTGGGTGGTCACTCACAAGATCCTGTTTGTATGTCTCAAGAAAAGAAAAACTACAAACAAGAAGACTATGTACCCGGTACACCATGTGCACCAGATAACCAAAATGGGACTTGGATTGTGCAAGCCCATGAATGGGGTAAATATGTTGGCCGCGCGGATTTTGAATTTAAAAACGGTAAGTTTACCCTGAAGCATTACCAGTTAATCCCAATTAACTTGAAGAAAAAAGTCACAAAAGAAGATGGAACTAGCGAGCGAGTTTACTATACGCAAGAAATTGCTCATAACCCTGATATGATGAAATTACTGACACCTTATCAAGAAAAAGGTGACAAGCAACTAAGCGTTAAAGTGGGATCTGTTGAAGGTAAACTCGAAGGCGATCGCAGCAAAGTACGTTTTGTTCAAACCAATATGGGGCACCTTCTGTTAGCCGCACAGAAAGAACGCGCAGGGGCTGACTTCGCGATTATGAGCGGTGGTGGTGTTCGTGATTCTATCGAAAGTGGCGATATCACTTATAAAGATGTTCTTAAAGTTCAGCCGTTTGCCAATGAGTTAGTTTATGTGGATTTCAAAGGCGATGAAGTGATCTCATACCTGACTGCGGTTGCAAACATGAAACCAGATGCAGGGGCGTATGGCCAGTTTTACAATGTGAACTTAACGTTGAATAAAGACGGCACGATTAGTGATGTCAAAATTGATGGTAAGCCAGTTGACCCAGAGAAAACCTATCGTATGGCAACTTTGAACTTCAATGCGATTGGTGGAGACGGTTATCCAAAAATTGACAACCACCCTAATTACGTTAATACCGGTTTTGTCGATGCAGAAGTTCTCAAAGGGTATATTGAAAAGCATTCCCCTCTGAAAGCGGCAGATTATGAACCAAAAGGTGAAATTATTTATAATAATAAATAATTAAACCATTATTACCTTGAAAGCCTCACTTTATTTCACAGTGGGGCTTTTTAGTTTAATACTACCCAATAATCCCCAATATCATCAAAGTGCAATACTATTTCCGTATTTCCGCGAAGGTTGCATTCAGTACTTTTGCGAGATCGTTAGGCGCAAGTTCAATATCTAGCCCACGTTTTCCACCTGAAATAAACAGTGTGGCATATTGCTGAGCTTGGTCGTCAATTACCGTTGGTAGACGTTTTTTTTGGCCTAATGGACTAATGCCACCGAGTAAATACCCAGTTGTTTTTTGCGCAACTTGCGGATCAGCCATTTCTACTTTTTTCACTTTGAATACTTTGGCGACTAATTTTAAGTCTAATTGCCCTGAAACAGGGGTAACGGCAACGGCTAACGTTTTTTGGTCGCCATTGAGTGCAACTAATAAGGTTTTAAACACTTGTTTGGCATCTAACCCAAGTTTTCGTACGGCTTCATCACCAAAGCTACTTTCATTTGGGTCGTGATCGTAGGGGTGTAATGTGAAGGAAATTTTTTGTTTCTCGAGTAATTTAACGGCTGGGGTCATTTTGAGCCTTCTATGTATAACTTAATTTCGCAAATATTCTACCAGACTGTTTTCACCAAACAGATGCAATGCACCAACGGCAACAACATAGTTACCATCAGGAAGTGACTTAAGCTGTTCGCTCCAATTCGCATTTCGTTGCTTCATCAATACTTGGTAAATGTCTTCGCTAAAGGTATTGGGTAAAGTGGCGCGATTGTTGGGTTGGTAATCTAGCCACCAGCTTATCATTGTCTGTAGCGAGCGCGCGTTTGCACGCCAGTGGTTCAACGAATCTTGTAATAACGCTAACCCATTATTAGGTAAAGAAAGCAGCAATTCAACTTGAGAGGCGGTTCCTTCTAACTCAATAATCGGTTTGAGTTGTGATTGCGCATTACGGATAAGTTGGTAGTCAATACCATAATGGCCTCTGAGCCCGAGTTCTTGAGCTTGCGTCGCTTGTAGGATCAGGGCAATTTGCCATGAGGGTAAGGTATCAAAACGCTCGGGGGATTGGCGGAGCTCTAAACAATATTGTTGAAAAAGATGATATTCATCTTGGGTTAACCGCTGCTCGACAGGAAGATATTCTGCTGCATCATTAGGAAATGGGGGAGATGTCTCAGTGATATCTGCCTCAACAATTAAGGCATCTGCGAAATTGAGTTTATCGAGTAATGTGGCAGATAAAGGAAACATATTTTCTGTTCCCATATGGATACTACCCACAATGTGCAATTTGCATTTTTTTGATAGCCGAATATCAATAGCAGGGTAAGGATAAACCGGAGCGGTTTCCGTATGAAGCCAATTTTTAAAATTTTCAATCAGTTTGCCCACGATTTCGTCCCTGCGTTATTTCTCATTTTATTAGGTTAAACAATCTTGCTGCAATTTGCGAATGCTTATCATTGATTACGCATTTTTTAGCTAACTGTTTTTTTCGTGGAGGCGAAATAATGCAAAAAAATGCCCCTATTACAGGGGCATTATAAGGTTAGTTATTCTTACTAATGCTTTTAAATACACTGAGTAAAGCGAATAAGCTAAAGGAACTAAACACCATTTCGATCCCAATTAGGGTTGTCAGTAAGGTAATTGATGTAATTGGGCCATTACCGATGAGTAAATAGGCAATAAAGAAATCTAGCAGCCCAATGATGATTTGTAACCAGCCACTGGCTGAGCTAATTTTTTGGAAACCGACATAGAGCCGGATCACTCCACCCACGATAAATAATGCTGCGACTAAAATAGCCAAAGCGACCAGACTTTTTAATGGGTCTTTAATGAAAGAGTAGCCGACAATAATATAAATAAGGCCAATAATAAAACCAAACAACCGAGACCAACCAGTATAAATCACCGTGCTTAAGATGCTGACTATTGCACCAACACCTCCAATAATCAGGAGTACGCCCAGTACTGTACTGACGGCAATACCGGAGATCATCGGGTTGATGATACAAAAAAGCCCACCCGCTAACAGTAAAATGGATAAGATCATTAGAAAGGTGCGTTGTTTTTTAAACTCTTCTCCCGCAAGTTTGGCGAGTTTCTCACGATCAATATTAAGCATTTTGTACTCCAAATATTAAATAACCAACTATTTATAAGTATAGGCTTAGCTTTCACATAATAACATCTTAGTTAGTATAAATTTAATCCGCTTTAGTTGTCTTCGTGTAAGTTTGCATCATTTTTATACTTTAAATGACGTAGGGAAGTCGATGTATAGTGTAAATAGAATCTGGAAACTATCAATATTATGGCCAATTTTAGTTAGTGATCTAAAATATCTAAATATTTTTCTTGATCTAAATTTGGAAAATGACGAGTCGCAGCAGTTAAAATAATTTCTTTCATCAGTTTTTTTGCGTTATGGCTGTCTTTTAAGCGGATCGCATCAAACAATAATTTATGCATTTTAACTGACTCGGTTGTTTCTCTCGCACTTTTTTCTTGCGTATGTTTAAACGATAAAATGAGTGCTTCTTGAATAGCATTCCCAATTGAGAATAAAAAAGGGTTATGACATGCTTTGAGTAATGCGTAGTGGAAGTCAATATCACCTTGTTCAAATAAAGCCAAAGAATCTTGTTCATGGCCTTTTTGCATTAAAAACCAGGCTTTCTCTAAGTCTGCTAAATCTGCCCCTGTAGCAAAGCTGGCGGCGAGTGCAGAAGCATTAGGTTCAAACATGAGTCTTAATACAACGAGCTGTTTGAATAGTTCAGGAGAAACTCCTGCTTTGCCAACCCATTTAAGTAGGTCGAAATCAAGAAAATTCCATTCATCTCTTGGATTAATAACACTTCTTTTCTTTGGTTGAATAGAGATAAGCCCTTTACTAGAAAGTTGCTGTAGTGCATTGCGAATTGACGTTCTTGACGCAGAAAATTGTTGTGCGAGCTCATTTTCACCAGGCAGCATATTGTCTTTATAATGCCCAAGAATAATTTGCATCCCGATTTGTTGCATGATCGATTGAGCTAATGTTTGCTGAGGCTCGGCCATTAAATTAAAACCTTATTTTGATGTAATAGTGAGGACTGTAACAATCTATCATGATTGACGTCCAACTGCCTGCTGATCTTTGTTCGTGTGATTACAATAACGTAACGGATATCGATTCTACCGTCAGCTATACAGTTTATTTTTACTGTAAGGTAAATCTTATACTTACAAAAAAGTAGACGTAGATAACAAATAATAAAAACAAATTATCCCACAAATGCCAGTAAATCCAGCATTATCAATTGTTTATTATTTTCCTCCTATTTTGAGCTAGTTGACACAATAAAATCATGTGATACAAATTATATAAACTTGTATTACAAGATTGGGGGGGGTGGACAAAGTGTATTGGATCGCGGTTGATTGGGGTACTACAAATTTTCGTGCCTTTTTAATGAAAAAAGATGAAGTCATTGATGAGGTTATTGGAACCGAAGGGATTTTATCTGTTACTGAAAATCAATTTGATGTTGTTTTACACCGTAATATTGAGCATTGGCTGACATCGAAAGGGCACCTTCCTATTTTATTAGCTGGAATGGTTGGTTCCCAAAAAGGGTGGTATGAAGTTCCATATCAAGCAGTACCAATAACCGCAAAGGGATTAACTGAGTCACTGAAAGAAATAACCACATACTGGGGTAGTAAAGCGTGGATTGTTCCAGGTATTCAAAATCTAAGCCAGTATGCATTACCAGATGTTATGCGTGGAGAAGAAACCCAATTACTAGGATTAGTAGACAGTGCGGATACTTATGCAATTTTGCCTGGCACACATAGTAAGCACAGCGTTATTTCTCATGGTGAAATTAAAACCTTTACTAGCTTTATGACGGGAGAACTCTACTCCTTATTAATAAAATCATCAATGATTGGTAAAGGATTACCAAAACAGATTGATAATGAAAAATATTTCTTAATGGGACTCGAAAAGTCAAAGAAAAATATCCCATTTACACATTTAATTTTTTCTGCCAGAACGAAACAATTAAATAAAGAAATACCTGCTGAGTATGTTGGTAGTTACTTGTCGGGGATTTTAATTGGAATCGAATTAAATAATGTTGAGTGTGAAAACAAAATATGGGTTATTACAAATGAGTCATTAGGTGAAAAATATATTGTCGCAGGAAAATACTTTGGACTAAATATGGAGTATGTGTCTGGTAATGAGTGCTTTCTAAAAGGTGCTTACAAATTAATTAATCAATTAGGTAATTAAAATGAAAAATGGAACAGAGTTTAAGGTGAATTGGAGTAATAATAAATATCCATTTATTGCTATATTGAGAGGGTTAACGGTAGAACATGCAATTCCAGTTTGTCGTGGTTTGATTAATAAGGGGATAAAATATATAGAAGTACCCTTAAATACTGATTATGCATATGAAGTTATTGAATTGTTAATTAAAGAGTTTGGTAACCAAGCAATTATTGGTGCAGGAACCGTTCTAAAAACAGAACAGGTTCAAAAAATCAAAGATATTGGTGGGGAAATTATTATATCGCCTAATTTGAATGAAGATGTTGTTCGAAAAACTAAAGATCTACAAATGATTAGTTGTCCTGGTGTTTACACAGTGACTGAAGCTTTTAATGCAATAGAATATGGTGCAGATATTTTAAAGTTTTATCCCGCAGATATGATCACTCCAAAAGTACTGAGTGCAATGTTAACTGTTCTGCCTAAAACAGGCTTATATTTTCCTGTTGGGGGGATTTCCGCGGATTCGAATCAATTAAACGCATATATAAAATCAGGAGCTAATGGATTCGGTATTGGTGGAAGCCTATATAAGCCAACGATGAGCGTTGAAGAAGTTTTGAAAAATGCAGATGAATTAATTGATGCATGGAATAATCGATAATGTCAAAAAGTATTTTTGCATTTGATACTAAAATTATAAAAAGCCCCCAAGCTGAATTGGGTGAGTCACCAATTTGGTGTTATCACACGAATTCACTACTTTGGGTTGATATTAAAAAAGGGAAATTGTTTAGGTTTTACCCTAATTTAAGTGATGCTGTAGAAGTACAGAATATTCCAACGTTAACAAGTGCTGTTTTACCTACAAATATAAAAGACCTATTTGTTTTGATTAATATCGATGGAATTTATGTCTTAAACTATAAGACAAGAGAGTTGAGTGTTTACTTTGAATTTAAATTTAATAATAAAAAAATAAGAACAAATGAATGCCAAGTCTCACCTGATGGAAATATTTTTATCAGTGTAATGGATAAAAATGCGAATAATCCTATTGGTGTGATTTATGAGTTCAATGCTGAAAGAAAGGAATTGAACTGTATTCATTCTAATTTACTAATCCCGAATACCATGCAGTGGTTTGGCGGTGGGTTTTGGTTTGCAGACTCAGGACGTAAAGTTTTTTATCGAAAAGATTTAAATACAAAAGCGATTAAAGAGTATCCAGTTAATTATATTGCAGATGGTTCAGCTCTAACCAAAGAGGGTATTTTAATTAATGCTTGCTGGGGAGATAAATGTCTCGCTTTATACGACCTGAATAATTCAATGCAATTAATAGGAAGAATAATAGTTGATTCCTCTCAACCAACAAGTTGCCTATTTTCAGGAATTGACTATTCAACTCTTTATGTAACTTCTGCTTATGACGGATTAGAAAAAATAACGATAAATGATGGAATGGTAACGTCCATTAAAACAAATTTTATTGGTCAACCTAGTAATACATTTGTACTGTAAAAATTGATGGAGAAAATAATGAGTAATTGTGGAGGGTGTTCTTCTTGTAATACACACTTTAACCCGAGTTTACAAGGAGACAGTGGGGCTTTAAAACGAGCTTTATATAAAGCAAGTGGCCACACGACAGAACAATTAAAACGCCCAGTTATTGCGGTAGTTAATAGCTACACTAATGCAACTGCGGGTCACGTTAATCTAAATGAACTTACCGAAAATGTATTAAAAGGGATCGATGAAGGAGGCGGTGTCGGTATGGTTTTCGGTACTATCGCGCCTTGTGATGGTATTGCGGAAGGTCATTTTGGTATGCGTTATGTCTTAGCATCCCGTGAAGTTATCACCGCTTCTATTGAATGCATGATGAGGGCGCATCGATTTGATGGAATGGTGCTACTCGGTTCTTGTGACAAGATAGTTCCAGCTATGCTAATGGCCGCAGCGCGTTTAGATGTCCCTGCGATCCTTGTTAATGGTGGACCAATGTATCCAGCTGAATATAAAGGAAAACATTGGGACGGAAACATAATAACGGAAGCAATTGGATGGAAAAAACAAGGGTTAATCGATGAGGCCGAATTTGAACATATAGAAAATATCGCAGAGCCTGGGCCAGGTTCATGCACAATGTATGGTACAGCGAATACGATGTGCTGTATTGCAGAAGCGATGGGGATGTCTTTATCTGGTGGTAGCACGTTGCCTGCGGTATCGAAGGAGCGTAGGTTGATTGCTATTGAGTCAGGAAAAAAGATAGTTTCTTTAGTACTGAAAGATATCACCGCACGTCAAATTATTAATAAGAAATCTATACATAATGCAATGGCTTACCTACTGGCAACAGGCGGGTCAACGAATGCCATTCTTCACTTACAAGCGATTCATTATGAAGCAGGACTAGGGCACTTGCCTTTAAAATCATTTGATGAATTGAGTTATAAAGTTCCTCTAGTATCTGCTTTATATCCCGCATCAGAGCACGACATGATTGATTATTGGGAAGCAGGTGGCGTTCCTGCCGTCGAGCATGAAATTTCATCTATTTTATTTTCAGACACAATGACTGTTGATGGTGAAGAAAAAGGTGCTTTGTTAGCCAGAAATGTGAAGACAACACGCCCAGAAGTCATAAAAACCTTGCGTGATCCTGTTCGCAAAGAGTCAGGAATTGCGGTTCTGACAGGTAATTTGTCGCCTCTAGGTTGTGTGGTTAAACCTGCCGCGGTTCCTGAAAACCTGATGTTTTTTGAAGGCAAAGCAATCACCTTTAATAGTGAGAAAGAATCTGTTGATGCAATTATGAATGGTCAAGTAAAACCTGGTAGCGTTCTTGTCCTACGTTATGAGGGGCCAAAAGGAGGGCCGGGCATGCCTGAAATGTACCTACCGATGAAATTACTCGAAGGTATGAATTTATCAGACAGTTGTGCACTCATTACAGATGGAAGATTCTCTGGCTCTAATCGAGGTTTATTTGTTGGCCATATGTCTCCTGAGGCTGTAGAAGGAGGGATTATTGGTTTAATTGAAGATGGTGACTCTATAGTTATAGATATTCCTAATCGACAAATATCACTAAAAGTATCAGATGAAATTTTAGATTCTAGAAAGCAAAATTGGACTCCAATTCGAAAAGAAGTTCCCCGTGGTTTTTTACGTTTATATCGAAAAAGTACTTCTTCAGCAGCTCTTGGCGCTATATTTATTGATGATGAGGATCTGTAATGAAATATCAAGTTAAAGACATAATTGGTGTTAATCCAATTATTGCTGCACCATTTGATAAATATGGTGAAATAGATGAACAGGGTTTTTCTAATATTATTTCTTATTTAAATTCGATTGGTGTTAATGGTGCAACGCTATTTGGTGTTGCGAGTGAATTTGCTAAATTTAATGATTATGAGCGTGATTTACTAGCAGATATTTACCTTAATCAATCAGAGGTTAATTTTTATAAGGCATTGTCAGTCACTGATCATTCAACTGAAAATGCAGTTAAAAGAGCAAAAAAATATGAACAGCTTGGTGCGGATGCATTGATGCTGCTTCCTCCCTTTTTTTTGAATCCATCTCAGGCTGCGGTTGAGAAGCATATTCAAGAGGTATTAGAATCAGTATCAATTCCTGTTATGTTGCAATATGCTCCCAATGAAACGGGGTTTCTTATTACGCCATCAAAAATGGCGCAGTGGAGTGAAATTTATCCTAATGCGGTTTTCAAAATAGAGTGTAATCCTCCGACAGAATATACCCAAGAATTCTTGAGCTATGCCCCTGATGCTGTAGTACTTAATGGCTATGCAGGCCTCTATATGCTTGACATGCTAGATATTGGTGGGAAAGGTGTTATGCCAGGCTGCTCTTTTTCGGAAATTTATGTCGAAATATATCGTCTTTGGATAAATCAAGAAAAAGATAAAGCGAGGGAGTTACATGGCCGATTATTGAAATATATTACTCAATGGATGACACATTGCGAATATATTATTCAAGTAGAAAAAACAATTCTAAATGAAAGAGGGATTTTAAAAAGCGATTATTGTCGAAAACCCAATTACCCACTGAATAATGATGATATGAAAATAATTGCTAAATTTATGAATGAATTTAACTTAACACCAATTAAAGGTGGGGGGTGATATGGCTAATTCATCACTGATCTCTGAAAATGATAAAAAAATAGAGAAAGAAAAAGATAAAGTTTATAGGAAAGTGATATTTAGGTTAATTCCTTTCCTTGTGCTATGTTATTTTTTTGCTTACCTAGATAGAGTAAATGTAGGTTTCGCAAAATTACATATGCAGGAGGATCTTAGCTTTAGTAATACAGTTTACGGGCTCGGCGCTGGTATATTTTTTATTGGCTATTTTTTATTTGAAGTACCTAGCAACTTATTAATGCAGCGATATGGTGCGAGGTTTTGGATCGCTAGAATAATGGTCAGTTGGTCAATATTATCTGCATTAACGATGTTTGTTCAAACGCCGACCCAATTCTACGTTGTCCGTTTTTTATTAGGTGTTGCGGAAGCGGGATTCTTTCCAGGGATTGTTTTCTACTTGACGCTATGGTTTCCATCATGGCGTTCAGCTAAAACATTGGGGTTATTTATATTAGTAACACCTTTATCGACAATTTTAGGTAGCCCACTATCAGGTTTTATTCTAAAAATATTTGACGGTGTTGGGCCTTGGTACAATTGGCAATGGCTTTTCTTGGTTGAAGCAATACCTTCATTTTTATTGGCTTTTGTTGTTTTAAAATATTTAGATAATGATGTTAAATCAGCAAAATGGTTAACAGATGAAGAGAAATTGGTCATACAAAATGATCTAAAAAAAGATGGAGAGCAAAAGAAGAAAAATAGCGATGGAAAAATTGCTGTTAGTTTGAAAGATTTGTTAAAAAATAAATATGTTTGGCTATTATCACTGATTTTCTTTAGTTTTAATATTGGTTATTATGGAATTAATTTCTGGTTGCCATCTATCATTAAATCGTCTGGGATAACTGATGACTTATCAATTGGCTTTATAGCTGCATTACCCTATTTATTTGGTTCTGTATTTATGTTGTGGAATAGTTATCACTCAGATCTTAAAAAAGAGAGACGTTGGCATATTGCTATTCCTGCGATATTAGGTTCTATAGGGCTAGTATTTAGTTCTTTAAATGAAGGTTCAACAATAGCAATGATGTTTTGGATTTGTGTTGCGATTTCAGGAACTTTAGCTCTGATCCCTACTTATATGAGTTTACCGGGTGCGATTTTCTCAGGAACTGCTGCAGCTGCTGGTATAGCGTTAGTCAACTCGGTTGGAAATCTGGCAGGTTTTTTTGGGCCGACAGTTTTAGGATGGTTAAATGATTTAACAGGTAGTTCTGGTATTGGGTTACTTATTTTAGCCGGTTTTCTTGCTTTGTGTGCACCTTTGATATTTCTCATTCCCGCTAAATTAGTTAATCCTGAAATAAAAAATAATTAATAAACATAGCAAAAGATAGAACAGGTATCTTAATATGAATAATAATTCTAGAGTCGTTGTTGTTACTGGCGTCAGTCAAGGTATTGGCTATAGTATTTGTGAAACGTATTTGAAGAATGGAGATATTGTTATTGGATGCGCTTGTGAACCTGAAAATAAAAACATTTCTCTTTTAGCAGAAAAATACATTGATAATTTTCATTATTATGAAGTTGATGTTTCTAAAAAAGACGAAATCACAAGTTTTTCAAAAATAGTAAGTGAAAAGTTTGGGGTAATTAATATTTTAGTTTCAAATGCAGGGAAAAATATATTCAAAGGTATCGATTGTGAGGAAGAAGATTGGGATCACAATTTTGACTTGAATTTAAAATCACATTGGAGAATGGCTAAAGCGTTTAAGCCATTATTAGAAAAAAGTAATGGCGTAATTATTATTATTACATCTAATCATGCATATCACACATTACCAGAATGCGCACCTTATAATATTAGCAAAGGGGCTCTTCTATCTCTCGTTCAAAGCTTAATGTTAAATTGGGGACCCACAATAAGAACGGTCGGTATTGCACCGGGTTTTATTGATACAGAAGGTAATCAAACCTATTTTGACTCTTTTGCTGATTCACATAAAGCACGCCAAGAAATTGAAAATAAGCATTGTGTTAAGCGGATAGGTAAGCCGGAAGAAGTAGGTAAGCTTTGTTTATTTCTATCGAGTAATGATGCTGGTTTTATTGCAGGGACAACAATTTTAATTGATGGCGGTCGTAGTGCCGTTATGCAAGATTAGTGTGGAGAATACACTATGAACACAGAAATAATTGGTTTAAGTACTTTAGACTATGTGATTTTTATTACTTATGCGATCGTTATTATTGGAATTGGCTTATGGGTTTCCAGAACGAAAAATGGTCAAACAAAAACAACTGAGGATTATTTTCTTGCAAGTAAAAGCTTACCTTGGTGGGCGATAGGTGCCTCAATAATTGCAGCGAATATATCCGCAGAGCAATTTATCGGCATGTCTGGTTCTGGTTTTTCAATTGGGTTAGCGATTTCAGCATATGAATGGATTGCTGCAATAGGATTAGTGGTTGTAGCTAAATTTATATTACCAATTTTTTTAAAAGAAGGAATCTATACAATACCGGAGTTTGTTGAGAAACGTTACAATAAATCGTTAAAAACAATTCTGGCTATTTTCTGGATAGGGTTATTTGTTTTTGTAAATCTAACCTCCGTATTATATTTAGGTGCATTAGCATTAGAAACGATTCTAAATGTACCAATGATGTATGCGATTGCAGGGCTATCAATATTTGCTGTCGTCTATTCAGTTTATGGTGGGTTATCTGCTGTAGCATGGACTGACGTTGTTCAAGTTTTTGTGCTCATTCTTGGCGGTTTTTTAACTGCATTTTTAGCGATAGACTACATTGGCGGAGAACAAGGCTTTTTCTCAGGGTTAGGCCAATTAACGCAAGCGGCACCAGATCATTTCGAAATGATCCTTAGTAAGGACCACCCTCAATTTGAAAATTTACCGGGTATCGCTGTTTTACTCGGGGGATTGTGGGTCGCTAACTTATACTATTTCGGATTTAATCAATATATTATTCAAAGAGCATTAGCGGCTAAATCAACAAATGAAGCGCAAAAAGGATTAGTTTTTGCTGCCTTTATTAAATTTTTATTGCCTATCATTGTGGTTATACCGGGAATAGCAGCTTATGTTATTGTAAATGACCCTGCTTTATTGGCTGGATTAGGAGAATATGCGACATTTAATTTGCCAAGCTTTGAACAAGCGGATAAAGCTTACCCATGGTTAGCTCAATTTTTACCTGCAGGTGTTAAAGGGCTTGTATTTGCAGCTTTAACTGCAGCAATTGTCTCTTCATTAGCTTCAATGCTTAACTCTATCGCGACAATATTTACGATGGATATCTATAAAGAGTACATTGCGCCTAAAGCTAGCCAAAAAGTTTTAGTTAATGTCGGTCGCTTTTCTGCCATTATTTCATTAATTATTGCGAGTTTTATTGCACCATTATTGAAAAATCTGGGGCAAGCGTTTCAGTATATTCAAGAATATACTGGTTTAGTCAGCCCAGGGATTTTAGCGGTCTTCTTATTAGGGATATACTGGAAGAAAGCAACGTCTAAAGGCGCTATTTGGGGAGTGGTTTTATCAATTCCATTCGCCTTATTCCTTAAGTTGATGCCATTTGGTATGCCATTCTTAGATCAAATGCTATATACATTCCTGTTTACTATCGTTTGTATTTTTGTAGTGAGTTTGACTAATAATACAGGTGATGATGATCCGAAGGCGATTATACTGACAGCGAAAGAGTTTAAAACGAGTACGGCATTTAATATCTCGTCATATGCCATCTTTATTATTTTCGCTATGTTATATGCTGTTTTCTGGTAGTGTCCGATACTTTTAATATAAAGGGCCTCAGCAATTTGAGGCCCTTTAATATGTTATTTAATATAATAGGAACAAAATATCAATAAGTTAGCTCTTATTTCTCAGGTTTAAAGCGTAATAACCGGTTGGCATTGCTCACGACAGTTATTGACGATAGCGCCATTGCCGCACCTGCAACGACAGGGTTAAGTAAAGTCCCCGTAATTGGGTATAAAATCCCCGCCGCGATAGGTATGCCTAATGTGTTATAAACAAAGGCACCAAACAGGTTTTGTTTCATGTTACGCAGTGTTCCTTTTGAAATAGACACCGCATCGGCAACGCCATGTAAGCTTTGGCGCATCAGAGTAATCGATGCGGTCTCAATCGCAATGTCACTACCGCCCCCCATCGCAATACCAACGTCAGCTCGAGCGAGAGCAGGTGCATCATTGATACCATCACCCACCATTGCCACTTTGTGGCCTTTGGCTTGTAAGGCTTCAATAGCAGCAGATTTGCCGTCTGGCATGACGCCCGCAATGACTTCATCAATACCCGCTTCTTTGGCTATGGCGTTAGCTGTTACTGGGTTATCCCCAGTTAACATGACTAATTGGAAACCTTGTTTATGTAACCGCGCCAGTGCACTTATGCTATCTTCACGCAATGGGTCACGGATAGATAACAGTGCGGCAACTTTACCATCAACAGCCAGTAGAACAGGTGTTACGCCTTGAGTCGCTTGTTGGTGTAGCGTTTCTTCTACGTCAAGGGTATCAACATTATTTTGCGCTAACAGTTTTTGGTTACCTAACAGAATAGTTTGGCCGTTAATTACTGCGCTAATGCCTAACCCAGCTAAGGTTCTAAATTGTTCATTAGCCGGCAGTGTTAAACCTTTTGCGCGATTTAAAACAGCGCGGGCTAGTGGGTGATTAGAGCCATTTTCTAATGAAGCGGCATACTGTAAGGCGGTGTCTTGTTCGAACCCATTAAACACATGGATATCCGTAACTTGAGGCATTCCTTCAGTTAATGTACCTGTTTTATCAAACACAATGGTATCTAACTCACTGGCTTGCTGTAACGCATCCGCATCGCGTACTAGCACGCCAAACTCAGCGGCTCGGCCCACGCCAGAAATGATCGACATTGGTGTTGCAAGGCCTAGCGCACAAGGACACGCAATAATTAATACCGTTGTGGTAATAACCAATGCGTAAGTGATTTGTGGCGCAGGACCAACAAAATACCAAATAGCCCCTGAAATCAAAGCAATAGCAACAACTACAGGCACGAATACCGCAGAAATACGGTCAGCAAGCTGGCCAATTTGTGGTTTACTACTTTGTGCTTGGCGAACAAGGTGGATAATTCGTGCTAAAGTCGTTTGGCTACCGACAGCAGCGGCACGGAATAGCACGGTACCATCTTGTACCACGGTTCCGGCATGGACTTGATCCCCTTTACTCTTTTGCTGTGGGATCGGCTCACCGGTTAGCATGGCTTCGTCTAACCAGACTTCGCCTTCGATAATTTCACCATCCACAGGCACACGATCACCCGTAGCTAAGCGTAAAACCATCCCTTTTTTGACTTGCTCCAGTGGCATATCCACTTCGCCTTGCTCTGTGACAACACGGGCAGTTGGCGGTGTTAGGTCTAGCAGTCGTTCAAGAGCTTTTGATGAACGTTGGCGAGCTCGCTGTTCTAGGGCATGACCAAGGTTAATAAGACCGATGATCATGGCACTGGCTTCATAATAAAGGTGGCGAGCTTGATCTGGGAATAAATCAGGCCAAATATTCACCACAATAGAATAGAGCCAAGCCGCTCCCGTTCCTAACGCAACTAAGGTATCCATGGTGGCACTGCCATTTTTTAGGCTTTGCCATGCATTGCGATAAAAGTGCCCACCTGCAAATACCATGACCGCAAGGGTTAATACACCAATGGTAAGCCAAATGGTATGGTTTTGCTCAGTCAGCACCATGTTATCGCCCATCATCCCCCATACCATCACAGGGATACCAAGGGCAAGAGCTAATGCTGATTGCCAACGGAAGCGGCGCATATTGGCTTGCGCGACTTCTTGTTGGCGCTCACGGCGTTTGGCTTCATCTTGAATGATCTCCGCGCCATAGCCTGCTTTGACAACCGCGTCGATTAAATCGTTAGGTTCAGCAGTTCCGGTGACTAAAGCACTGCGCTCTGCTAAGTTAACCCGTGCATTTTCAACACCCGGTACGCTATTTAAGGCTTTCTGAACTTTATTGACACAACTGGCACAGGTCATGCCATCAAGCAGTAACTGTACACTGTCATCCATTGGGCTAATTTCAGGTTGTTCACCTAAATCAGACTCTTGTGCCGGGATCTCACAGATTGCCGCTGAATCAGCTTCCGGCTGTTCAGTTGTGGTACTCAGCGGCTCAGTTTTTGGGTGAGATTCATCCGCAGTGGCTTGGTAGCCAGCGGCTTGAACCGCAGCAACTAAGGCGTCTACGGAGGCCGTACCATGAACAACAGCAGTTTGGGTATCGACAGTTGCGCTTTCAACACCATCAACCGCTTCTAGCGCTTGTTGTGTTTTAGCGGCACATTTCATGCAACTTAGGCCTGAAAGGGCTAAAGTGATCGCCTTAGTTTGGGCAATTTCTGCGTTGTAGCCTGCTTGTTGAATGGCAGCGATTAACGTTTGTGCATCAGCAGTGCCATATACCTTGGCGCTAGTAGTATCGACAACAGCAGCGGCGACACCGTCAACTTCTTCGAGTGCTTTTTGTGTTTTACCTGCGCATTTCATACAATTGAGGCCAGAAAGTTGTAATTCGATATCTGGGCTCTTAGCCACCTCAGCTTCATAGCCTGCATCGACGATGGTTTTAATTATGTCATCGATATTGCTATCACTTTCCATCACAGCATAATCGATAGTGACTTTTAAGTTAGTGACATCACCGCGCCCTTCGAGCGCTTTAGTGACTGAGCCGACACAGTGCATGCAGCTTAGCCCCTGTAATTTTAAAATAATCATGTTACTCATTTTGCAGCCTCCAAACCCGTTTGATGTATTGGGTCTATAACTTTATCTACAATTAGGTCTATAATTCGACAATGAACAAAGGTTACACCTTCCAGCAAGGTTAAGGTCAAGAGGAATTATGAATATTAGTGAAATTGCCAAAAAAACGGGCCTAACAGCAAAAGCTATTCGTTTTTATGAAGAAAAAGGGCTAATTACACCACCTGAAAGGGGTGAAAATAGCTACCGCTATTATCAAGAGCGTCATTTAAACGAACTTGTATTACTCAAACAGGCAAAAGATGTGGGTTTTACCTTAGATGAATGTGGCGAACTACTAGGTTTGTTTCGTAATCCAACCAGACATAGCGCAGATGTAAAAACGACAACGATAGCTAAGATAAATGAAATTGAGCAGACAATCGTTAAATTGTCTGCCATTCGAGATACATTACAAGAGCTTGTGGACGTGTGCCCTGGGGATGATGGGGCGGATTGCCCAATTATTGACCATTTGGCTCGTGGGTGTTGTCATCATGAGAAGGTTTAACTTGCAAGGTGATGCCGTCTACTGCGATGACGACGACTTCCGTGTTGGCTTTTAATGGCGTGTCGCTATAGACACGCCAACTGCCATCAGCAAGGCGTACTCGGCTAAAACCTTCTTCAGTATCTGACAATAAACGGCCTTTAACACCGATGAGTTGATGGCTAATTTGATTGACATTATCCGCTTTGCCTTTTTGCCTATTGTTCAACCATTTACGCCATAATACGGCAGAAACCACAGTGAAAATAGCAAATAAGACTCCTTGCCACTCCCAACCGATGAATGGCAGTGCCCAAACGATAACCCCAACAAGTACTGCAGCAATACCCGACCATAAAAGATAGCCCGCGGTACCAAGAAGTTCACCAACCAGCAATAGCCCACCAAGACACAGCCAAAACCATGCAGGTTGAGCACTGATAAGCTCTATCATTCTTTTACCTGCTTTTTCATGGCACTGGTTTTCTTGCTTTCACCGATTAGTTCAGTGATCCCGCCAATTGCACCCATTAAGTTACTGGCTTCTAATGGCATCATGATGACTTTGCTATTTTCGGCGGAACCAATACTAGTCAGTGCATCAGTGTATTTTTGCGCCACAAAGTAGTTAATTGCTTGCATATCCCCGGCTGCGATAGCTTCAGATACCATTTGTGTCGCTTTTGCTTCCGCTTCCGCGGCTCTTTCACGTGCTTCGGCTTGTAAAAATGCCGACTGACGTTCCCCTTCGGCTTTGAGAATTTGTGACTGTTTTTCACCTTCAGCTTTTAAAATTGCCGCTTGGCGGATCCCTTCGGCTTCAAGAATATCAGCACGTTTAGTACGTTCAGCCTTCATTTGCGCATTCATCGCACTAATCAATTCTTTTGGTGGTTTCACGTCACGAATTTCGATACGGGTAATTTTGACACCCCAAGGGTTGGTTGCTTCATCCACTACGTGCAACAAACGGCTATTAATGGAATCACGTTGTGACAACATTTCGTCCAGTTCCATGGAACCTAATACGGTACGAATATTGGTCATCGTCAAATTCAGGACTGAAAGCTCAAGGTTACTGACTTCATAGGCTGCACGTACAGGATCAACCACTTGAATAAAGCAGACGGCGTCAATCGTGACGTTGGCGTTATCGCGGGAAATAACTTCTTGAGATGGGATATCAAGGACTTGTTCCATCATATTGATACGACGGCCAATTTTATCCATAAATGGCACAATAATATGCAAGCCCGGTTGTAGCGTACGGGTATAGCGACCGAAGCGTTCAACCGTCCATTGGAAGCCTTGAGGTACTGTTTTAACACAGGTAAAAACAATAACGACAGCAACAAAAATGATAATCGGTATTGCACCAAAGGCGAACAAGTCCATATTTAACCCTTAATTAGTAAAGTAATGAATATACTTGGCGACGATATTTACTGGCAATAGCATCACCAGTCCCCATTGCAGACATAATGTCCATCATGGTCTTTCTTACCGCGCCGTCACCGGCACCCAAGTCGGTACGTAAGAAGCTGAATAACATTTCCAGCGCTTCTTCGTTGCGGTTCACTTCATGCAGTTTTAGTGCTAACTGAACAGCTAACGTTGTATTTTGCGGATCTTGATTGAATTCATCTTGTAATTGCTGAATTTCAGGCGTGTCCGCAGCTTGTTTTAATAATTCAATTTGTGCGATTAGACCTTGGTAGCGACTGTCTTTATCCTGTAATGGAACAACTTCTAAAGTAGCTTGTGCATCATCAACGAGATTTAAACCGATTTGGGTTTCTGCCAATAATAATGTGATATCGCTATTTTTGGGGTTCAGCTGATGTGCTTCTTTTAACAATGGCAGCGCTTCTTGTGCTTTACCTTCTGCAATTAATTCAGCGGCTTGTGCTGCTTTCATTTCTTCTGGGCTTGGCAATACGCGAGATAAAATTTCCAGCACCACTTCTTCGGGCTGTGGCCCTTCAAAGCCATCAACAGGGCGACCATTTTGCAATACATACAGGGTAGGGATCGCTTTTAAGCCAAACTGGCTTGCGATCATTTGTTCTTCATCACAATTAACTTTAGCTAAAATAAATGACCCTGCGTAGTCGTTGGCAATTTTTTCCAACATAGTACCGAAATCTTGGCAATGAGGGCTACGCGGTGACCAAAAGTAAAACATGACGGGTAAGTTCATTGATTGTTCAATGACTTGGTGTAGGTTGGTTTCGTTAATATCAATTATCTGAGCGTTAGCAAACATAAGAAGTCTCTTTTGAATTTGTTATTAATAGAATTGGTGAGCAATAGTCATAAAATGGGGCTGATTTTACTTTTTTCAAGCTTTTTTCCCCTTATTTGCCAGTATTCTATCCATTATTTTGTCAGGTAAAATACGTTTTAAGATGCGCACTGCAACGGTTAATAACGTGACAGAGTAGCGTACTTTTGGGCGCGGGCTTTCTAACGCATGGATCAGTTTTTCTACCACATGTTCTGGTGTTAAGGTGAAACGTGAAGCAATACCTGGGTTTTTAACAGGTTTATCTTTTTGTGTTTGTTCAACATTTTCAGTAAAAGCCGTATGGATCGGGCCCGGTTCAATCAAACTCACTTTCACCCCTGTTCCAGCTAATTCTAGGCGTAGCGCATCGGACCAAGCCTCCAGAGCATACTTGCTGGCGGCATAAGCGCCACGACCGGGGGTTGAAATCACCCCCATCACTGAACTAGTCTGGACAATCCGCCCTTCATGGTGTGCTAGCATTGCAGGTAATAGCAAAAAAGTTAACTGGTGAATACCAAAAAAGTTAGTGGAAAATTGCGCTTCAAGTTGTTCGCGGCTGACGCTATTTAACGGGCCATACACTCCAAAACCCGCGTTGTTGAATAATCCGAAAAGGCGATGATTACAGAGCGTTAGCACCGTTTTAGCCGCGGTTTCTATGCTATTCTTATCATCGAGGTCAAGGGATACCGTGTCATAACCTAGCTCTTTTAGGCGCAAAATATCGCTTTCTTTACGGCAGGCCACAATAACATGGTAGCCACGCTGCCGAAGTGTTTGTGCAGCACAAAAGCCAATACCGCTTGATGCACCTGTGACCAGGACTGATTTTTTGTTTCGTGCCGATGTTTGCATAACTTTACCTTGGTTTCATGCAACTGAATTTATTTCGGGTATAAAAGAGCGTTTAATACCTTGTTTAACGTCTGTTTTATTTACTAGACGGTAAAATATGTTCGAAAAGCTGTTTTTCCATAAAATCAGCAATGGATGGCTGGGCTTCAACGGTAGGGTGAATACCATCTTGTTGTATCCATTCAGGCTTAGTTATCACGGTTTCCATATAAAACGGCAGTAATGGGATTTGATTACTTTGCGCCAATTTCGGATAGACTTTTTCGAAACTTGTCGTATAACGTTTGCCATAGTTAGGTGGAATGCGAATTTGCATTAAGAGCGGTTTCGCGCCCGATTGCACGATTTGATCGATAATTTGCTGTAAATTAGCTTCGAGTTGCTCTACTGGGAGACCTTGTAAGCCATCATTTGCACCTAATTCGATCAACACCCAGTTAGGTTTGTTTTGTTCGAGTAAAACGGAAAGGCGTTCTAACCCCTGTGCAGAGGTATTCCCACTAATACTACCGTTAACAATAGCAACGGGTGGGGAAAGTTTCTGCCAGCGTTCGGCAAGCAAGGAGGCCCAAGCCTGCTCAGCCGGTAAACGGTAGCCTGCACTCAGGCTATCACCTAAGATTAATAGCTTAGTTGACGCAAGTGCGTGCCCACTTGCAGTCAGTAACAGGAGAAATACCAATATATGTCGGCGAATAATATTCTTGAAGTTCATCATCTCATTAAACGTGTTGGTCAAGGTGAACATGAACTGACTATATTGCAAGGAGTTGAGCTAATTGTCGAGTCCGGGCAAACAATTGCGTTAATTGGGGAGTCAGGTTCGGGGAAATCAACCTTGTTAGGGATCATTGCGGGGTTGGATGACGGCTCCAGTGGAACGGTTAATTTATTAGGTCAAGACCTCACTAAAATGGATGAAGAGCAGCGGGCACGCTTACGGGCACAAAGTGTCGGTTTTGTGTTCCAATCCTTTATGTTGATCCCAACCTTAAATGCTATTGAAAATGTGCAACTTCCTTCTTTGTTACGTGGTGAATCTGAGTCTGAAAGCTACCAACACGCGGCAAGTTTACTGACGGATTTAGGCTTAAAAGATCGCCTAAAACATATGCCACCACAGTTGTCAGGTGGTGAGCAGCAGCGTGTTGCACTGGCTCGTGCTTTTAATGGCCGCCCACAGATTTTATTTGCTGATGAACCAACGGGAAATCTCGATCGTCACACCGGGGATAAAATTGCTGATTTATTATTTGCCATGAATAAAGAGCATGGAACAACCTTGATTTTGGTTACCCACGATAACGAACTGGCTGCGCGCTGCCAACGCCGCTTGCGCTTGGTCGATGGGCAGTTGAGGGAAGAAGCATGATTTGGCGTTGGTTTTGGCGTGAATGGAAAACCCCCTCACTACTGATTGTTTGGCTTGCACTTACCCTTGCGGTTGCTTGTGTACTGGCTTTAGGGCGAATTAGCGATCGCATCGAAAATAGCATGAGCTACCAAAGCCGTGAACTGTTAGCGGGTGACTTAGTGTTACGATCTTCCCATCCAAGCGACCCTGCATGGTTACAAGAGGCCGAAAAAGAGGGGTTAACGCTCAGCCAGCAAATATCATTTTCTACCATGGCTTATGCGACGGAAGATGAAGAGGCTCGGCCACAACTGGTGTTAGTGAAAGCAGCGGATAAGGCATACCCATTATATGGCGATCTTATCACTGAACCGGCTGGGTTAACCCCGATAAAAGGGGAGATATTAGTCGCACCACGGTTATTAGAATTATTGAACCTCAATGTAGGGGATAACATTGATATTGGAGATGCGACGCTAAAAGTTTCGGGTAAATTAATTCAAGAACCTGATAGCGGTTTTAATCCATTTCAGATTGCCCCAAGAGTATTAATAGCAATTGAAGATGCACCATTAACAGGAGCAATTCAATTAGGTAGCCGATTAACGTATCGCGACATGTTTGCCGGTGATCGTCAGCTTATTGACGCATTTCAGCAAAAATATGAGCAAGAACTGCGAAATGATCAGCGTTGGTTTACGTTAAGCGAAAATAACGGTGCAGTGGGGAAAACCTTCCAACGTGCTCAACAGTTTTTATTGCTGTCAGTTTTATTAACCCTGCTATTAGCCATTGCTGCGGTCGTGGTTTCCATGACGCATTACTGCCGTAGCCGTCATCAATTAATTGCTGTATTAAAAACCTTAGGGGCAGGGCGTAGCGCATTACGTCAATGGATTATTGGGCAGTGGTTAGTGATTTTAATTGCCGCAGCTTTACTTGGCTCACTATTAGGTTTGGCTTTTGAAGGCATTTTAATGCAAATCTTAGGGGCGATGTTGCCGAAGGAATTGCCGCCTGCGAGTTCAATGCCTTGGGTTTGGGCGATCGGTACATTATTTATTATTGCCATTATTGTTGGCAGCCGTCCCTATTACCAACTGATGGCAACTCAGCCATCACGAGTATTACGTGAAGATGCCAAGTCACCCGTTTGGCCGCTATATTATTATCTGCCGATTGTTATTTTAATTGTGGTTGGTGGCTTATTTGTATTTGCTGGCGTTAACCCTCTGTTGTGGTCAATTTTGGCCGGTATTGTCGTGGTTGCCATTCTACTGGCGCTGATTGGTTGGGTTGGTTTGTGGGGGCTGCGCCATATTAAGTTCCGCCAATTAAGTTTGCGTTTATCGGTAAGCCGTCTACTGCGCCAGCCGTTGCAAACCATCACACAAATGAGTGCATTTTCGTTGTCATTTATGTTGTTGGCGCTGCTGATTTTAGTGCGCGGTGATTTACTTGACCGTTGGCAACAGCAATTACCTGCGGATAGCCCAAATTATTTCTTGATCAATATGAACCAGTCACAGCTTGAGCCTGTCACCAAGCTATTGGCTGAGTTTGATGTGAAACCCACAGAGTTCAACCCGGTGGTGTTAGCGCGTTTAACCAATATTAATGACCAGTCAGCGATTGAATGGGCCGACCAACGTGATCCAAATAATAATACCGTGCGACGTGAATTAAGCCTAACTTGGCAATCTGATTTAGCGCCAGCGAATGTGGTTGACGAAGGGACATGGCCACCAAAAGCAGGGGAAGTCTCAATTGAGCAAACGGTCGTTAAAGAGCTCGGATTGAAATTAGGTGATAAACTTACATTTAACGCAGGGGCTCAGGTCTTTAGTGCGACAGTAAGTAGCATTCGTACGGTTGATTGGGAAAGCTTGCGCCCGAATTTCTATTTTATTTTCTCTGAAGAAAGTCTTTCTCAGATGCCAGCTACTTGGCTGAGCAGCTTCCACTATGAAGGTGATGGGCAGCTATTAACGCAACTTAGCCGCCATTACCCAACCATTAATGTGCTCGACACCGGTGCCATTATCACCCAAATTCAGCAAATTCTTCAGCAAGTGAGCCAAGCTCTTGAGGTGATGGTAGTGCTGGTTATTTTCTGTGGGCTGTTGCTATTATTGGCTCAAATTCAAGTGGGTATGAGCCAACGGGAACGTGAATTAGTGGTGTACCGAACTCTGGGAGCCAGTAAAAAATTGATGCGTCGAACCCTGTGGAGCGAATTTGCTTTACTTGGCTTAATGGCAGGGCTTGCCGCGGCATTTGGGGCAGAAATTGCATTATGGTTGTTGCAAAGTAAAGTGTTTGATTTTCCTTGGCAGCCAGAATGGCGTATGTGGGTGTTTTTACCTTTGTGTGCAGCAATTTTACTGTCTATTTGCGGTAGCTGGTTGGGGCTACGTTTGTTAGGGACGGGGGGGCAACACCGGCGCTTACCTAATAGTTAAATACTCGTGGTACTTCAAGCTGAATGGGTGTTGATTGCGCTCGGATAGCTGGAACACATATCGCATTATTTAAAATATCGTGGTATTAAGGAAATAGCTTAATACCACGATATATTGAACATTATAAAATACATGTTTTTCAGTAAAATAACTGTCTAAAATCCTTCATAAAATCTTCATTCATCGAAGTTATGATTCCGCCATCAATTATTGATAGCCTTATAATGGAAACATAACAATGCAGAATAACCATTCGATTAAACGTAAGCTGGGCTCGTTCTCTTTATTGGCTGGCTTAATTTCATTTAGCATCACAGGGTTTGCACAACAAGAAGTGCCCGCGACATTGGCGGGTCACTCCATTCTTCCTGTTAATTCAACGGTTTCTTCCCCCGAAAATGCACCTTCAGACATGCAAGTAAGTGGTAAATTTACCACTGGCGCTCGTGTTGATAGCTTAGGGAAAGTGGAAGGTAAATCCGCGGATCGCCCAACAGGAATGCATATTCCAATCAAAGGCCAGCCACGGCAAGGGCACTCGGGTATCAAACGCATGGCGGACGGGACCTACTGGGTTTTAACCGACAATGGATTCGGCAATAAAGTAAATTCCCCTGATTCTATGTTGTATGTCACTCAATATGATATTGATTTTCAATCAGGTAATACAACGCCATTAAAAACGGTTTTCTTCCATGACCCCGATAAAATTATTCCTTTTCATATTACGAATGAGAGCACAAAAGAACGCTATTTAACAGGCAGTGATTTTGACCCTGAAAGCTTTCAATTTGCGGATGGTGCTCTATGGGTTGGCGATGAGTTTGGCCCTTACCTAATCAAAATGGATTTGGATGGCAAGGTATTAGCCTTGTTTGAAACACAAGTTGATGGAAAGAAAGTGGTTTCTCCTGATCACTATCAAATCATAACACCGGGTAAACCTGCAGATAAAGTAACTTTCCAAGTTAATCGTTCGAAAGGTTTTGAAGGTATGGCTTCATCACCAGACGGTTCTAAGCTCTATCCAATGCTAGAAGGTGCGATTTGGCTTGATGAGAAGCAAGACTATGAGAATGTTGAGGGCAAACGCGCAGCACGTATTCTTGAGTTTGATGTAAAAAAACAAGATTGGACGGGTAGAAGCTGGTTGTATGTCTTTGAAGACAATCAAAATGCCATTGGTGATTTCAATCTCATTGATGATACCCACGGCTTAATTATTGAGCGTGATAATGGTGAAGGCACGGCAGATAAAGCTTGTGGGACGAAAAGTGCTAATACGGAAAATTGCTTCAGTAATCTCGCTAAATTTAAGCGAGTCTATCGTATTGAATTTTCAGATAACAATATAGGCAAACCAGTAGATAAGCAGGCTTATATTGATTTGATGAATATCAAAGACCCGAATAATATGGCAAGAAAGCCGCTAAATGATGGCGTGTTTACCTTCCCATTCTTCACCATTGAAAACGTTGATGTGGTTGATAGTGAACACATTATTGTTGGTAATGACAATAATTTTCCGTTTTCATCTAGCCGCGAACCAAATAAAGCGGATGATAACGAATTTATCTTATTAAAAGTCCCCGAGTTGTTAAAACCTTAATTAATTTTGCGCCTCTGTTTGGTTTTCGGAGGCGCAAATAAACGCTATGTTTTGATCCAATATCTGGTCTTAAGCTTATTTTCCCTTTGGTTTCAATTTTTCCCGAGTTAATCACTCGGGATTTTTTATTTGTGATAGAGGGCAGGGGGCTTCATCATCAAAGTAAGCAATAAAATGATGATAACAGGCGCGGCAATAACCAAAAATGCAGGGGTGAAACTGCCAGTTAAGTCTTTGATACCACCGGCAATGAAAGGCGCTAAACAGGCAACGGTTGAGATTAAATTCACCACAGAAAATAGCTCTAGGTATGGGCCTCGACCAAAATAATTTGACAGTAAAACACTGGATGCCAAAAAGGTCAAATACCCACGCATAACACAAACAGAATAAGCCAAAGCCATGAGGTGGCAATACTGAGGAAAATAACACCTAACACCATGATAATTAGGCTACCGATTAATAGTTTCTTCGGTTCTAACCATTCACCCGCCGCCCCACCAATAAACCTTGAGAATGCATTCACAAATGCCATAGTGCTTAATAATGAAACTGCCACGGTCATGCCAAAGCCACGCTCTTCAATATGGGCAACAGCAAAACTGTTAACGGTAATGCCACACCATAAAAACGAGGTATAAGTCGCAGCAATCAAGTAGAACTGCCATGTCCGTAGCGCTCTGCCGACGGTCCATACTTCAGCAGTGCGATAAATAGGCTTACTTGCATCACTAACTTGTTTCTGCATCACCTTTTTTGCGTGCTCTTGCTCTTTTTTACCTTCACGTAGCATAAAAATCGTGATTAACGTGACGATGCTAAGATAAACGGCACATAGAACCCAATGCATGCGCCATGAGCCTAATTGGTTTGATGCGTAAAAGTAAATCCAAGGGCCTGCAACACCCCCCAGGCCCCCGATGGTGAAATATAACCCAAAGGCAAGGGATTGTTTTTCAAATAACCGCGAAAGTACGTAAGTCCCCGGAACGGTGGCGAGTAAGGTGAAACCAATACCAATTAATGCTGTGCCTAAAAAATAGGTGCTAATGGCATGGGTGGAATACAGACTGTAAAAGCCGGCAACAAATACACTGGTGCCTAGCAATAAAGTAACCCGTACACCGACTTTACGGATCAACAGAGACGGGAGGAAACTCGCCAGTCCACAGGTTAAGCCCAGCAGCGTAAAACCAAATCCAGCCTCGCTCCAGCTCCATTTGAGCTCACTTATCATCTCAGGTAAAACCACACCAAGAGAGGTAAAGGTTGTCGCGGTGGCTAAAAAGTAAACCAGCCCTAACAGAATAAGAATGCACCACTGATAAAACGGACTAAAAGTCTGCGAGGACATATTGACTCCAGTAATGCCGCACACCTTAAATCAGGATATTTGTTTTCTGGATGACGGCGAAAATAGCATAATGCCCGAAAATAGTTTCGGGCATCGAATAGGGCTATTTTCCCTATTTATTGATGAGAGTACCAGTCTAATTTTGCATTTGCCCACTCAATGCCACTTTTGTACTCATTTGGCAAAAGTGAAGTCAATGCGTTAAGTGTTGCAGATAACTGGTCGTGGTCACTATGAGAAAGGTTTAAATGGCCAACTTTACGAGCTGGGCGTACTTCTTTTTCATACCAGTGAAGGTGAACGAGGGGTAAGCTCAGCCAGTCTATATTTACATCAGTACCGATTAAATTGACCATAACAGCAGGGCTATACACTTCAGGTGACGGCATCGGTAGGTCTAATATGGCACGTAAATGCAGCTCAAATTGGCTAATGGATGCGCCATTTTGTGTCCAATGGCCGCTATTGTGTACTCGAGGCGCAATCTCGTTAATCAGTAGGTTATCACCTACGACAAAGCATTCCATGGCCATCACACCAATATATCCTAACTCATCCATGACCGCGCTAAGCATGGCTTGAGCGTGTTCTTGTTGTGGGTTAGTTGACTTAGGGAAAGCCACACTTGTCCGCAAAATACCTTCTTGGTGTAAATTATGGGTGATCGGATAAAAAACAGACTCACCCGCAGCATTACGCGCCCCAATCACAGAAACTTCGGCATCAAATGGGATACCTTGTTCAACGATGCACTCACCATAAATTTCTGCTGGTAGCTCTTTTTCATCGCCGGGGCGAACACGCCATTGGCCGCGGCCGTCATAGCCGCCCGTTCTGCGTTTCACGATCAAAAAATCACCTAAGGTGGCGAAAAGTTCAGGCCATTGCTCAGGGGATTCAAGTAACGCCCACGGCGCGGTAGCTAAATTTAAGCTATCAAATATGCTTTTTTGTGGAAACCTATCCGCTAAACGTGGAAAAATATCACGATTAATAAAGGCATTATGGCGAGCTAATTCTTTTGTTAGTGGGGTTTCTGGCCAGCGTTCAATTTCCGCGGTGATGACGCTTTGTTGATAAGGAACCGCTTCCGGCTCGGCATCAAGCCCAACAGGAAAGACGGCAATGCCTAATGGCTCGCCAGCTTGGCGCAGCATACGGCCTAATTGGCCATTACCAAGAACGCAAACGGGTTTCATTAGGCGTTCCTCGGATCTGGGTTGTTTAACACATCTTTGGTTTGCGCTTCCCGCCATGCGGTGAGTCGATTGAAAATAGCAGTATCACTTATCGCTAATACTTGTGCGGCTAACAGCGCTGCGTTTGCGGCACCTGCTTTACCGATGGCTAACGTACCAACAGGAATACCTTTAGGCATTTGCACGATAGAATATAAGCTATCAACACCACTCAATGCAGCGCTTTGCACCGGAACCCCAAAAACAGGGACTAATGTTTTAGCGGCAATCATTCCTGGTAGATGTGCGGCACCACCCGCGCCTGCAATAATCACATCAAAGCCGTTCACTTTGGCGGTTTCAGCAAAAGAAAATAGTTTATCTGGTGTGCGGTGTGCAGAGACGATTTCGACATGAAAAGGAATTTGGAGTTCAGATAATACATCAGCCGCGTGCTGCATGGTTGTCCAATCACTTTTAGAACCCATAACAATGGCGATTTTTGCCGCAGATTGAGCAGGAACTTGGGCAGTCATTTGGTGCTTTCCTGTATTGAAAAAAAACATCACCCTGAGGTGGGAAATTGAATTGGCTTGATCATATCATGGTAAAGCAGTAAGGAAAACGTTTGCGTGGTTAATGATTAAGCAAACGAGCATGGAAATATATTGAAAATGGTTAGTTAGGCGAACTTACTCAAAGGGAAAGAAAATCAGTTCAATGCCTTGCTCGTTAATCACAAAGGCGGAACCTTCGTGGTGCCATGCACCTAATACACCCCGATAATGCAATTTACCGCCAACATTTATCTCATGAATGGCAGGCCGGTGAGTATGACCATGGATCATCCATTGCGCTTGGTGCCTTTGTAATGCATCAATAACGGCTTTTGAATTGACGTCCATAATCGATTCGGCTTTCATGCTGCTTGCATATTGGCTGTTTTGCCGCATTTTTTGTGCGATACGGCGACGTATGAAGAGAGGGAGTAGTAAAAATACTCGTTGGATCCAAGGTGTGTGAACTTTTTTACGGTAATTTTGATAGGCGGCATCATCGGTGCATAAAGTATCACCATGCAGAATTAAAATACGCTTACCATAAAGTTCGAGCAATGTTTCTTGTGGGAGTATGGTCATGCCACACTGTTTCGCATAGCGTTTACCAATTAAAAAATCCCGATTTCCATTAATGAAATAGCAAGGAACTCCACGGTCAGTGAGCTGTTTTAGTTCGTTGGCAACTTGCTGATGTAGCGGATTGGTATCATCATCGCCCACCCAATAATTAAAAAAATCACCGAGAATATACAGGCTTTCGGCATGGATGGCTTGCTGTTGAATGAAATTAATAAAACCGGCGGTGATCGCCGGTTCATCTTCACTCAAATGCAAATCTGCAATGATGTAAGTGGACATGCGTTCAGGTTTACTCGCTGACAGTCACTTTTTCAATGATGACGTCTTCGCGAGGAACGTCTTGGTGGAAGCCACTACGGCCTGTTGAGACCCCTTTGATTTTGTCAACAACGTCCATACCTTCAACCACTTCAGCAAACACGCAGTAACCCCATCCGTCAGGGCGTTCTGAACGGAAGTTTAAGAAGTCATTATCAGCCACATTGATGAAAAATTGTGCTGTTGCAGAGTGTGGGTCGTTTGTACGAGCCATTGCTAAAGTACCACGGGTATTTTTTACACCGTTGTTAGCTTCATTTTTGATAGGTGCTTTAGTGTTTTTTTGTTCCATGCCCGGCTCAAAACCACCGCCTTGGATCATGAAGCCATTAATAACACGATGGAAAATGGTATTATTGTAAAAACCTTCACGGCAGTAAGTTAAAAAGTTTTCGACAGTAACGGGGGCTTTATCGTCAAACGTTTTGATAACAATGTCACCGTGATTGGTATGAAATGTAACCATAATAGCTATCCTGAATAATTGTTTTTTGTGCGCTAACTTGCGTAAGCGTTGAGATCAGCACGTTTATATCACAGATAAAACCTGACTTGAAGCGGAAGGAAGCTTAGTCGGCAGTTTTATAGCATAATAGATGTGTATTAAACCCAATGAACAAACTGAAAAGGAAGCGGGGTAAACCCTTGCATTCTTAAGATGATCGGGGTTCAATAACATGATATTTTATCGGTAAAAATCGATAATCATTTTTCAAATAAATGGAAAAGTTCAGATGCTACAAATTTTTAATACACTAAGTCGTCAAAAAGAAGAGTTTAAGCCCATCCACGCAGGGAAGATTGGGATGTATGTGTGTGGCATCACTATCTACGACTTGTGTCATATCGGTCATGGCCGTACATTTGTGGCGTTTGATGCAATTAGCCGTTATTTACGTTATTTGGGTTACGACTTAAATTATGTACGCAACGTGACTGATATTGACGATAAAATCATTAAACGTGCAGCAGAAAATAATGAAAGTGTAGAAGAGCTTACTACGCGCATGTTGGCAGAAATGCATAAAGATTTTGATGCATTGAATATTTTGCGTCCAGATAGCGAACCACGAGCAACTCGTCATATTGATGAAATTATTGAATTAACTCAAAGCTTGATTGCACGTGGTCATGCTTATGTCGCGACGAATGGCGATGTGATGTTTGAGGTGAAAACCGATCCAAACTATGGCCAGTTATCACGTCAAGACTTAGAACAGCTACAAGCGGGAGCTCGAGTTGAAGTGGCTGATGTAAAACGCAATCCGATGGATTTCGTCTTATGGAAAATGTCTAAAGAGGGGGAGCCGAGCTGGGAGTCCCCGTGGGGCTTAGGCCGCCCTGGATGGCACATTGAATGTTCGGCTATGAACAGTAAAACGTTAGGTAACCATTTTGATATTCACGGTGGCGGCTCTGATTTAATGTTCCCTCACCATGAAAATGAAATTGCTCAATCGACCTGTGCCCATGATGGCCCTTATGTGAATTATTGGATGCATTCAGGAATGGTGATGGTCGATAGAGAAAAAATGTCTAAATCTCTCAATAACTTCTTTACTATTCGTGATGTGCTTGAGTATTACGATGCAGAAACGGTGCGTTATTTTCTGTTGTCAGGCCATTACCGCAGCCAACTTAATTACACAGAAGAGAACTTGAAACAGGCACGTACTGCGCTTGAGCGCATGTACACGGCATTACGTGGTACAGATAAGTCAGCCGTACCAGCAGGTGGAGATGAGTTTAAAGCACGTTTCATTGAAGCGATGAATGATGACTTTAATACACCTGAAGCCTATTCGGTATTATTTGACATGGTACGTGAAGTTAACCGCCTGAAATCAGAAGATATGTCAGCAGCAAATGGTATGGCTGCACAATTGCGTGAGTTAGCAAGCGTGCTGGGTTTACTAGAACAAGACCCAGAAGTCTTTTTAAAAGGCGGCGCACAAACTGAAGATGATGCGGAAGTGGCAAAAATTGAGGCATTAATTCAACAACGTCTAGATGCACGTAAGAATAAAGATTGGGCGCAAGCGGATGCGGCTCGTGATGAACTTACTGCCATGGGGGTTGTGCTGGAAGATGGTGCATCTGGCACTACGTGGCGTCGCAAATAATACGCGTCATATTTCGCGCTGTGGCGGTGTTGTCATCACTTGGCTATTTGGGTCACATACTTTTGTATGCTCTCCAAGTTATTCGCGTTCGGTGCCAAGCCACAACTCGAACTATTTAGCGTATTAATATTAGTCATATTTCGAATGCTAATTGAGTTAAAAAAGTTATAAAGATAAAAGCGGTTAGATATAGATATCTAGCCGCTTTTATTTGGATGGCTAAATTTGAAAGACATGATTATTCACTTATAAAATAATCGTTGTTAATAAAGCATAGTTTAAATTAACAACAATAATATAGGGGGGATTATGTCTAAAGAGGTTAATACAATTAACGCGAACTTTAATTTTTTTCGAGTGCACGATAGTAAAAGAGGAAATAAAGTATATGACACTATTAGATTAATAAATAGCACTAATGTTAAGAGGCCTAGTAATACGCATAAATTAAAAAATCGTTTATATAATTGGTTTAGCACATTAATTAGAGTAATTAAAAATACAGATAAAACAGTGAATGTAGAAACCCGAGTAAAACCAAGTTCTAGGAATATGGTCAAAAAATTTGAGATTGGGGAAATACGTTCTCAGGGAACCATAAATGCGAATACTGTTGTTGAAAAAACGCCAGTGAATATAGCGCATCTAACAAAACATTTCGATGAATTACTCACTAATGCACCAGATGTTTTACTCGTCTTAGCGTCAGATAATAGTTTTTTGGAGAATAATGTTCCTCGATATTTTAGTCATCCCAAAATTAAGCAATATGGCGAATATATAGTTTCCTCTTTTCCTTGTGCTTTATCTGAAAATAAATTGGGTTATCTTGATATTGATAACCGTACAGTATGTATTGCTAAAAATGGAAAATCAGTTTCTATGAGAGTTGTACATGTCACAAACTGGTCTGAAATGGTAATTGAAAAAAATGATTGGTATGAGTTATCCAATTACGCGGATAAAGTCGGGGATGAAAAAGCTAAGATTAGAGCAAAATCAGAGTTATATCAATCTCATAACGGTGTTTCTCTACTTCATTTTAATGATGAATATGCGGCAAATCTCATAGGGACGTGATTAAATGGATAAAAAATCCCCCAGTTAAGGGGGAAGTAAGACTACCAACAGGGACTAGGAATGGAACTTAAAGTTGTGTGATTAAGCGATACTCGCCATTGCTTGTTGGGCATCTTTAGGCGTTGCTTTTTTGACAATGGCATAAAGCACACCTGAAACCACCGTACCAGCCACTATCGCGAATAAATACATCAATACATGATTAATAGCTCCGGGTATTAACAGCACAAATAAACCACCGTGAGGTGCCATTAACTGAATACCAAAGTACATGGATAGCGCCCCTGTTATTGCGCCACCAATAATGCAAACAGGAAGAACGCGAATCGGGTCTTTGGCCGCAAATGGGATTGCACCTTCTGAAATAAAACATAAACCGAGAACAAAAGAGGCTTTACCCGCTTCGCGTTCAGCAGGAACAAATTTATGTCGTGCTAATAGGGTTGCAACGCCCATTGCCAGAGGTGGCACCATTCCTGCCGCCATAATTGCTGCCATTGGTGCATAGGTTTGTGAACTTAATAGACCGACACCAAAGGCATATGCCGCTTTATTGACTGGGCCTCCCATATCCGTACACATCATCGCACCTAGAATTGCGCCTAAGATCACTGCATTGGTGGTTCCCATGGTATTTAACCAGTGAGTTAGCCAATCCATTAACCAAGCTACAGGGTGGCCAATGACATAGATCATCGCTAAACCTGTAAATAAAGTGGAAATGAGCGGTACGATTAGAATTGGCTTTAACGCTTCCATCGTTTGCGGCAATTTTAGTCGGGTACTAATAAAGTGAGCACTATAACCGGCAAGGAAACCGGAAATGATACCACCCAAAAATCCAGCACCTAAAGTGGTCGCAAGTACCCCACCGACCAAACCTGGGGTTAGCCCCGTTCTGTCAGCAATGGAATAGGCGATATAACCGGATAACACGGGCACCATCAGCGCAAGCGCGGTTTGTCCGCCAATTAGGCTAAGCGCCCAAGCTAGAGAGCCTTCTACATTGGATGCATCTAAGCCAAATGCAAATGAAAGCGCAGTACACAACCCTCCAGCGACAACCATCGGGAGCATGTATGATACCCCAGTGAGTAAGTGCTTATAGACTCCACGTTTCTCATTAGATCCACTTGATTGCGATAATTTTTTTCCGCTTTGAGGTGTGAATGTAATGGCCTCTTTTATTGCTTTATCTAATTCTTGTGCTGTTTTCTTCAATGCAGCACTGGTGGAGGTGCGGTACATGGGTTTCCCTGCAAACTTATCCACATTGACTTCGATATCGGCTGCGACAATGACTAAGTCGGCTTGTGCTATTTCTTCTGGCGTAATTTCATTTCCAACCCCGACAGAGCCGCGGGTTTCGACTTTGATATTCCAGCCGCGTTTTTTTGCTTCAGCTTCAAGTGCTTCTGCAGACATATAGGTGTGCGCAACCCCTGTCGGGCAAGCGGTAACGGCTAATACAGAGTAAGATTTTGTATGCTGTGGCTGGGTGATTTTCTGCTCACAAAGTGTCGCTTCGTTAATTGCAGATGCCAGAAATTCAGCGGGTTGTCTCACTGCGATATCGGGGTGACCGAAATAGATTTTTTTATCTGTGCAATTAAAGTTTTCAGGCAACTGAGTATCAAAACAAATCACGATATCAGCATCAGTAAGTTGTTCAGTGAAAGTGATATTTTGTGAGGCAGATACATTTTTTAAGGCATCAATAGCTAGCCAACAAATTGCAGGGCCTTGCTGGTGGCTTGGTGCGACTAATATTTTCATGACTTTCATCCTCATTCAGCCGTAAATGGTTGTAAGTCAACCTTCGTCATCATATGCGCAAGTTGTGCTCGGTCTGTGATACCGACATTGGGTTGAGAGACTGCAAGTGCAGAAACCGCGGTAGCTAAGCGTAGTGTGTGATCACTTGTTTGTCTCATCATTAGCCCGTAAATTAATCCGCCTACCATTGAATCCCCTGCACCAACGGTGCTGATAACCTCACACTCAGGTGGTTTAGCAAACCAAGCGCCGGAGGAGTTGACCCACATAGCGCCTTTTTCGCCTAAAGAGACCACCACATGGGCAATACCTTGTTGTCGAAGTTGATTTGCAGCATTTACGATATCTTGCTGGGTAGGGAGAGGTTTTCCTGCCCAAATTTCAAGCTCACGGTGATTCGGTTTTACTAACCAAGGAGACGCTTTGAGCCCAGCGACAAAGGCCTCGCGGCTACTATCAAAAATGACACACATACATTGTTCTCTAAGGCGTAACATCCAATGCGTAAAATCATTTAAATCAACACCCTGAGGTAAACTGCCACTGACGCAAATCATATCGAACTGACCCGCCCAGCTTAATGAATCGGTGACGAAGCGTTGCCAATCCGCTTTGGTGACACTGAATCCTGAAAAATTAAAATCGGTAACAGCTCCCGTATGCTCTGTTAGTTTGACATTGATACGAGTACGACCTTCGACGACTTGAAAGCGGTTAGCAATCCCGGTTTCACTGAATGCTTTTTGGAAGCCATCTTGGTTTTCCTTACCCAAAAAACCACCAACAGTGACATCAATCCCTAAATTTTTAAGCACCTTAGCCACATTTATGCCTTTTCCAGCGGCATGAAGACCCGCCGTTTTGACTAAGTTCACATCACCGCGATGAATATCAGGTAATAACCCAACCAAATCGTAGGCAGGGTTTAACGTGATCGTTGCGACTCTTCTGCTCATGCGACTTTTTCTCCAAGTCCTGAATTGATTGCCTCACCAATGGTAGCAATGGCTTCTTGTGCATCTACACCTTCTGCGTGAATACGTAAGCGATGCCCACATTTAGCGCCTAAGCTGACAATTTTCATTAAGCTTCGACCATTTACGGGAGTCGCAGTACCATCAAGATTACTGACTGTAATCTTGCTTTCGAATTGCTTAATGGCGGTGACTAATAGTGTGCTAGGTCGCGTATGTAACCCATGTGGGTTAAGAATGGTGAAGTCCTGAGTCATGCCAGATGTATTTGTGTTCAATGATTCGCTTTCTGCGTGTGAGTCATCAGGGCGCAATAAATTAATTAGTTTGTTAACGTTATTATTTTCAAGAATGCGATTCGCTTCTTTATTTTTCAATAAATTGCTTATTTTTAGTAACAAAGTCTCTATTTGATAATTAGCGTAAGAGAGTGTAATTAGGACGTTGACAGGGTTACCTTGAAAGTTAAATGATCTTTTTACTGTCGATAGCGCAATCGCATTCTGAATATTTCCGATAGGGCTATCACTTAACCAAATACCTTGACCTAAATATGATGGTGTTTGAGTAAGAACTTGGGTAATAAAGTCGGTACTAATAGCTTCGGCGTTTTGTAGGCTAATAATATTCTGTATTTTCAATGTATTTATATTATCAACCTGAGCACTTACCGTGACCATGGAGTCATCAAATTTTACTGGCTGAATTGTGCGCTCACCCATTAGAAGTTGCTTTAAGGTTTCGGCTGTGTCAGCTTTAGCCATTGCATCAGCGGTGTGTTCATCACTGATTATGTGGGTTAATTGGCGAAGCAATTCGAGATGCTCATTTGATTGAGCGGCAATGCCAATAACAATATAAGCTGTTTGGTTATCACCCCAATCAATACCATCAGGAAATTGAAAGACAGCAAAACCTGTTTTCAATACCTGATCTCGCGTTTCTGTTGTCCCGTGTGGAATAGCAATACCATTTCCTAAAAAGGTAGGAGCTTGGTTTTCTCGGTTAAGCATTCCTTGCACATAACCGCTTTTTGCATAACCTGCATTTTCTAAGGCATTGGCAACCTGTTCTATTGCATTTTTTTTATCAGATGCAGCAGCTGCAAGGTGAATATCGCTTATTGGTAAGTTAAACATAATTTCTCCTGATTATTATTCATAGCCGGATCAGCCAGAAGACCTGCAAGCGGATCTGATTACTTGTTAATCATGTTATCGTTAACAATACTAGCTGAATCGTTTAGTCTTGTCTATGCAATTAAGGTGTGAAATACAAAAAATGAGAGCTAAGTTAAATTTTTTAAGGGCGTGATTTGTCTGTTTTATGACAAAGCTGAAGTGAGTGCTGAAATGTTTTTTTTATATAAAACAATAAATTGATTTTTTATATGCCTAGTTATTTAAATGCTTATTGCAGTGAAAAATGGCCAAAGAAAAAATCTATCTGAAACCTAAAAAGCGTTTTATCGTTCTTAGCGTAAATATTGTTGCTGTAAAGAAAAGGCGGAGAGAGGGCATTGCTGACTTTAGAAAGAGGTAGGCTGAAATTTTTCAGCCTACCTAAAGGTATTATTCTACAACTTTAATCTTTTCACTGCCCATTGAAACGATTTTACCCGCGACAATTTTACAGCGCTTGCGTGTTTCGACCACGCCATCAACTTCAACTAAGCCATCTGCAATCATAGCTTTTGCCATTGCACCGCTTTCAGCCCAGCCTTCAATTTTTAGCAAATCACACAGTTCTACGTGTGGGTGCCCATTTAAATTGAATATATCCATGAAAACTCCAAAATTACATTAAATATCGTGGTACTCTTCACATGCCTGAAGGGTGTTTTGAATTAAAGTCGCAACGGTCATTGGGCCAACACCACCAGGAACCGGGGTTATCCAAGCGGCGTTTTTCGCAGCTTCGTCAAAATCGACATCTCCTGTGACTTTTCCGCTCTCTAAACGGTTGATGCCGACATCGACCACAATTGCCCCTGGTTTAATCCATTCTCCAGGAATAAAATTAGGTTTCCCCACAGCGACGACGACTAAATCAGCATGGCGAACGTGGTGCTCTAAATCTTTAGTAAAGCGGTGGGTTACTGTTGTGGTGCAGCCTGCTAGCAGAAGCTCTAGGCTCATTGGACGACCAACAATGTTCGATGCACCAATAATTACAGCATTTAAACCATAGGTGTTGATACCACAACGTTCAAGTAGCGTAACAATCCCTTTTGGGGTGCATGGGCGAAGGCGTGGTGCACGTTGGCACAGGCGGCCGACATTGTATGGATGAAACCCATCAACGTCTTTGTCTGGGTGAATACGCTCAATGATTTTGACGTTATCAATCCCCGCAGGTAATGGAAGTTGAACTAAAATGCCATCAATTTCAGGGTCTTGGTTTAAATCATCAATTAACTTGAGTAATTCAGCTTCTGTCGTTGTGTCCGGTAAATCATAAGAACGCGAAATAAAACCGACTTCTTCACAAGCACGGCGTTTACTGCCGACATAGATTTGTGAAGCAGGGTTAGCACCGACTAAAATAACGGCAAGGCCGGGAGCACGTTTTCCTTGTTCTAAACGTAATTGTACTTTTTGGGCAACTTCTTGCCTAATTGTCTGCGCAATCGTTTTCCCATCAATAATTTTTGCTAACATCTGTAACTTAATCCATATATGAGACACAGTAATGACTCTATTTTGTCAGAAGTTAACGCCCTTGTCAGTTCAAACTGTTACATAAAATGAGCATATAGTTATTTTAGTAGCGAAAAGCCATTGACTCAGCGCTCAGCAACCGTATAATTCAACGCCATCAGCCAGATAGGCTGCCTGCATTATCAATGCGCCCTTAGCTCAGTTGGATAGAGCAACGGCCTTCTAAGCCGTAGGTCACAGGTTCGAATCCTGTAGGGCGTACCATTAATTTTCAATCACTTACCATCACTTAAAATTCTCCACTTTTCCTAACTAGGACGTATTTGGGACGCAAGTGCCGAAAATAGTATCTATTTGCTTCGCGTGTTCAGTTAAATGATTAGGCGCTAAGTGAGCATATCTTCTGACCATTTCTATGCTTTCCCATCCACCCATTTCTTGAAGAACTGAAAGCGGAAGTTTTCTATTCCTGCTCTTTTTAATCCTGCATACCAAGCGTTATTATCATCAACTCTTATTTTCCATACTGCTGGGGGTATTGCTGGTTATTGCCTGAATCTGTATCTATCCTAGTATTTGTTTTCTATACAACTGGAGGGGGGATATGCGTAATTGGCTTGGGTATTTAATATATTTCTCTATTATCTTCGCTATAGCAAAATGCACTATGACTATAGCTCCAAATGCCAGCATTCCAGGATAATGTTTTATCAATGAAAAATGGAGATTTTCAATGAAACCATGGGATCCTTGGGTTGGGATGACGGTGTTAGTCGTAATCATATTTCTAATAACGCATTGCACTTTGGTTATGTTTTCAGGCTATGTGCCGCCAACTAATTAACTTCAATTTGTACTCCCGCTAAGCTAACATTACTGAAACTAATTGACGGGATGGTGAGATGAAAGGATACATAGTTGCTAGCTTGCTAATGATTGCTTGCTCTGGCTTTTATGCACATTCTAGTTATGGTATTGACCCATTAGTAGCAGATGGAAAAAGGTCTAATTATGGTGATTGGGATTTTATTTATGCTGAAAAAATGAACTATGACTTATGTGAGCTATCAGTAAAGGCTATTTATACATCTGGCGCAATCGATCATAAATTGACATCAATAACTCATTTCGAAAACGCGCACACGTTAATAACACAGACACCAAAAAATGTAGTTAGGATTGATTGCAACGGACATGGTGGAAATATAATGATATTGACCGCTGATTATATTGTTCAATAGTTAATCTAGCATTAAGAGACTCTGAAATTAGAGACTCGTCACTGGCTGGCAATACTCTAATAATGCTCATGAGATAAAAGTAACCACAATACAAATAAGCATTGCGATACCTGCAGGACAATTTGGTCCTCTGAATAAATATCAATGAGTTACCTCAAAGATAATAGAAAAAGCTACGAGTACGTAGCCTTGGTGTGTATTTATAGTAATTTAGATAACATTCGTTATTCTAGATAAGCCCCTCAGTGCTACAGCATGGACTACAGGTGAGACGCTTGTACAGCAGTTACCTAATACTGATAATTTATATTTTTTTGCTTGTTCAGAAATAGCAGTAAATAGGACGCAATTTTGAGTCATCATCCCGCATAATTCGATATGGTTAATATTATGGGTTATAAGCAAGTCATTGAGATTTGTTTCATCGAAGGAATTACCATGCTTTTTAGTCACAATCAAATGACCTGGAGATAAGTTAGTGAGCTTAGAAACAAGTTCACAACCATCTGTTGTTTCATCAAAAAAAGCGGCTCCTTGTGGTGATAAGTGTTGAATAAAAATCACAATATCACCAGTTCTTTCATACTCTGAAATTTTATTGGATATATGCTCCAAAGTAGTATCAATATTCCATAAGGGAAACCGACCATCAGAAAGATAGTCATTTTGTGCGTCAATAACAATTAATGCCTTGTCCATAATACCTCATTAATTTAAGTTAAGTTCTATTTGAATATGAAATAGGATGATAGAAATTACAATAATTTTTTAGTGTTAAATATCAATTATAATCGGCAAGATTACAGCAAGGGTTAAGCCAATAACGGTGAGGTTACGCTAAGATTTAAAGAGGTCACAGTGACAGTTAGTAATAAAAATTCTGTTAACTTATTGTGTAATGACAACCCCTATTGAGACTCAAGTATGATTATACGCTGCTATAGTGACAAAATAAGCGATAACAAAATAGATGAGCTGACCAATTTATTGTATAGATGTGTCCTTGGTGGGGCTAGTGTTGGGTATACTGACGCAAAAGCTCAAATAGGGGATATGAGAAATTATTGGGTTGGTGTTAATCACTCTTTATCAACAAATAGTTTTAAGCTTATCTCAGTAGAGGTAGACAATAAAATTGTTGGTGTCGTTGGGCTTGAGCTATGTATAAAACCAAATGGTAAACATCGAGGTGAAATTTGTAAGTTATTGGTGGTACCTGATTACAGGCGCAAAGGGCTAGCAAGGAGACTAATGCTAGCGGCTGAGCAAATAGCATGGGAAACAGGATTGACGCTTTTAACATTAGATACAAATACCAAAGGAATAACAGTTAGCTTATATAGCGCTTTAGGATGGCAGGTTAGCGGTGAAATCCCTGAGTTCGCTCAATCAGTTAATGGTGCTCTTGAATCAACGACGATTATGTTCAAGTTAAAGCCTGAAAGATAAAGTTTAAATAATATTGATTAATAGCTGGTTCAATTTGAAATCGCATTAGTGTTAATTTACGGTTCCGTTTGAACGGAGGCAGTGAAAAATACAGGTATGCTACGGGTAGGATTATTTTTTTGTCAGCCTTTCATCACCGGCAATAGAATTATCAGATGATGATATTCTTGCAATATTGGCGGCTTTGCGAAAGCTGAAGCTTTAACTCTTCTTCGTTCAACAGGCGTCTACTGATATTAAGTCATATTTGAGGTATACGGCACTATCGCGCTAAATATAATATATACGTTTTGACACATGTGTCTTTTGGGTGTAACTTAAAGAAAAGACTAAAGAGGTACACATGGAACCACTACAGCTGTTTAAAATTTTAGGTGACCAAACAAGGCTTGATATCGTGCTGCTTTTGAAAGCAGCTGGTGAACTGTGTGTGTGTGATATTTATACGGCTTTAAATCTATCACAACCAAAGACATCTCGACATCTAGCAATGCTTAGGGAATCGGGTCTTTTGCTCGATTCAAAACAGGGTAAATGGGTTCATTATCGATTATCTCCGATATTACTACCGTGGGTGAAAAGTGTCATTGATGTCACTTATGCCACAGAGAAAAATAGAGTTGCAGATTTGCTTAACAGCCTAGAGACAAAAGAACCTGCTGGCCGTTGTGCAGTATAAAATTTTTTAAGTCAATATATATGAATATTCATATATATTGGCATGGGAATGAGCAAAGTTAATTGGGTCGGTTAATTAGCCAATTTATTTCAGGAAGGTATATCTATACCCTTGTTCATGAGGTCGTTATGTTGATTGCTGCATTAATTTTTATTTTAACGATTACGTTTGTTATTTGGCAGCCTAAAGGGTTGGGTATTGGTTGGAGTGCAACAATAGGGGCAATATTAGCCCTGATCTTTGGTGTGATCAGTTTTCAAGACATCCCGATTGTTTGGAACATTGTTTGGAATGCCACGGCGACATTTGTTGCCGTCATTATCATTAGCCTACTTTTAGATGAAAGTGGTTTCTTTGAATGGGCTGCATTACATGTTGCCAAATGGGGTGGGGGTAAAGGAAAACTGTTATTCAGTTATATTGTGTTACTTGGAGCAACGGTAGCGGCCTTATTTGCCAATGATGGTGCAGCATTGATATTAACGCCCATTGTGATTGCGATGTTATTGGCACTTGGTTTCAATAAAGGCACGACATTAGCCTTTGTCATGGCTGCCGGGTTTATCGCAGATACAGCGAGCTTGCCGCTGATTGTTTCGAACCTCGTGAATATCGTTTCTGCGGACTTCTTTAATATTGGTTTTACAGAATATGCATCAATTATGGTGCCAGTGGATTTTGCAGCAATTATTGCAACATTAGCGATGCTGCATTGGTTTTTCCGTAAAGATATTCCTAAACAATATGATGTTACCAAACTGAGTGAGCCCGCCTTAGTCATTAAGGACATGACAACGTTTAAAGCAGGTTGGCTGGTATTAGTGCTGTTGCTTATCGGTTTTTTTGTCTTAGAACCATTAGGTATTCCAGTGAGTGCAATTGCGGCTATTGGCGCTTTAATTCTTTGGGTGATTGCAGCCAGAGGCCATACGATTAATACCAAAAAAGTATTACGTGGAGCACCGTGGCAAATCGTCATTTTCTCTTTAGGAATGTATTTGGTTGTTTATGGTTTAAGAAATGCAGGGTTAACCGATTATCTTTCTGAAACGCTGAATTACCTTGCCGATAAAGGGTTATGGGTAGCAACTCTAGGCACTGGATTTATCACTGCATTGTTATCATCAATAATGAATAACATGCCAACGGTATTAATTGGTGCTCTCTCTATTGAAGGCAGTCAAGCAACAGGAGTTATTCAACAAGCGATGGTTTATGCGAATGTGATTGGGGCTGATTTGGGGCCAAAAATTACGCCAATTGGCAGTTTGGCGACATTGCTGTGGCTACATGTTTTATCACAAAAGAACATGACCATTACATGGGGATATTATTTCAAAACAGGGATTATCATGACACTCCCTGTACTCATTGTCACACTCGTTGCTTTAGTGCTTCGACTATCATTATTTCATTTAGGGTAAGCCAAATGAATGAAATCACTGTTTATCGCAATTCTGACAGTGAAACTTCACGCAGCCCCCTTGCCATGATCCGCAATGGGGTGTTGAGATCAGTAGTTTTATCGCGCTGAATATTATAGGTTCTTGTAGAATATTTATTTTATGATTTATGTTTTGGACTGTTTTTACTAGGGAATAAACCACAGTGTACTTATTGCTAATCAGTTCGTTATGGTATAATTCCTGCACAGAATAACCAAGATGTTAAATCTTGGACTGTGCTTGTATCTCTATTTTTAGTCCATTATACATTGGATAATCCAGCAATGAACATTAGTCAGCTTAAAAGCTTTGTTGAAGTGGTAAAAAGTGATTTTAATATCACGAATGCGGCTGAAAAACTGTATACCTCTCAGCCAACGGTAAGTAAGCAACTTAAAATATTGGAAGATGAGCTGAACGTTTCATTATTCAATCGGAAAAATAATAACCTATTGTCGCTGAGCCCGATTGGTGAAAAAGTTCATCATGTCGCGTGTGATATTCTTGCACAATTCGATAAAATAAAAAGTATTGTTTCTCATGAAGATACGACGATAAAACAGAACCTGCATATTGCAACAACCCACACTCAGATCCGTTATAAATTACCGCAAGTGATTGAGCGTTTTAACGCACGTTACCCCAATATTTCTTTGCATTTTCACCAAGGCGCGCCTGCTCAGATAGCAGAGATGGTGAATAATGGCGATGTGGATTTTGCCATTGCGACTGAGTCTATGCACCTTTATGATGATTTATTGGTAATGCCTTGTTATCAATGGTCTCGCAGTATTATTGTTCCTCATGACCACCCATTGGCTCAATGTGAACAGCTTAGGATTGAAGACCTTGCAGGCTACCCGCTAATTACCTATGTATTTGGTTTTACAGGGCATTCAAAGCTCGATCAAGTCTTTTATCAACATAAATTAACGCCAAATGTTGTTTTAACTGCGGTAGATACTGAAATCATTAAATACTATGTGAAACGTGGTGCTGGGGTAGGTATTATTTCAACGGTTGCTTTTGACCCAGAGGAAGATAGTGAAGCATTATGTTGTATTGATATTAGCCACTTAGTCAAGCCAAGTTATACACATGTTTGTATTAATCGGCACATGCATTTAAAAGATTATATGTATGATTTTATCTCTCATTACGCTCCCCATCTTGATTTGAATTATATACATCAGCCAAATCAATGGGTACCTACAGAACAAAGTGAGAAAGATAGGTTATATAGAGAATTGCCTGAGCTATGACTTATCTGCGGATGATTAAGAAAAAAGCCGAGTAATGGAGTTTACTCGGCTTTAATATTACTGTGTGTATTATATTTATTCTAACGAGTGGCGATATTAATAAAGATTTGAGCGCCAATCAGCAAGCAATCGTCATCAACAAAATACGGGTTTGCGTGTAAGTAATTATTAATCCCTTTTGCTTGATTACCACTTCCTAAAAAGTACATGGCACCGAGTTTATCTTTAGTGGCATTGATCATATAACTGAAATCTTCACTTCCTGTCATCGGCTTACCGTTTGAATCAATATGCTCAAGTGGTAAAAAGGCGGCTGCAGCATCATAAATGACTTTGGCCGCTTGCGGGTGATTGACGACAGCGGGATAACCGCTGGCTTCCAATGTGGTTTTAAACCCACCAGCTTCACTGCGAGCTACAATTTCATTGAAACTTGCCTTTAATATTTTGTCTGTTTCTTCATCCATTGAACGGATAGTTCCGCGTGCTTGAACATGGTCAGCTAGCGCATTTGGGATCGTTCCGCCATTAATCATGCCACAACCAAATACAGCGGGACTGAAAGGATCGGTTTTTTTGGCAACAATGTAGTCCATATAATCAATGATACGTGTTGCTTCGCGGATAGCATCTAACCCTTTATGAGGGGTTGAGCCGTGAGCCGACACACCATGGACATCTAGTGTCCATGCTGAACCGTATGAGGACATAACTCCTGAATTGAATTTAATATAACCCGTTTCAAAGGCCGCATCATTGTGTAACCCGTAAACTTCGTCGACGCCTTCCATACACCCCATTTCGACCATTTTGTTAGCGCCCGGTACTCGCATGTCCTCTTCCGCCATTTGGAAGATAAAACGGACGTTATGGGTGAGTTCAGAACGGTTTTCACTGAGGTATTTCGCTGCGGTTAAGGCGATGGTCATGTGGGTATCATGGCCACAGTTATGGGCGCAACCTTCATGGACAGAACTGTGTTCATTGCAGGTTAAATCAGGCATTTCAAGGCCATCGATATCAGTACGATAGGCAATTAAGCGCTTGGTTGGGTCGACAATCAATTCAGCGGTAAAACCTGTGTAGCCTTCGAATAAACGAATGTTATAGCCAAAGCTTTCCATCAATTCACGGCAATATTGTGAGGTTTTGAATTCTAGCCCAGACAATTCGGGGATTTTATGTAAATCCTGACGTGTTTTTTTGCTAAATGTTTCTAAAGCAAAGAGTTTTTCACTGATATTGTATTTGTTGGTCATTACGTTTTATCCCGTATACAAAAAGCGTTTTTAATGCTGTTAAAGGGCCCCTGGTGTGAGCATAGAATAATGAACAGCGCGCTCATTTAATTTATGTGTATTTTAAAAATTAGATTCAGAAATAGGATGATGTCTACTTCTACTCGTTATTTTTTATCTATCAATTTATAAGATTAATTTTAACGTGGATATTAAAAAAGTGAGCGTGACGGAGATCGTATTTATATCATATCAGTATTGCATGGCTCATGAATAATAAGGATGGTAATTTATTAAAATAATAACAGAAAGAGTGTTTGATTAACTAAATTCATTAATATCAATATGTTATTGTTGTGTTTTTGATGTTAGGAATATTGCTGTTTTAAAGTCTGCATGAGTGGGGGATAAGTTAAATTTTTTATTTAAAGTAGAGGGAGAGGCATGATTTCAGGAATTTTTTTAAATGAGATGGTGAATGTAAAAAGAAATTAAATTAATGCGAAGAAAAAATTTAAAAAGTGGGATAAAAGCTAAAAATATCATATTCCCCTTATTATAATAAACATAGCAATAAGGGGAATATTTTAATAATTAGTTATTAAAAGAGCCAATAAATGAGAGATACTCTTCTTTACTCATTAATGGCGTGTAATCCGCTAGCATCTCATTTGCTTGGGATGCATCATCAAATAACAGGTCAATAATTGCCATTGCCATCATTTGAGCCGGGCGGATGTAGGCCATATCATCATCGAAAACAACGTAATCTTTACCATGCAAACCTCCACGGATAGCGCCAATCCATGGATGGCTCACTGGCATGATATGTGATAAGTCACCCGTATCCGTGCTTCCAGTCATGTGGCCCGCAACCCAAACATTTTCTTCGCCAATCAAGTTGTGGGCATTTTGTTGCAATAAACAGTTCAATGTATCGTTGTTATACAGTGGGAGGTAACCCGGTAAATCTTTGACTTCTACCTCTGCACCAACAGACATTGCGCCAGCAACAAGAGCACGAGTAATTCGTTCATTTGCATCGATCATCGCTGGGACATTTGACGCTCGAACATAACTTTCCATACGCACATCACTTGGGGTGACATTGACCAAATCACCGCCTTGCGTGATGATCGGATGAAAACGAATATAATCTTTTTCTTGGAAGGTCTCGCGAATTGCATTCACTCCCATGATCCCCATCATTGCGGCATTGAGCGCATTGACACCCAAATGAGGAGCTGCAGCCGCATGGGACGCAGTCCCTTTGTAGTTAATCAGCTTGCCAATAAACCCATTGGTCGTGGTCGACATTTCGATAAAACCAGTATCACGATCGGGTTTGACACTGGTTAAATGAATTTGCATCGCCATATCGACGTCATCAAATTCGCCAAGGGATATTAGCTCTGGTTTACCGCCGATATAACTGATTTTTCCTTGTTCAATCAGTTTATTACGATAAGCCAGCTCAACATATTCCTCAGCGGGAACGGCGAAAGGAACGACGTCTCCCGCGAGGTATTGCATAGCACCTGACTTAACCAGACCAATAGTGACAGCCATCATATTGGCTATTTGTGCATTGTGCCCACAGCAGTGGGCAGCCCCCGTTAAATCATCGGCCTCTGGGTGTTCAGCACAAATAATCGCATCGAGCTCACCAATCACAGCAATACTGTATTTGCTACCTTTTCCACCTTTTAGACGAGCCTTAACCCCGGTTAATGCGAGTTGGTTTCGGTAATTAACGCCTAATGCAGAGAATGCCGCTTCCACTTTTTTTGCTGTTTTTGTTTCTTTATAGCCTAGTTCTGGCTCTGCCCAAATATCTTCTGCTAATTTTTTGATATCCCCTTTATGGGATGCAATTGTTTCGCAGACGATGGCTTTCAATTGGTCTTTGGTCATTGTCATGGTAAATATTTCCTCTGGTTAGATAACGCCGCTCCATGAAAGTGTCACTTGACCAATAAGTGCAGCGAATAAGAAAGTTCCCGTAAAGACCGCCAGTGAAACTGGGATGATCCGCCATGAAATGGCTTTAAATTTATCAATATCTTTACCGAGTGAAAGACCTGCAAATGCCAGTACTGTCGTACTGATGACAGCGAGTGAGATTTTACCTGTCATTGCGATCATTTCTTTATCGTAAGGGAATAATGGTGAACACAAACCTGCAGCAATTAAAGATACCCAGAAAATCACAGGTAACTTACCTAATGGTGGGATTTGTGCAATTAAGTATGCCACAAATGACATACCCCCTAATAATGCCATGGCGATAAGTGAGTCGCTAAAGACTGCGCCAAAGCTGCCGCGGCCATAAATTGAGCCTCCGAGAGCATCACCCAGTGAAGTGAAGATGATGACTAACACGATGATTATTGCAATTTCTGCCATCTTTTTCATGATCTTATATCCTTATTCTGTATCTACTGATGCTGTTGCACGTTTTCTTTTGAGTTTGTTGTACAAGAAAGAGGCAAACGGTAAGGAGAAGAAAATATAGATGTACAGACCTAATACTGAAGACATCAAGTTTGCGGAGGATGAAAATGCTTGAATATCCGCGGCTTGTTCAGGGTACAGTTCCAGTAATGGTGCGACTGATGCCGCTAGCATTGAACCACTTCCGACTCCGGCTCCCATTGCTAAAGCAAGTGGGCTCATAATATCGAGTCCTGCGATAACACTGGCAATAATACCCATCCAAACGGCTCCGTATAATGTTCCGCAAATATACATTGCCATAACGCCACGGCCTTCTGGTGAACTTAAACCATATTTGGCTTCGATAATGGCGATATTGGGTTCACGACCAATAGAGTAGGTTGCACCAACGGCTTCACGGCCCATACCTAACATAATGGCAAGGGGTAAACCGAGTAAAATGGTACCGATAAAGTGACCGATTTCTTGCAGAATTAATGCACCACCTGCTTGAATTATTTTTTCCCAAGATGCACCGACTGAGGTGCTTAATTTTGCAATTAAGATAACTAACGCGACACTCATAATTGAGCTTGCGTGTGCCATATTTTTTTCGCTGAGGATCTTGAATTTTGGAAAACTGATAATACCACCCATCAACATGGAATAAAGCATTGGAAAAACCATAACTAGACTGATTTTAATTTGCCCTATAGCTTCCGAAAGAAGAATGATAAGTAAGCTAACCAAAAGCAACTTACTATCTTTTAATATACCCATAGTGTTACCTTTCATTGGAAATGTTTTTAAGAGTTATTCGTATATATTTATAATAAAAATGCATCATTTTCGTATTCATACTATCCATGAATCTATTTTCCTGACAATATTCCGAAAGTCTCTTAGCCATGCCTAAAAGGCATGGTTAAAATCAATAAATTAATATTTATTAATAAAGTCGGGGGAGTGAAATTATCCTCAATACTTTTGCAATAAAAATGTTTTTATTTTTCAGTTTGATACAAAATAATAGTAATTTTTTAACATGTTGTTTCATAAGTGAATTTGATTTCTTGTTGCATAAATGCGAGGAGTTATCAAATACCTAATAAATGTGAGGTTGTTCAGATTTTATGTGTTTTCTTATGACAATGCGTTATTATTGTTAAATTTATATAATGATAAAAATTGAATTTTAATTGGCGGTCATTATGGTTATTTGTGATTCCTGTTCTATATTAGTCTGTATTTTTATTTTTTTTTAGATTAATAATCCAAATGATTATTTTTATTTTCCCTCAAAAAAATTTGATAAATTACAATAATATTGTATTTAATGGTGATATTTGACATGGATCTCAATTCTGAATATTTCTTAATTCGAAAGCAATAAATGAGTCGAAATTTTATTTTAGTCTATGTGGGGATATTAATGTTATCCGTAACATATCTACTTATTATTTGTTTGTTGAATTTCAAAAAATATAAAAGCACAAATTGCGCGAACACAAAAAAGTTTATTGTTAATTTACGTTGAGCCGTATTTTTATCATGGCGGTATTGTGAACGGTAACTTTAAAGCAAGGTGTTTATGACCATTACCTTAAAAGATGTCACCAAAGACAATTGGGTGGATATCATCTGTCTTGAAATAACCAAAGAGCAGGAAGACTTTGTGGCTCTTAACTCCGAATCAATCGCAGCCTCAAAATTTTTTGATCATTATATTAATCGAGGGATTTATGTTGATGATGAGCCTGTTGGCTTCGTTCAATATTATTCAAACCATGAAAATGGTTGGCCAGAAGAAGTGTTTATTGATCAATTGATGATCGATATAAAGCATCAACGAAAAGGCTTTGGTTCTCAGGCTATTCCGCTAGTTCTGGAAGAAATTAAAAATTTGGGCAAATATAAGTCCGTATCAATTTGTTATGTTGAAGGCAATGACATGATGAAACCATTCTTTGAGCAGTTTGGTTTTGCAGTTGTAGACCAAGATGAATTCGATGAAACCATTATGCGGTTATTTTTCTGATACTGAAGTGATGAATATCCGCTCCTACTTAAGGTTAGCAGCGGATATTTATAGGGCGATAAATTAACCGTATTTACCTAAAATTGTGCATTTAATCCTAAGCGTAAGGTGCGGCCCGGCGCTGGCATCATACTGCGTGTCAGTGGGTCAATATAATAACGGTCAGTTAAGTTGGTTACTAAGAATTCGACATTGATATTTTTATCAATTTGGTAACTGGCATAGGCATCCGCTGTAAAGGTCGGGGTCCAGTGCATTGGGCTATTATTCGCCATTGAATAACTTCCTGGAAATTGCTGCATTAGTTTCCGTTCATCTTTATTTTGCACACTGCTGGTATAACGTAAGCGTGTTCCCACCTCGAGAGTTTCATCCATAAAACGCATGCCGAGATTGGAGTTAATCGCATATTTAGGCTGTAATTGTGTGCGTAAAAAGCCACCGGGGAAACCTGCGGTAGTGCATTGAGATATATTATAACGGTTAGTTGGGTCCAAATTAGCGGGTGCGGAGTCATCACAAACCTCATTTTTGAGGCGGTAATCAACACCAATATCCATAAATACCCCACCATTATCGTAGCGAGCCAAGGCTTCAATCCCTGCGGTTTTATGTTCTTTTACTTGAACAAAATTAAGACGCCCATCGCGGTCAAATGCATTTTCGATGACCGTATGGTAATAGCCTATTTTCACATCAGCGTGGCGCTCAGCACCGAGTAACCCTTGTAAATTACGTGAATAACCAAATTCAAAGGTTTTTGCACGTTCGGGTTTGAATAACATTTTCTCTTTTCGAGCTTCACTTTCCCCGGCAAACCCAATGCTATTTTCGAAAATACTTGGCAAGCGTACCGTTTCGATGTAACGCGCATAAACGCGGTCGTTATCAGACAACCAAACATTGGCACCAAAAGCAGGCGCCCAGCCATGGCTTTTTTGTTTGCCTGAGAATTTCCATTTTTCTTCTTCTGTGAGTTTTCGCTCGATATCATCTGAAGGGTGCGAATAACTTGCGCCATAGACATAAACTTCTTTACCCGTTACTGGGTCGACTGCGCGTGCTTGGGAGTCAAAAGTGCCGTTATGGAAAGGGTTCGTTTTTGTCGTATAGCGTCCGTCTTTATCTGATTTCCATTCCGTGCGGAAATTGACATCTAAAACGCCATTTTCTTCTGGATGTTGAGAGCTCTTTCTCTTGGTGATGAAAACAGTATAATTCGTGTCTTCAAGCCCTATCGTTTTGAGTAAGATTTGTTTATTCCTATAGCCACCATTGAAGGGTTGGTAGCCATTTTCAATTGCTTTATTGTATTCATCTTGGGTTAAAATACGGTTGTAATTTATCTGTTTAGCGAGGCGCTCATTGGGGTTTTGAAAACCTTTGGTGCGCTTGCGCATTTGCTCCTTTAAGTAGTCATCCTCCGTCCAACCATCAATATATTTTGCTCCCGCATCCAATTCCAACCAACTCGTTGGGCGATAGTTAAAGTTAAAGGCAATACTGGTTTCTTGCCGACGACCTTTACGTGGAAGGGCAATAAACGGGCTAGCAGTTTGCGATGGTGGAACGTCATTTGAGTCTAATTTTTCTTTGAGCATTGAACCGCGAATGGTTAAATCAAGATCGGGGGTGAGCGCCATGGTATTGCGTAAATTAAATCCAATGCGATCATTTTCAGAATTAGTTGCTGCGGTATTAATTAAAGTGCCATCAATGTTAGGATCTTTGCCATCGCCATAGCCATACTCAAAGGCCCAGTCACGCTCTTTGGGCTCTCGAGGGTAGCCGCCGGAGGTATTGGTATCTCCTACAGAGTGTGTCATCCAGATATTTGCATTTAGGTCAATCCATTGGTTATCTTCGGGTTTCCATTTGTATTCGGCATTATAGGCATTGACGGTAAAGTGAGCCAACGGCCATTGTGGTAGCACTTGTTTACCTTCGAGCTCCGCAAATCCTAAACGAGAGGGCATAATTTCGCCATAGGTACTTTCACTCCGGCGAAAACCCAGATGCAATGTTTGGCTCTCAGTGAGATAGAAATTGGTTTTTACTAAATAGGATTCCAGCTCATTGGAAGTGTTAGTGACTTCCTTTCCGGGACGAAATACATTCGCGGCAAAAGGTAAGTAAGGGTCTGGGCCAAGTTGTTGCTGCACTGTTTGTTGTTCATTTAGTTGAACGGATTCCTTATAACGGTGAGCGCCATTTTTCCCTGCAAAATAGTTGCCTTGCCGGCGATAAGCATAGGCGGCCATTAAATCGAATTTTTCTTGTCGAGTTCCAACTGCGATCCTTCCGCCATTATCTTTAAAATTGAAAAATTGCGCACTTCCTCGGGATTTTGGTGTGATGTTGACGACAGGATCGGAGAATACAGAGTTATTATTTTTATAAATCTCTGGGTGATCACGATAATCCTCGCCATAACCAAAACGTGGGATACGTTCCCGTGTAGAATTACTGCTAGTCTCTAATTTCAAGCTAACACCAAATTTTTCATCGGGGGCGACAACATCATCTATCCCTAGGGTTCTGATGGCTATTCCACCACCAACAGAGGTTTTTATATCGCCTGCAAGGGAACCACTTTTTTCAACTTCGATACTGCTTATAAGGTTTGGGTCTATATAGTTGCGGTTATTTGCCCCATTGTAACCCCGGTAAACTGTGAGTGATTGCTCGGTACCATCGACCGTCACAGGGACGCGTTCTTGCCCTTGAATGCCTCGAATATTGGGGTCTAATGCACCACTATTTCGCGCATCTCCGCTATATACACCAATTGCGCTGTTAAGAACATCAGCGGTACTGGTGCCTTTATAACGTTCAACAAGGTCTTTCCCTAAGTAAATTTTAGAGCCTTTTGCATCATATTGGTCATCGTAGCCTTGTTGATCACGCTCTTTGATGGTTTTTGCTGAATCTTGAACAGTAATGGTGCCAATGTGTTCTTCTTTTTCCCCTAAAGCAATCGATGGAATAAAGAGGGCGGTAATAATTGCTGTCGTAATAGGTGTTAATTTGTATTTATGCATAGTGTTTTTCTCTGTGCCATAACGCTTAAAAACGGGTTTCTAACCCAATAGAAATTTCGTGCTGGTGATAGGTGTAAATTCCATCTGCGGAACTGCGATTGTTACGAAAGCGATAACTGGTATAAGGCGTAAATGTGAATAATGAATAAGTGGGAAAATTGAGCCGCGCAAAATACATAGCTTCACGATCATGGCGTTTCACATTCAGGAGGTAATTGAAGGCTTGAAATTGGCTTTCTCGATAGGTGGCTAGCGCTAATAAATGCACATCAGGTGTAAGCACGGTATAGAAGCCGCCTCGGACACCCAACTGGTCATAATCATCGCTACGAACTTCGGTCGTGAGACGGGTTGCATCTGCTCCCAAAAAGATGGAAGTATCGGTGGTAATACCGTAGATACCCGTTAGGTGTAGGCTACTTCGATTGCCATCGGCACTGTCATACGGTTTTTGGTAATGAAGCTGTTGGTGATCCGCGGACATACTGAGGATCATGTTTGGGCTGAATTGATAATCAGCTTCAATTTTGCCACCCATCCCTAAATAACGACGCTTTTCATTGACTGTTTTTAATTCAATTAATGGGCCTGCGGCGACAGTGGTATTCGCATCATTAAAACGGTATAAAGTAGCTAAAGAGGTGGTATTCTCACTAAATTCGGCATAGTGAGGATAGCGGTCGCCATAGGATGTCCCCTTGATTTGCAATGAATGATGGCCAGAGATAGGAATTATTTTACTCAGGCTCGCGTCATAGGTGAGCCCTGACGACGCGATGGGGTCGTCCATTTTTAATGTGCCACCTGGTACTTCCCAAATTTTATTTTTATCAGGGACTTGGTTAATATTGCTGTTATTTTTATAACCGAAAGAGAGACTACCGCTCCAAGCTGTGCGGTTTTCAATAGCGCGAATAAATTGTTGGATGGTCTGCTTTACACTGGCGGGTAATGCAAGTGTTTCATCGTGAATTAAATTCTGAAATAAAGCCAATGACTCTTTATTTTGATTATCTTCAAAATAGGCTCGAGCGAGTTCTAATTTAATGCGAAGAAACTTTGGGGAAAGAGCCAGTATTTGGTGATAATAAGTAATTGCTTCAGGGTAATGGCCTTGCGCTTTAGCGAGCTCAGCCTTTGCAAATAAAATGAGTAATGGATCTGCATCAGCTAGCTGTTGGTAGCGAGGTAATAAGCGTTGTACATCTTGAAATTGTCGATGGTTGATTGCTAGGTAAATAGCTTGGCCTAGGTCTTGCGCATTATTTTCAAGGGAATAGTTTTCCCCATTCAAATTAATGGATAGACCATCAGGAAGTAGCCATTGATCTTTATTAGGAACGACAGCACTTTTTTCACGATAATTTTGTTTGTCTTTTTGCCATAACAACTGTTCACGGTCTGTATCCAAACTGGTTGAAAATGCAGAGGGCACGACCATTGGAACCATGATAGCAAGGGCTAATAAAAGATATTGCATAGGGTTAGCTTCGGTAATAAAGGGCGGTGACCAGCAACGCGTGATGCTTTGTTGCGGCCACCGAGATTGATCTACGGGTTACTGGGAAATATTCCCACGGCTTCCCCCAAAGGCCATATCTTTACTGTGGTCGCTAAATTCAGTTACCCCAGCAATATGTTTAGCTTGGTCGCCAAAAAAGTGCCCGCGGGTTTCACCTAATGCGCCATTAAGTGTCGCATCTCCTGCGAAGGTCGCATTATTTTTAATGGTGGCATCAATATTCGTTGCACCAATATTCCCTGCTAAAGATTTAGTACCAAAGTTAGCTGTCAGGGTACCTGCGGCCATTGCACCTCCGTTATATTGGCTTATTCCTTTAACAGAGTATTCCGCAGTGCCCGCTGTTGGCATATTGGTGGTGATGTCTTTACCTGAGTAGTAAGCCGTGTGTGTGGCGTCATTAACTTGCCCTGTCGATGACCATTCACCGAAGTACACCTCAGCATCCGCGACTTTGGCAAAGTTAAATACGCCCATTTTGTTATGTGAACCAGGGCCATTAGGCATGGAAATCACATGCGCTTCATTTCCCTGTTTTTTTGGCGCCATTTTTGTTAGTCCTGAGAATGAAATGATTTTTCCACCATATACAGTTTGCACTCCAATACCGGGATCACCGATAGCGCCGGCATGGCCACCACCAGTGCCTTCTGTTTTACCAACGCGTATGGAAGGTTCATTTGGATTGAAAGATTGGCTTTGGTCAAAACCGACTTCAGCAGAAGCGGCAAAAGTGACCCCACTGGTGGCGAATGCTAGGGCGATAATAGTTAACTTTTTCATCGAAATACTCCATTTTTATTAAAGATATTAACGATACTATTGATTAGGAAATTATTATTTCGCATATATATGGCGGTAGGTATTAAATCAAATAATAATATAAATGCAAATGATAATTCTTCGCATTAACATTAAAAGTATTATGGGTATCAATAAGATAGTGGTGTTTTGTTTTTTGTTACTTGTTGATATTACGATTTATTTTTGTAATTAATTTGTTAGTTTATCAATTTTTATGATAAGTGTTTTTTTACGAAAAAGTTAAACTAGTCACATTTTAATGAGTTTGATTAAATGAATTACATAAAAAACATTAACGTTAGTGTTGTTTGCTTTTCCATCGTTGATGATAGCTATTAGCGGCTTGAATAGATTTAAATAATAAATGCAAATAATGCGCATTATCATTTATATTGTGGTAATTTTAGATTTTTACATTACAAATAGATTGATGTATCACTCAAAAAAAAGGGAGAAAAAAATGGCACCATGGTTAATTTTTGGCGCGGGTGGAAAAGGAGTTGGTCATCAGATTGCTCAGTTAGCAATAGCAGAGAAACGCCCAGTCATCGCAGTTGTACGTAATAGGCAATCCGCATTAGGTTTAGAGGCTTTAGGGGGACAAGTGTTAATTGGCGATGCTTGTGATAGTGAGGTGGTTAAGGCAGCTTGTCATACCGCAGGAACAACTGCTACGGTTATTTCAACCATGGGAGGTACGCAAGATTATTTAGCTCACCGCACGGTGATTGATTGTGCCGAGCAAGCGGGTATATCTCGTATGGTGCTAGTCACGTCACTAGGTTGTGGAGATTCATGGCCTTATTTGTCTGCTCGGTCTCGAGCTGCATTTGGTCAGGCTGTGAGAGAAAAATCCCTTGCAGAGTCATGGCTACAAACTAGTTCGTTAGATTATGTGATTGTTCGCCCTGGTGGGTTATTACATGGTGAGCCAACGGGAAAAGCAGTTCTTCAACAAGAGGTTGAAGTCCATGGTTTAGTGATGCGTGCTGATGTTGCTTCACATGTTTACCAATTGGCTAAGCAAGAAGAATTGAAAAAACAAATTTATAGCGTGGTACAACCCGGCCTGACACCCGCTTAATAAAACCAAAGATTTTTTTAGCATAGTGATAATGACATCATAACTATCCTCAATTATCTGTTTATTGCTTTAGACTCGCATAATTTTGAACAAGTTATTCAAGTTTTAGGGGAACAGACAGAAAAGCATAAGGAGACAATCATGAATATTGCGCAACGATTGCAAGATAAAGGGCGACAAGAAGGATTTCAAAAAGGCCAAGAAGAGGCAAATATAACAATGGTACGGAATCTTTTGGAGCAAGGAGTTAGTATTGAGATAATTATGAAAAGCACTGGGCTGAGCCGTGAAAAACTTATTTCTTTACAGTAACTCAGGTGTTATGGCTGAAAGTTAAAAGGGATATTATTTATCAATATCCCTTTATTTAATAATAGTTGAATAATATAAAAATTATTTAAACGGCATCTATTCGGTTTGCTTATCCCATTGAACTAGCGCTAACGACAACTGACTCAAAGCAGCATAAAAACCAAACTCATCATATCGTTGACAATTTTGGCTAAATACTGGTAGCCATTGCAGTAAAAGTGACAAGGTTTTTAGGCGCAATTGCCTCACTTTTTCTTGGTCCAAATGGGCTTCATTTAATGAAAAATGTAAGTGACTTAATAGCTCCAAAAAAATTGAAATATGGTCAGAAGGTTCGTTAAATGCCTCACTGGTTTCCATTCCTGACTCAACTAATAGGTACTTAATCTGTTCATTGCCATGCTCACTATTTGGATAAACAGAGGCGTAAGGCAAAGCAGATTGCTTATCTGACATTAAGAATAAGCTGCAAAAGTCGGCTGCCAACTCGAGCGTTGCATCCGTTCGCATTACCAGCGATTGGATTTTAGTTTTAACCTCTTGAATAGACGAAGCTAAAGTTGGTTCTTGTTCGATAGTCGTAAACCAATCCATCATTTCGCTAGATTGAAGTTGCGCTATCGTTGCAATATCTAATTCACGTGAGAATAATTGTGCTAACCATGCATAAACACAGGCTATTTGTTCTGACGACAAAGTGATTTGTTTTGTCATTTATTCACCTGTGATGCAGGAACATATTCACATTGAGCCACCATTTCAATAGGCCCATCGAATGCACTAACGTTATCCACTTGCCCTGTGTATTTTTCTATCTCCACGATCGTCGTATGTGCGCTAGTGGCTTGAGCGAGTTGAGAGGTTCCTATATCCAGTGTCAATACGTTTGGATTGCCGTATTTACACAGGGCATTGATTTCTCCACCCTTAGTCGGGTCATACCAAGCTCCTTCATGAATACGAGCAACGCCTTCTGTGTATAAATCAGAGACGACAGCGCCTGCTAGGACTTGCCCTCGGTCGTTGAAAACACGAACGATATCACCATTTTGTATACCTCTGGCTTTTGCATCTTTAGGGCTAATAAAGATAGGCTCTTTGCCGCTAACGGAATAATATTGGCGTAACACAGGCGATTCACACAATTGTGAGTGCAAGCGAAAATCGGGGTGAGCAGATTGCAAATGTAATGGCCATTTTTTTGAACCAGGGCCACCGTGGGAGCGTTCCGCTTTTTCGAACCACATTGGGTGACCTTGGCAATCATCATATTGCATGTCGGCAATGGTTTTCGAATAAATCTCAATTAAACCACTCGGTGTCCCTAAAGGTTCTAAGTCAGGGTCTTCTCTAAACGCTTGATGACGAACAAACATTTGTGGATGTTCAAATTCCACATAGCCTTCTTTTTCCCAGAACGTATCGAAGGAGGGTAAATGAATACCACGGCCTTTTCCTTGCTGGCTGCCTTCTTGCCAAATGCGTTTTAGCCAGCCCATTTCGTCTAAACCTTCAGTAAAGGCTTCTTCACGGCCAAAACGACGACATAGATCGCGTAAAATGTCGAAGTCATTACGTGACTCAAACTGCGGTTCAACAAGTTGTTTCATCGCAATAATGCCACGATTTGAGTGGTTACCGTATTGGTCAAGGTCATTTCGTTCAAATTGCGTGGTTGCCGGTAATACGATATCAGCAAAGCGGCAGGTGGATGTCCATTGATTATCAATAGAGACAACCGTTTCAAGCTTACGCCAACCTTCAATAATACGGTTAATTTGCTGGTGGCGGTGGAATGGGTTGGTTCCGGCAAATACACACATTTTTAGTGGTGGCAATTTAACCGCTTTACCGTTCCAGTTGATTGTTTTTCCGGGCTCTAAAATCGCATCAATAAAACGAGCAATAGGAATGGTGCTGCTGTAGCCTTTGTAGTCATTGTTATCATGAATAGGTGGCACTTTGGTTGAGCCGGAAAAACCACTTAAAATAATCCCCTGACGGCTTGGTGTACCCGCGCCATTATAATGCCAGCCGAAGCCAAATCCCCCACCTGGTAAGCCAATTTGGCCTAACATGGCAGCTAAAACGACAATCATCCATGACCATTGTTCACCATGTTGCATACGTTGAACGCACCAACCTGCAATAATTTGGGTTCTATCTGCTGCCATTTGGCGGGCTAAAGCTCGGATTGTGTCGGCATCAATGCCGCAAATTTCAGCTGCCCATTGTGCATCTTTGGGTTGTCCATCCGTTTTTCCCATTAAGTAGGGAACAAATTGGTCGAAACCGACACAGTATTCTTTTAAGAAGGTTTTATCATGCAAGCCTTCACTGTAAAGCGTGTGGGCGATGGCTAATTGTAGTGGGACATCCGCTTGCGGGTTAATAGCGATATGTTGAACATTTTCACGTCCAAGGTAATCATGCGTTGAGGTGATTATAGGGTCAATACTGATGACGTTTATCTCGCCATTAGCCGCTTTCTCTTTCAGTTGTTCATAATATTCATAAACGTCATGATCAGGACACCACCAGTTAGCTTGTTGGTTTTTAATCAGGTCAGAGCCCCATAATACGATGGTTTTACTATTTTTGAGGACTAGCGGCCAAGAGGTTTGTTGTTCATAAACCTCCATCGACCCAACGACTCGAGGTAAAATGACTTGTGCAGCCCCCGTTGAGTAGTCTCCGCCAGTACTAACACTATTGCCATGCAGGGCAATGGCGCGGGCTAACATTCCTGAAGCATTGTGGAGCATTCCGGTTGATTGCCAACCATTTGCAGTGAGCAGCCCACTTGGCCCATAAGTTGTTTGAATGCGTTCTAGTTCTTGATAGAACAAATCAAGGGCTTCATCCCAAGAAACACGTACGAAGCGGTTATCACCTCGTTGTGAGGTATCACTTAAATGGCGTTTACGTAGCCAATCAACACGAACCATTGGATAACGGATACGCGCGGTGCCATGTACATGGTCAGGCAATCCTGCAATCATTTTTGATGGGAATTTATCGTGTTCAAAAGGTTTTGCTTCGATAAAACGGCCATCAACTACAGTGGCGCGAATTGCACCCCAGTGTGAGCCAGTCAGAATGCCTTCTTGTACTACCGCAGCTTGTTCGCCAACTGTCGCAGCGCCAGCCTTACGCGGTGTTAATAGGGAAGGGCCTAACATACCTGCCACAGTGAGCCCGCCAAGCTGGAACAAAAAGCGTCGACGAGAAGCTTGAAAAGTTGGATTATTTTTCATTCTGTACTCCGTTATCACCGTGTGAAGATCCTGCGGTATCAGATGCATTCATTTGTAAGTATTTCAGTAAGGTACGCTCTTCTCGCTTATCTAAACTGGTAAAGCCAATCATACCGTTCAATGTGCCTATCCAACCGTTAGCATCAAAGTGGGCGATATCTGGCGCACCATGGCATTGATTACATGAACCGTTATATAAAGAATCTGCATAAGCCCATATTGGCTTGATATCATTGACCATATCGCCTTGTTGCATCCATGCGGTTGCTTGCAGTTTGCTCCATGACGTATCTGTTGCAGCGACAACGGTGCTTTCTAAATTTTTCACATTTTCTTGAACATCACCGCGTATCGAAGCTACGAAAATTCGCTTACCGGGAAATTCAGATAGAACGCGTTGACGTCCATCGGTTTCTGTCCACCCTGTGATTTCAACTTGTAGCCAATCGCCATCACGTTTTAGGACTTTCACCTCTGAGGCAGGAAGTAACGAGCCAGCAGGGTCTTTATCCCCTTTATTGGCATAAATAGGTTTAATATCAAGTGAATACAGAATGTCAGCATCACTATTTGCTTTCGCTCTTAACTCATCAAATTGTTTACGAAAGCCACTACTCATATCCGGTAATTGGTGGGCAATTCCTTTGTGGCAGTCAATGCAGGATTGATTCTCTTTCGCAGCGATTTGCATCTGGCGAGCCGCTTCTGGATTTTGCTTGGCGTGATTCATCGAGTCATAATCATGACAAGAGCGGCAAGTGGCCGAATTGTTCTCTTTCATGCGAGCCCACTCGCGTTCCGCAAGTTCGGCACGTTTGGCTTCAAATTTTTCTGGGGTATCTATCGAATGCGCAATAAATGTTTGATAAATATCATTGCTTGCTTCGAGTTTCCGTTTAATCATGCCTGGAAGGTCGGAGGGAATGTGGCAGTCATGGCATTCTGCGCGTACGCCAGATGCATTTTGGAAATGTACCGATTGTTTATATTCTTCGTAAACGGGTTCCATGCTATGGCAACTGACACAAAACTCAGTGGTGCTAGTCACTTTCATCCCAACATGGGGGACAACGATTAACGCAACACCCACTGCAATCCCGACAACGATTAACGTTAGCATTGACCAACGAGCACTTGGTTTTCGTAACGCTCTCCAGAGTTTCCGCATAATAGCCCCTGTAATTATATGGTTTAATACAGGCGATCTTATTGAGTTAATATGAATAGCGGTACTAGCCAGGATGAACAGCTTACGGCAAGATATGCGTAAATATGAACAGATATGAACAGAAGAGAGTGTATCAATGACATCACATCATATTGTGGTTGTTGAAGACGAACCCGTTACTCAGGCTCGCTTACAGGCTTACTTTGAGCAAGAAGGATATCGTGTTTCTGTGACGGGGAACGGTGCGGGTCTACGCGAAATTATGGATCAGCAAGCCGTTGATTTGATTCTGTTAGATATTAATTTACCGGATGAAAACGGATTAATGTTAACAAGAGCAATACGTGAGCGTTTCACTGTAGGGATTATTTTAGTCACTGGCCGCTGTGATCAAATAGACCGTATTGTGGGATTAGAAATGGGGGCTGATGATTATGTGACTAAACCCTTGGAATTGAGGGAGTTAGTCGTTCGCGTTAAAAATTTACTTTGGCGTATTGACCTTGCTAAGCCATCGCAAACCCAAGCTACTTCTCAAGATAACTGTTATCAGTTTGCTGGCTATTGCCTAAATGTCTCAATGCATACACTCCAATTTGAAAATCAGGCTATCAAACTCACACGGGCGGAATATGAAATGCTAGTGGCTTTTGTGACGAACCCGCGAGAGATCTTAACCCGAGAGCGCCTTTTACGTATGTTATCTGCCCGACGCGTTGACCACCCAGATTTACGCACCGTGGATGTACTTATTCGCCGTTTACGCCATAAAATCAATGCGGATTTATTAGTGACTCAGCATGGTGAAGGTTATTTTTTAGCTGCGGATGTATATTGATATACGGGCCTAAAGCCTCCAGGAGATAATGAATTGCGTAAGTGTTCACTATCAGCATTTTGTTGAGTAAGCACCAAAATCGGCGGGCTGATATTGTTTGGCACCGGCTGCTTTTGTAGTACTTTGATGGCTTGTTCAATCACTAACTCACCTTGCCAAACCATTTGGTCGCTGGCGGCCATAATTATTCGGCCTCTTTTTAAGCCGCGGTAGACCTGATGAGAAAGGTAAAAAGAAACAATATTTAGTGGCTTCGTTAAGTTACGACCTTCACCCATTGCGGCTTCGGCGGCAATCGCTGTGCCAACGACGACATTAATATCAGGGTTACGCTCTAACATTCCATGCAACAAATTGCGTTGAACCTCAAGGTCGTTATCTCCTTGTGCGACGTCCACAATTTGTACTTGGCTACCTGTAATAGCTTCTCGGAATCCTTGTTCCATTTCATGGCTGCCACCGGCATTCAATGGCCCGGGCATGAGTAAAACTTTCAATGGCTTACCCTGACTCCACTGCACTAAATAGCGCCCCGGCTGATAGCCCATCTGGAACCAAGGTACACCAACACGAGTTTTTATTGTGTTATCGTGGGTGGCATTGATGACTTCAATGACAGGCGTATTTCCCACTAATTGGCTAAGGTTTGGGAAGGTTGTGGTGCTACTCCCCAGTAAAATAGCATCGGCTCCCCATTGTTGGCATTGCGTAATTTGCTTTTGTTGGGTTGCTAGTTGGTTATAACCACCGGCTTCTAGTACGTTTAGGTCAACGCCATAGTGTTTTGCCGCTTTTTGCATACCATAATTAATTGATAGCCAATAAGAATCTTTTAAACTAGGGTAAAGCGCGCACAACTTCCAGGTTTTTGTGGCGGTTACGGGATCATGTGCTTGGTGATTAAAATGTAGGTTATCGCGCCACTGAATAAGTGAATTATTCTGTGCCATTGCTAGGCTCAAAAACGAGTGAAATATGAACAGAAGTAAAATCAATACACGCATGATAGCCTCACAAACCAGAAACCGTTATCCTAAATGCTTTCTTGCTGTTAACTCAACCATTTTAATTTTTAGGCTAACCAAACCGTGAATTTATCACTAACTAGACGATTGTGGATGGGCTTTGCGCTGATGGCCGCATTGACCTTTATCAGCACCCTTGTGGGGTGGTACAACTTACGTTTTGTTAGCCAAGTTGAACAGGCCAATACCGAGGCTCTGATCCCAACCATGAATATGGCAAGGCAACTGAGCGAAGCAAGTGCTTGGGAATTATTTTCTGCGCAAAATCTCACGAATGCGGATAGTGAAAGTATTTGCTTAGCCCAAGGGCGGATGTTAACAGCACAAAGCCTGAAAATCACGAATATACTGAAAACACTACGAGAACAAGGTTTCAATACACAAGATATTGAACAGCAAGAAAAAGAAATTGCTCAATCATTAAGGCAACAGGGAGAGTTAGTCGGGCAGCGGTTAAAGCTGCGCGCAGAGCAACAACAATTAAGGCAGCATATAATTGCAGCGGCAGGTGATATCGCCCAAATGGCACATGGTCAGGCAAATAATGCCGCCACTTCAGCGGGAGCAACTCAGGTCAGTATTTATGACCTTATTGAAAGAAAACAAGGGGAACAAGCTCAACAAGCCCTTGATCAACTAATTGATATTGACCTTGAATATGCCAGCCAAATGAATGAGCTTCGATTAAGTGCTATGCGTGTACAGCAAATGGTACTTAATTTAGGTTCAAACCAGCCCCATCGTAATATGGCTGAATTAGAAAAACAGTTGAGTTCTGCCGTTAAAATCTTACAACGTCGGCAAAAGTATATTGAAGATCCCACAGTACGGGGCCAAGTCGAGAACGTATTGAATAACGTTAAGCGCTATACCGAGTTAATTGCGTTGTATCGGCAAGATAACGACATCACAACGCGCTTACAGATTTTATCGCAAAATAATATTGACCAATTTGCCCGTTTCAGTAGTGAAGTAGCGCAATTAGTTGACACTATTGAACTTCGTAATAAAACCGCATTGGGGCAACTTAAGCAAGCCAGTGAGCGGGGGCAGAATTGGTTGTTAGCGTTGAGTATTGTCTCTCTACTCTCATTGGTTTTGATCCTTTGGCGAGTGGTTTATCGTTTAGTGACAAAACCGTTGGCACAGCAAACCCAAGCCCTTCAACGCTTATTAGAGGGTGATATTGACTCTGCATTTCCTGAAACCGCAGGGGTGAAAGAGCTTGATACGATTGGCCGTTTAATGGATGCATTTCGTGAAAGTGTTCATGCCTTAAATCATCAGCGTGAACAGCTAGCAGACGAAGTCAAAGCGAGGACGGCAGAACTGCGCGTGATGGTTGTTGAGCACCGTAAAGCTCGTTCTGAAGCAGAACAAGCCAATCAGGCCAAATCGGCATTTTTGGCGGCAATGAGCCATGAAATCCGTACTCCACTTTATGGGATTTTGGGTACCGCACAGTTATTGTTAGAAAATAAAACACTGAGTGAGTATCACGATGATTTATATGCAATTACTGACTCTGGGGAATCCTTGTTAGCGATTTTGAATGACATTTTGGATTACTCTTCCATTGAAGCAGGAGGACAGAATGTTTCTATCAATGATGAGCCTTTTGAACCCAAGCCGCTATTAGAAAGCACCCTGTATTTAATGAATGCAAGTAATAAAAACCCTGCTATTCAGTTAGTTGCAGATATTGCGGATGATTTACCGATTGCTTTACAAGGGGACCCGCTACGGATCCGACAAATTATCACGAATTTACTGAGTAATGCATTGCGCTTTACTCAGCAGGGGCAAATTACGTTACGCAGTTGCCGTTATGGCAAATATTGGTTTATTGAAGTGGAAGACACAGGGTGCGGCATTGATAGCTCACGATTTACGGATATTTTTAAGCCATTTGTACAAGTGGATAGCCAGCGGGGCGGAACAGGGCTTGGGCTGACAATTAGTGCCAGTTTAGCGCAAGCGATGGGCGGTGAATTAACGGTGAGCAGCCAATTAGGAAGCGGGAGCTGTTTTCGTTTAACACTGCCGTTATGTATCGCCTCGCATCCCGTAAGTAAATCGGCTGATCTGCCATTAGACATGTTGGGCGTGCATTTATTACTCATAGAAGACAACCCATTGACTCAGAAAATTAGTGGGGAAATGTTAACCCGCAGCGGGGCACAGGTCACTATTGTTGGCTCTGCAGCTGAGGCGCTAGCAGCCCTACAAACTGGGCAACAATTTACCGCGGCATTGGTGGATTTTGGTTTACCAGATATTGACGGTATCACCTTGGCTAAACAAATAGCGAGAACTTACCCTACATTGATTTTGATTGGTTTTAGTGCCCACGTCATTGATGAAACACTTCGCCAACGTACCAGCCAAGTTTTTCGCGGTATTATTCAAAAACCGGTACCAAGAGATATGTTAAACCAATTAATCGTTAAATATATTTCAGGCGGCGAATATACATTGCCTGATCCTAGCATTAAGGAGAAATTTATAGATTTACAACAGCTTATTAGTGATGCCGAGCTAATGGGACTTCCGAAAATTCGCGAATGGGTGAGTATTTTTAAACAGCATTCCTTGCCTTTGGTCGACCAAATTGACATTGCACGAGCAGAAAATAACACAGAACAAGTCAAGCGCCTTGCTCACCAGTTAAAAAGCAGTTGTGCCAGTTTAGGAATGCAAAGCGCAGTAAAAACGTGTGAGTTATTAGAGCAGCAACCAATGGTGGGTACCCACTTGAAAGATAATGTGCAGCAAGGCTTACAGGCTATTGAGCAATGGTTGAATGAAACACATTGATTCTTTAACTAGCCCGTAAGGTTAATGAAGATATATGTTCAAGACAAAAGCTTAGCGAGCAACACGTAGGCCACCGTCAACACCGTGTGGGCTCCAAAGTATTTGCCATAACTGAATGTCTCGAGCTCTAAATGCACCTGCACAAGCATTTAGATAATAGGAAAACATGCGTTTGAAGCGAGGTGTATAGTTAAATTCGAGTTCAGGCCAAGCAGCTTGAAAACGGGAGTACCATGCCATCAGTGTATGGTCATAATCAGCACCAAAATTATGCCAGTCTTCCATCACCAGTTTACCTTCACTGGTTTCACCAATGTTTTGTATAGAAGGTAGGCAGCCGTTTGGGAAAATATACTTATTGATCCATGGGTCGACATTCACTTTGCTTTGGTTAGAACCAATGGTGTGAAGTAAAAATAAACCATGAGTTTTCAAATTGCGTTGGATAACATCAAAGTAAGCCGCATAGTTTTTCGGGCCGACATGTTCAAACATGCCGACAGAGACAATACGGTCAAATTGGTCGTTGAGATTCCGATAATCTTCTAATTTAATATCGACATCTAAGCCTACACAACGCGCTTGAGCATATTTTTGTTGCTCCGCGGAGATAGTGACACCCGTGACAGAAACACCAAAGTTTTTTGCCGCATAGGCGGCAAGCCCTCCCCAACCACATCCGACATCAAGTAATCGCATCCCTGGTTTTAATTGCAGTTTTTCGCAGATTAAATTTAATTTTTGTTCTTGTGCGAGATGAAGGTTTTCAGGAACCGTTTCTAAACCTTTCCAGTAGCCACAAGAATATTGCATATAAGGGTCGAGCATTAGGGAAAATAAGTCATTTCCGAGGTCATAATGTTCTTCTCCAACAATACGAGCGCGTTTTAAAGTTTGTAGGTTGCGAACACGTGCGACAGCAATTTTCAATGTATCACTGAAATTATGCGGTATTTTTTTATCGAGCTTATGGCGTAATACATATTGGAAAAATATATCTAAGCGCTCGCAATCCCACCAACCATCCATATAGCTTTCACCTAATCCTATTGAGCCTTGTTGTAGCACGCGTTTAAAGAATTGGGGATTGTGAACTTGAATATCGAAAGGACGAGAGCCATTAATTTTAATGTCAGCTTCACTTAATAGCTCAGCAGCTATGCGTTGCCAAGAGTCGACAGTGTTTTTTGGGTTAACTATGTGCTCAGTACTCATCTGATCTCCATTTTTTTTCAAAGTGGGATTCAGAGAGCTTTATTTGTGACGTATTCGCGGTACAGCAAAACAGGAATATTGACCACCACTGCATGACAGTCAGTGTATTAGCGTTATTGTTGCTATAAATAAAGCTCAAATCCAGTTTCAGATAACTCTATAAAAAATATAAAACTTTCACATTGAATTTCAATGGAAATTGCACTTAATACTTAGAAATGGCACTTATGACCAAAAAGAGTGTGCCTATAAGACGTTTATTTGTTCACCAAAGCTTTTTTATCAGCAATAATTCTAGTATATAGAAATGGAATTTGTGTGAAAAATACCTGATTTATTGCTGTTTATCTGATTAAGATTGTTTTTTGACTGATTCTATTGGCGTAAATGATGTGGCGTAGGAGAATTGGCTCACCGATGGTTATAGAAAACCATTTTGGAATAAAAAATTAATGGTTAGATTTTTAGAGTATATCCATAATGGATTGTTTCCGTTTGCTCTAAATGAATTTGGGTTGCCCAGCGGTTTGAGTGGTACCCGAGTGAATAGTGGCTCAACGAAGGGAGCGGTTACTAAACCGGCTTCATCGTCTAAGCTGTTTGGCAATATTTCGCCTTCAGGTTGTGGATGAATAGCTTGAATTTTTTGATTATCGATATCAATACGTCACAGGCCATCACACTCAGGTAAGCGGATATTATGGATATGTTTGATAGTTTGATTAAGCACGGTTATCTCCGAATCAGTAGTATGGCGGTGATTTAAGAATGGGGTGAGGGTAGTGTCACTTTTTTCAGTAATTCAATACATTCTTGAGCACCACGTTTAAGCACGTGCCCTTTCAAACATACCGCATGGATAGGCAGCTTAAAGCCATTTGGGGTATTTTTAAACTCAAGGGGCTTTAGTGAGCCATCATTCAATTTATCTTTAATCAGTGACAAAGGAAAATTTCCCCATCCCATGCCACTCTCGACTAAACCTAATGCTAAAGAGAAGCTATCCGTTTTCCAATAATTATTGGAAACTAGAATGCGTATATCACTCAACTCACGTTGACGACTCGCAATAATTATTTGCCGGCTTTCAACGAGGTCTTCAATATACAGTGAGGCTTTATTTTGCAGTGAAGGGTGTTTAGCGGAAATTGTCGCAATAATTGATTCTTCACCAATGTAGTGAAATTGCTCTTGAGAATTAACATATAAACCGCCAAATACAATGGCGAGATGAATTTGTTGTTCATGTAATAACGGTAAAAGATCATCTTGAGGGGCGGTAATCAGTTCAATATGCAGTAAAGGGTAACGTTGGCTTAAAATATGTAGAGCATCAAAGAGTAAATTGGCATTAATACCAGCCGCAATACCAATGGTCAGTGTGCTTTCAACACCTTGAGATAATTCCAGAGAAAAAGTATTAAGTTGAGATAAATTGGCAATAATATGCCGTGCATAGGGCGCTAATGAAAGTGCTTTTTCTGTAGGTTTTGGTTCCCGCGTATGTCTATCAAATAGTTCGAATCCAAGTTCAGCCTCTAAATTCGCTACTGCCATACTAACCGCTGATGGCACACGTTTTAAGGCCCTAGCCGCTGCGGAAAATGAGCCTTTATCTAATACAGTAAGAAAAACGGTTAAGTTATCACTATTAAATGGCATTGTTGACCTTTCAATAAAACTGATAGAAGCTGACTTTTATTATCATTGAATTATATTTATTTTACCACCTTGTTGATAATGATATTTTGGAGGTGGGAAAATGCAGGGGATTAAACGTAAAATTGTTTTTGTCACGGCTTATGAGGTTATTGGGTGGTTAATTTCAGCGTTGGCATTGGCCTTTCTTTCCGGTAATTCAGCAGAAACAACAGGTCCATTAGCTTTAGTCATAACGACTATTGCAGTGAGCTGGAACTTTATTTTCAATACCGCATTTGAATATTGGGAATCAAAACAAAAATCACGTATTAGAACCTTTAGGCGTCGGTTTGTACATGCCATATTATTTCAATTAACGTTGGTGGTTTTTTTAATTCCTTTAATTGCATGGTGGTTATCAATTAGCCTTTTACAAGCATTGATACTCGATTTTGCCTTAATCATTTTTATCCCAATTTATACTTTCTTCTTTAATTGGGCTTTCGACAAAATATTTGGCTTACCGAAATCGGCATTGCCGCAAGAAAATAAAGCGGCATTATAAAATGACACATGTGTTTCCTTCCGTTTAATACAGGAAGGAAACACAGGAAATACGGGTTATTTTAGCAGTCTTGCTTTCACTGACTTGCCTTTGATTTTACCTTGCTGTAAATGTTTCCACGCTTGTTGTGCTACTTCACGCTTAACCGCAACATAAGCATGGGTAGGGTGGATCACAATTTTACCAATATCCGCACCATCAAGGCCAACCTCTCCAGTGAGTGCACCTAAAATATCACCGGGGCGCATTTTTGCTTTTTTACCGCCATCAAGGCACAGTGTCATCATTGAGGCGTCTAATGGGGTAATGCGCAACCCTGTCGGTTCAGGCTGCCAATTGAGTTTCATGTTTAACATTTCTTCAAGGGCATTCGCGCGTTGAGCTTCTTCTGGCGCACATAAACTAATCGCTAAGCCACTTTCACCGGCTCGTGCAGTTCGGCCAATACGGTGAACATGAACTTCAGGATCCCATGACAATTCATAGTTAATCACCATTTCCAGGGCTTTAATATCCAACCCGCGAGAGGCGACATCTGTTGCTACTAATACGCGGCTACTCCCATTAGCGAAACGCACGAGAGTTTGGTCGCGGTCGCGTTGTTCTAAGTCGCCATGGAGTACTAAGACACTTTGCTTGCTGGCAGTTAGTGCGTCATAAACAGCTTGGCAATCCTTTTTTGTATTACAAAAAATCACACAAGAAGCGGGTTGCTCACGGCTTAAGAGTTTCTGCAATAGCTCAATTTTATCGTGGCGGGAGACTTCATAGAACTGCTGTTCAACCGCTGGAAGCTCATCAACACTATTAATTTCAATTGTTTGTGGTTCATGTTGGATTTGTTGGCTGATTCGTGCAATTTCATCTGGCCAAGTCGCGGAAAACAATAATGTTTGGCGATTAATTGGGGCGTAATCAATCACTGTTTCAATATCAGGCATAAAACCCATGTCTAACATTCTATCAGCTTCGTCTAAAACCAAAGTTTGTAAGGCATCAAGTTGTACGGTTTCACGATTTAGATGGTCAAGTAAGCGCCCCGGAGTGGCGACAATAATATGAGCGGCATGGGCAAGTGAATCGCGTTGCACACTAAATGGCACACCACCGCAAAGAGTTAAAATTTTAATGTTAGGGATAGCGCGGGCTAAACGGCGTAATTCATTGGCGACTTGTTCAGCGAGCTCGCGAGTTGGGCATAGAACGAGAGACTGAGTTTTAAATAATTTAGCATCAATATGTTGTAATAACCCAAGGCCAAAAGCGGCGGTTTTACCGCTGCCGGTTTTCGCTTGTGCGCGAACATCTTTTCCTGCAAGGATGATAGGAAGCGCAGCAGCTTGGATCGGCGTCATACTGAGGTAGCCTAACTCTTGCAAGTTAGTGAGTTGTTCTAGGGAAAGTACATTAAGGTCAGCAAATGAAGTCACAATAAAATCTCAAATTGAATAAAAGGCCTAATGGCGCTAATAATACTATTCCTACCTTACTCTGTCTGTTTTTAATTCAAGATTAACGTGAAACCCTATAATCATCGATATGGGTTAAATGTCTGAAATGAGAGGAGGAGAATAAATTTATCTTATATTTTGCTTTACCGCAGGTACCGTAATGAGGCGATTAGCCATGAGTTTTTACATCTGAGTGATACCTAGCATACACCTAAAAACACCCATAATATTTTAAGCCCTCTAAATAGTCAGATTGTTTAGAGGGCGTTTACTTCACAAAATACTTATTTGAGTAAGATAAAATTAAAGACAAATTTCTTTATTGACCGGATTTAATTGAACAGCTTGTTGGATATGTTTTAAAGTTTCAGTCGCGAGTAGCGCGCTGGCTACATAAAATGCATTCCCACTTTGCAATTGCATTTTTTCTAAATAGCGATATATCCAAGGTAAAAAATGTACTTCTAGAAATTCACGTAATAATTCTGGTTTATTTTCAATCACCCAAGCAGTGAGAAGAAATAATAGCCCTACATGATCTTCTGGTTCTTTTTGATTTAATTCAATATTAATTTGGTTATTACGAAGCCATGCTCTTAATTCAAGTGTCGAAATACCAAAAATAACATTTTCTTTATCAAGATAAACGGAACCCCAAGGTGGTGCAGGTAATGCATAAGGACCAATAAATAAGCGCTGGTAGGCCTCTTGTAATGTTTCTGTTTCAGAAAGACTATCTTGAAAGAGTTTATCAATAGATTGGCAATCATAATCCTGAGTAAATGGCCACTCAGCTAACCATTCGCTCGTTGTAAATAAATCAATTAACGTATTTACGCGTGCATCAGAAGGATCATAATAAAATAATGCTCCCAAAGTTTGCGCACAAAGCGAAAAATCTGCCAATAATTTTTGTTCCATATTTGTCCACTTGCTATGTTGATGATGATGCGTTGGTGTGATCGTAGCGAAACATGAGATCGTTGTCGATGATAAGAAGGTAATTGTCCCTCTTATCATCGCAAAAACAATGGATTAGTAATTAGCCAACAACAGCCATCCCAACAGTCATATGCAGCCCGTAGAATATGCCTCTACCAATCAATTCACCAAAAACTACCAATAATACGGCGACTAATAGCCCAATAATTGAAGGGTTCTTCATTTTAACATGCAGGTAAATCACTCTGACATATTTAGTTTTTTTGCGCCATATCAACGAAGTTATATTTGCAAAACTGGTAACTTTTTCATAATAAATAAATATTAATGATAATCGATATCACTCTAACATCATGAATAAAAAGATTTTTCCTGTTTTTTTATTAGAGGCTAAAAATTTGGAAATGTTAATATTGGGTTTAATATAGAAAATATTTCTCTTGGTAAGGAGTTTTCGGGAAATAGGGGAAATATCTTTGGCAGTATTGTCGAAAAATAATAATAAATTTCTCTCGGATCATTTATTATTCTAAAAAAATAATGAACTTCAATATTATTAAAAGAATTGAAAAGTAAATGTAGAATAATTATCTATAAGTTGGTCATCTAATATCCTATTAAGGTGTCACTTTTTAGTGAGAATAGTTTTTATTTTCAAAGGTGGTTAATTAAATTCAATATTGAGTGTTATCGATTGAGCAAAACCTGCTGGTGGTTTACCGACAGAACGACTTTTTTGTACCGCAAGTAAAGCAGCTTGGTCCAATAAATCACTTCCTGAACTACTTGCTAAGCGAATTAAGCTAATTTCTCCGGTTTGGCTTAGTTGGAATTGAATTGTTGCAATACCACGGTTTTTCATTTTTTTTGCGCGGCGAGGGTATTGTTTATTTCTCTCAACTTCTTGGCGTAGTTTTTCACGGTAAGCATTAATTAATTGGCTATTAGTATCACTGGTTGCATATTGGTTTTTAGGGCCTTTTATTCCTGCTGATTGAGACGAAACGAGGTCACCTGCTCTTTGTTGTTGTGCGATCGGCAAATCGTTTTTAACCTCTGAATCAGCTTGTTTATGCATGTTTTCAGTTCTTTTTTTTGTCAGTTCTCTAGGTTTTACAGGCTCTTTTGGAGTTTTGATTACCTTTTTTTGCTTTTTAGGGACAACAATAGCAGCGTGTTCCGCTATTGGGCTGGGATCTATTTTTATCTCAGGAAGGGGGTCTGTAGGTTGGGGGATCTCTTCAGGTTCTGCAACGTTGACAGCTTGAGTTAATGCGATCGAGATAATAGGCGCATCCTGTTGTGCCTGGTTTTTTAAGGACAATGACTGAGCCGTAACATAGGTTAAATACCCAATAACAAGAACATGTAATGTTATTGATAGAATAAAAGTCATTAATTTTCGACTCATCATAAAACCTCAATATTTTTTCTCATTGAACCTAAAGAGGGCAAACCATACAGGTATTAAGTAGTTATGTTCGAACTGTAACTTATAAGATAAAATAATGACTCGAATTATATGTTAATAATTATCAATTGCAAATGATAGTTATTATCAACTTTGATGGATGTATTTCATTACATATTAATGCTTTGATTTTTAAAAGAATATTATTCAAAATCAAAAGGCTTGGTGAGTAACCAAGCCTTAATGAGGCTAACTGTGTGATAAATCAGCGAAATGTCATTCTCTTTTTTACGACTTTGTCTGGCTCCTACTTAAGTGTTGTTGTACTGCGTATTTGATTGAGGCGGATTGGTTGTTTTCGGTAAAGCTCAAGGCGACAGCGGCTTTTTCATGGTCATCCATCGCTAAAAAGCTTTTGCTGATACCATTAATTTTATCTTTTGATAAATTACCCGCTTTTATATGTGAATTAATAGCTGCTTGATTCACTGCGGACATATTATTTTCATTGAAACTTAATGCAGTAACTGCTTTTTCATGCAAATTCATTTGTGCAAAAGATTTCGTCACACCTTGAATACCATTAGGCGATAAATTAGCTGCTTTTGCATGGTAAGCAATAGCCGCTTGGTTTGCATAAGCGGTATTATTTTCAATAAAATTGAGAGAAATAATGGCATTTTTATGGGCAGTTACGTCTGCTTGAGCACTTAGACTAAATACCAATAAAAATGCAGAGGAAATAAATAATTTGTTCATCGGAATACCTTTAAATAACATTTCCTATATTTGGGACAAAATAATGGATAACTTTATATAAAACAGTTCTCAAAAATGAAGGTAAAGCATTTTTAACGCCTATTTTTACACTCTATCTTAGGTATGTTATTGAATAGATAAACTTATCTAAGCTGTATTTTTATAAAGTTATCGTAGAAATAATCATAGCGATGCCGTAAATATAGGTGATCGTGTTCAATGATAAAATTGATATCTATGCAAATGATGAGTGCATAAAACGCATTCGTCATTTTGTATTCACAAAAGAAAAGAGAATTATTTTGGCGTTTTTATCGGTGTTTTGAAATATAAATAACGCCGTGTAAATAATAAGCTACACGGCGTTAGAATACTTAATTAATATTTTAAATTAAGAGCGTTTAACCACTGTTTCTGGTACGTGTATTGTGTTCTCTTTATTCGCAAACCAACGGTCACGTAACTTGTCATATCCGAGGTTAAATGCATAGGTATAAAATAAGAAAAAGGCAAAAAAACCGATTTCAAGTAAGAATGCATCTAAGAATGACATTTTGAGTAAAAACGCCAACATGGGTACACCCATGATAACAAAGCTTAATTCAAAGCCAACGGCATGAAAAATACGTACTTTGGCCGGGCGAGACCCTTTGGATAAAGGCCAATAACGGTCAAAGATCATGTTATAAACCACATTTAATAGCATTGCCAGTGTCGATAAGACAATCGCCACTGTTCCCATTTGGAAAATTGAGCGTCCTAAAAGCCACGCACTGACCGGTGCAGTTATTGCGATAGCAATGACTTCAAATGAAACTGCATGAAAAATTCGCTCAGTTAATGTTTTTGTATGCTTGCTCATAACTACCTCAAAGATATAGAAAATTATTTTTTTGGATAAAAATTGGGTGCAATTATTTGCTATTTTTTATATATATACAAAATGGCAGCCATCGAAAAAAGCGATACCTTATGAATTATTCTATAGAAACATTGCGTACCTTTGTGGAGGCAGCATCCTTAAAATCATTTTCTGCTGCAGCCCGTAAGTTGAATAAAAGTCAGTCAACCGTCAGTACGACGATCAGTGGTTTTGAAGATGATTTAGGGTTTGTACTGTTTGATAGGCAGGGGCGTGAATCAACATTAACTTTTGCGGGTAGAAAAGTCTTAAGTTTAGTTGAGGATATTTTATCGGCAGACGAGCGTCTTCAAGCGCTTAGAGTTGAATTACTACCGGATATTGAACCTAGATTAAGTTGTGCTTTTTCAGATATTTATCAGCCTCCGCATGCTGAGCATATTTTAACGACATTAGATAGGCAATTTCCACATCTTGAATTCGAATTTTTAATCGCAGAAAATAATACCGTTATCGAAATGATCCAAAACCAGCAAGCTCACGTTGGTATGATGGAATCCCGAACAGAATATCCTGCCGATATTTCTTTTTCTCGTTTACCTATTCAAGGTGAATTAGGTTTATATGTATTAAATAGCCATCCATTAGCTAACGAAAGAAAAGTTGACTATCAACATTTAACAACAACTCGTCAACTGCAGCTAAGCAGTAGTAGCCAAATTATTATTAATAGTGAAAAAAACTGGTATGCACCTAATTATTTATTATTATTAGAAATGGCAGAACAAGGTGCCGGTTGGGCTATATTACCAACATGGTTAGTTAAGCAATTTGGCCATAATCGTTTGGTGAGCATTAATTATGATTTATGGCCACGTAAAATCGATGTGGATTTAGTTTGGTCTAAGAATAATCCACCGGGAAAAGCGGGGTATTGGTTGATTAATAAATTGCTTAATAGCCAAGATTAAGATTATTAATACTAAAATAGGTGAGTTTTCAGTATATTTTATAGTGTAAAATAATCTATGCTAAATGTAATAAGATGTTATCTTGTAAATAAACGTAATATAATTTTAAAAATTGGTTTTATATCGCTAATCTAAACTTAATCAGACTGTTGTTTGAGTTAATTTATTAGAGGATAAAAATGAAAAAATTATTAGTACCTACACTCTTTGCTGTTGTATCTACTATGTCATTTGCTGTTCAGGCAGCGACAACACCGGCAGCAAGCCAATCGCAAAACGCGGAACATAAATTAAATGCTTACGAAGAAATTATGGTAGGCAAAGTTTGGACAACAACAGAAGCTTTAGATCAAGATAAAAAAGAAGTTAATGCGGATGATAAACAAGTCGCTAACTTTTTTGGTTTAGCTGAGTATTATCCAGACGGTACATTTAATATGACCACGTTTGATGGAAAACCTAAAATGAAAGGTGACTGGTCATTTGATGAAAATGGCAAAACTCGCTCATTAACAGCGAAAGATGACGAGGGTAAAGTTTTATTTACTCGTGTTGTCGAAAATGTCACGGTAACTCCTGAAGAATATACGTACCGTATTTATCCAGAGCAAGATAATAAAGATAAGTACTTTGATATTGTTCATAAAGTTAAAAAATAATAATTTATACTAATGGCGCAGTCTAAATATGGGCTTATTTGTTGAGTCATTTATTCTGCGCTATTAGTTAGTCTTTGTTCGTTTATTTAAAACAGGTTTCAGCCCTGCGTGTTAATCCTGCGGTAACGGAACCAAAATCGTCCCCACGCACTATCGGAATATTAGGTAACTCTTGGCTAATTGCTTGGTGTAATATTGGGGAACGAGCACTCCCGCCTGTAACGTAAATGGCATCCGGCTTGACTCCTCCTTGCTTGACCGCTTCTTTAACTAACTCAATCATTTTACTTTTGGGTGATTCAATTGATTCCACCATGTGTTCATGTGGAATATCCACTTCTAGTTTTTCAGAAATTAAATTAATTTGAGCTAAATAACTTGGGGTATCTGACAAAGCAATTTTAGCTTCTTCAGCTTTACGCACTAAGCTATAACCTAGTGTTTCATTATATACCTCTAACAATCGAGATATTTTCTTAGGCTCTTTAGCATCTTGTTTTAAGCGTGTTAACGCAGTTAGATTTTGTCGTGAGTAAAATTCTTTTTGTGCTTCAACATTATTGATGGCAATAGGGTTCCAAAATTGTAGAAATGGCATTTTAGTACCAGATAAAGATTGGCTCTCCATCCCAAAAAGTGGCATCAATTGTTTCAGTGCAAGATAAATATCAAGGTCGTTTCCTCCCACTCGTTGTCCACTGTGAGCAAGTAAGGATTGCGTTCTGTCCTGTGCATTTTGGTAGGTTGGCCCCATTTGGATTAATGAGCAATCTGTTGTTCCGCCACCAATATCAACGACTAGGATAATCTGGTCTTTATTCAATGTTGATTCATATTCAAGCCCGGCAGCAACAGGTTCGAATTGAAAAGCAATATGGTTAAACCCTGCACGCTTTGCAGCACGATAGAGTATTGATTCAGCTTGTTGGTTAGAGAGTTCTCCCCCGCGACCATGAAAGTTAATAGGTCGGCCAATGACAGTATCATCAATAATCTGTTGTAATTTTTGTTCTGCAGTGTCCTTTATATTTTTCATCATGGCACAGACAAGATCTTCAAAAAAACTAATTTGGGTATCATGCAAGCCAGACGCCCCCAAAAATGATTTTGGAGATTTTACATAATAAACATCTCTAGGATCGCTTAAATATAAATCTAAAGCGGCTTGCCCAAAGACAATGTCTTCACGCATTAAATCGACCCCTTCATCACGGTTAAACGCGATAGATCTTTTTAAAATTTGCTGCCCGATTTCATTCGAAGGAGATATTTTACAATGGCGAAATAAATGCTCAGAGACTGATTCTCTTGTAGGCGCGCATAAGGTTGATGGGATATAAACGCTATCGCCTTCTAATGGTAATAGTGTGGGAACCCCGTTTTTCATGACCGCGACAGCACAGTTAGACGTGCCGTAATCAAAACCAATAAACATTTCGCCTCCAAGAATAACGATTTTGAAAAAAGGCTGAGACTTTATATCAAGCAACAATGAATTACTATTAAAAGATGGTTGATGTACGGTAAGGGCCGACAGGAAAACAGTATGAATTAGCCCTTAATAGGGTATAAACGCAAAGAAATCGCGATGAATTTAGTGTTCAATAGAGGCTACTTTAGCTATCTGTGTGATAAAAATTATGGGAAAGTCGATGAGTAAACTTCATATAGAACTGCAATCAGAACTAATATGTCCAGAATGCCATTTTAAGCAAGTCGAAGAAATGCCGACAGATGCTTGCCAATGGTTTTATGAATGTAAACACTGTGGAGCATTATTAAAACCATTAAAGGGGGATTGCTGTGTTTTTTGTTCATATGGTTCAGTGAAATGTCCTCCAATACAAGAAGCAATGTTAACTGGAGGACAGGAATGCTGTTGTTCTTCAAAAGATATTTGTTAATTTATCTTAACGTATACAGGAGTGTAAGATAATCTGTAAATAACAATATGGTGAATATCGTTTATGGTTACCTATATACTGGGTATAAATAATTACTTAATTAAAAAGATTCTTAATATATTAATGAATTATTAAAGTTGATTCTCGGAAATATCTTATTTAAACAATTGGGTTTTCTATCTTTTTAATTATTACAATACTTATTCCAAATAACATTAAAGTCATTATCAGGAAACTCTTTATCATCTCTATCTATTAATGGGATAGAAACAACATTGCGCCCATCATTATGAAGATAGGTTTTGACTACAAAGCGTTTAAATGAATAGGAGTTTTGGCTAGTAAAAATAAGTACCTCACCACAGACATAGCCTAGCATGCCATGATCTAAGGTTGATCTGATTTAATGGCACCGCACACTTTTGTGAAGGATAATTAGTCCAACAACAAAGGTGTGAAAATGACCCAACGAAGAAAACCTAGAAAATATACTGATGAGTTCAGAGAAGAAGCTGTAAAGCTAGTCACTGAACAAGGTTACAGTGTTACTGAAGCAGCCAAATCATTAGGCATAACAACTAAGCTGCTTTACAACTGGAAAGACAAACTAGCCAAGCAAACTTCAGGCGAAGCATTAAGCAAAGATGAGAGAGCTGAACTGGTTAAGCTCAGAAAAGAGAATAAACGCTTACAGATGGAGCGTGAGATCTTAAAAAAGGCGAGTGCCTTCTTTGCGAAAGAAATGAAATAAAGTTCGAATATATTAAAGAGCAGCAATGGCGCTTTCCAATTAGCGTTTTGTGCGAGGTTCTAGAAGTGAGTCGGTCAGCCTATTACGCATGGCTGAGGCGACCAGCCAAGATTATTAGTGTTGAAGAGTTAATGCTTTATCGTCGCATGAAGAGGTTATTTGATGATAGCCGCAGTAGTGCTGGTGCCAGAACCTTAATGAAGTTGCTACGCAAAGAAGGCTTTAAAATTGGTATTTGTCGGGTTAAGAGCTTGATGAAAAAGCTCGGTTTAGTCGTTAAACAGCGAGTGGCTTATAAAGTGACGACTATGCGCAAACATAGCCATGCGGTTGCTGATAACTTATTGAAGCGCCAATTCAATCCAGCCAGAGCAAATCAGGCGTGGGCGGGTGATATCACCTATCTAAGAACGCATCAAGGCTGGATGTACCTAGCTGTTGTGATGGATTTGCATTCTCGCCGTATTATTGGCTGGGCGTTGAGTAAACGCATGACGGTTGATTTAACCATGAGAGCGATGCAAATGGCTATCAACCTGCGTCAACCCAAAGCAGGCTTGATCTTCCATAGCGACAGAGGCTCACAATACACCAGTAAGCGTTTTCAATCATTGCTATGGAGCAATCGAATTACGCCATCAATGAGTGGTTGTGGAGCATGTTTAGATAATGCTGTGGTTGAAAGGTTTTTCGGCAGCTTGAAAAATGAATGGCTATTAAATGTTTACCATTTAACCAGAGAAAGCATGAAAACTGATGTAGAGAAATACATCAAATACTACAACTCAGTTCGGCTTCATACTTCATTAAATGATATGTCGCCAATTGAGTTTGAAAGTGTAAGGAAAAAGTGTGCGGCCTAGCTTGACCAGATCAGGTTTCTCTTATCTCATGATATTTAACGTTTTTATATTCAGCTGTTTTGGGGTATGCTAAAAAATCCTCAACCGCTTTTTGAGATTTTTCTACGATATCTAAATCAGGTGTGTAGTTACTAACAACGCCTCCTATAAAGGAAGCGCCCGCAATTAATCCGACGACTAAAAATGAAAATATTTTATTTTTCATAGTATTTATTTCTTATGTTATTATTTTTGATGCTCCCAAAGAATGCCAAAATATAAAAAGGAAATGAAATTATTCCCACTTAAGCTAAATCTAATTGCTAGTTTCACTTAAGGAAATATACTTGGATTACAGTTGGAATAATGAGTTGGTGCCAATCTAACATAAGATTATTTGAAGTAATATAGAAGGGAAACAATGGTAATCAATAAGAAACGAAAAATTACACATTTAAATAAATAGACATTTTATAAAGGGATATTTTATTACTATTGTGATAATTTAATATGTATTAATTCCCAAGGTGACAAATTTAGTAAGAAAAATAAGATTAATCTTTTTTATTCTTCATTATTTTTGCCATATGAATAGCTTCAATGAGCTGAGAGCGATTAATACGGGAGCTATTACTATCTAATAATTTTTGCCAAATATCAATTGATTGCTCATAATTTGCATTCATAAAAGCATCTGAAGCGATTAACATCAGTGCAGTAACCTCTTGATTATCAAGCTCTAATGCTTTATTGATTACCGCTCTAACATCTCCTGTTAGGTGTTGGCCTGCTTGATAATATAGTACGGTGGCAACAGCGGAATATATTTGAGCATTTTCCCCACCATATTCTAGCGCTCTTTGATAAGCAATCAGTGCATTATCATAACTATTTTGATAGAGATAATATTCACCCAGTGTCGCCCAAAGCTCACTGTTTTTAGGTGATTGGCGAATATCATTTTGCAAACGTAATAAATCATTTTGTTCTTGTTGTAATGGTGTGAATGATAGTAAGGGATCGGAAATGCGTTGGTATTCCTGATAGGCTAATTCAAATCGAGGTGAGAAAAAGTAACCAATAACGACCGACACAATGAATATGGCAAGTACTTTATTAACATGCGGTAGTCTGGCTGTTGATGATGTTGTATCTGAGGATAATAATTGTTCGGATATTTGTTGGTGATTAACCGTGCTCTTTATGATCTGCTGTTTATGTGACCGACTGAATTTAAACGTTACATAAAAAATGCCAATTAGAGCAATTCCAGGTAAAAGCCAAAGCAGGGCAGTTCCAATCGTCAACGGTGGATTATAGAGCACAAAATCACCATATCGCTCGGTCATATAGTGCATGATTTGCGCTTTATCTTTACCCTCAGCGACCATTTTGAAGACTTGATGACGCATACTAACCGCTGTCGGGGCATTAGATTCAAGTAAGTTTTGGTTTTGGCACTGCGGGCAACGCAATTGTGAGGCAATCTGCAAAGAATACTCTTGCTCTTCAATGGAATTAAATTGCCACACGTCAACAATTTGAGCGTTGGATATAAAAGAGTAAAATAAGAAAAAAAGTGCGAATAGAGTTCTAAGCATTTTTTATCCTCACTTTTATCCAGCTTACTAATAGGCCAAAACACATCACAAACGCACCGCCCCAAATCCATTGAATGCCATCTTGGACGTAAAAGCGTATTGCATAGCTATTGGTTCCTGTTTTCTCACCTAATACTGCATACCAGTTACGTAGCCATCCCCAATATATACCAGGTTCAATCATTAATTGCTGCCGAGCAGTATAAAACCGGCGTTCAGTGATTAATGAGTGTAACGGTTGATTCACTTTGCTAATTTGTATGATGGCTTTTTCGGTTGTGTAGTTAGATTTAGCATCAAGCTGCAACTCGTTGAATTGGAATTGATAACCTGCGAGTGAAATAGATTGCCCAATAGAAAGATTAACACTGGTTTCGTGGTGGCTACCCACTGACAAGGCAATACCAGCTGAAAAAATCACAACCCCTGTATGAGCAATAAGGGATGGGAATTGTTGTCGAATAGCATGTATAGGACGTAGCCAAAAGATAAGTAAAATTGCAAATAAAAAGCCGCAAGAAAGAGCGATAATAAGCCCTTCAGACCAAAGGAAGAAGATTAATAACATACTGGTAAGTATGATTAAAAGAATACGCCACCGGGGTTTAATGCGGGTTTTGTTCAGTGGGTAAATGGCACTGACAGCCATGATAATGAGCATCAAAATACCAAATGGTAATAATGTTTGATTAAAATAAGGTGCCCCAACCGATATTTTTCCCCAACCAAATAATGTGTAAATCATCGGGTAAAGTGTGCCCGTCAGAACAATAAATAATACAGTTGAAAATAGGATTAATGTGAGTAATAAGTAAAGCTGACGGCGATTAATATTGGTTGGTGAATCATCAATGTTTTTAGCTTTCCAGCCATATAGACATAAAGCACCGAAACTTAGAAAACTGAATAGTAAAAAGAGGGGCACAGCCCTAACGTTATCCAAAGCAAACGCATGGACAGACATTAAAATACCTGAACGGACAATCAGCGTGCCCAATAGTGATAGAATAAACGTGAGGATCGCCAGTAATATTGACCAATGGCGATAATGACCTGTTTTATATGTAACGCTGAGGCTGTGGAGTAACGCGGTTGCACTTAACCATGGTAGTAGCGACGCGTTTTCAACGGGGTCCCAAAACCACCATCCTCCCCAACCAAGTTCGCTGTATGCCCACCATGACCCTAAAGTGATACCCAAAGTGAGTATACACCAACTCGGAACGACAAAGCGCCAACAGAGCCTTGCAATAGTGTGATTAAATTGCCCATAGAGAGTGGATGCAAGCGCTAAAGCAGTGACGACCATTAACCCGCTATAGCCTAAATAAAGTAACGGAGGGTGTAATATTAACCCCCAATGTTGCAGCATGGGGTTGAGATCTCGCCCTTCAATAGCGGGTGGGAAAATGCGTAAAAAAGGGTCGGAATAAAAGACGATAAACAGTAATAATGCTGCAATAATAATAGCAAGTAGGGTTAATGTGAGAGGAAATACCGGGTGAGTTTGCTTGCGATAACACCATGCAAACAGACAATTCCAAGCTGAGATAAACAGCAACCAAAGAAATATTGACCCTTCATGGCCTCCCCATACTGCCGCGATTTTAATATACAGTGGCGATAATCTGTGACTATGCTGCGCCACATACACGACAGAAAAGTCACTTTGAATAAAACTGAGGGTTAAACAGAAATAGGCAATGAGTAAGAAAAGAAATTGCAAGTAGGTCCAAAGGGCATTCCGAGGCATTTGCCTCGGAATATGGCGTAAAAAACCAATAACTCCGAATGATACTTGAAAACAGGCGATACACAGTGCCAATGTAAGACAGAGAAAGCCAATTTCTGGGAGTATTAGTTCCAATTATTACCCTTATTATTGAGTGAGTTATGCAACGGTCAATTGCCCTGCGTATAACACAAAGAAGCGTAAGCAGAAGACACCCAGTAAGCTTGCACCACTGATAATCAATACTCTTACCGCACCTTGTCCTTTATCCATCCATTTTTTGAATAAAAGAGGAATAATAAAACCAAACCCAACAACGCCAATCCAAAACCACCATGTCCAGAAACCACCACCTAATGCGGCAATTAATGATCGAATTTTTCCATCGTCTCCTAATGCTAGCCCGACAAAAAAAGCGGCTAATAGGAATATCTCCAACCAAATTACAAAGCCTTCGATACGATGTAAAAATGCGGTTTCAGTATTATGGATATTTTTACGATAGCGCAATGCGATTGCCATTAACGATACCGCGATACCTGAAGATATACCTGAAAATAGGAATAAAGCCGGTAATAATGGGTTGTTTAAGAATGGATAAGACTTTAATGCTGAAAGTAAAAAGCCGGTATAGGCCCCAAGCAAAACCGCCAATACGAGCATTGCAATATCGAGAAAGCGCACTGCACGGTTTAGCAGGTTTAATACTCTAGGAATAATTGTCAATTTTGGTAGCCATTTTTGCTGTAAACCAATGAGCTCTTTTTCATAGATTTTAGCCAGCCAAACAACAAGTACTGCCATATACACTTGGAATAACATTACCCCCATCGACATCACTGAAGTTGGGCTGTAATGAAACATTAATTTCCAGAACGTCCATGGACGCGTCAAATGAAGAATTAAGATCAATAACCCAAAGATGATCGTGGTCGGCGCCAAAATCAGTGTTGTGCGCATGAGCGTGCTATCACTGCCAGCCGCAGTGGGATAATACTGACGCATAAGCACCGCAAGCACTACAAGCCCCGCCGAAATGCCAATTAAGAATAAGTAAACTGCAATGGGCCAGTCCCACACTAAGGATTCAAAATGGAAAGCAGAAGCTATTGTCATTGGCTAACCTCCCCATATTTGAACGGAACCCGATACATTTTGGGGTGAGTACCGAGTGCAATTTTGAATCGATAAGTCGGTTTTTCTTTTAGCATCAACGAAATATCGCTCTTAGGATCATCTAAATTACCAAAGGTTAATGCTTTGGTCGGGCAAGATTCGACGCAAGCCGGCTGTTTGCCCTGTTTTAGATTCGTTTTACGGCAGAAATCGCATTTATCCGCGGTTTTATTGATGGGGTGAATAAACCTGACGCGATAAGGGCAGGCTGCAATACAATATTGGCAGCCGACACATAAGTCAGGATTTACATCAACAATCCCTGTCGTTTTATCGATAAAAGAGGCGCCAGTAGGGCAAACATCAACGCAAGGGGCGCTTTCACAATGTTGACAGGAGTGGCGAAAAAAACGGTATTTAACATCAGGAAACTGGCCAATAGGCTCACTACGGATGATGGTTAGCCGCGAAACACCTTCCGGCACTTGGTTAACCTCTCGGCATGCATCCATACACGCCGTACAGCCGATGCACAGATTTTCATCGTGCACCATGCCGTAGCGAACGCCATCTATTTTCATGGTATTAGCTAGCGCATGGCTAGCTATTCCTCCTACCGCCGCCAGTGCTCCTGAGTAGATAATGAATTGACGACGAGAACAACTCATGGCTGCTCCTTACGCAATTTCACCGCTGCTGGGTTGAAATCAGGGTTATTGCGTTGATCTGAGTGACAATCGACGCAGATTTTTACTTTGCCCTTATCAGTCAGTACCTTCATGGTATCTTGTTTCGGATGAAGGTCATGACAACTTGCGCAGGCTACTTTGGTGACGTGGACATCATGAGGCCAGAACGCTTTTTGCAGTTGTTCCGGCAAGTGGCATGATAGACAGACACTGTTTTGTTGCTCGACGGTATACATTGGGTTGTTAAAGCGCATAACATCTTTGACGCTTTCACGGTGATCTGGCCCTGGGTTACCGTGGCAATTGGTACAAGTCACAGGTAAATTATTGTTAGGGTTAACCACTTCTGAGTGGGTACCATGCATGCCTTCTTTGTCGGGTTTATGACAGTCTAAGCAGGCTTTGTCTGCACTGCGTTGCTGTGTAACAACCCAACGGCCTTCTGCATTTTCTTGGGCCATTTGTGGGGTTGCGGATGCGGCTGTTGCCCATAATAAGCCTGTTGCCAGCACCCCAGCAGTTAATAACGAACGTAGTACGCTCATATTCACTCCATTGGTTATATTGCCCCATCATTTGGGGCAAATCATGGTTATTTGGCTAATAGGTCATTTTTACGAGCTTGGTCATCCCACTGCGGAACCACAGTTTTTAAGAACTCTTGTTTCTCCGCATTGATTTTTTGCATATCTAAACCGATAGCTTGTTGTGCTTTTTCCTTGGTTGAAATATCTGGAATGGCAATTTCATGGGTGATGCCTTTTGAACCTAATAGACGAGCGAGTTTGGTTCGTGCATCTGCGGCTTTATCCATCGAACCACCTAACATGCGCAAGCCTTCATCTGGTGCATGCATATGAATACCGTGGGAAGCGATAGCTAAATCCCAGCGCCATTGGGCATGACGAATATCCGTTAAGATTGGTTTCATTTCATCTTCTGTTGCGCCTGCATCCCATGCGGCTTTCGCTTCAAAGTGAGCACGAACTAATTGGTCTTCCGCTTTGATTTTCATCTCTTGAATAGCGACTTTACGTTCAGCAACAACATCTTGCAGCTGTTGTTTGCTTTGGGTATGGCAAGTGCTACAAGTTTGTTCGAAATTGTCGAATGGGTTACCAATTTTATGGCTGGTATACAGTTCGCCTTTTTCGTTTTGCAGTTTCGGCATATGGCAATCAATACAGGTCACATTATTTTTGCCATGAATACCTGCGCTCCAAGTCTCATATTCAGGGTGTTGGGCTTTCAGCATCGGGGCTTTCGACAATGAGTTGGTCCAGTCAGAGAAACCTATATTGTCGTAGTAAACTTCCATCTCTTCGACTTTGGTACCGTTATCCCATGGAAATTTCACAGACTTTTTATCGCCAGAGAAATAATATTCCACGTGGCATTGGCCACATACCATGGACTGTTGGTCGAATCGGCTGGCTTTATCAAACGGTTTGCCAATCGTTTCCATTGCACGCTCTGCATAAGGGCGAGAGAGCGTTAGCTCTGGTTTGCCTTTTGCAAAATCTGCAGAATCTGTTTTATGGCAATCCGCGCAGCCTAAAACATTAACCACTTCAGGGCCACCTTTTGCCCATTTACCTTCGAAATAGCCGTCTTCGCCATGTTCTTGGATTAGCCTAGCCACATCGGGACTTTTACAGCTCCAACATGCCATCGGGAGTGGGCCATCTTGAGCATCTTTAGGCGCTCCAGTTCGTAAGGTTTCACGGACGTCGATAATGGCATAAGCGTGGCCACGTGGTTTGTTGTAGTCGCGTGAGAACGGGTATCCAGCCCACAGCACGACTAAGCGAGGGTCTTCCGCTAAGGCATCTTCGCGGTTTGACTGCTCAGATGTCGCTCTCCAAGAGTGGTATTGATCAGGGTGAGCAGCTTCGAAAGTTTCATTTCGAGCGTTAATAGTGGATGTACTATCTTTGGTAGGAGTTTGGGCATGAACAGAGGTAAAGAGAAATATTCCTGCAACCAGACTCAATAAGCATAGTGCATTATTTCTTAAGTTTGCCATAAAAAGGGCCTCGAGTAATTTTAGCCAGTCATCCCTTCATTTTTCGAGTTATTGTTATATTGTGACCTGTGACTCGAACTATTTTGGGTATCTTTTTGTTATTTAGGTTTGATAGTAAGCGCACAGATACTATCAAGACATTGCCAATTTATATGTGTAACAAAAAACCACACTAAAAATATTGTTTTTGATCAAGAGTTAATTTGGAATAAGGAAATAGAATGTGATGAAATAATAAAAAATGGGTATTATCGCAAATTGATATGGTTGTTTTTTAATAGTTTCAAACTGTTAATTTTAATAACTAATTGGCTATATTCTCCTTTCTTGTTATTTATTCTCGGTTTTTTATTTAATTGATTTATAAGTAGTTTTTTCATTTTTAATATTTTTTGGTTATTTTTAAAATAAAGTAATAAATAAAAATTGTTTAATATCAAAAAAAATGCATATATTTTTTTGATAAATGACATTGCACATACCACTTTAGTGGTAGTTTTTGGTTGGTGTTATAATTTAAAAAATTAAAAATTGAGTTTAAATTAATAATCCACATTAAAAAAATGTTAATAAATAATTAAAAACCCCTATTCCTTTATCATTTTAAGGCTGTTTTAAGGTTATGCACAGCAAATAGCGTAAACCTGGTTATTTCTAGTCGTATACGGGGAATTACCTCTTTTACCTACTTGGTAGTATGTATTTTTATAGCTGCTATCGTTAATATTTCTCATAAATACACATATAAAAAATGCGGTTTATCAATACGTTTTAGTTTTTTTGTTGGCAATGTAAAGGAAAAAAACATGGTTGATCTCACCCGTCGGGGAGTATTAACTGGTGCGTGGCGCAGCGCGGCTCCAGTGGTTCGGCCGCCATGGAGTGGTAGTGAAACGCAATTTATTGAATTGTGTACCCGTTGCAATGCCTGCGTTGAGAGTTGCGAAACGGCAATTATCCAACCAGGAGCCGGGGGCTACCCTGTTGTTGATTTTAAGCGTGGTGAATGCACCTTTTGCTATGCATGTGCAACAGCCTGTTCAGAACCTATTTTCCTACCAAAACATTCCCAACCTTGGGATATCTCAATTTCGATTGGCCAAAATTGTCTTGCTTATCTTTCGATTGAATGTCGTCGTTGCCAAGACAGTTGTGAGCCTGAAGTTATCTCTTTTCGTCCGTCAATGGCGGGTATATACCAGCCAAAAGTAGAAACACCAGGTTGTACAGGCTGTGGTGCTTGCGTCGCAGGTTGCCCAGTTTCAGCCATTACCGTGGAGCATGAACATGCACAGTAACTATCAAGTGTGCAGTTTAATCGTACAAGTAAAAAGTGAGCGGCTGTCTACTGTGGCCGAAGAAATAAATCAGCTTTCTCATTGTGAAGTGGCGATAAGCGCCCCGGAAAATGGAAAACTGATTGTGGTTGTTGAAGGGCAAGGTAGTAGAACGTTGTTAGATACTATTGATCTAGTACGCGATATTGACGGCGTACTAGATGTTTCGCTGGTTTACCACCAGCAGGAAGAGCAAGGTGAGGAAGATTATGAAACTCAGTCGTCGTAGCTTTATGAAAGCCAATGCGATAGCGGCCGCTGCTGCGGCGGCAGGTATTGGCGCACCTAGCATTGCGAAAGCAGTGGTTGGCCAACAAGAAAGTATTAAATGGGACAAAGCCCCTTGCCGTTTTTGTGGTACAGGCTGTGGGGTATTGGTGGGAACTCAAAATGGTCGCATCGTGGCCAGCCAAGGTGACCCTGAAGCGCCTGTAAACCGTGGTCTAAACTGTATCAAAGGGTATTTCTTACCGAAAATCATGTACGGAAAAGACCGTTTAACGCAGCCAATGTTGCGTATGAAAGACGGTGAATATGACAAAAATGGGGAGTTCACACCGATCACGTGGGAACAAGCTTTTGATGTTATGGAAGAAAAAGTCAAAACCACATTAAAAGAAAAAGGCCCTGAAGGGATCGGTATGTTCGGTTCGGGCCAGTGGACAGTTTGGGAGGGCTATGCGGCATCAAAACTGTTTAAAGGTGGTTTTCGTTCTAACAACTTAGACCCGAACGCGCGCCACTGTATGGCGTCAGCGGTAGTCGGTTTCATGCGTACTTTCGGTATGGATGAACCAATGGGTTGTTATGATGATATTGAGCACGCAGATGCTTTCGTTCTGTGGGGCTCAAACATGGCAGAAATGCACCCAATCTTGTGGTCTCGTATCACCAACCGTCGTCTGTCTAACCCTGAAGTACGTGTTGCGGTGTTATCGACTTTCAAACACCGTAGCTTTGAATTAGCGGACAACGGCATCGTCTTTACACCACAATCTGACTTAGTGATCCTGAACTATATTGCAAACTATATCATTCAAAATAATGCAGTTAATCAGGAATTCCTCGATAAACATGTGAATTTACGTCGTGGTGCAACAGATATCGGTTATGGATTACGTCCAACTCATCCACTCGAACAAAATGCGAAAAATGCGGGCTCTGATGCGTCTGAGCCAATGACGTGGGATGAATATAAAGCCTTTGTTGCAGAATATACCTTAGATAAAACCGCAGAAATGACGGGTGTTCCAAAAGATCAGTTAGAAGAGTTAGCGAAACTTTACGCCGATCCTAAAACCAAAGTGGTTTCTTATTGGACCATGGGCTTTAACCAGCACACTCGTGGTGTTTGGGCGAATAACTTAGCGTATAACCTGCACTTACTGACAGGGAAAATTTCTCAACCGGGTTGTGGGCCGTTCTCATTAACAGGCCAGCCATCAGCGTGTGGTACAGCTCGTGAAGTAGGTACGTTCTCGCACCGTTTACCTGCGGACATGGTGGTGACTAATGAAAAACACCGCGAGAAAGTAGAAGGCGTTTGGGGACTACCTGCTGGGACCATCCCTGAAAAAGTGGGTTTACACGCCGTTGCCCAAGACCGTGCTCTAAAAGACGGTAAATTGAATTTCTACTGGGTTATGTGTAACAACAATATGCAAGCTGGCCCAAATATCAATGAAGAACGCATGCCGGGTTGGCGTGACCCTCGCAACTTTATTGTGGTTTCTGACCCCTATCCAACGGTCAGTGCGTTAGCCGCTGACTTGATTTTACCGACGGCAATGTGGGTAGAAAAAGAAGGCGCTTACGGTAACGCAGAACGTCGTACCCAATTTTGGCGCCAGCAAGTTAAAGCTCCAGGTGAAGCGAAATCTGACTTAATGCAGATGGTGTTGTTTTCTAAACGCTTTACAACGGATGAAGTGTGGCCTGAAGAGTTACTCGCGAAAAAACCTGAATTGCGCGGTAAAACGTTGTATGACGTGCTATTTGCTAACCAAGCGGTGACAAAGTTCCCTGTGAGCGAGTTGGCGGAAGACCAACTTAACGATGAATCACGTGAGTTAGGTTTCTACTTACAAAAAGGGTTATTCGAAGAGTACGCGGGCTTTGGTCGCGGTCATGGTCATGACTTGGCTGATTTTGATGACTATCACAAAGCACGCGGGATCCGTTGGCCAGTGGTTGATGGCAAAGAGACTCAGTGGCGTTATAGCGAAGGAAATGACCCTTACGTCAAGGCTGGCGCGGGTTATCAATTCTACGGTAAACCCGATGGTAAAGCAGTAATTTTTGCGCTGCCATTTGAGCCTGCTGCGGAATCGCCAGATAAAGAATATGACTTATGGCTATCAACAGGTCGTGTATTAGAACATTGGCACACCGGTAGTATGACACGTCGTGTTCCTGAACTACATCGTGCTTTCCCTGAGTCTCTTGTGTTTATTCATCCAATTGATGCAAAAGAGAGAGGCTTACGCCGTGGTGATAAAGTCAAAGTAGTTTCACGACGTGGTGATGTGACCACAATTGTTGAAACTCGTGGCCGTAATAGACCACCAAAAGGCTTAGTTTACATGGCGTTCTTTGACGCTGCGCAGCTAGTGAATAACTTAACACTGGATGCAACCGATCCGCTTTCAAAAGAAACGGATTACAAAAAATGTGCCGTTAAACTGGAAAAGGTGTAATTGCTCATGCCCCAGAAAGCTAAGTCTCAACAGGCTAAGTCCCAGAACAGCCGTCGTCGCTTTTTACGCGATGTCGCCCGCACTGCGGGTGGGGTGGCGGCTGTTGGTGTGGTGCTGGGGCTTCAGCAACAAACTTCCCGTGCGAGTGGCGTCAAGCTCCGCCCGCCGGGTGCCCTTGATGAAAAAACATTTGCCAGTGCATGTGTCCGTTGTGGGCAATGTGTTCAAGCCTGCCCGTATGACATGTTGAAATTAGCGACATTGGCATCCGGTTTGGCTTCAGGAACGCCGTACTTTATCGCCCGAGAAAAGCCGTGTGAAATGTGTGAGGACATTCCTTGCGCTAAGGTTTGCCCAAGTGGTGCATTAGATAAAGACATTGAGTCGATTAATGATGCACGCATGGGGTTAGCTGTTTTACTCGATCAGGAAAACTGCCTTAACTTTCAAGGGTTAAGGTGTGATGTATGTTACCGCGTATGTCCACTGATTGATGAAGCTATCACATTGGAACTGGAACAAAACCACCGAACGGGTAAGCACGCGCGCTTCTTACCCACAGTCAATAGCAACTACTGCACGGGCTGCGGTAAATGTGAACAGGCTTGTGTATTGGAAGAGGCGGCTATCAAGGTATTACCAAGGTCGTTAGCAAAAGGTGAGTTAGGTCACCATTACCGCTTTGGTTGGCTGGAGGGTAACAATGGCGAATCGTAAACGTGATGCCGGACGTGAAGCTCAGGCAAAAAAAGGCTGGTGGCAAAGCCACAAATGGTTGGTGTTTAGACGCATAAGCCAATTGCTGGTGTTAGCGATGTTCTTGAGTGGGCCATGGTTTGGGGTGTGGATTTTAAAGGGTAACTACAGCAGTAGTTTATTGTTAGACACCGTACCTTTGACTGATCCTTTAATTACTTTAGAGAGCTTAGCAAGTGGTTACTTACCGGGGATCTCCGCATTAGTTGGGGCGGCTATCGTATTCGGGGTTTATGCACTGTTGGGTAAGCGTATTTTCTGCAGTTGGGTCTGCCCTGTAAACCCAGTGACGGATGCGGCGGCGTGGTTAAGACGCAAGTTTGATTTTAACCAGTCTGCAACTATACCGCGCAATATTCGCTATGTCTTGCTGGTGGTGATCCTGATCGGCTCTGCGATCACAGGCACCTTACTTTGGGAATGGCTTAATCCTGTTTCATTAATGGGGCGCAGTTTAATTTTTGGTTTTGGCAGCGGTGCATTGGTTTTAGTTGCACTGTTTTTATTCGATTTACTCGTTGTGGAACATGGTTGGTGCGGTCACCTTTGCCCATTAGGTGCGCTATATGGCGTAGCTGGGTGTAAAGGCGCATTAGTTGTTACAGCGGAAAATAAAGAAAACTGTAGCCGTTGTATGGACTGTTTCCACATTTGCCCGGAGCCGCAAGTTCTGCGCGCACCGGTCCTAGATAAACAAGCTCCAGCGCAGATATCCGATAAAGATTGTATTACTTGCGGTCGTTGCATCGATGTTTGTTCTGAGGATGTTTTTAAAATAACACTAAGATGGAGTTCGGGAGCAAAATCATGAAAAATCCTGTCCTGAAAAAGACGATCAGCCGTTGGGTGGCTGGAATGGCCTTTGTTGTAAGCAGTCTTGTTTGGGCTGCTAATGGTGTAGACCTGACCCAATCACCAGAAGTATCCGGTACGTCAGAAGGAAGCATTCATATTCCGAAAGAGCAAGAAAGAATGGCATTAAACTATGTGAATCAGCCACCAATGATCCCACATAGTGTTGAAGGTTATCAAATTACCACTAATACTAATCGTTGTTTGCAATGCCATGGCGTGGAAAATTATCGTACCACAGGGGCACCTAGAGTTAGCCCAACGCACTTTATGGATGCAACAGGCAAAGTCCTTGGTGAAGTCGCACCAAACCGCTACTTCTGTCTACAGTGCCACGTGCCGCAATCAGACACAGCACCGATTGTTGATAACACATTTACCCCATCCAAAGGTTTTGGGAAATAAGGGGGAATTATGTCAAATAACAATGATAAACAAACACATGATGACAAGCCGAAGAAAAAGGGTTTGTTTGGGTTAATTGGCCGAGTATGGCGGTGGTGGCGTAGGCCAAGTCGTTTAGCGTTAGGAACCTTATTACTGATTGGTTTTGTGAGTGGTGTTATCTTCTGGGGCGGCTTCAATACGGGTATGGAAATGGCCAATACGGAAGAGTTCTGTATTAGCTGCCATGAAATGCGTGAGAATGTCTATGAAGAATATATGGATACTATTCACTATACTAACCGTAGTGGTGTCCGTGCAACTTGCCCAGATTGTCACGTACCGCATGAGTTCGGCCCCAAAATGGTGCGTAAAATTCAAGCGAGCAAGGAGTTATACGGGAAAATTTTTGGCATCATCGACACGCCACAAAAATTTGAGGACCATCGGTTAGCGATGGCGCAAAGTGAGTGGCGGCGAATGAAAAATAACGACTCACAAGAGTGCCGTAACTGCCATAACTTTGAATATATGGACTTCACGGCACAAAAAGGGGTTGCAGCTAAAATGCATGACCAAGCCATCACGGATGGCAAAACCTGTATTGATTGCCATAAAGGGATCGCCCATAAGTTGCCAGACATGCGTGAAGTTGAACCTGGCTTTTAATTCAAGGTAATCATTTTATGATGAGTTATTCCGATGAATTATAAGTAGTGACCAATAAATAGGCTGGTTATGCGTTTGAGTATGATCAGCCTAAGTTATATTTGTGTTAAATCAATATATTTGCTTTTGTAATGTGTATTGTATGATTCTGTCACGCAGCATTTACTAACAATATAATAAATCAGGGTAATTAAACTATGTGGAAAAAGCTTCATCAACTTGCCATTCCAGCCAACCTTTATCGGCTATGTGGGCGCCTAATACCGTGGTTTATTATATTGAGTGTAATTTGTTTAGCGGTGGGATGGATTTGGGGATTTGGTTTTGCGCCAACCGATAAAGTCCAAAGCCAAAGTTATCGTATTATGTATATCCATGTGCCTGCTGCAATGTGGTCAATGGGGATCTATGCCACCATGGCAATCACCGCTTTTGTCGGTCTCGTATGGCAAATGAAAGTCTCTGAGTTGGCGATAGCGGCAATGGCGCCTGTCGGGGCGGTATTTACCTTTATCGCATTGGTTACGGGAGCGACATGGGGTAAACCCATGTGGGGAGCATGGTGGGTATGGGATGCACGTTTAACCTCTGAATTAATTCTATTTTTTCTGTATGTGGGGATTATCGCTTTATGGCATGCTTTTGATGATCGTCGCACCGCAGGCAAGGCCGCTGCGATTCTAGTCTTAATTGGCGTGATTAACCTACCTATCATTCATTATTCAGTTGAATGGTGGCAAACCTTGCATCAACCTTCAACGCGTATGCAAGAAAGTATTGATCCAGCTATGCGTACCCCATTACGTTTAGCTATTCTTGGTTACCTATTTCTCTTTATCTCATTAACGTTGATCCGTTTACGTAGCCAATTATTGATGTTAGAACGTAACCGCCCATGGGTATTAGATATTGTGAATAAAAAAGGACATCAATCATGACTAGCGCATTTGCATCTTGGAGTGAGTTTTGGGCGATGGGCGGCTATGGTTTTTATGTATGGCTGGCGGTTGCGCTGACATTAATACCTATTTTGTTACTCTGTTTGCATACATACATACAAAGAAAAATGATAATAAATGCCATTATTCAACAGCAAGCTCGTGAAGTCAGGCAAAAAGCAGCAAGAGCGCGTAGGGAGGGTGTGTGAATATTCGTCGTCGTAACCGACTTTGGTTGATCTGTTCCATATTGGTTGGCGTGGGGTTAACCCTCGCATTGATTCTCTACGCATTGCGCTCAAGTATTGACTTGTTTTATACCCCCGGTGAAATCCTCTACGGTAAGCGGGAAACTCAGCAAGTTCCTGAAGTTGGACAACGTTTGCGCGTTGGCGGTATGGTGATGCCAGGCAGTGTGGTACGCGATTCTGACCCTGTCTCTAATGCTGTCAATATCACTTTTACGGTTTATGATGCCGAAGGTGAAGTGGACGTCAGCTATCACGGAATTTTGCCTGACTTATTCAAAGAAGGGCAAGGTGTCGTTGTTCAAGGCGAATTACAAGAGAATAATCATATTTTAGCGAAAGAAGTCCTTGCGAAACATGATGAAAACTACACGCCGCCAGAAGTTGAAAAAGCGATGCAGGAAAACCACCGCAGGCCAGCTGCTGCCTATAAGGACAACGCATCATGATCCCGGAAATTGGTAGCGTTTTACTGTGCTTGGCGTTAGGTCTCGCTGTTTTGCTGTCTTT